>NZ_JH601052.1:0-26095 GCF_000245715.1 Paenibacillus sp. Aloe-11 | reverse complement strand
ACCGTATCCAGTGCATGATCGGATACCCGTCCTCCAGCAGCATAAAAATGACGCACCCGGCTCGCCAGCGCATTCAAAAATCCTTCAAAGCCGGAAACATCCAGGCCGCTGACCTCACCCAGACGGGCTACCCAAGGCTGAAATGTTTCACGATTAATTTCCAAGGCTTTGTCCGGGCGGAAGCTCGGCAATACAGCCACTGGAAAATCGCTCAGCTTGCAGATTTGTTTATGGTATTCAAGATGGTCCGTCGGATCATCTGTGGTGCACACAACAGTTACCTTCGAATTTACAATCAGATCACGTGCTCCAAAGCCCTGTCCCTGCAGCTTTTGGTTCACTTTCTCCCAGATCAAAGGTGCGTTCTTTTCATTTAGCAGCTCATGTACACCGAAAAAGCGTTGAAGCTCCAAATGTGTCCAATGGTACAGTGGGTTACCGATCAGTGTAGGTACGGTTTTGGCCCAAGCCAAAAACTTGTCATAATCTTCGGCATCCCCCGTAATCAAGCGCTCCTCTACCCCATTGGCCCGCATCAGTCTCCACTTGTAATGATCTCCGTACAACCAAGCTTCCGTAATATTCTTGAATTCTTTATTTTCGTAAATTTCCTGTGGACTTAAATGACAATGATAGTCGATAATCGGCATATCCTTGGCATACTGATGATACAAAATTTCAGCTGTGGGATTGCTTAACAAAAAGTTTTCGTCTAAAAATGCTTTAGTCATTACTCTCTCATCCCTTCTATAGTCCTCTTTCCAACAAAATTGTTAACGTTAACAAAAATGGTTGTATTCTGCCTATTATTTAGCAATAGCATTCTGCATAACTTAACAGGTCACGTTATTATACAAGACGATCAGGCCATATTATGATTCCTGCTTTTTATATCGCTCTGGATCATTTCACCTTAAATTTAATGTTTACGTTAACAACAACTATATTGTAACCGCTATCCTTTGCAGAGGAAAGTGATTTTTATCATGTGGGATGACAAAAAATAAACAGGAATTTCTTTTTCAAGTTTCCGCACTTTGTACTTCCCTATTAAAACGGCATTTCGAAAACGATTTCATTATTTTTTGCCATTTTTCTGAAAATTTCTCTCTTGAAAATACCAGTTATTGTATTATAATTGTCACATGCATCCAATGTTTTACATTGAAAGTATTTCATAATATTTCAAAGACAAAAGAAGAGGTGACTGCATTGAGTACAAAAGTGCAAGATGTCCAAGCAAAGACCGTTACGAAAGGAGCTGACCTTGTTGTCGATTGTTTGATCAAGCAAGGAGTAACGCACATTTTTGGTATTCCAGGTGCCAAGATTGATTCCGTTTTTGACGTTCTTCAAGATCGTGGTCCAGAATTGATCATATGCCGTCATGAACAAAACGCCGCCTTTATGGCAGCTGCGGTCGGTCGATTAACTGGGAAACCCGGCGTATGTCTTGTTACCTCCGGTCCCGGTGCATCGAATTTGGCGACAGGACTTGTCACCGCTAATGCGGAAAGTGATCCCGTCGTTGCTCTTGCTGGTGCAGTCCCAAGATCCGAACGTTTGAAACGCACGCATCAATCTATGGATAACGCCGGACTATTCGAACCCATCACCAAATACAGCGTCGAAGTAGAACATCCTGATAATGTACCGGAAGCTATTACCAATGCATTTCGGATTGCGACCTCAGCTCAGCCTGGAGCAACTTTTGTCAGTCTGCCCCAGGACGTGTTGACTTCGTCATCCGAAGTAACAGCTATTGAAAAGCTTTCCCTTCCACAGCTTGGAATTGCACCGGACGGGCTAATCAAGCAAGTCGCAGGCCAAATCAAAAAAGCCAAGCTGCCCGTACTTCTTCTCGGTATGAAAGCCAGCACCCCTAAAGCCACAGCAGCCATCCGCGCACTCATTCGAAATACGGATTTGCCTGTAGTCGAAACATTTCAGGCCGCTGGAGCCATCTCTCGTGAGCTGGAAAGCCACTATTTCGGAAGAGTGGGGCTATTCCACAATCAACCGGGCGACATGCTTCTTGCGGCGGCAGATCTGGTACTAACGATTGGCTATGATCCTATAGAATATGATCCAAAAAACTGGAACATTCCCGCAAATCGAACCTTGATTCACCTGGATGATCATCAAGCGGATATCGACCATGATTATCAGCCAGATTACGAGCTTATCGGTAATATAGACCTGATCGTAAGCAGCCTCGCAGAGGAAATCCCTACCTTAAAGCTGCCTGAAGCCTCATGCGCCCAGTTGGACCGACTTCGCCAAGATTTGAATGATCAGGCCGCTATTCCTGCACGCAAGCAAAATGATCTGATTCATCCATTACAATTCATTCGTACATTACGCAGCCTGATTGATGATAACGTCACGGTCTCCTGTGATGTGGGCTCACACTACATTTGGATGGCCCGATATTTCCGTTCCTATGAACCGCGGCGACTCCTGTTCAGCAACGGGATGCAGACTTTAGGCGTAGCTTTGCCCTGGGGTATTGCTGCCACTCTCGTCAATCCTGGTCAAAAGGCCGTTTCTATTTCTGGTGATGGAGGATTTCTTTTCTCATCCATGGAGCTCGAAACCGCCGTACGTCTTAACTCTCCGCTCGTGCATATCGTATGGAGAGATGGAAGCTACGACATGGTCGCTTTTCAGCAAAAAATGAAATACGGCAGAACTTCCGGTGTAGAATTCGGAGATGTAGATGTTGTGAAATATGCCGAGAGCTTTGGGGCAACCGGATTGCGTGTACATGGCCCGGAAGAACTGGAAAGTGTGCTGCAGCAGGCACTCGATACTGATGGTCCCGTGGTCGTCGATATTCCGATTGATTATCAGGATAATATCCAGCTAGGACGTAAGCTGCTTCCTAATCAGTTAAATTAACCTTAACTGGGCCTCACTCGTGACAGCTTGGTGACAATGAAGGGGTTTAGCGTTTTTTTTATGCTTTTTTTGAGTTACTCATGTTATTTACTGAAAATTTATGTTTATTATTGAAAAAGAAAGAAAATAAATGCATACAATTACAAAAGGAAGTGTATTGCCATGACCGTTGCAGAACTGGAAAACAAGGAAGAAACTGAACTTGATCATGATATTTACCAAACGTCTACCATGCTCGCTTTATTAGATGGTCTTTATGATGGGGTCGTAGCCTTCAAGGAACTACAAAAGCACGGGGATTTCGGGCTTGGTACATTTGACCAGCTCAATGGTGAGATGATTGCGTTTGATGGTGAATTTTTTCACTTGCTTCCAGACGGTACGGCCCATCGTGTAAAACCGGAAGAGACCACTCCTTTTTCCACAGTCACCTTTTTTCGTGAAGATTTCACATATACCATTGATCGCCCCATGCATCGCGATGAGCTGGAAGCCCTGCTGCTCAAGCTGTTCCCAAGCCGCAATTTATTCTATGCTTTCCGTTTAGATGGCACTTTCCGTGAAGTAAAAACACGAACCGTGCCTCACCAAGTGAAACCTTATAAGCCCTTTATTGAAGCAACCAAGTCACAGCCTACCTTCACTTTTAATGAGGCTTCCGGCGTGATCACAGGCTTCTGGACACCTGCCTATGCGCAAGGCATTGGCGTAGCCGGGTTTCATCTGCATTTTATTAATGAGGAACGCACGGGAGGCGGTCACGTCTTTGATTTAATCATCGACAAGTGCACCATCCGTATTTGTCAAAAATCCAATCTGCATCTGGTGCTGCCCGATACACCGGATTACTTGACCGCCAACCTGTCCAGAGAAAACCTGGATAAAGAAATCGCTGTTACCGAAGGTCCGCAGTAATCACAGGGTATAACTCATCAAGATACGGACCCTATAGCTAGACACTAGACAGCAAAAGATCACAGTCAGGGAATGAGGCTTACACCTCTCTGACTGTGATCTTTTTTGATGCAGGAGACCGTAGTTGAAGTTGTCTTCGACATGTCTCTGCAATTATACGTGTTACTTAGTTGTTCCCTTTACCCATTTCTAGAATGGTGTTAAACACTTCCTGTGGCAATCGTATATCGCTACTTTCCATTTTGCGTTTATTCATATTTTGTCTTCGCAACAACGCTTGTTTCTTGGAGATGCTCTTCTTTTCCCCGCTAACCGCAGCATTCTTTCTTAATGGAGGAACATCTTCTCTGGCGATTACTTTCCCCTCAACCAGCACTTGAACTGGCATAGGATACAGTTTTCTGGGAATCTTATGCTTTAACTTTAATACGAGCTCTGAGGCAGTACGGTAAACATCCTCTCGGTGCAGAATAAAAGCCAAGGCATCAATCTGTAAATAGTTTACTAATATTTCTGCTTTAACTAGATCTGCGGTTCGGTACTCTTTATATTTTACGTCCATTGTGGCGTACCCACGGGATATGGATTTCAACTGATCAAAAAAGTCATAGGCAATTTCGGAAGCAGGCATTTCATACTTTAATATGGCTTGATTGGATTGGTAGCTTAAATCATAAAAGATTCCTTTTCGGCTGGTTACCAGCTTCATCATATCGCCAATATATTCTTCCGGTAATGTAATAGTTACCTCAGAAAAGGGCTCCTCTACCCTTTCTACCTGAACGAATGGCGGATAGTTTACCGGATTATTCACCCATAGCTCCTTGCCATTTTTCATGATCACATGATACGAAACGTTAGGAGCAGTTGTAAGAACTGTGACCCCATACTCCTTTTCTAGACGTTCTCGTATAATTTGCAGATGAAGCATACCTAAAAATCCGCAACGAAATCCTTTCCCTAATAGATCAGATTGCTCCTCCTCATAACGAAAAGAGGAATCGTTCAAAGCCAGTCGATGAATGGCATTTTCAAAATCTTTGTATCTGTCGTCACTTGGGTAAAATCCTGCAAATACTGTCGATTTAGACTCTTTATACCCTGGCAGCGGCTCTTGAACAGGATCGGCAGATGAAGTTAGCGTGTCACCAAGTTTGACCCTTTGAACTTCTTTCAAACCCGTAACGATATATCCAACCTCCCCAGCAGACAGTGAACCCGTTGACTGCATATGAGGTGAAAACACTCCTATCTCAATGGGTTCAAACCCTGCCTGGGTGGCCATGAATACAAGTGTCTTTTCCTTATCTAAAGAACCTTCAAACAAACGAATGTAGGCGATTACTCCTTTATACGGATCGTAATGCAAGTCGAAAACCAAGGCCTTTAAAGGTTTCTCAACTGAGCCTGCAGGTGGAGAAATAACGGCTTGAATACGCTCCAATACATCTGCGACACCCTGGCCTGTCTTTGCAGAAATATATAATATGTCCTGCTCGTTAAAATCCATGGATTCAATAATCTGCTGGCGGGTTTGATCCATATTAGCGTTTGGACTATCCATTTTATTTATTACAGGTATGATGACTAAGTGATTTTCCTTCGCAATTTGATAATTGGCAATCGTCTGAGCCTGAACACCTTGAGTGGCATCAACAAGTAAAATTACTCCTTCACTGGCAGCCAGGCTTTTTGAAACTTCATATGAAAAATCGACATGTCCAGGGGTATCAAGCAAATTATACTTATACTCCTGTCCATTCCTTGCTTGATAGAACACACGGACGGTCCGTGATTTAACTGTTATACCGTGCTCGCGTTCCACATCCATCGAATCCAGCATTTGGTCTTTCAAATCTCTTTTTGAAACCGTCTGGGTCATTTCCATGATCCGGTCTGCTAATGTCGACTTTCCGTGATCAATATGGGCAATTATAGAAAAGTTCCTTATATAATTGTGCTTGTTTTTCATTTATATTACTCCTCTAATATTTTAATCGTTTATTAGAGGATTGCTGCAATCCTCTAATAGGATGCAACACCGACAGTTAAAATAATTAAAGTTGGGAAATACATTCACAACACTCCTTTGAAATTTTCAGAAACAAATCAATGCTTCCTTTTTGATTTTATATCTCATGTTGCCTATAATCAATGCAAAATCCATCTTATACTCTACCTTAAAATCAAAAATAGCCGCTAAAGTAGCGACTTATTAGATGCTGCACTCAGTATTCCTGCTACACGCTGTGTATCGAAAATACGGGAAAGCTCATCTACTGCTGTCAAGTACAATAGACCGTTGCCTTCCAGCTTAGGAGAATTGCCGAGTGGAATTGTGCGTTTGATGAGCTGTGCGTACAGCTCCGGTTCAGTGAGATTACGCTCAAACCTTGCATTCGCCAGCTGCTTAATCAGTGCCAAAGCACCTGCCACGTGCGGGGTAGCCATCGAAGTTCCGCTAAAGGTCGCATATTTGCCGCCCGGAACGGTGGACAATATATCCTCTCCCGGTGCAACCAAATCCACTTCATTATTGGAGTTGCTGAATTCCGAGGCATGTCTGTCAAAGTTTACTGCACCTACGCTGATTACTTCATTATAGCAGCCGGGGTAGCCGAGCTCGTCCGTTCTATCGTCACCGTCTCCCTCATTACCAGCTGCACAGATGACCAGGATTTGGCTGGCTACAGCCTTTTGCACCGCTTCATGCAGCTCAGGCACATCCTCAGGGCCGCCAAGCGACATCGAGATGATATCTGCCTTTTGCTCAATCGCATAATAGATGCCTTGAATAATCCAGTCATATTGGCCGGAGCCCTGCTTGTTCAGCACTTTGATAATGAGCAAATCCGCCTCAGGAGCGACACCGACGACACCATGCTCATTTTCCGCTGCCGCGATGGTTCCTGCCACATGTGTACCGTGACCGTTGTAATCCTTGAAGATCTCCGGATCACCTTCATCATCATCCGTGAAATTCCGGCCGCCAATAATGCGCTCCTTCAAATCAGGATGGTCCGAATCACAGCCCGTGTCCAGCACGGCTACCTTCACTCCTCGGCCTCGGGTCTGGTTCCATACCGCTGGAGCCTGAATCAGCTCTACACCTCGCGGTATTTCATTCGCTTGCTGCTCCTGCTTGATCACTTGGTAAGGAATGATATGCACTTTACGTTCCATCCTATTCCCTCCTTCATGGATACAATCGGAAACCATCCGTCTATGAAACTTTGAAACCCTCTATGAAGTGAACGTTCGAGGTTACTATATTCTAGCAATTTTTGAAAAGTTTGAACATCCCCGTTTTGCTTATTTCTGTAAAAAAACAGACACCCCCATCATTTTCCTGGAGAATGTCTGTTATATTTACAAATATATCTTTTCATGCTCTGCATAGATTTCAAGCGCGCGTTCCATCTTATGCACATAGGCTTCATCCTGACTGGAACATAGAAATGTAACGTGCCCCTCCTGCGATTGACCCGCTTTTACCGGAGATGCCAGCAAATTACGCTCGGACAGCACCTGTTTTAATCGTCTAACCGTCCCCTGGCTCCCATCGATTAGCTGAATATGAGAAGGCAGCAATTCTTTCAGAATTTCCTTATAAAATGGATAATGCGTACATCCCAAAACGACCGTACCATATATGTCCAGGTTAAACGAAGACAACTTACGGTTAAAATATTCGAACAATTCTGTCCGGTCAAAATTTAACTGTTCACAATATTGCACAAGCTCCGGCAGAGGTAGTGAGTCCACACTTCCATGATCGTCAACCCTCGATACCAGTGCTGCATAACCGGATTGCTTTAATGTCAGCGATGTGGCTAATACCAGTACTCTTTTCCCATTCGCTCGATTCATCTCTACCGCAGGCTTCACTGCAGGCTCCATGCCAATAATCGGGATAGAATATTCTCTTCTCAGTTCCGCAACCGCAATACTCGTCGCGGTATTGCAGGCAATAACCAATGCCTTAACCTCTTCTTTTAGAATCGTTTGTACCAAAGTCTTGACATATCCGCGCACTTCTTGTGGTGTTTTCGTCCCGTAAGGAGCATGAAGCGTATCTGCCATATATACAAAACTTTCGTTCGGCAGCCGTCTTAACGCCTCAGATAATACCGTAATTCCACCTAGTCCTGAATCAAAAAAACCAATTTTCAAGCTACTCACCTTTTTCGTTCAATTGTTGTACCGCATTTTGCAGCAACGTCGTAACTTCAATTTTTACCTATTCATCCATACTCTCAACTGCTCATATTTAAATTTTACCGCAAAACTGATAATTTGCAAAAGAAACACATGGTTTTTACAGTGTAAAAAATAAAGCGGCTTTTCAAAATAAATTTAATATAAAAGAGTTGACAGAAATTATCTTTATATTGTAATATTACGAGGTAACTTACTAACTTAACTTACTTATTCAATTTACCTAGGGGGAAATATTTCATGTCTAAAGTATTGTTTGTCAAAGCTAATGATCGTACAGCCGAAGAATCTGCAACGGTTAAATTGTATAACGCATTCGTGGAAAGCTACAAGTCTTCCCACCCATCTGATGAAATCACTGAGCTGGACCTGTTCTCTGTCGAGCTTCCTTATTTGAACGCTAACATGATTAACGGTACGTTCAAATCCGCTAGAGGCTTGGAATTGAACACTGAAGAAGCTCGCCTGGCCAACATTGCCAATGGCTACCTGGATCAATTCCTGGCAGCAGACAAAGTGGTATTTGCTTTCCCGCTCTGGAACATGACAATTCCTGCAGTACTGCATACGTACATTGACTACCTGAACCAAGCTGGTAAAACATTCAAATACACTGCTGAAGGTCCTGTGGGTCTCGTAACTGAAACTAAAGTTGCGCTGCTCAATGCAAGAGGCGGCGTATATTCCGAAGGACCCGCTGCTGCTGCTGAAATGTCTTTGAACTTCATGAGCAACATCTTATCCTTCTTCGGTGTAAAAGACATCGTGAAGGTTGTACTGGAAGGACATAACCAAGCTCCAGATCAAGCACAAGAAATCGTTGCATCTGCTGTACAACGCGCAACAGAAGCAGCAAAATCATTCTAATACCATATATATGATCAAAAGAGGATATCCGCACCCCGTTGGGGATGGATATCCTCTTTTTTTGTTATTGATATTCCGTTATTTTTGCCCCCTACCGGAGAGGGCCGGACGACCCTCTACATAGTTGACGTAATCTGCGACATACTTCTCGAGCTGTTCATCGCTCACTTCGCATTATATCGACGTTTCTCGATATGTCAACTCATTTTCATGCATACTTTGTATGTTAAGGAATGAATTGCTGCACGATTTTAACGATCTTGCCGTTACGCAGCGTCACATGGTACGGAAATTGGCTGAGGTCCAGTATATCTTTTTTGGCGAAATCTTGTTCAAACTGTTCCAGCGGAATCGACTCGTTCCATTTCACATCTGTATCTTCAATACGACCGGTATGATCATAGATTTGTACCTCTACCGAAGCATCCGGCGCAACCTGATAAACATCATTTTGAACGGAATTGTTTACGATGTAGTAGCCGTCTGGCGCTCCGTCCAATCCTGTATTTCCTTCATGCTCCAAGAACGCCTTGTCCGCTGCCTTGCCTTCATACCATTCAATTGGATCTGCCGACAAATAGATTTGTCCGTTGCGCATCTCCATTTGGTTTATATATACGATCTCCTGATTTTCAGCAGGTGTTACGGGCGTGTAGCCTTGTGCTGTTGCTCCCGCTGCCGTCATCAGCATCATCATTAAAGCTAATACTGTCCATTTCGAAGCTAATCTCATCATGTCTGATCTCTCCTTACCGTCTGGGTATGTACACGGTGTCTGTAAGCTTCATTACCCTTGTGCACTTATCATAAACGTTGTACGGTTTAAAAGTGTATCAGATACATAAAAAATAAGTTACGATTTTTTAAGACTTGGTCTTAAAACTTGATTACATGTCCTGCTACTTCTCGTCATCTTATCAAACCGACCTGACGCGCCTGTTCCTCAGTGAGAATAAACTCCTCATTTCCCCACACCTCGTCCTCTTTGGTTACACCAAACATCCCCATAATCTCTGTCCAGATTCCTTTGTCGGCGGCTTCCTTTTGCGTAATGATGATTTTCATGTAAATCCCTCCTCCTGTAGAATTCGTGCAATCCAACGCTGTCGATTTGTGTGGCCCACTGCGCGAACAGATGGTTTCTCCGATCGCTGTTGGAACCTGATTTTTTGATTATATTTTAATAGTGAAAATTAGGTTCCAAAGGCGAACGCTATCGCTTCTCCGAAATCCATCTGCCCGCTTCGTTACTCAGCTTATCCCTGCTATTCTCATTTTTCATAAGTTTGCCTCTAAAAAGCCGACGGGGCTAAACTGATCCTTAGGCAAAATGTATACTTTCATTTTCACCCTCTAACCCTTAGATGGAACTCACAATGCTTGTCCTGGATTTGCATTATCGGAGATGCTTGAGGGGTTCTTGTCCCGCTTATAACATATGTACCCTTTTGCTACCGAGATTATTCGTATTTTATTTTGTAATTTTAAAGCTTTAGATTACATTCGTGGGTAATGACTTCTTTAGAAACGACTAAGTGTAAAAATAAAAACGGCCGCAGATTAATCTACGAACCGTTTTCTAAAAGATTTTCTATGCTTGGTGAATCAATCGAAACCATCGCCAAAAGCACCCAAACAGCGGAGAGGACGGAATCGTTCTGAAGAAGCGGAGCGTTCGCCTTTGTCCCCGGATTTCTACCCTTGAGCATATAATCAAGAAATCCGGGGGCGGCAGCGATCAGAAGAATGATCCGTCCTCGTAGCGGACATGAGCCGCATACCGTTACTTAGTCGTTTTAGTTACTCCGTCATTTTACACGGAAAAGTAAAAAGGCTGTACGCATACCGGCTTGGACACGGTTACTTGTTGTCCGGTATAGGTTAAGCGGCCGCTTGCCTTGTCCACTTTGAATGTAACAATGTTGTTCGTATCACGGTTTGCCACCAGCAAATGATCACCGTTTGGAGTCAAAGCAAAATGGCGCGGATGTTCGCCTTCGGCAGACACATGCTCGACCAGGCTCAGCTTGCCGTTTGCTCCATCTACAGCGTACACTACAATGCTGTCATGCCCGCGATTGGAACCGTACAGATAAGCACCATCCTGCGAAATCGCAATTTCAGCGGTTGTGTTTTCGCCAGTAAAGTCAGACGGCAATGTCGGTACGCTCTCCAGCTCAGTGAGCTTGCCAGCTTCTGCATCATATGCAAAAGAAGTAATGGACGAATCCACTTCGTTAATAACAAAAGCAAACTTACCGTTCGGATGGAACGTCAAGTGGCGTGGACCTGCACCTGCATGGGTTTTGGCTTCACCATGAAGTACCAGCTGACCTTTGCCAGCATCAATGGTGTAGATACGGATCAGATCCAGACCGAGATCTTGCACGAACAGGAAGCGGCCGTCAGGGCTAAAGAAGCTGGAGTGAGGATGTGGACGATCCTGACGCTCAGGATGCGCTCCTTTACCTTCATGCTGCTTCACATCCAGCAGCTCACCGATACGTCCGTCCTCAGTCAGAGACACCAGTCCCACCATACCTCCGTGGTAGCTGACTACGATAAGGAAACGGTCGGATGGATCACGCTGAATGTGGCAGGTTGTTGAGCCAACGTTTTCCGCGCGATTCAGCAATGTAAATGTTCCTTTAACCGGGTCAATTTCAAACGCAGCAGCTTCGCCTACCTTCGCTCCGCTAGCCGAAATCGTCTCACCGATCGAATACAACTTCCGATTTTTGACGTCCACATTCAGGAATGTAGGATTTTTCAAGCCGGAGAACTCATCCTGTAATGTAAGTGCGCCAGTCTCTTCATTAAAAGTGTACGCATACACTCCACTGCCTTCCAATTCGGCGTAAGAGCCTGCGAATACAAGCAATTTTTGTTGTGCTGTCATGGTTTTGTCCTCCTTGAATTAGAAAATAATGGGCAATTGGAATGATTGCTCCTGGTTCAAATATCGCTTTAAGAGGCGCGTTCCACGACAGGCTCTGTAGACAAAGCCACGTTTCCCGCAACGGCACGCGAGATCATGCAGGATGTCTCTGCCTGCTCTGTCAGACGCAATGCTTGTTCGATCTGCGATTCTGACGCATCAGCAGCCAGCTGAACCCGCGGACGATGCACGATTCGACGATATGTAAAAATATTGTTCGTTACATCGACAATCCCTTCGGATTCCAGCGCCAGGGATGCCACCGGGAGACTGGCACGCTCCATCATCGCTGCCAACGTAATCAAATAGCAGGTTGCGGCAGCACCGAGCAGCATTTCATCCGGATTTGTACCCACGCCGGGGCCACCCATCTCAGCCGGGATCGAAATCGCAGTCCGCAGTTGTCCGGCTTCAATACGGCCGTCGCTGTTGCGTCCCCCGTTCCAGTCTGCCTTGAGCAGAAAGGTATGCTCCATTTCAGGTCACTCCTCTCTCTTGTATTATGAATCTTTATATAGGTGAATGTAAAGTTAGTCGATCTCCTGATTTTTCGTTTCGGTCCCCAGCAACCCTACAGCGGCTGCTCCAATCAGGATAGCGACAAAGAAAATCCCAAAGATTGCGGATAACCCAATGCCCTGTCCTACCAATATTCCGACCACCAATGGTCCGATGACGCCTCCGATACGGCCAAACGCAGCCGCCATACCCACACCGGTAGAACGGACGGCCGTCGGATACAATTCCGGTGTATAGGCATACATCGCTCCCCAGGCGCCGAGATTGAAAAAGGACAAGCAAATCCCAGCAGCCAGCAGCATCCCGGCCGTTTCCGCGGTTCCGAACCAAATGGCAGACACCGCCGTCAGCAGTAAATAGAGGATCAGGACGAATTTGCGGCCCAGCTTTTCAATCAGATACGCAGCGGTAAAGTAACCTGGTAATTGCGCAAGCGTCATGATCAGGACGTACTCAAAGCTTTTAACCAGCTCAAACCCTTTCATAAACATCATGCTCGGCAGCCACAGGAACATGCCGTAATAGGAAAATACAACCGTGAACCATAATATCCACAGCATTAACGTAGACTTGCGATTCGCTCCCGTCCAAATAGAAGCCACACGTTCCCGCAGCGAAAGCTTGATGCTCTGCTGCTTGTAACGCGGTGAATCCTCAACAGCCCTGCGCAAATAAAGAGCGTACAGCGCAGGCACTGCGCCGAGAATAAAGGCCATCTGCCAACCATACTTCGGGATCACAAAATAGGCAATAAGGGCCGAAAGAATCCATCCTGCTGCCCAGAAGCTTTCCAGTAATACAACTGCTCTCCCTCGCTCCTTAACAGGCACCGATTCCGACACCAGCGTCGAAGCTACAGGCAATTCTCCGCCCAAGCCTGCGCCGGCAATAAAACGCAGCACCAGCAGCACTCCAAGACCCGTCGCAAAAGCAGACAGACCACTGGCAATGGAAAAAATCAGCAGCGTCCACACTAATATAGCGCGTCTGCCGTAGCGATCCGCTAAAATCCCGGCCAAAGCGGCCCCAAACACCATTCCTATTGAATTCATCGAAGTCACCAGACCAATTTGCTCTGATCCCAGATGCCACTCCTTGGCCAGCGCTGCAACTATAAATGAAAGCAGCCCCACATCCATGGCATCAAAAAGCCAACTGAGCCCTGCGCTAAACAGCAGCTTCCTTTTCTTAGCTGGTGGTAATGAAGTTAATTCACTCATGATTTGCTCTCCCCTAAATGCATCATATACAGCCGTATATTCAGATGTCTTGTCACCTGCAGCCTAGCATCTATTGTACCGCAAGCTTCCTGAATCTGCGAGTATTTTACGCAGAAAAAAACGGAAGATTGCCTACGGCAATTCTCCCGCCTTCTGGAACCTGCCACTTACCGGTTTTGGACCAGACCGATGATCGTCACCATGAGCACCAGCAGCTGGATGAGTGTATCGTTACTCATTCCAATCGCCTCCATCCCATATGAGATACTCCTTCGGCCGTTTCCCCTCTCCCCGGATCATGAGCTTGTTCCCCAATACATACTTATGCAGGCGGCGGGCAGTTTATGATCTTTAAGGTTTAATCCAGGAATATTGCAAATCCATTTCCTGAATGCATTCGCGATTATCGTGTTCATCATTCGCCACCAGCGGAGTCACCGGATAGATGCTCATATCGCCTTGCTCATATGTGCGCAGTAACGGCAGCAATTCATCGACGTTTTGAATGGACGGGTTCAGCCATGCACCAATATGTTCGGGGTCCAGAATAGCCGGCATACGACTGTCGAATTCACGTATATCCGCATTGGCCTGGACTGTCATCATCGTGCAGGTACGCAGCGGCTCCTTGCGACTATCCTGCCATATTTCATATAAGCCCGCGACCGCAAACATTTTCTGTTCCGGCAGCACCACGCGTACAGCACACATGCGTTTACCTAATTTTCTCCAATAATAAAATCCGTTGCAAGGAATGATACACCGCCGGGTTTCCGCCATCTTGCGATAGCTCGGATTTACCCGAAGCGAATTTAAGTCGGCGTTAACACAATCCTTGCCCCAGTAAGGGATAAAACCCCAGCGGAATTCATCAAGCACCCGTTCTCCATCCTGATGCAGCACAATCGGGATATGCTGGGTGGGACTCATGTTATAACGTGTTTTGTAATAATACATCACCCGCTGTATACCAAAATGGTCCCTTACCTCATCCAAATCCGCTGATAACGAAAATCTTTTGCACATATGCTCTTCTTCCTTCCGCCTTTTTCATCTATTGTGCGGATATACAAGGAAAAATATGCATACAGCAAAAAGCGCATAGCAAAAACATATAGCAATATCCCCGCAGTAGTGAAGCTACGGGGATAGATACTAACTTATATCGTTCTTACTTCTTTTCTACCGCGTGACCGCCAAATTCATTGCGCAGTGCAGCAACCACTTTACCGTTAAACGTATCGGTGTCAAGAGAACGGTAACGCATCAGCAGGGACAAAGCAATGACCGGCGTCGCTGCCTGAATATCCAGTGCTTCCTCAACTGTCCATTTGCCTTCACCGGAAGAGTGCATAACCCCACGGATTTCATCCAAATTCGCATCCTTGGAGAATGCACGTTCAGTCAAGCCCATGAGCCAGGAGCGGATAACGGAGCCGTTGTTCCACACGCGCGCTACTTGCTCATAGTCAAAGTCAAAGTTGCTTTTCTCCAGCACTTCAAATCCTTCACCGATGGAAGCCATCATACCGTATTCCACACCGTTGTGAACCATTTTGAGAAAATGTCCACTGCCGGATTTACCTGCATACAGATAGCCATTTTCCACCGCTGTATCGCGGAAAATAGGTTCAACAACCGCCCATGCCTCCGGGTCGCCGCCGATCATGTAACATGCACCATGGCGTGCGCCTTCCATACCGCCGGACGTTCCTGCATCCATAAAGCTGATGCCGTATTCTTTCAGACGGGTATGACGGGCAATGGACTCTTTGTAATGAGAGTTGCCGCCTTCAATAATGATGTCCCCTTTGGACAGCAATGGTTGAAGCTGATCCAGCACAGTATCGACAATTTGATGGGGAACCATAATCCACAGGACTCTCGGAGACTGGGTTGCCTGTACAAGCTCTTCCAATGTGAAAGCACCTGTAGCACCATAATCCTTCATTTCTTGAATCGCTGCTGCATTCACATCATAAGCAACAACTTCATGCTGATGGTCGATCAGGTTTTTTCCGAGATTCAAGCCCATTTTTCCCAAACCAATTAATCCAACTTGCATTGTAAAGGCCTCCTGCCGTAGCAAAATATATTGTCTATTTGTTAATGCTTATGAACGAACAACTGCTTTTTCAGAACTTTCGGACTTTTGATCCAGCCACCATGTAAAGCCCTGTTCCTCCAACAATTGATCCGAAGCTTCCGGACCATAGGAGCCTGCTGCATAAGTGTGTAGTGGAACTTCTCCACGTGCAAAAGCTTCCAGCACAGGTTGTACCCACATCCATGAAAGCTCAACTTCATTCCAGTGAGCAAAAAAGGTGGAATCGCCGCGCAGCGCATCAAAGATAAGGCGCTCATAAGCTTCCGGTACAGCCTTGTCCTCGGAATTATAGTTCATCAGAACTGTTTCCAGTTGACCATTGTTCAGCGGGTCTTTGCTATTCAGGCGCAGGGTTACCTTTTCATCCGGATTCACATGAATGATAAGTAAGTTTGGTTCAGATGGCTGCTCTTGTGCAGCATATGGATCTGTGCTGTCCTTTTTGAACTCCACAACAATACGTGTGGATTTTTCTTTCATGCGTTTACCGGTGCGAATATAAAATGGCACACCTGACCACTGCTCATTGTCAATCCATAGACGGGCTGAAATAAATGTATCATTTTGCGAATCAGGCGCAATACCCGGTTCTTCTTTATAGGAAGGAACTGTGGTTCCGTTAATCTCACCGCTCGTATACTGCCCTCTAACCACGCTGGAGGCAATATTCGAAGGATCAAGTGGACGGAGTGCCTGCATAACCTTGGTTTTTTCGTCACGCACCTGATCGGCTGTTACATGTTCTGGCTTGTTCATGGCTGCCATCATCAGCACCTGCAGCATGTGATTTTGTACCATGTCACGAATAGCTCCGGAATGATCGTAGTATCCAGCACGCTCCTCAACCCCAACGATCTCGGAAGCGGTAATTTGTACATTGGCAATGTACTGATTGTTCCATACTCCTTGAAGCAAAGGATTGGCAAATTTCAAGGCTTCCAGGTTTTGCACCATCGGCTTGCCCAAGTAGTGGTCAATACGATAAATCTCATCCTCAGCAAATGTTCTGCTCAAACGATCATTCAGCTCGCGTGCTGATTCCAGATCATGTCCAAACGGTTTTTCGATAATTAGTCGTTTCCAGCCTTTGGTTTCAGCCAGACCGCTTTCCCGGATATTGAGGGCAATCACATCAAAAAATTCCGGTGCCACCGATAAATAAAACATGCGGTTCCCCGGAATTCCCAAATCATTTTCACGCTGTTCAGCAAGCTGCAGCAGCTTTTTATAATCTTCCGGATGATTGACGTTCAAAGCGCTATAGCGGAACGCACTCAGGAATTGATCCATCTGTGCACGGTCATCATTCACGTGTCTGGAGAAATCCTTAATGGATTGCTCTACATTACTTTGAAACTGCTCGTCAGCCACTTCACGGCGCCCCATCCCAATTACAGAAAAGGAAGCCGGAATTTTACCTTCTACAAACAAATTATACAAGGCAGGGTAAATTTTGCGTTTCGCCAAATCCCCTGTCGCTCCAAATAAGACAAAAGTCATTGAATCCATGAATTATTCCTTCTTCCCATTATAAAAGATGAGGTTATTAAAAGTTACCTGAGGAATTAACGTAACCCATAATACACCCAAAATAAGGGGCAAGTCAATCAAATTTTAGCGAATTCGTGAACATTCGAAATATCCTGTAATGATAACGTTTTCTGTGGTATGATTGACGAAAGAAAAGAGAAAATAATGTTAAATATGTTACAGTTACTACAACATGATATAGTTACTATTGGTATACAGAGTTACTTTTAGTATACTGACTAAAACAACAATGAAATTGAGGGGATTCAAGATGAGCGACGACAGGCAGCCTAAGCTTTTGTGCGGCAAGGTGGAACAGTCCTTTCAGATCATCAGCAAAAAATGGACCGCTCTCATCATTCATACTTTGATGGAACATCCCAAACGATTCAGTGAAATTCATGTCTCCATACCTGATCTTAGCAAACGTATGCTGAACGAACGCATTAAGGAATTAGAGCTTTCCGGCCTGATCCTTCGCAATGTCATCACAGAGCGGCCTGTGCGTACCGAGTATTCGCTGACACGCAAGGGAAAGGAACTTGGTGATGCATTGAATGGTGTAGAGAGCTGGGCCGAAAGATGGCTTTAACCACCAACAGGAGATCGTCCTACACGGTCTCCTGTTATTGTGTTACCTTTTAAGGATCATAATACAGGCTAACGTACGAAAATAATGGTACAACCACGCGGGCTACTCATGATTTTGGATTGAGCCAAGAAAGGATGAGACGGATGGCATTTGGCATTACCCGACAGGAGCTTGCAGCCTGGAAAAGAGAGGTCAGTCGCGGTGAAATTGCTTTTCTGACGCATTACTGGCTGGATAATCGTTTTCCAGGAATTACAACGGTCACCAAGGTAGGCTGCTCCGATTTGGACAAGCTGCGCTTATGGTGCAGCAATAACGGCTTGGACCCTCGATATATTCATCAGCGTCAGCCCTATCCTCATTTTGATTTGATCGGCAGCAAGCAAACGGAGATTTTACGTAAATACGGCATGAGCGATCAGTTGAGACGCTTCGAACAGCATCTTCAAACGGGTATACATCCCCCCTTTTAAACCGCAGCTCTTAGCGTTGCGGTACTTTTGTTTACATACCGGAACCTCATACCCATCACTATCCGGGCAGACATACACACTGTTACCCAAGCAAGCCTCAAGCCCTTCCAGCTTGGGAAAACAGTCGGTTAGTCCCGTTGACGTCTGAATTAATCTCCGAATCAGCACATTTCCAAGGTTAGTCACGTAACGAATGGAATGACAAAAAGCACTGTGAGTACCACAGTGCTCTGCTCAGGATGAAGCCTGGTCGTTTATATATTGTTTGACTTATTTAAACGTTTTTACGCGTTCTTCTACAGGTTGGAACTCTTTATCACCTGGTTGGAAGGTTGGTTTACCGAATGGCATTTCAGCAATCAGCTTCCAATGTTCAGGGATGTTCCATTCATTTTTTACTTTTTCATCAATCAAAGGGTTGTAATGCTGAAGGGATGCACCCAGTCCTTCTTGCTCCAGAGCCGTCCATACTACCAGTTGCAGCATACCATTGGATTGGTTGGACCAGATTGGGAAATTGTCCGCATACGCTTCGAATTGTTGTTGCAGTCCTGCTACAACGTTGTTGTCTTCAAAGAACAAGACTGTTCCGTAGCCGCTGCGGAAGCCGTTCATTTTCTCAGCAGTAGACTTGAATTGCTCTTCGTTGCCTACAACCTCACGCAAAATATCCTCAGTAATATTCCACAGTTTGTCATGCTGCTCTCCGAGCAATACCACTGCGCGTGAAGTTTGGGAGTTAAAAGAGGTAGGTGTATACTTAACAGCTTCCTCTACAATCTCTTGAATCTTTTGATCGGAAATGACCTGTTCTTTGCTGATACCGTAATAGGAGCGTCTTTCTTTCAGAGCTGTAAAGAAGTCTTTAGACATTTTTGTTACCTCCTGAGAAAAATTAATTACTTTTCGTAACTAAATATATATTACACTTATCTTAATGTCAAGAGATTTCTTTTTAAATATTACCAGCAACCTGATGGTTTATACATCGCCTTTGTATTTTTTCTCACTGGAAGAGGTGTGCTTGGTTACGTCCTTGTCGAATTCCTCCTCGCGTTCCATCTTTAAATCCTCCATGGGAATAGCATCTACGGTTTGCTCACTCTCAAAACGATCAAACAGGCTCTTCTGCTCTGTCGGATACTGCTCCGCGTGATCCCGGCTTAAGGGCTGTTCCTGAGCAGCATACTCCGCTGTCCCTCTCCCTGTCTGTTCTTTCCTCCCATTCTGATTCTGGTGGTGCAGCTCATCGTCAAATGAGGTCATTGTTATTGTTTCCCTCCCTCTCGGCTTGGTTGTCCACAGTATACTTTTACCTTTCAGAACAGGGATTAAACGCAAAAAAGAGAAAATCTCCGTAAAGATTTTCTCTCCCTATGCCTGTTTGATCCCTTATTGGATTATTCCGAACGGGAATTACCTGCACACTCATGAAAAAGATGAGTTTCCAGCTTTTCTCCCTCTACGAGCTTCTGCACCAGTTGTGTCCCCGCAGCAGGCGTCATCTGGCCATACCAGTCGCCTTGAGGGTATACGATCACAACCGCAGCATCATGACAACGGCCATTACAGCGAGTTCTGGTCGTGTGAATATAAGCATCTGCGTTTTGTTTACGAATTTCATCCCGGATTGCTTGTGTCACTTCTTCACCCTCATGTCGCATACATGTACCTCCATTACAGATCAATACATGGTGCTTCATCGGTTCTAATTCAAATATAGCCATAGCTTCCCCTTTATTCAACGGATGTTGATTGATTAATTTTTATCTGGATAAAGAATAAGCTGTGCTTTCAACCGTCCACCTGTAAGGTTCAGCACGATAAATGAGTATTCGTCCTCACCACGCTTGTCAGTCGGAGAGCCGGGATTCAGGACAAGCAGCTCTCCCACCTTTTTAACCACCGGAATATGGGAATGTCCGTAAATCAGACAATCCAACGGTTCTCCCTTAAACGTATTCAGCGCAATATTCTCTGTCGAGCCGCGCCAGCCGTGACCGTGGACCATACCAATCCGTTTGCCCTCAACCTCAACGATTCGTTGATAGCCCAAGCGATCTACGATATCTATTCCATCATTGTTCCCGGCAATTCCTTGCACAGGTGCAAATTCCGCCAGGCGTTCATATACGAACCAGTCCGTCCAGTCTCCGGCATGGAGAATGAGATCACTGTCTTTTAGCTCCTGTACAAGCCGACTCGGAAGCGCCTTGCTTCGGTACGGCATATGTGTATCTGAAAGTACGACGATTTTCATATTCAATTCTCCTTTCCCGCGTCTCTACACAGACGAGCTCTGGTGTCCAACCCGCTGCCGGAGTGCCTGTTCCAGATCTCGCAGCGTAACGGTCTCAAAAAACGCCTGTATTTTCTCCTCTGCTACGGTATATAAACCGTCTAACAAAGCGTCTATGTTCTTGCCTACCTCACAATTATGATTACTGTCGGTATGAATGGCGAACAACGGCCCTTCATCCTTGGTCGCTTCATATATCATTTTAAGATTCATGTTGGAACTTGACATACTCAAACGAAAGCCACGTGCTCCCGGCGAGGAATCAACCAGACCTGCTTGCTTGAGTCGGCTCATAATTCTTCTCACGACGACCGGGTTCGTATTGATGCTGGAAGCGATAATCGTCGAAGTCATTCGTTCCGGCGCTCCTTCAGCCAGTAGAAGCAGACAATGGATACTAACGGAAAAATGGGTACTCATGTTAACCACCTTTATATGTGTGCCTCATTAAATGTTGTGTAAAATGCATACCTACATCATACCACATTAAAGAGGCATCAACACAGCGCTTACAGCGCCTCACTCCGGAAAATAGTCATTTTCAGGACGCAATCGCACTTTCAACTGGCGCACGCTATATTCCAGTTGCTTGACGATATCCTCCAGCTGACGACGATCAAGCCCGCTGAAATCGGCAGCAGGCTTAGGTGTATTTTTCAAATCACGTATCGTTGCCTGCTGCTCCTGCCACTTGTCCATCAAGTCGGCTATATTCGCATAAAAGCGTTCATAATCCTTGATGATTTCATCCAGAAAAGCATCTACCTCGTCCGGATCATAGCCGCGCATTTTATTTTTAAACTGTTTTTCATGAATGGAGAGCGCGTCCAGCTGAATGCCCAGTTGTTTAAACAACTGTTTTTGCTTATCCAGACGACGCTTCATATGTTCATCCATCGTTGTTCCCTCCTTAACGCACTATTCTTTTTATATCACATTCTAGGCCGGGAATAAAAGTCGCTGCTGATTGCCCCGTCCTGTGAGCGGTATCAAGGCTGCCAAACGCGATGCCACAAGCTATGATAAAAATATGTAAGATGCAAAGGCTCGAAGCCTGATTGTATGCGTATGCATTCTATGTATTTGTTGATCTAAAAAGCAGCTTGTCTTTGTGACAGGCTGCTGTTCTCGACTCTGCTGTGATACAGCTATTATTTTAATTCGATTACTTTAATTCGATTATTCTTATCCAATTTCCACCCGTTTGCGACTGCGAGCCGATTCAATACAGGCGTCGATCACCTTCATATTGTTTACTGCATCTTCTGGCTCATACGGCAACGGAACACCGTCAAGCACCGCCTCGGCAAAAGCATCCGCCTGCAGCTCAAAGGAATTAAAGCCTTTAAGACGTTCCTCGCGCGTAACCGAACCAACGTGGACGAAGATTTGCGGTACAACAGACGTTCTTTCCCAGCCGAACATTTTGGGCATCGCGATTGTGCCTTTGCTGCCAAGAATCTCCATATTGGAGCGGTTCGCGGCCCACATGCCGCAATCAAAGGTGAGATTGACCCCGCCCGGGAATTCCAGCAGGCCGGATGCCATCATATCAACGTTGTCGTGCTCCGGGGAAAATAAGGCATGTACCGTCACCGCCTCGGGCTCCCGATTCAAATACATACGAGCCGCGGATATCGGATACACACCTACATCATATAACGAGCCGCCGCCCATGCTTTTATTAAAACGTACATTATCTGCCTGATCGGCATTGTTAAACGTAAATGTACAATGAATGCCGCGAATGTCGCCAATTTCCCCGCTATGGATAATTTCCTTAATTCTTCGATGCTTTGGATGATAGCGATACATAAAAGCTTCTGCAAAGATCACGCCTGCACTTTTACAGGCTTCAATCATGCGGCTAGTCCCGGCTGAACTGAGAGAAGATGGTTTTTCGCACAAAACGTGCTTTCCTGCCTCGGCCGCCCGAATCGTCCACTCTTCATGCAAATGGTTTGGCAGCGGAATATATACCGCCCCGATTTCGGGATCAGCCAATAGCTCCTCATAGCTTCCATAGCTTTTCGGAATATCGAATTCCCGGGCAGCGTCAGCAGCTTTATTGGTATCACGGCTGGCAATCCCGAGCACTTCTCCGCGTTCGGATTGCTGAATCGCCGGAATGACAGCTATTCGAGCAATCTCCGCAGTGCCCAAAATTCCCCATTTCAGCTTTCTACCCATCATTCTCATCCTTTCGTGGTCAGGAATAGTTGTCTTGTTCCGCTTTATGCAACATGCCTAAGCAACGGTCCAAATCGGTTTTAACCTGCTTTTTGTAAAGTCGGGCCTTCTCCTCCCCATCATCTGTAAAATGATAGAGTACAATTTCCTGAAAATCCACGCGCGGGTCTGTTCCTTTTAATTGTTTGGTACGGTAAAAAACGCCTTCCTGTACCAGCTCATGGAGCGCTCGGTAGACCTCACTCTGAGGCGGAACATATCCGAAGCTGCTAAACTCATCCTTCATCGATTCAAGCATCTGATATCCATAACCGCGATGCCTCTCTACCATTGTGATCAGATAAATTTTGATAAAAGCCCGCTGGGATATCATAAACGCCATTGCAACAGCCTCCTCCACACCTTATTCATATACCTTATCTTCCATTATAACCCACTCTATGTCCATACACTATTTCCTTTCATTTTCATGAGGGTGTATGAGAACATTCCTCCCCCTTGTGACCGTTCTTAAAGATTGCGAGCGAACTAAAATGAAGCCTCGTTAGGCAGGTTGCGATTGGTGGGCTGTGATTGTAGTTTTATTTTTCTATTATGAATTTTTCATATAGTGAAATTATATTATAAGTATTAAAAAATAGGCCCTTCCCTGATTTCGATCTTGGAATTGGCCCCTCCATTTTTAAAGAAGAAACGGCTTAAAATATCGTTATAGCATTGTTATAAGAAATTTAAGATAGGAATTCTGCGTTTAATTTTTCGGTTTAAACAAAAAATCTCGTTGTGGGTTTAAGCAGCATCCACAACGAGATCATTTGATGCATAAGGAAACCGCAAGGTCAGGCTTGCTTTTGCAAGGCTGGCGGCCCTCCCGCCGGGCGGGGACGAACCCGAAGCCCCACAATCCATTTGCCTAGAGGCATACGGGCCAGCAGCCATGTTCCGGCAATGGAAAAGACCACGCAGAGAATGAACGAGATTAGCGTACGAAGCACGTGGCTCCAGTCTGCAAACAACGTTTCATCAAAAAAGTAGGTCACACGCAGCATAAAGGCATGCATCAGATACGCTCCGTAGGACAACGTTCCGATGGCAGTCAGCATACTCGCCACGCGGCCACCCTTATGAGCGATCCACGTAGCTACCCGATATGCCACAAAAATAGACGCAACACAATATACAGCCATGATCGGACGCAGCAGGGACAAGTAATTAAAGGAAAGAACCGTACCTCGCGGCGTCTGAAACAGACTGGTCATCTCGTACAGCAAGTATCCTGTAATTACGATAAACAACGGCCAATACACCATCTGTCCCTTGGTTACCCAGGCATTCCAGCGTTGAACGTTCATCCCGGCTGCCGCTCCTAACACAAAATAAAAGAAAAAGTAGATCACATTCCGGTCAGCGTACAGGGTAAACCAGGAGGTGATGACCGGGAGCTGGAGCTTGTCCATCGCGTGGTACACAGGTCCAACTGCGAACATAAGCAAAAAATATAACGCGCCAACTCCAGCCAATGCAGCGGGTTGCCATTGTGACGACAGCAGCGCAGACAAACGACGCACAGCATAACGAAACACAGGAAATAACACATAGCATTGGATAATCATAACGATGTACCACAGATGATAACTGCTTTTTCCGTTCAAAAGCTTCTGCAAAAAATCCAGCGGATGAATAGATCCTCCACTTTGGACAAGCTGATTTCCCAATTCGTATAAAAGAGACCATATGATATAAGGTACGATGATGTCCATAAATCTTTTACGTAAAAACGTTCCATACTTTAAGGCTCCATCATAATTGTAAAACAACACCATCCCGGTGATAAATACAAACACGGGAACTGCGAACTTGGAACAAAGCAGTAATAATGTCAGCAGCACCCCGTCCTGGATGCGCGCCCCCTGCGCAACCGCATAATGTGCGATGGAATGCTGAAGAACGACAGCGGCAAAAGCCAATCCTCTCAGCAAAGCGACTTCGGAAATTCTCTCTTTTTGACTCATGTCACTCTCCTGTTATGTCTAGCAGATATGTCTAGTAAAGTATGAATCTATTATAACTGCAATTCCACAAAATAAATATAGAATGGATAAACGTGCCAGCGGGAGAGTATCTATATGTGTAACCATGGACAGATGCCCACAATATAATATTACATCTGTTAGCAGGAGGGATTTTTTTAATGAATAATGGATTTGGTGGATATAAATGTCAATATTCTGGTATAAATCCACTTTTAGATCGAATTTTGGAGCGGTGGACTGGGGAACCCAAAAAAACAGTTTATTTGTTAATCAACAAATATGGCTTACCAAATGACGCAAGCTGGACAAAAATTACATGGTATAATAATGGTCCTTGGAAACGGACGGTTGTTCATCTTCGTACAGTACCTCATAATACTCCGACTCCCCATCTTGATTATTTAGCACAAACCATTGATTATAGGGTCCCGGTTCAATTTTTTGGCGACTTAGCGAGGTTTGATGGTAGTTTATATCCAGACCGAACGGCTGGTGAAGCTACGGCTAAATGCGATCAAGAAGCGGCGAATTTTATGGCTTTGAACTTGATGAACGACATCATTACTGGCAAGCGAACCGTGGAAGATGCACGTCATGCTGCAGTTGAAATTGAAAAAGCTTTTCGACTAAAAGGACAATCGTCACCTTACACCACAGGATTCCTATTCCAAAAACAATTCCATACTGCTGATCCCGATGTCGCCTATTTCTAAGTGGTATATCTCTATGACATTACCAAGCCGAGGAATAACTTTCTCGGTCTTCTTTGTTTTTGATACGAAGTTCTTTTTGGATTTAACATAGCCTATAAAAAAAGCAGCCTTCCCTCTTGGGAAGACCAC
This sequence comes from Paenibacillus sp. Aloe-11, assembly GCF_000245715.1. Lineage (NCBI taxonomy): Bacteria > Bacillati > Bacillota > Bacilli > Caryophanales > Paenibacillaceae > Paenibacillus > Paenibacillus sp. Aloe-11. The sequence continues at coordinate 451 of NZ_JH601052.1, read as the reverse complement.
TGCTCGCTATAATGAACGGATTGGACACTAAACAATGCAACTCAACGCTTTGGCTTCGCTCTGCTGGTCGCCACGGCTTCCAACGGATCATCCGGCCAATAATGCTTGGGATATCTGCCTTTCAGGTCCTTTTTAACTTCAAAATAGGCCTCGCTCCAGAAGCTGGACAGGTCGGAGGTCACTTGCACAGGCCGCTGGGCGGGTGACAGCAAATGCAGCACGAGCGGCACACGTCCCCGGCCAATCCGCGGCGTTTCCCCCATGCCGAACAGCTCTTGCAGCCGCACTGCCAGCGCAGGAGCCTCGGGATTCGAATAATCGACCGGAATACGGGAACCACTGGGTACTCGTATATGCGTCGGTGCTTCCTGTTCAAGCTGCTGCCGCTGCTCCCAATCCAGCCTGCCGAGCAGCAATTCGCTACCGTCCAGTCGTTGCAGATCAGATACAT
>NZ_JH601051.1:0-146303 GCF_000245715.1 Paenibacillus sp. Aloe-11 | reverse complement strand
CGCCCGGCCGCGGCGCTGGTCGGCCGAGGCTTTGGACACCTTGACGGTGGTCAAACGGCTCATGCCGGTTCGCGCGGAAAACACCGATTCCCGCGACAGTCCGCTGTCGATCACCACCGTAATCCCCGCTATGGTCAGGCTGGACTCGGCAATCGAGGTGGCTAATACGACTTTTCGGCTGCCCGAAGCCGAAGGGCGTATCGCCTCATCCTGCTGCTCCAGCTTCATACTTCCGTACAGCGGAATAACCTTGACATGTGGAGACAAATTTCTTGAAGTCAGTTCACGCTCCGTGCGATGAATTTCCCTCGCCCCGGGCAGGAAGACCAACAGATCTCCTTCATGGGCATGAAGCGCCTTTTCTACGGTCTCTGCTGTAAAAGCTTCTAATGTGGCCGATGAAGGCTTGGGCATATGAAAGGTTTCTACAGGAAATACGGTGCCCGGACATTCCAGCAGTGGAGCATCCCCCAGTAGACGGCAGACCGGCTCAGCCTCCAGCGTGGCAGACATGATCAATATTTTCAAATCCGGCCGCAGCAGTGCCTGACTTTGTAGAGCAAGCGCCAGCCCTAAATCTGCATGCAGACTGCGTTCATGAAACTCATCAAAAATAATCAGTCCAGTCCCCTCTAACGCCTGATCATTTTGCAGCATCCGTGTCAGCACGCCCTCAGTAACTACTTCAATCCGTGTATTCGGTCCTATTTTTGTATCCATGCGAACCCGATAGCCCACCGTCTGCCCCGTTTGTTCTCCCAGCACTTTCGCCATTTGCGCGGCCGCTGCACGTGCCGCCAAGCGCCTTGGCTCCAGCATCAGCATTTTTTGACCCGCCAGCCACGGCTCGTGCAGCAGTTCAAGCGGCGTAACCGTCGTCTTGCCCGCGCCCGGCTGCGCAATCAATACGGCAGCCGAATGGGATCGCAGCGCATTTTTAAGCTCGGGTATAACTTGAATGATAGGCAGTTGTTTATCTGTCAATGAAATCTCTCCAATGATACGCAGATGCGTGAATCTAAGCTTTAGCTTTTTATTATTGTGTCAAATGTAGATTGGAAAAGTTGTTCCTCGCGTACAGTTACGCTGGGGTTTCGATCTGCTTAGCTATGTATGAATGGCACTCGTCCAGCTCCCAACTTCGCTTCACACGATCCCCTCCGAGAAAAGTTCCCAAAATGGTCAGAGTCGGAATATCTCTATTGAAAATAGTATACAGATGCTTGATACATTGGGCAATTCACTTATGATGTGTAGTCCATGCTCAATCATTAGCCTGGATACCGAGGCTTTCATTCAGTTTAGCATTTTTCATCCTCATAATTTATGTAAGTTACGTTGGGTTCGCCTTTATCCCCGAATTTCTACCGCTAAAAAAAATAGTTTGAAATTCGGGGCAACAGCGATTGGAGAAATGGTTCGTTCTCGGAGCGTCCTACTCCTTCGATCCCGTATTGGCAATCCCCTGCACATAATAGCGCTGCAGTGGAAGCAGCAGCACAACGGGGATGAGGATGGACAAAATGACGGCCGCGAACATTTCGTTCCAGTAGGTGGCGTATTCGGTAACGAAGTCGCTCAGCGCGACCTGAATCACTTTATACTCCTTCGAGCGTGTCACGATGAGCGGCCACAGGAACGATTCCCACTGCTGAATAAAAATAAGCAGGCTGGCGCTGACGGTAACGGGCTTGCAGAGCGGCATGACGATTCGAGTGTATACCCGCAGCCAGGAGGCCCCGTCCATGCGGGCAGATTCGACCAGGGACGTCGGCAGTTCGAGAAAAAACTGACGGAACAGAAAGATGACCAGTCCGTTGGCAATGCCAGGAATGATGATGCCCGCATAGGTGTCCACCCAGCCCAGGCTGTTGACAAGGCTGTACAACGGGATGGAGATGACCTCGAACGGAATCATGAAGGTGAGCAGCACCAGCAGAAACAACAGTGTTTTTCCGCGAAACTCAAAATATACGAATGCGAACGCGGCCATGGAGCCAAGCAAAAGCCCGCCAATCACGTTGGCTGCTCCGACAAAAAACGTGTTCAGAAAAATTTGTCCGAACCCTCGCTCCGTAAACAGCATTTGATAAGCTCCCCAGGTAAAATTGGACGGCCAAAACGTTTTCCAGGTGACCGGCGACATATATTTATAAATGTCCTCCAGCGGACGGAACGACGAAACGAAGGCAAACGCCAGCGGCAGCAGCACCAGCAGCGCCAGAACGATATGTACGGCATACAACAGCAGATGAGAACGGGTAAATCGGTTCACGTTGAAATCCTTTCTAATGGGAGGTCCGCAGCCACTTGAACTGCAGGGCGACAACAGTTAGCGTAATCAGCAGCAAAATGACCATAATCGCGTACGATCTGCCCATATCGGAATATAGAAAAGCGTTATTGAAGCTTTCAAGCATCAGCACATTCGTACTGTTTTCAGGCCCGCCTTTGGTCAAAATGTACATCGGTGAAAATAGCAGGAAATTTGCCGTCGTCACGGCCACGACGATAAAGGTGAGCGGGCGTTTCATAAGCGGAAGGATCACATGGACAAATTGCTTCCAACGGCTCGCTCCATCCAGGGAGGAGGCTTCAAGCAGTGAACCGGGAATCTCCTGGAGACCGGCCAGCAGGAACAGCGCCCAATAGCCGACACCCTTCCATGACGCAATCGCGATAATGGAGCCGAGCGCCTGGAGGCTGCTGCCCAAAAACGGCTGCGGGTCCAGTCCCAGCGCAACCAGGATCGAATTTACCACACCCTGCTCGGGGCTGAGCATAATGTTCCATAAGACGCAGGCGGTCGGGACGGATACGGCGACAGGTACGAAATGAATACCGCGAAAGAAAGCAATCCGCTTGATTTTCGTATTTAACAGCATCGCCAGCGCGAAGGCCAGCACAATTTGCAGCGGGTTAATGATCAGATTGAACACCAGCGTCACCTTCAGCGAATTCCAGAACACGGGGTCCGCGAACAAGGATTGGTAGTTCTGTAATCCGACGAAGCTTTTTTCGCCTGTAAAAAATTGTGTCGTGTATACACTTTGCACTACAGCGCTGAAGATGGGATACAGCTTAAACAGAAACAGCCCGGCAAGGGTAGGTAGCAGAAAGAGCAGGATAGAGCCAATATTATTTTTCAGTTTCATACATTCACCTTTTGCAGCAATTCGGATTCAGGGTCAGGAAGGACCGCTGGCATCCTCTTGAAGGAAAAAGGGGGAACCGTGCTCAGCCCTTCGTTCCCCCGAATGCGTTCAATTTGCTGCTACACCCTTATATTTTTTCAATAGGTTATCTATGACGTGGACGGCATCATCCAGCGCTTTTTGCGGATCGGCACCGTTTTTCATATCTTCAAATGCTTTGTTCATATTCTTTTCCCATTCCAGGTAACCGGGCGTTTTGGGACGGGGAACGGCAGTTTCGCGCGATTCCTTGGCAGCAATGCGGATGACATTGTCAGGGAACTGCTCATATTTCGGATCGGTGTCGATGGAATTGAGCAGATCGATCTGTGGAGGCAGCGTCCCTCCTTCTTTAAACAGGATTTTTGCTCCTTCGCCCAGCGTCAGAAATTTAATGAACTTGGCGGATGCCTCTTTGTGCTCGGAATATTTGGAGATACCCACGTTCCATGCCCCGGTTGGCGTGGCTACTTTCTGACCTGCGAAATACGGATGCAGCGTGACGCCAAAGTTCAAGCCGGAATCCCTGATCTTCGGCATGTTCTGGTTGGTGGACACGAACATCGCCACTTTGCCGGATGTAAAATAGTCGATGGATTCTTCTTTTTTGATTTTCGGGCTGACTTTGTCCTTGTTGAACAGGTCCGCGTAAAATTGGAAGGCCTTGACGGCCTCCGGCGAATTCGAATAGCCGCTGGACACCAGTCCGTCGTCGCTGAGCATTTTGGCGCTCAGGCTATCCGACAGGGCCAAAAGCTGGTACGCTTTGTCCACCTGCTCGAAGGAAAAACCGTATACGTTATCCGAAGTCAGCTGTTTCGCCAAATCCCGGACTTCCTCCCACGTCATACGCTTGTCAGCGTCCGGGAAAGGAATGCCTTTCTTTTTAAAAATATCTTTATTGTAGTAAAGCACCTGGCTGGAGCTGTTCATAGGCGCAGCCATGAGCTCGCCTTTGTACGACACCGTCTCCACTGCGGATTTCGTCCATTTGGCCTTGGCGTCGGCTGGGATCAGAGAATCCAGCGGCTCCAGATAGCCTTTCACGGAATAGTTCATGACCAGTGGGGTATCGACAAACAGCACGTCCAAATCCTTGGCTTTGGAGCTGAGCTTGATTTCGATCGTTTCTGTCAATTGGTCAATCGGAACGAGATTCATTTTGACTTTGATGTTCGGATTTTGCTGTTCAAAAGCTTCGACCACCTTCGTGAGCGGCTTCTCGTAATTGGAGTAGGCCTCAAACGAAATCTCCGTTGCTGTTGAAGAAGTGGAAGAGCCTTGCCCGTTCGAGCTTGAAGAATCTGCAGATGTGCCCGCTCCCTGCGAACAGCCTGTAAAAAGGACGGCTGCCGCCAGCATAGGCGCACACCAGGCGGCAAAGCGTTTTGCCGGTTGTTTGGAAATCATGTACGTTCCACCTCGATTTATGATTTAACGGTTTATGGTTTAACGATTTATGGTTTAACGATTTATGACTTAACGATTTATGGTTTAAAGAGTATGCTTTTTTAAAACAGGGCTTTATCCCGTAAAAAACAATCTGTGGTTCAGCAGTTCAAAAAAACGGGCAGTATCAACCTCAAGCGCTGTTTCCACATTCCCGTCTGCGCATGCCTCAGCGATCGTTTGTCCGGAAAATTCTCCGCGTTCATACTGGACCCGGATGTCCATCCGTTTGGTGCGGATCAATGTAGGGTCGATGAGCACGGCGATGGCGAGCGGGTCGCACATATACGAAAAATCTCGCTGCATGTAGTCCATAAAGTCATGCATCATCCGTACAAGGGTTCCCGCAAGCGGAGTTCCGCTGGCCCCCATGTGGTCAGCTTCTTCCCTGGAAAATACAGCTTGCCGGGTCACGTCCAGACCAAGCATTAGGATGGGCGCTCCGCTTGAAAAAACAATCGCTGCCGCCTCCGGATCGCATTGGATATTATGCTCGACAGGTGACAAATCGCTGCCGTTAGGAGCAAGACTGGTAACGCCGCCCATCATGACAATCTGTTTCACACACTCGGCAATACGGGGCTCCCGGATCATGGCCGCCGCAACGTTCGTATGCGGACCGATCATGACAAGTGTAATTTCTCCAGGATGCTCCATTACGGATTGCATGATAAAATCGACCGCATGCCTGTCAAACTTGCTTCCGCCTTCTTCCAGATGCAAGCCTTTTCCCTCGATTCCCGCTCTGAGTAGCGGACGGTTGCGCAGAAGCGGTAATTCGATCCCGGGACATACCGGGATATGCCCGGCTCCGCACAGATCCAGCACTTTTTGCGCAATTTGCGCGCGGGTCCGGACTTTTCCGTAGACGGTGGTGATGCCTTCAATACGGATTTCCGTAGATTTAAGAGCGAGGGCGAGCGCCACCGCATCGTCCGCGTTGGTTCCGATATCCGTATCCAAAATAATTCTCGACAATGGATTCCACTACTTTCTCTGTTTGATGCCTGTAAAAGGTCAATTCATGCCGCTGGCGCCGAATATCGCTTGTACATTGTGAAGCACAATATGCTTCCGGTCATAGCTGATGATGCCCTGGGCCTTCCATTTGCTCAGCAATTCTGAGACCGTCTGCCGGCTGCATCCGATCATGTTGGATATTTCCTCATGGTTCAGTACCAGGTCAATTCTGGAGTCGCTATCGCCAACAGGCGTGCCCAATTGCTGAAGAAGCCAGGCGAGCCTCCACGGCACAGGCTTGGAAATCAGCAGTTCAACCGTACTTTGATGATGAATGAGCCGATCGGTCATCGTATACAGGATGTCGCTCATGACCTCATGGTCTGAATGGATTTTTTCCTGAATGATAGCCGCGTCAAGCACCCAAATCTGGCTGTCGTGCAGACACTGTGCGTAGCAGGGATGATTTTGCCCCAAGACAATTTCCGCAAGCCCGAAGGCGTCCCCGGTTTTTCGGATGAAAAAGGTTACATCCCGTCCTTCCTCGGTAAATTGGCATACCTTGAGCAGTCCGTTTTCGATGAAATAGGAGCCGACAGGAACGCTTCCTTTGGTAAAGACAAACGAGCCTTTCGGGAACCTACGCAAGGTTCCGTATTTGCGGTGCAGGGCATACACGGAATCGATGGAGCGCTTCGGCGCTTTCGGCCCGGAAGATACAGTCTTTGCCGCTAAATCAAGCATTGCCGCATCCGCCTCCACTTCTGTGCACCAAGCGTAGCCTGGCTGCTTTCACCGACGAACCCAAGCCCAGTATAAAAGAAAAAACAATATGATTCTGTCGGGTACCCGACAGTAATGTGTAAAGTTGCAGCATGCTTTTAAGCCCCCCGCTCTCTTGATTTGCACTACTAAGTATGGAGGAGGACGTTGAGGAACATGTTATGCAGACGTTAAAGTTTGTAAAACAACAGATTCTAGCGGCAGTTCTTTGTTTGCGAATAAGGGTACAGTACCTGGAAGTGGCGAGTTGATGGTCCCACCAAACATACATTGAATACATGGAAACGATCTATGTCGAGATGCACTCGCGGCAGGATCGTTTTATAATAGTATTATATGGATTGTGAAGAACGGGATATAGAAACGAGGTAACTTTCGTATGGAATTACAGGACCAACCCATCAGAGGGAGATTTGCTCCAACACCATCGGGATGGATACACTTGGGAAACGCCCGCACCGCGTTGTTATCATGGCTGCACGTTCGTTCCCTGGGCGGAACCTATATTTTACGTATCGAGGACATTGATATGACGCGAGCTCGCAGCCCATTGGCCCAAGGAATTATGGAAGATTTGCGCTGGATCGGGCTGGAATGGGACGAAGGACCGGACATAGGCGGTCCCTACGGTCCCTACACCCAAAGCGAGCGACTGGAACGCTTCCAGGCTGCATTGGAGAAACTACAGGGGCAGGATTTGCTGTACCCTTGTTTTTGCAGCCGGGCGGACATTTTTGCTGCCGCCAGTGCACCGCACGGGCTGTCTGGTGAAGGACCTGCATATACGGGAACATGTCGCAGCCTTAGCCCTCAGGAAGCAGAGGCCAAATCACAATATAAGCTCCCTTCACTTCGCTTTAAAGTACCGCAACATTCGGATGCAGTGATTTCATTTCATGATCAGGTAGCAGGTCATGCGGTCTTCGGCGCCAGGGATGGAGGTGATTTTATCGTTAAACGGGCAGACGGCATGTTCTCCTATCAGCTGGCCGTCGTTGTCGACGATGCCAACATGCATATCACCGACGTGCTACGCGGGTACGATCTGCTCGATTCCACCCCCCGCCAGCTATTGCTATACCAAGCTTTGGGCTTGCAGCCGCCACGCTTCGCACACGTTCCCCTCGTCCTGGGACCTGACGGACGAAGACTCGCCAAACGGCACGGCGGCGTAGCACTCCGGGCCATGCGTCGGCAGGGAATTACACCGGAAGCGGTCATTGGCTGGCTCGCCTATTTTTCCGGGTTGCTGGATTCTCCCGAGCCTGTGAAGGCTGTGGATTTGGTCCAGGGTTTTCATCTCGATAAGCTGCCCAAAGAGCCAGTCATCCTGACAGAACAGTTCCTCAGGAGACTGTCAGCTTTGCAGCGTTAACGCTGTTATCGACGATAGTACTCAAGCATACGGACAAGGGCATTCCGCCCTTTGCCCCTGTCGCTTCTATTCCTCTAACCGCTTACGCACAGCCGATTCATATTCATAAAATACAGACGAAGTATTCAGTCCTCTTTCTTCCAGCAGCATGCGGAGACGAAGTGACTTTTCAGTCAGCCTGCGACTGATCCGCTGTTGCTCTCCTGCCTCATGACAAGCATGAAGCAAATCACGCAGCTGGACACATTCCTGCTGTAGCTGAAGCTCCTCTGGTAAAATGCCCGCATTTTTCAGCAGCTTGTACGACATACGCAGATCCTCTGGAACATGTGATAAATCCTCGATGACCAGCGGCTTGCCTGCTCCGGGTAAATGATCAAACTCGCCTTTCGCCATCGCCTCCGCAATCTTCTGGTCGGCCATTCTGGAGAACATTCCCATAGATCCTATCCACTCCTGTATCTGCATTTATAGCATTCGTTCTGCTCTACTGCATATTTAGTATGGCTAACAGCCTATATGTACAACCCTATTTAATAATAAAACAGATTCTTTTGCCACTGTACCATACGATCATTAGGGTGTCCCGTATAGATTGGGGGGAGAAAGAGCGATTATTCTTCAAGCCCAAGCAATTCAGATACTAGCTTTCTATATTTTTTAGCCTTACGTGTTCCGTGAATGAGATTGGACAAGCGGCTGGGAGGAATATGGTAAGTGTCACAAAATGTTCCCTGATCCATCTGCTTCTCGACTAGCTTTTGTTTGATTTTCCAGCCATAAGGGGTTACCGCATTGCGTTTTTTCAACAATGTTACCTCCAATTAAGATTTTGTTCAAAGGATAGGATCGGGAATCGCATTCTTCCTTTTATAGCACGTAATGCATTCATTAGCTAAGTTTTTGATTTGCATGATTCAATAAATCATCCAGTTTCCGGGATTGTTCGATCACTTTGGGATACGTAAAAAAACCGTACTTTTTCTGGACTTGGTACAGTCTTTGTCTGGTCCGTTCGACACGAAGTAAAGTCACACCTGGATTCATCAGCATGGTTCCTCCATCTGTGTCATATCCTAATGTAAAACGTAAATTTTTGGATTTCTTTAAAATACGCTCAACAAAAAAGCGCTTCTGGAGTGATCCAGAGGCACTTTTTGGCGATTTATGTTTAGTTAAAATGCTACAGTCTCCTGCAAGCTGAACTTAATAGTTACTTTTTGTGCCACTACGCAGTCGGATAGTGCTTCCCATCGCCACCGTCTCACTTGACCAGCACCATTCCGCCTACTTCGTTCTTGTGTTTCATTTTTCGCATTTAGATTATATGACAAAAAGAGTGCTTTTGTAATCGTAGGTGTATGCTTCAAGCTACAACCACTATTAACATAAAATTCCATAATTCCAAAATTAACACTTTATTTCTCGCCAAAATTGACCATCTGTCAATATATTATGTCTGCATTATTTGAAATAAAAAATTTGCATATCTTACAAATAAGAGGACACACAATCACATAGAGTGCAACACAAAATAGTCGAGATTCACCCGCGTACTTGGAAATTTCAATCCACGTACTTGTATAGAGTGCGACTATTAACAACACATACGGAAGCACCGTCGTGCAATCCATTTCAATCCACGCACTCATGCAGAGTGCGACATAGTTGCATCACCTGCATCTTATCCCCCTTTAGGATTTCAATCCACACACTCATACAGAGTGCGACTTTGGCCTTTACTTTAGGGATTACTACCATCACAGATTTCAATCCACGCACTCATACAGAGTGCGACGTAGAAATTATATAGCAAACATACGTTCTGTACAAGATTTCAATCCACTCACTCATGCAGAGTGCGACGATATGCCTTTCCACTCCCCTTCACTGGCCCACACCGATTTCAATCCACTCACTCATGCAGAGTGCGACCAAAGATGTACCGGAATGATCCAGATAAGATATCAATTCGGTACATTTTCAAAAAAACGATGCCAAAAAAAGCTTGAATCTACTTTTGACTTTTATAGATGAAATCAGATTTTAATCCTCTTCGACAAATTTCGAGGTGCGAAGGACCCGGGGTTTTTATGTGAGCTTCACATTCGCACCTTAACCAAAATGTTACAATTAGAATACCATAAATCATTTTTCCATCATAGAGAATGCTTTTAACTCTAAAACAATAAGGATTCTGCTCCATCGATCACAATTTGTGCACCCGTAATGTGGCGCGAATGATCAGAGGCCAGAAATGTTACCAAATCAGCTACCTGCTCAGGTTGGCCAGGTCCATTCGCCAACGGCTGCCCTCCTTCGGGAAAATGAACGGGAATAGTAATCTGCTTTAACCTTTCGGATTTCTCCGTTGTTTCATCAATATTGGTCGAAATGGCACCAGGATAAATGACATTGACGCGAATACGGAATTTGGCCAGCTCCAACGCAGCCATTTTAGCAAACCCGGTTTGACCTGCCTTCGAAGTGCTGTACGCGGACATCCCAAAGCTGGTAAAACGCTGATTTCCATTAATGGAGCTGGTAATGATAATGCTGCCGCCTCCGTTTTTTTTCAAATGAGGTACCGCATACTTCACCGTCAGGAAAGTACCATCGAGATTTATAGACAACGTTTGCCGCCAATCCTCAATGCTCAAATCCTCAATCGGTCCAAGTACCCCGTTAATTCCTGCATTGGCAAAAACGATGTTCAGCCCGCCAAACAGTTCAACTGCTTCCAGAACTGCTTTTTCCACACGAACCGGGTCGGCAATGTCCACATCAAACGCACGGGCTGAGCCTTCTCGTATCGCATTAATCTCTCTTTCCGTCTCCAAAATCCGCTCATTACTTACGTCAAAAAGGGCGACATTCGCTCCTTCTCTCGCCATTTGAATGGCCGTTGCTTTACCAATTCCAGAACCGGCCCCCGTGATTAGAGCAGTTTTGCCTTCAAAACGCGCGCTTCCTGGAGGGGTGTAGCTCATATGTATCGCTCCTTTCAGTATCCTGTATAATCACAAGATTACCCAAAAGGGCATACTTTATAATCACCGTTTTTACGCTTTTGTTGCTATTTCTTTTAGTTACTCGAGGAAAAAAGAAAAAGGACTCTAATGGCTTTAGGCATTACAGAGTCCTCACAGGTAGAAAGCATCATAGGTCAATCGTTTCTATCTTTTTCCTAATTTCAATTCACGCACTCATATAGAGTGCGAAGCGAAAATGTACCCAATTGATCCAAAAGAGGTATCTATTCGGTACGTTTTCAAAACAAACGATGCCGAAAAAGCTTGAATCTACGATTGACTTTTATCAATGACAACCAATTCAAATCCTTTTCGACAAATTACGAGGTGCGAAGGACCCGGGGTTTTTATGTGAGCTTCACATTCGCACCTCTCAGTAAAAGCGGGATCGCGTTTTATTTCGCCTACCACTGCAACTCAATAAACGCAGCATCATCATCCAGTCCCCCGGTATGGGAGGCATCCAGCAATACTTGTATCTGTTCATCAGGGACAGGCTCGCGAATGGGGTCCAAATCGGATAAACCGTCACTATATACCTGCAATCTCATCGCCATATCTGCGGGTATACTTCTTTCGTACCAATGAGGCTTGCCTCCGATCGGTCCACGGCTTGTAGACCAGCGCTCCGCTGTAGAGAAGGTATGATCAAACAGCTCGCTGATTTCCTCCGTACCGTTCCATAGTCGCAGGCGTGAATCTCCCTGCCAGGCAAGTCTGAGATGTCCACGGGCACCGCGCTTCGGCAGTTCGATTCGACCGCAAATATACATGGACTGGCTTCCCTGGCGACGTTTATCCTCTAATACTGAACGCATTAAGCCTGATTCATGACCCAAAGGCTGCCGATCCAGTTCCTCTGTAGCTGTACTAGCCAAACGTTCGAGATGCATCCTCAATTGATCAGCAGACAGATCCCGCCCCTCTTCCAGCCAATCCAGTAAAGAAGAGCCCAGATAACGGGCTGCAAAATCTCCTCGATAACTGAGCCCGACACCATCACACAAGACAAAGCAACAGACGGATTTATGAATGCGCACTGCGGCAAAATCCTGTCCGCTTTCTCCCATGCTGGCAGACTCGGCAGACCTTCCATAGCCATAACGACACAGAAAACGACTATGATGAGATGATAAAGGCTGATCGCCCGTCTGAGAGCTTATATAAGCAAAATGCTGAGCCAGCCTTGCATTCATTCCCTTTCTTTTGCTCGCGGGGAGCAGAGACAGCAGTGGATTCATGCTTTTACCTCCTTACCGTACAGGCGTTGCGGCCGACATTTGAAAACCAATCGACACCAGTTCCGCACAGGTTCCAGGCAACATCATAATCGCTCCTTCACCCAACTGATAATCTGCCTCAAACAGCATTTCCCGATAGCTTTCAGGGAGTACAGAAGACATATTACGCAATTTCACAGCATGCTCATCCTGCAACGGCGTATTGTGCGTCAAGCCTTTCCAGCGACGAGGGTCCTGAATAGGCGTCTCCAGCAGTCTGTCGGATAAAAAGATATTTTCTACCAGTACATTGCCGTCCGGTACGCTCATGCTCATAATGCGCTTGGCAATCGGCTCCGGATCATCGCCTGTAGATACCCCATCTGTCATATGGCATACCAGAGGAGCAGGGCAATCCTGCATCCCCGGCAGCTCTGCCTGTAAAATACGCTCAGCTTGCAAGAAAGCCTTTGCCGAATCTGAAAACCGTTTGGGTGTCAAATCGGGCAACGAACCAATGGCCGCGATTTCATCAATCCCTTTTACACCATTCAGCAAATCATACACGTCGTCACTGTAAGCCAAAATCGCAATCCGATAGCGTGCAGTCAGACGATTTCCTTTGGTTGAACGGAAAACCATCTGCCGGATCGCCAACGATATAGCCTCATACACAACGTCAATTCGCCGTCGCCCCTCCATCAGCATGTTCATCGACGCGCTGATGTCAATCAGGTAAATGATCAGGGCGGGGGTACGTTGTGATGCCTGTATTGTATAATTCATGGTTTGTACATGCTCCCCTCAGTTACCTTTTATCTTTATCTATCAGTCTATCCAGCATGAATAGTTCAAAAATTAAATTTTAGGCAGTCTAAAATTCGTGTCGCTTAAAAAGTTATAGATAGAAGAAGCCCGATATCCCACTTCGCCTACCGAGCGATAATAGGATGGATTGCTATCATATAATGCTCTAAACTTATTGGCAAAGCTTTTGGCCTTTGCCGCGCTTCCCCCCTCCTGGGAGGCGTAGGCCTTGTTATACAGAGTAATAAGCTGAAGAACGTTCTCCTTGTTACGCGCCTGCATCGACGCTTTTTGCTTTTGTTCCGCCTCAGTTGCCGCTTTACGCGCTGCCTCTTGCTGGGCTGCACGGGCTTCCTGGTCCTTTTTCCAAGCCAAATACTTTTCATACTTTGCCTGCTGATCATACGCTTTTTGCTTGGCCAGCTTGACAGCCGCCTGCTTATCCTTGTCCTTTTGCGCAAGATATGCTTCATATTTGACCTGCTGATCTATCAGAGCCTGCTGTTTTTTCTGCTCTTCCTGCTGTTTTTGGGCAGCAAGAGCCTGTTGCTTGGCCTGCTGTCTGGCCTTCTCTTCCGCTGCCTGCCGCTGCTTCTCAGACAATGCCTTGTACGCGGCCTCCTGCTCGGCAACCAGTTTGGCTTGCGCCGCCTTCGCGGCTTCTTCCTGTTTAGCTGCCTCAATTTGTCGCTGATTGGACTGATCCGCAAGAATGCTAACCGCTGGAATTCCAGCCGCTAATAGAACGACCGCAGCCGCTGTCGACACGATAAATGTTTTCGAACGATACCAGGCTGGCGTTTTTTCAGGTTGCTCCGATGCCTTAGGATTTAGCTGCTCCTCCAGTCCTGTAATAGCAGCCGATACCTCCACATGCAAAGGGCTGCCATCTTCCACAAAATGATATAACGAACGATATACCTCCAGCGCTGCAGCAGGTTTATTTTGCTGCTCAAGCTCACGGGCCTGTCGGAACAGTTTGTCTGTTACCCCTCGCTCCCCCTGCTCCTCAGCAGCATGATTTAGCATTGCAGCCTGCTCAGTTCCGGCCGGTGCAACCCAAGAGGAGACTGCCTCAACGGAAGAACTTTCCGTAGCTGCCGCTTCCACTGATGCTGCTGTTTCCGCTGCCTCCAGTTCCGTCGCCTCTGTTTCAACAGGAATATCCTGTTCCGTTATTGCATTAAGCACAACCAGCCACTCACCAAAAGTCGGACAACTGCTTAAATCCTGACTGTCCCAGGCACGGCTGAACAACTCTACCACCTTGCTCCCCCACCGGGTTTCCAGCGACTTTCGCAAAATGAAATATCGCTCGCAAGGTGTCTGCATTTCGTGCTGGTCAAAATAGCTTTCGCCCCATGCTTTATCTACAATTACACGGTCAGACCAGCTCAGCATTTCTCCAATAATAATGGCCCCTGCAAAACGATCTGCGTATGCGCTCCATAGCCCACTGTGAACGGTACGGTGGGCGGCATATCCCGGTGAACCTGCCAATAGAGCGTCTGGCCGATCCATTTTGGTGCTATACATTTGCTCCACGTCCACCAATTCTACTGCTGACGTGCCTTCAGGCAGTTCCACTTCAGAAAAAAACGGAAGCATGACATTCGGCGCTGATAAATCACAGTGTGCCAGTCCTTTTTGCTCCATAGCCGAACCGATCCCTGCCAGCGCTCTGGCTAAAGCCAGACTATCGGAAGCCTCAAGCTGACGCTGATCTGTGAGACAATCGAACCACGTCGTACCATGAATCCATGGCATCAGTACCGCATACAGCAAATCAGGCTGCTCGGCAATCAGACTTCCGTTTCTTTCTGGAGTGAGCACATCACGCTTGCACACCTGCAAACCGGGAATATTCCCGTATGCTTCCATATGCTCAGATTGATAAACCATAGCCGGGATACGGAACTTTGGAAAAAACACTTTAAGGGCTTTAGCCTCATGTGGCGCTCCACTTTTGGCATTCAACTGATATACAATGCCTTGGCGCCCCGCTTGAGCATAAGCCAAACCGGGTGCAGCCGGATGTCGTCCAACCACATAAGCTGTACCGTTTATGATCAATTCGTCTCCCGGATTCGGTTGAAAAGACATGAAACATCCCTCTCCTTACATCATTCAATATGCTAGTTTCCTCACTTTATTATAAACATCCGTGGATGGCAAGAAAACCGGGTGTCCTGAGATCGCCCGGTTTTCTTGAAATATAAGAAGGTACACGTTTTCCGTTATCCTATGTTCTTATATTTATCGCAGAAATGGATATCATCCTGGTAAAGGACAGCCAAACCGTTTCTACATGGAACCACCTATACTAAACCGTGAGGAATAGTTCACATATTGCTTCTTCATAGAGTGGTAAATTATAGAGTAATGCCTTACTGGCAGCTTACTTGGCTTGGTCAACCGTACGGAATTTGTTAGCGATAGCCGTCAGTTCTTGGCTGATGCTGTTCAAAGTCGTTACGAAAGCTTGCATTTGCTTACTGGCTTCCTGAAACTCTTGGAAGAAACGTTGCTTGGTCATACCTTCCCATTGACCTTCCATACCTGAGATGGACTGTGTCAGACTGGAAACGATTTGCTGACTTTGCTCACCGCTTTGTTTAAATTGGTTGGCTACCTGATCAACCTGTTCTGGTGTAATTAAAATGCGTCCTGCCATTTTTTTGGAGTCCTCCTTGATGAAAAAATGTTTATTGTTTAACTGGTTCAAATTGTACTATGATTATTTAATTCCCTACAAAAGGCAAAGGTCCTAAATGCAATAATCCCACTTTTTAACTATAAAACAGCATCTAACAGTAGGATTCCGACAAAAAAACACCTAATAAGTCCCAATGAACCAGGAATTATGCTATTCATTCCTATGAACCTCGCAATCAAACAGGATCATCACGAAATTAGCTCTACTAAGCGACAGGTTGATCTCTCGCTACAGACGGGTCCGTAAAATACCAATCCTGCGGACTGCTGGAGGTTGCCTGCTCCAGAATATCCTGATTCAGTGTTCCTGCATCTGAAGACGGTATGCCGGTAATGGCATGTACGACAGACTGCGGGTTTGAAATCAGATCGCTTCCTTCCGAAGTTTGCCCGGGCAAAATAGACGGGGATTGCTGATTCGACCAATCGAGCATTGTGACGGGTCGTCCCAATGGTTGGCTGGCAAATGACAGAATCGTATGATAGTCGTGGTCAACAGCCTGAAACTCCTCTGCCTTTCGGTTCAGTTGTGCACCTGATGTATGGAGATAAGCATGAATCTGCTCCGACATTCGCTTGGCCTGCATCCAATGATTCAAGACCGTCTCACGTGCAGATACATCCCAATCCACTGATTGTAACGCCTGCTCCAAACCTGCTGTTAACTGTTGAATTTGCTCCGCCGCATGCTGTAGCTGCCCGCTAAGCCCCCGAAGCACATCCGGTTCAACTCGAATGCGCATATCCATCACCCTTCTTCTGTCTCTTCTTCAGTTACTGCCGACTGTCTAAGCCAATTTAATAATAAATCCACAAACTGATTCCTCGAAGTCATGGCTGCAATAAGCCAGTCTCCATTACCATTAGAGCTCATACGAAATATCCAGCTCATTGCAGGACACAGGACAAAAGCAGCCCGTTGTGACTCCCACTCCCTGCCGTTCCAAACCAGCAATTGCAGCTCTCCTTCGGCTACTCGTGAGCTTAGCGACTGAGCCAGTTTGGCAGCCCCTTCCGCATCGCCGCTAGCCTCGGTTAGCTTACTGCTGATTAGAGGCACACTCTCTCCTGCAGATTGCTTGTAAATTTCATTAAATGCCTGCTTTGAAAACATGAGTGCTGGAGATTCAGGCAGGGGCCGATCTACCCAGCCCATTTTATCAATCAATGTTTCACAAGCCTTTTCCACATTACCCAGATCATACAGGCGGTACTCATCGGGTTCATCAACGGATTTCACAAGCTCCACGACACGCTCATTCGTACAATGAAGGTAGCCTTCAAACTGCTTGCCTTCCCGTGCATAGCGTATGCGGCAAGCCCGGTTAGATAATCCGGCAATAGCAACCCTTGAAAAAACAGTAGGGGGCATGGCCAATTCCTTGCCCTTGTCTACCCGTTTTAGATACCCCTTTTCCAAAAGAGCAGCTTTTACCTTCTCCCACTCTTCTGCCAATTCCTCCGCCAGATAGCCCTTAAACGGATCTTCCACCCCAAGCAGTCTGTCAGAACCCAGCACGCCTGCCAGAAAAAACAGTTCCTTCGACTTGAGAGTTATTAACTTCTGCTTGGAAGCTTGAAACGTTAACATTATGAGCCACCTCCCTTCAAACTACAACATGCCATCGGTCACGAATTTTCGTTATCCAATCCTCACAGCTCACTTGCTCTGAGAAAGGAATTGCCGCTTTAATCCTGGTAAATTTGCGCCGTACGTAGTATCCCTGTCCAGGCGGCAGGACTTTTAGGCCACCAGCAGCGGCATTCGCTTCCGAATAGGGGATACGAAAGAACGATAAATCATTCGAATCCAGTGTTCCAAAAAGCATACCACTTTGACTTGCCTTGACATCATTGAACCAGTCTACCCCAAAGGTCGGAAAATCAGATGGCACACCCGATAACACAACATGCACATTGCGATCACGTCCCAACCGTACAATGGCGGAGAGCTGATCCTTTATCATAAAATCGTTCAGCTGTTTGCTTAACATGTCTGCATCATCAATAACCAGCAGTAACTCGGGATCATTTCCATCCTTGCTCCGCTGTTGAACAATATCATGCACTTGCTGTACCAGAGGCCCAATTTCCTCCTCACTTTCGGCCGCAGCCTTGACATGAGGAAGATGCCGCAACCGCGATAGTCCACCGCCCCCATAGCGGGTATCAAGCGTATAGACTTCCAATTGCCCCGGTGAGGTGTAATAAGCCAGCGATAGGATCCAGCTCATGAGAAAGGAAGTTTTTCCGCCCTCCATAGGACTGCCGACGATAAAATTAGGACCCTCTTTCAGATTCAGGAGGAAAGGCTCAAGATCGTCACTCTGTAGACCTACAGGCACCTCATAAGGGAGCGCATCGGAAGGCCCGCTTGTCCGATCCCACTGCTGCAGCAGTTCCGCCAGCGGAATACGCTCGGGTAACGGGAGAATGGCTGGAGCGTGCGCTCCCTTCCATTCCTGCACAATGCTCGCGATATTGCGGCGCAGCTGTGCCGAACGTTCCGCCTCATCTCCTCCCGGTGAAGGCAATGCCGTCTGGAACTCGAGTGGTGGAATATGCCCTTTAACCAGAGCACGGCCCGGAATTAAAGGTCCCGGCGTTTTCGCTGGTCGTCCCACCGCGTAATAATAATCACTTGGATCGGATAATTCAAAAGAAACAGCATTCGGAATGTTGCTGCGGAATTTCTCAAACACATCCGTAATCCGGTTCGCTGTGATGATGAACGTGATACCTAAACTGCCACCTTCACGCAAAAGTGATTCCAGCAGTTCATTTTCATCCGGATAAGCATTGCGGAAATTAAGATAGCCATCAATAGCTACGACAATTTGCGGTACATCCTCAACCGCAGAACGGCGATACGAGCTTATCGTTTTGACGCCGGCTTCGGAAATCATTTCCTTGCGTACAGCAACCAGCTTGAACAGATAACGGAACAACCGCTTGATCCGGTCGTCCTCCTCTGCCATCATCACAGAACCGATTTGCGGAAGTTCCCCAAAATCGCGCATCGTCCGACCCATATCAATGATATAACCGTTCCAACGGTTCGCATCAAAGCGCTGAGCCATTGACATCAGCAAAGTCTGCAAAAATGTCGTTTTCCCCATGCCCGGCATGCCGTACACCGCCCAATGGCCATGATCCAGTGATGCATAAATCGGCTCCTGGCGCTGATTCGGCAGATCGTCGACCAGCCCGATGAGCGCCTGCAGCTCCAGAGGAGATGATGCACTATCCGTTTTCGTGCTTGGACGCAAATGAGTTAAATCAAGCAATTCAGGCAGCGGCGGAAGCCATGGTCCCTGAAGCCGCTCAATCCCTGCTTTAGCAGCCTCATTTGCAATATAATCAATGAAGATTTGAAGCTGCTTGGGAGCCTCTTCTCCTTTGAAGCCTGAACTGGCGCGTTCACCGCCCGTCAGCAGCGCTTCTCGTTTCCCGTTCAATCTCACTTCATGTACAGGCAGGGCGGAAGAAATATCACTGTTGCCTATATACGGCGCACCGCTCCAGGCAAACTGCATCTCCTCAAACACTTCATCGCTGCCGACTTGGAAGTATCCTCGTCCCGGCTTGGTAATCCACGCCGCATTCGGTATTTTCAACATATCACGGCTATCGCCTTCGCTCTGCACCCGGAGACAGATACGAAATCTGGAGTTGCTCCAGATTTTATCGTCTACAACACCGGCGGGCTTCTGGGTTGCTAAAATCAAATGGACACCCAAGGTCCGCCCAATCGCCGCAATACTGATCAGTTCATCCATAAACTCAGGCTGATCCCGTTTTAGCTGTGCAAATTCATCAATAATAATAACCAGATGAGGCAGCGGCTGTTCGTGCCGCTGCCGAAGTAATCTGTAATATTCATCAATATGCTGCAAATTGCCTGCATCGTTCAATATTTTCTGTCTTCGAACCAGCTCTGCCTTGAGAGATATTTTGGCACGTTCAATCAAGTTGTTGTCCAAATTCGTAATCGTGCCCACAACATGCGGCAAGTTGACGAATGTGTTGGACATGCCGCCGCCCTTGTAGTCGATCAGCATAAAAGCAAGATCATGCGGGTGAAACTCGGCAGCAAGCGAGGCTACAATAGACTGAATAACCTCACTCTTCCCAGAACCGGTCGTACCCGCAATCAGGCCGTGCGGACCATGTCCCTGGCGCTCTATTTTATCATGCAGATTGATCATGATCTTCTTGCCGCCTGCTCGCACACCCATCGGCACAGGTAAAGTATCCGGATGGCGGTTGCGCCGCCACCGTTCTGTTACGTCCAGTTCCTCCACATCTGCTACGCTCATCATCTCAAAGAGAGGCAGTACAGATGGAATATCTGAAGCCGAGGAACGCTTCAAGCGAATAGGAGCCATATACCGGGCCAATGCATCTGCTTCCTCTTTGGACAAACGATCCGGCTTAAAGCTCTGCTGTTCAACCTCCGCCGATTCCGATTTGCGGGCATATACCCCCTGCTCCTTCGAAGCCTCCACGATCAGCTGACACTGCATCGGCAATGCTTCCTTACGAGAAGCCAGCACAATCGTGCATGAATCAATGGATCGTCCGTCTTCCAGTAATAATGGAAGCAAAGGCTCTTCCTCAATCAGCTGGCTATCGGATAAAACAATCACATAGCAAGGGATTTCCATTCCTTTTCCATGACGTTCGCTGCGATTGTTTTTACGGCGGTTCAGCCTGGCAAACAGAAAATCAGCCAACTGATGAGCGCTGCTGCTGCGATCTGACATCATCCTCTGGGTTCTGTCATCATCCCACACATGCGGAAGCCAGCGCATCCAGGCCCATTCATTTTCCTCACGCTCATCATAAAAGGATGCGATTTTCACTTCATCCGGCGAGTGACGCACAGCCACCTGCGCCAGAATCACTCTTAAGGCAGCAAGAGTATGCTCTCGCTCACCAACCAGTCCTACCACTTTGGATTGAAACAACGGTAATGCAATGGAAGCCGCATCCACCAGACGAAACTCTTCCTCCAGCTCATCCGCAGCCCCGAGCAGAGGGTCACGATCGTAACCGTCCGGGCGCGGGATTTGCAATTTAATATGAAAGGGAACTTGTCCAGTCCCAATACGGACCTGTAAAAAATCCTCATCCTCCGGCGAGCGCTCCCAAAGGGAGCTGTTACGGTTTTTGACGATTTGGGTGCATATTTGCGGATCACCGTGAATTTCATACAATGTACGAATCTGTTCCTCACGCTTTAGCTCAAGCTCTTCGCGATGCTTCTGGAGCTGTTCCCGGTACATCCGGTCGCGTTCCTCCAGCTTGCGCTTATATTCCTTCTTGTTACTTAAGTAGACGAAAAAAGGAATTGTATAAGATGTAAGCATCATGACTACAGTAATCATCTGAAACATCAAATAGTTACTATTGCCCATCTTGCCTGTTTTGCTCATATATACATAAAAGCCTATCGTCACCAACGTCATCATTAACGGAATAAGTATAGATATAATAGAAAAAGACGGCTTGCTCGGCTCTGCCGGGGGCCGTAAAATCTCCAGCTTCTCCTCGCGGAGGGCCGGCCTTAATCTCGGGGATCGCTGGTATAATACATTCAAGACAAAAGTCCCCCTTTTCGCTTACTATTTCATTTTACCAAGGTTTCATATAATTTCATGTGTGTATTGACCCATTTTTTTCGTTTTGAAACAGCGAACGCCGTCCATATACAGGTGCTTCGTCCTGGGTTGTCGAAAAGGCACGCTGAATACGCACCGTACAGCCTTCCCGCAAACCTGCCCCAGTAAGCAGCTGGACGTCCTCCACTCTGAACCAAAGCCCCTCCGGAAACTTTGCTTCCATAATATATTGCATCCCCTCTGCCGGAGGCTCTCCAAAAATACGCACACCCAGCATCAGCTTCAAATGCTCCACCGAATATTCATCGGCCACCTCGATGTCAAACCACTCTGTTTCCTGTCGTCCTGAAAGCACGGTCAGGATCATCTGTCATCCCTCCCGATCCTTGATCAATACAATAAAGTTCCCACAAAAAGCCTATTTTCGATAGAAAGATGGCTATCGTAACTGTAGCATTCGCCCATTAAACTGTCAATTTGTTACAAAATACCCACTCTCAAAATGATTTAAAGACTTTAGTCTCATTCTCCTGAATTAATAGAGTCAATTGAATCATAAATATGTATTTGAACGTTTTTAATAATCGCATCTGCGTCATTTTGTCAATTAGTTAGAACTAAACTCGATTGTTATCCAGATTATTGTGAACAGTTTGTAAATTTCTCAGACCTTTATGTTTTTATAAGGTGTTTTTAAGGTAATTTTAAGAAACGGGCTCTACAATAAAGCCATGAAATAACTCAGGTGAGGTGATTTTTGTGAGAACATTAATTACATTTCAAAACAAACGTATTCCCGTATACATTAACCAAGAAAATAAACAACCCGTACAAAAAACATTAAAACTTCTAAGTAATACTTTGGAGAATAAAATCTCCAGCGGCAAACGTGCCCTTAAGAAATGTCTCAACTCCTTGATCAGTATAGAGATAATCGGCTGTGAAGCCATCCTGCATAGCGTTAGTGAAAATGATTCATTGGCACTGTCCCTCTACTAAGAGGGACTATTTTTTTGTCTGAACACAGAGCTGTGAACGACAAAGAGGGCTCCAAACGGATTGAAGCCCCGTGTCCGTATACAGCCCAAATCGTAACGGGTCAGCGTACACAGCTTAAAGATGCTGCGGTTTAGTATAAACCATGCTCACAGACTCAGCATATACTGGGATTTGCGATTTCACCGCCTGAATGTAAGGCAGACTCCAGACTTCTAAGTATATTGTTAAGACTGGATCGTTACTGGTGTGCCGATGCTTACCTTCTCCTGAAGCTCAAGCACATCCTCGTTATGCATTCGGATGCAGCCATGTGACACCAACTGGCCAATGGACGAAGGATCATTGGTGCCGTGAATCCCATAATGCGGCTTGGACAGCCCCATCCAGAACGCTCCGAAAGGACCGCCGGGATTGGGCTGCTTGTTAATGATCGTAAATTGTCCGCTCGGCGTCTGTGTAGCCACTTTACCAATACCAACGGGATAACTGGCTACAATCTGATCGCCATCCTTCAAATATAAACGACGTTCGGTTAAATCCACCACGATATTGTAGTTCGGCATATACTCACCCCTTTACACCATATGCCGATCACAACTCAGATTTTCTTGTATTTTTACCAAAATTGCTTCAATTCAGCTCGGCTTACCACTCCACATCCCGTCGCCAGCCACTTCGCTGATCCCTTCGGCCCGAGGTTGTGCCGGTACGGCTATCCTTTCTCCGTCGGTCCGCTTCCTTGCGCGCCTGATATTCCAGCTCTCGCTGCATTTTGCGATAATTGTTCACTCTGGATTCAGACAGTCTCCCCGTCTGTACAGCTTCCTCCACTGCACATCCGGCTTCGCCCTTGTGCTTGCAATCTGCAAATCGGCATTTCTGCGCTATGTCGGTAATATCAGCAAAGGTATGAGCGACACCCGTGGAATCATCCCACAGATAAAGCTCGCGCATGCCGGGCGTATCCAGTAGAACGGCTTGCTTGGCGATGGGAAAAAGCTGTCGATGAGTTGTCGTATGCCGTCCCCGGCTATCCTCCTCTCTCACATCCTGTGTCAACTGTACTTCAGTCTCGGAGAGCCAGTTTACAATCGTTGATTTGCCGCTCCCGGAAGAACCTGTTAAAGCAACGGTACAGCCGGGTTGAAGAAACGCCTCCAACTGCTCTCTGCCTTCGTTTTGCAGCGCAGAAATAACGATGACAGGCACACCGGGAGCTACCCCCTCCGCTTCTGCGATCCGTGCCTCAACATCGTGACAAAGGTCGCTCTTACTCAATACGACCACCGGGTTTACCCCACTGTTCCAAGCCATAATTAAATACCGCTCCAGTCTGCGCATATTAAAATCATGATTCAACGCATTTACGAGAAAAAGGGTATCCACATTGGTCGCTATCAGCTGCTCCTTTGTCTCAAAACCCGCAGCCTGTCGGGATATTCTGCTTTTGCGCGGCAGGACGGCATGAATCACAGCATCCGACACTCCATCCGGTGTGCTGATCGCCACCCAATCCCCGACAGCCGGCATCTCGGCGGGATCATCGATGATATGTCGCAGCTTGCCAGAAGCTGCTCCCCAGCGTTCCCCATCCATCGTGATAAGCTTGACTTTCTGCCCATAATCGGCGATCAAGCGGGCAGGCCGCAGCTGTGAATGTCCTGCACGTTCCTCAAAACTTTGCTTCCATTGGTCCCAATAACTGTTCCACTCATCAGACCAACCGTATTGATGTATACTCATTGTTTTCCTCCTGAAAATCATCTTTTTGAATGCAGTGTTATTCGATATCGATATGTGTACATTTTTCCTCCCGCAAGCAAACAACGCAAAAAATCCGCAGGGAAACCCTGCGGAAAGTATGCGGCTGAAGCCGATGTAATCCGTGTTCGTTACGTAAGCAAGCGGCTTATGCGCAAACTACTCTCCGGAACCAACAACCATATACAAGGACACCTAACCGTAAAAAAATCCGCAAGGAATCACTCCCTGCGGATTTCGTCGGTTCTACTGTCCAACCAACTGCCTAGCTAAAACTATATATTATACAGTCTTAACTGAGCATCGTCCGTGCGGGAGACAAGTCATTCTGCTGCTGAACCCATCCATTATTGTTCGTACGCATATAACATCGCCTCCTCCTAAAATTTCCTTTATCATACAAGTCGATAAATCATCTGTCAAGCCTGCCGCAAAACTTTTTTTAAATCTTTTTTGTGTTTCGTTTAGTGCACCTGATCCCAGCGCGTCCACATCTCACGTGGATTCAATTCGTACATTTCCCGTTCCCTATACATAAACTGATGCATAATCAGCTCACGCCGAATCGTCGCAAAATCGTCATGGTACTGTTTAATCCACTCATTTAATTCACGTTCAGGATACACGCGGCCCGGCTCCAGCTTTTCAGCCAGCATCTGAAGCACGATCAGCTTTTTCTTGTATTGTGCAGGAATTTGGCGCAGCTTGCCGTCCTTGGCAAAAAAATTACGTAAAACCGTCGCCTCCAATGTTTCATTAAGCTCTGACATCTCTTCCTCACCCTCTCCCTTTTCGAAGATAAAACGTACCGTCGCCTCGGCATGCTGCCGGATCAGCTCCGGATTCAATGTGAAATACACCGTATTTTTATCCCGTCGTTCTTTGATTAATCCAGCCTCACGGAGTTTGGAAGCATGATGCGTAACGGTCGGTTGGGATAAATTCAGCTTTTTCGCCAAAGCCTGACCATGCAACTCCCCACGGGACAACAGGAGTAATATGCGCATACGCGTCGGGTCAGCAAGCGCTTTATGATAATTGACCATCTTATCCAGCTGCATCGTGATAACACCTCTTTTCCTTAACCCAAACTTGCTCTACAAATATCGATACTTGCTCTACAAACGAACTCAAACAAAATAGATATTCATCTAATTATATGTTTGTTAAAATTATCTGTCAATCATATCCTTCCATCACTTCTTCCTGAAAACGGCTGGATATTATGTACGCATTGCGGTAGGATTATTATTTGAAAAACTTCTTACATACCCGTGCATTTTGCATCAATCCAGAGCACAGCTTTCATTGATCAAAATATTAATCAGAATGATTCTGACCGTATATATTTTGTACCAACGAGCGACTGGAATCGAATGATGCGCAATGCTAATCCTGCGAAATACTTACGCAGAAGAACAATACAATTGGAGGTTCATCTATATGCATGACGTAATTATTATTGGCGGCGGTCCATGCGGGCTATCCGCTGCTATCGAATGCAGCCGCAAAGGTTTGCAAACCGTTATTATTGAAAAAAGCAACATTGTCCACTCTATTTTTCTGTATCCGACGAACATGCAGTTTTTTAGCACCGCCGAGCTATTGGAGATTGGTGATGTCCCATTCAGCACCCCCAATGACAAGCCTTTTCGTCATGAAGCTTTGGCGTATTACCGTAAAGTAGCGGCACATTATAACCTGAACATTCAGCATTATGAGGAGGCTCGAACCATCGCTCGTCAGGATGACGGTACATTTACCGTTCATACCATGAGCAAGCGTGGAATCCCCCAATCGTATTCGTCCCGCTATGTTGTAGTGGCTACAGGGTATTTTGATCATCCGAACTATTTGGGCATTCCCGGGGAAGAATTAGATAAAGTCACTCACTATTTCAGCGAAGCCCATCCTTATACAGGAACCCGAGTCGCGGTCATCGGCGGCAGTAACTCCGCAGTAGATGCAGCGATGGAATTGGTACGGGTCGGGGCTACGATTGATATGGTATACCGTCGGACTGAGCTGTCTCCCTACATCAAGCCGTGGGTTCGTCCACTGTTCGACAGTATGGTACAAAAGGGGAAAATTACGCTGCACTTAGGTGCTCGTATTACAGAGATCCATCCAGATCATGTAGTAGTCACTCCGCTGGAGGCCGAAGCGTTCCGACTGGAAAATGATTTTGTGCTGGCACTAACCGGGTTCCACCCGGAACGAAAATTACTGGAATCGGTCGGCGTCCACATGGCTGAAGATCTGGATAAACCCGAGTTTGATCCAGCCACGATGGAAACGAATATACCGGGTATATATGTGGCAGGCGTGATCGCTTCCGGCAGCAATGCCAATGAGGTATTCATTGAAACAGGTCGCTGGCATGGACGCCAAATCGCGGAGCATATTCAAAGCCAAACGAACTAAGGAGAACACCTATATGGATTATAGCTCACTTATTTTACTGGCGCTGGCCGGCCTTGGAATTATCAGTGGCAATTCCACGGTGACCATCGCTATGGTTGTATTATTGCTACTGCGGGTAACTAGTTTGAATTCTGCTTTCCCCTGGCTTGAAAAGTACGGTTTGACGATCGGAATTATCATGCTGACAATCGGGGTCATGACCCCGCTAGCCAGTGGTAAAATCAGCATCAATCAAGTGATGGAGTCTTTTCTGCACTGGAAGTCACTGCTCGCGATTGCCATCGGCATCCTGGTAGCCTATCTTGGCGGTCGCGGAGTAACCCTGATGTCCGGTCAGCCTATCATTGTGACAGGTCTGCTCATCGGGACTGTCATTGGCGTTGCCTTCTTTAAGGGTGTACCTGTAGGGCCGCTTATTGCTGCCGGACTGCTGTCTCTCTTGATCGGCCGCTCCTAAACCCTTGGCTTATGCTCCGAATAAAGCAATCTGCATGTTGGGCTGAATTCAGTCCCGCTTTTGTGTTATACTCTTATCGCATAATTTGGTAAATGCAGGAGGCTTGACCGATGTCTCGACAATTTGTAACGGAAGCTGTAATGGTGGCCATATACGGTCAGTTGCTTACATCTCCCGCCCCTGTTGAATATATAGTGCCTTACACATCACTGCTGGAGCTATACGAGTTTAAGGATAGCACGGAGCCTCTCATGGATAATCCTATGGACGATCAGCATGTGAAGCGAAAGGTAAGCGAGCTCATCAGCTATTTTGAGGAGCCGTTGAATCAGAAAAAAATAAGGCGTGCCCTTCAGATGCCCTGGGCCAAAAGCTTGCCCATTCTATTCGACGCCAACACCTCGCTTATTGTTATTAATGCTGTGGATACGGCGCACTATGGAGAATATTTTGATCCGATCGAAACCGAGCTCGTACTGACTGCCCAGCGTGAAGCATTGCCCATTTTGACAGATCAATTGGATTGGATTCACCGCATTATTGAAGCTTCTGTACCTGTGCATGTATATGACATTGATGATTTTGATTTTGCGGTCGATGATCCGATGTTTAACAATCCTTAACATATGTCATACCTCCTTAAACGCAATAAAGCGACGGTGTATCATGCGCAGGCTAATCCCCTGCAGCACGATGCTCCGCCGCTTTTTCATGTCCACAAACAACTCTTGCACATTATTTTAACGCTGGGACATTACACTTGCGTTTCCTCCGTGTAGGTGTAAATAATGTCGTCATGTTCCTCCAAATACTTGACTTGCAGATCATGACCCTTCAGATACCAGTAATCCTGGTCCTCCATATAAAACGTAATGCCAGCCGCTTCATGCTGCAATACGGGATGCTGCGGAGGCTCTACGGCAATTCCCAGAGAAAAGCCTGGATGCAACCCGCCGCCAGAACTGTAACGAACAAAAAAACGGATCGAATCACCATGATTCAAACCAAGCTCCTTAATGTACCACTGTGCCGCAGGCTCAGTTACCTGTATACTCATGCGTTATGCTCATCTCCTTGTACAATGACATCCTGCCAACTATATCATAGCATCTTTTGGAATGGCCACCAACCGCCCTGCTCTAGCCAGCCTTTCGGTACAAGTCATATACATTTTTTTGAAAAGGGTTTGACAATTCGCAAATAAGGGTGTTAAGATTCAACCATACGAGATCCATTTTGGAATTTATTACAATTCGTACGATTACTCATGTAAAAATGAACCCATTTTGAGGAAGAAAGGAGTGTTACCGGTGCTAAAATTCCCTATTGTATTTCATCTACACACACAACAACTTCATACCGGAGCATCTCCCCTGTCGCAACTTTCCGAATTGGGCCATTCACGTTGTATGGTTTAATACGAATGTTTGCCTGTGTTTGAGCAGTTTTTCAGTGGTGAGTGTGCTGAAAATACCTGCACGCCATATGATATTGAGATTTAAGGCATATCGTCTGTGGACGGTATGCCTTTTTTGCGCCTGTTGCCTGATCAAGCTCGTGGCAGCAACTGCTGTTGTTTTTTCAAAATGGTACACAACTCTCGAATGAGCTTGTTATGAAAGGATGGGATTCCTCTTGTTTTCGGTACTCAAAAATTTAAGCTGGTTTTTTAAAAAAGAACGAAGCCGATACTCCATTGGATTGTTTATGCTGATAGCCGTTGGTATTGTAGAGCTGGCTCCTCCTCGTCTGCTAGGCAGCGCCATTGATGAGATCGTGCGCGGTACGATATCCTGGTCCTCCCTTTGGCGTTATATTTTTATGATCTTGGGCATTCTCGCCGTCATCTACTACGTTACGTACATATGGATGCACAAGCTGTTTGGTGGGGCCAATCTGGTGGAGCGTCTGCTTCGTACGCGCTTTATGAATCATCTGCTGCGAATGACGCCGCCTTTTTTTGAGCGCAATCGTACAGGTGATTTAATGGCTCGGGCCACGAACGACCTGCGTTCTGTAGCTAGTACAGCGGGCTTCGGCATGCTGACATTAACAGACTCGACGGTCTATCTGACCGTGGTATTAGTTGCCATGGGCACCCTGATTAGCTGGAAACTGACACTAGCGGCTATCCTGCCGCTGCCTTTTATTGCCCTGGCCATGAGCATTTACGGCAAAGCCGTTCACGAGCGCTACACACTCGCACAGGATGCATTTGGCGATATGAACGATCAGGTGCTGGAATCAGTGGCAGGCATCCGGGTCATTCGCGCCTATGTCCAGGAGCGGATGGACGAAAAGCGTTTTGCAGATATTACCGAGGATGTGTTTCGTAAAAATTTGGCAGTCGCCCGAATGGACGCTCTCTTTGAACCAACCATCCGCCTGTGCGTAGGACTTAGCTACGTCATCGGCCTCGGCTATGGTATTTATCTGGTCTTTCATAACGATATCACGCTGGGCGAGCTGGTCTCCTTTAACATGTATCTGGGAATGATGATTTGGCCGATGTTTGCCATCGGTGAGCTGATTAACATCATGCAGCGCGGCAGCGCTTCTCTGGATCGGGTCAATGAAACGCTCAATGTCCAGCCAGACGTACAGGATGCAGCCCATCCCGTATCGGTTAACCGTCCTGAGTCCATTACGATGAAAGATGTTACCTTCCGTTATCCCACCTCCACTGTCGATAATTTGTCGCATATGAGCCTGGAGTTGAAACGTGGTGAAACGCTAGGCGTTGTCGGTCGAACTGGCAGCGGAAAGTCCACTTTGCTCAAACAACTTTTGCATGAGTACCCGACAGGCAGTGGTGATATTTTAATCTCTGGCACAAGGCTGGAGGACATTTCCATTGAGCAGTTGCACAGCTGGATCGGCTACGTGCCGCAGGAGCAAATTTTGTTTTCCAAATCGGTACGCGAGAACATTCAGTTCGGTAAACCTGGTGCAGATGATGACGACATCATGGAAGCTATCCGCACTGCTGCCTTTGATCAGGACCTGGGCACCCTGTCCGATGGACTGGATACACTCGTTGGGGAAAAAGGGATCGCCCTGTCCGGCGGCCAGAAGCAACGTGTCTCGCTGGCGCGCGCCTTTATCGGTGAGCCGGATATTCTGGTGCTCGACGATGCACTGTCTGCAGTAGATGCCCGGACGGAAGCGCGTATTATCGAAAATATCCGGCGTAAGCGCTCGGGTAAAACAACCCTGATCTCCACTCACCGTCTCTCGGCTGTCGAACATGCAGACCGGATCGTCGTGCTGGAGCAAGGACGCATTATTGAGGAAGGAACCCACAGTGAGCTGCTTGAGGCTGGCGGTTGGTACCGGCAGCAGTATGAACGGCAACAAGTGGAATCTGATCTGACCTCTGGGGAGGTATCCTAATGAAACCCAATATCGGCAAAAGGCTGTTCCAGTACGCCCTGACGAGCAAAGCAGGTTTTATCGCTGCACTCATCGCACTGGCTATTGGAGTAGCCGCCGAGCTGGCCGGACCCTTCATCGCCAAAACGATGATCGACGACCATATGCTCGCTATAGAAAAACCATTCTATGAAACAACGAGTGTGGACGGCACTGTAAGCTTTGCTGGAACCCACTTTAAGCGTGAAGACCGCTTTGAGCCCGGAGAAGCCAAAGGTCGCGAAGCGAGAATTTTACAAGTGGGCAAATCCTTTGTATTTGTTGATGGCTCGGTGCAGGTGGCTGACGGCAACCGCTCCTTTGCTAACGGTACGCTGACGGTGACACGCGGCTCCGATACCTTTCGCTATGAAGCCAAGGCTTTGACTGCTGATGAGCTGTATAGCTTTTACAAACCGGAAATGCCCGGCATCTTTCAATTGATTGGCTGGTATTGTTTCTTTCTGGTCGTTTCGATCTTTGCCGAGTTTGGCAAAACGTACTGGCTGCAATCCTCTGCCAACAAGGTCATTCAGAAGCTTCGGCTGGACCTCTACGCGCACATTCAGCGCTTGCCGGTTTACTTTTTTGACAACCTGCCCGCAGGCAAGGTCGTATCGCGTGTTACGAATGATACCGAGGCGGTCAAAGACTTGTTCGTAGCTGTATTGTCAAACTTTACCTCCGGTATTGTGACGATGACAGGAGTATATGTTGCCCTCTTCCTGCTGGACTTCAGATTGGGCCTAATCTCCTTATTCATTGTGCCGCTGCTGATCTTGTGGATTGTGCTATATCGCAAGGTTGCCACCCGCTATAATACGATCATTCGATCCAGGCTCAGTGAAATCAATGCGATTATCAATGAATCTATTCAGGGTATGTCCATTATTCGTGTATTCCGTCATCAGAAGCAAACGCAAACCGAGTTTGAAGAATTGAATGATGACTATATGAAGCATCAAAATAAAATGCTGAATTTGAACGCTTTTACTTCGCACAATTTGGTCAACGTGTTGAGAAACCTCGCCTTTGCTGTGGTGCTATGGTATTTCGGATCCAAGGCGCTTGGCACCACAGACAGTGCGATATCGCTAGGTGTCCTGTATGCCTTCGTCGATGTGCTGGGACGACTGTTCCAACCTATGACAGGTATGGTCAACCAACTCGCCGTACTGGATACATCCATCGTGTCCTCCGGACGGGTATTTGAATTGATGGATGAAACCGGAGAGCCCGTGACGGACGGGACCATGCCGCGCTACAAAGGGAAGGTAGAATTTGACGACGTATCTTTTGCCTACAAAAAAGATGATGTGCTCAAGCATATTTCCTTTACAGCACAGCCCGGCCAAACAGTTGCCCTGGTCGGACATACCGGATCAGGTAAAAGCTCGATTATTAATCTGCTGTTCCGCTTCTATGATCCGCAGAAAGGAACGATCACCATTGACGGAACACCTGTCAAGGAAATCCCTAAGCAATGGCTTCGCCATCATATGGGCATTGTTCTTCAAGATCCGTATTTGTTCACAGGTACGGTAGCCTCCAATGTCAGTCTTGGAGACAGCCGCATCACCAGAGAACAGGTCGAGAAAGCGCTGCATGACGTTGGAGCTGACAAACTGTTAGCCCATTTGCCGCAAGGCTTTGATGAACCTGTTATTGAAAAAGGCAGCACGTTATCTGCCGGACAGCGCCAGCTTATTTCCTTTGCGCGTGCGCTGGCCTTCGATCCAGCCATTTTGATTTTGGATGAAGCTACTGCCAATATTGATACCGAAACGGAAGCGCTCATTCAATCTGCCCTTGAGGTGCTTAAAAAGGGGCGCACGACCTTTATCATCGCTCACCGTTTGTCGACCATTCGCAGCGCGGACCAAATTTTGGTGCTGCATCGGGGTGAAATTGTGGAGCGCGGTAGCCATGAGGAGCTTATGGCTCATGGTGGTCGCTATTTCCAAATGTATCAGCTTCAGTCGGGAACGGTTGGAACAGATGCAGCCTCATCACCTGCGCAGGACGGCTTG
The DNA here is from genome assembly GCF_000245715.1 of Paenibacillus sp. Aloe-11. Classification (NCBI taxonomy): domain Bacteria; kingdom Bacillati; phylum Bacillota; class Bacilli; order Caryophanales; family Paenibacillaceae; genus Paenibacillus; species Paenibacillus sp. Aloe-11. The sequence continues at coordinate 114,062 of NZ_JH601051.1, read as the reverse complement.
CTTGGCGGTAAAGATACTGTAGCCGCAATGGCTACGGTTTCTGGAAAGTCTGACAAGCGGTCGGGTTCTAGCGCTTCGCAGAAAGCAAGTTCCGGCCAAGGCGGCCCCGGCTTGGTTGGCGGAAACACTTAAGTCGGCTTGTAAAGATGAAATAAACGACATTGCCTTGGGCAAATGACTCGCGTGATGCATTAAAATTAAGCATTAAAAAAACCAGCAAGTTTCCATTAGATATAGGAGACTTGCTGGTTTTATTTTTGTATATTGCTACATTCCCTGAATGGGCTACAGACCTTATTTAGCTACCGATGTACCTGTGCCTGCGGGTGGAGATACTGTTCCTTCTACAGCTTTGAGCGTAACCTTATATTTGCTGTTCACCAATGTACTTGTGTGGGTATCTGTAATAACCTGGATGTTCATTTCCCCAGGCTTTGGACTTGTTAACTTGTAGTAAATGACTGCATTCGTATCATCTACATAGTCGATATGATCCACTTCAATGCCGTATCCCGGATTAGGTGCCTGCAAACGGGTAATTGTCACCTTGTTCTGCTGGTCATTCACCTTCTCTATGCTCATACTAATACCGTTTTGCTGAACCGGATCTGAAGGCTCGGCCGGATTTTCAGGAGTGGCCTCAGATGGTCTATGATTTTGCACAAATTCAGATGCGTTATAGACCATTTCCGCTGCCTCCATCCGGGTTACTTTTCGATCCGGATTAAAGTTGCTCTGATCATCCAATTTGGCAATTTTGGTCAACAGCAGAAATTGAATCGCTTCGCTTGAATCCTGGTCCAGCTTTTTGCCGTCCGCTACATTAACGTACATACGAACGGTTGGGTATTCTCCTGTGGCACTCACTGCTTTATACAGAATGTTTGCGAATTGTTCCCTTGTCATGCGAGTACCTGGGTCAATATCCGGTGACAGAGGGATTTGATGCTGTGCTGCAATCCGGTAGGACTTGGCATACCAGGCTGAAGCGGGAATGTTTGCAAAGGAACCGGTTGTGAAATCAGGCATAACCTGAAGATCCATGGCATTAACGACCATATGCACTCCTTGTGCATAGGTAAGTGTTTGGTCAGGTGCAAACTTGTCCTTTGTTATTCCCTGAATAATACCTTTCTCCTGAAGCGAATTCACGATTTTCTCCTGTTCAGCTCCTTTTATATCACGAAAAGCAGAAGCCGATGTAGCCACTGCCAATGAGCAGATGACGAGCAGAGCAGCTGTCACACTTTTATTTTTTGTCATGTGGTGCACCTCCATTTTTACTATGTTCTATACTTACCGACGCAATAGGAGCAGCAAATGTTTCACATATGCACAAAAGGATTGCAAAACAAGCACAGCAAGCAGCCCTTTATTCGCTTGGTTTACATCCGATTAGGTGCTTTCAGCCCAAGAAGCTGCAGCGTACTTGCCAGAATATCCGCAGTTTGTTCCGCCAGCTGAATACGCCACCGCCCACCACCAACAATCCGTTCCTTGGCGTAAAAACGGTTGAACGCTTGAGCCGTATCCAACGCAAATCTTGCCATAACCGAAGGCTCCAACTGTCGAACCGCACGTATCAATTGTCCATGATAGCGATCCAACTGCTTAAGCAGCTCCCAGCCTGCATCACCCAGTATCTCACTCGAGGCGTCAGTCAATTCAGAGGAATGCTTCTCCTGCGCTGGGACGGTGCCGCTAAAATCAGAATGAGCACCAGCGTGAGTGCGCGCGTAAGCTTTTTCCAGAAGACTGCGTATGCGCGCATGAGTGTACTGCACATAAGGCCCGGTCTCGCCCTCAAAGGTGAGCGCCTCCTCCAGCGAAAAATTCACTTCATTTAGACGATTGTTTTTTAAATCACCGAAAATAATCGCTCCGATCCCAACGTCCTCAGCTATTTCCTGTTGGTCCTGCAAATCAGGGTTCTTCTGCGTGATAATGGCTTGAGCACGCGCTACAGCTTCATCGAGCACCTCCTCCAGCTTCACAACCTTGCCACGTCTCGTAGACATTTTCTTGCCTGCGAACCGCATCAGTCCAAACGGCACATGCTCACATTGCTCCGCCCACGTCTCCCCTGCACGCTTCAGTACCGCAAATACCTGCTGAAAATGCAACCTCTGCTCCCCGCCAACGACGTAAAGCAACCGATCAGCCTTCATCACCTCACGACGATAGATCGCTGTTGCCAGGTCACGTGTCGGATAAATCGTGGTCCCATCCTTTTTTAAAATAAGACACGGCGGCAGCTCCTCTTCTTCCAGGCGAACCACGAGTGCCCCGTCGCTTTCCTCCAGCAGTTCTTTCGCTCTTAATTGGGCAACAACTGCCTGCATCTTATCATTATAAAAACTTTCCCCTAGCACATGGTCGAATGTAATGTTCAAACGCTGGTACATGCGATCAAATTCACCCAGACTGACCTCAACAAAAAACTCCCATAGTCGCTGTGCCTCGGCATCCCCATGCTCCAAACGCCGGAACCACTCACGGCCTTCTTCCTCCAAAGACGGGTCATGCTCGGCCTCCTGATGAAAACGCACATATAGCTTAAGCGACTCTCCAATCGGGTCCTGTTGCAGCTGCTCGTCATTGCCCCATCTTTTATAGGCTGCAATTTGCTTGCCAAATTGTGTTCCCCAATCTCCCAGATGATTCACGCTAATAGGAACATGTCCCGTTTCCCCCAGAATGCGATACAGGGCAGCACCGATGACAGTAGAGCGAAGATGGCCGATACCAAATGGTTTGGCGATGTTAGGTGAGGACATATCAATCACCACCCGCTGTCCATGCCCGATATCTGGCTTGAGGAAATCAGGCTTGTTCAATTCAGCCAGCATAAGCGGAATCTGAACAGAACGATTCAGTGTTATATTTACATAGGCACCAGCAGCCGAAGCACTTAAACCTTCCTCATCGCTTATTGCCTCCGCCAATTCAAGCGCAATTTGCTGTGGAGACTTGCGGAGCTTTTTAGCCAGCACAAAACACGGAAATGCCAAATCTCCCCATTCCGGCTGCGGGGGTATCTCCAATAAAGATAAAACTTCCTTTTCCTCCAAGCCCGTATGGGTCAATAAAACCTTGGCAGCAGTCTTTAACAGCATGTTTTCTCTCTCCTTCTCTATTAAGATTTCAGGATTTTGCAAAATCCTTGTCTAACAAAAAAAGCTCCCGCCTCTTGACATGATTCAAGAGACGAGAACTTCAATATCCCCGCGGTACCACTCTTCGTAAATCGGGCTGCGCAGCTAAAAGCTTACTTGCACAAATCGCCGATTTCACTCCAATGACGAATAACGGTGTCTGCCGGGCTGATCTACTAAAGGAACTACACTCAAGGAATCTCCTGAATGTACTTCATGATTCGACCAACCATCTCCCGGGTGCGCTTCACATCAAACCTCATACCGGCTTCCACCTTTTCCGGCTCGCTGTAATGATCGGGCTTCAATGCTACTCTCCCATTCCACGACGTTAATTTCCCATCATTATACAAATCTATTCAGTAGAAAGCAACCTTTTCTTCTTCAGGCGCTAACTCCATATATGTAATTACACAGCCACCAATTGGCGGCAAGCCTGAAAGCAGCGACGGCAGGCTTCTGCGCATTGTTTGCAATGATCATGGGTATGCTTGCTGCATTCGGCAGCGCATACTTCACAGGCATGAGCACACAATTCACAGATTTGCTCGGCGAAATTGGTTCCGTGCTCCAGCATTTGAGCAGCAAACCCGCATATCTCCGCACATTCCCTGCTCACTCGGATACATTCACGCAGCATGGCCAAATCATATTCCTTTAAGCTCGCTACATTGCAAACATTGCAAGCGTTCAAACATTCCAGGCAAGCATCTACACATTGTTGGTATGAATAATCCATATTACATTACCTCCCAGTTGTCGACCCTGCTGATTATTACCCGCTAATAATTGAGATTAATCGGTTGATGTTCGCGCTTTCAACAAAATAAAACCAGAAAGTCCCGACTTATGTAAGGAAGTGTACTATATTCCAATGCATGAAAGCAAGGATATTCATCACAAAGCTTTATAGTCTCCGCTCCTGACTTGCATACGGACAACCATTCCTCTATTGTAAAAAGAGTAGGCTTAACCACTGATTCAAGGAGTGAACATTGTAATGAATATGACTTCTGTAGAAGAGCACCGACGGGAATCTCCGCAGCAGGTTAGCTGCATGGTCATAACCGTCTCCGACACACGCACCGTAGAAACAGATACTGGCGGACGACTGCTCATGGACTTGCTGGAAACCAACGGCTATGAGATCGCCCGATATGTCATCGTCAAGGACGACTATGAAGGCATCCGGCAATTGGTATCCGAAGCTGCAGCAGAGGACGGCATCGAAGCTGTGCTTTTGACAGGCGGCACCGGTATTTCCCCTCGGGATACCACATATGAAGCTGTTACCTCCCTACTGGATAAAGAGCTGCCTGGTTTTGGAGAAATCTTCCGATATCTCAGCTTTGCCGAGGATATTGGTTCAGCGGCTATATTAAGCCGTGCTGTGGCCGGTACGATAGGCCGGACAGCTGTATTTTCCATGCCTGGCTCACGTGGGGCTGTACGTTTGGCGATGGAACGCATTATTGTACCTGAGCTAAGACATGTCATGAGAGAAATTTATAAGTAAGCTCTCTTTTTCCATACTCGCCACAACACAAAAAGGCACCCCATACATTCATGAGGTGCCTCTTCATGCTATTATTCCTTTTCCTCTACTTCAGGCTGCATATAGCTGTCGATCAGCTTTTGCTTCAGCCCCCACACCTTTTCGCTGAGATTAACGCGATAAATTTCAGGGTTGAGCTTCCGCAAATATTCTGGCCAAAACAGCTTCAGCTGTGAAGCATGGTAAGCTCGAATTTCATCCAGCTCGGGAAGCGCATATACCTTCTGCCCGTTTATGAAAATGGGTTCAAGCATCGGTACGGCTTCGTAATTTTCTACGTATTTTTTCATATATGGATGCAAAGGATTAAACAGTTTCAGACGCTTTCCATTACGCGGACGCTCTTCATCCGGAAAAGAAATATAATCTGCAACGGCTCTTCCCTTCTTTTTATCCACGATGCGGTATACATCCTTTTTGCCCGGTGTGGTTACTTTTTCAGGATTACCCGAAATCTTAATCGTCGGCAGCATTTCGCCGTCCACTTCCCGCTCAACCAGCTTGTACACTCCGCCAAGTGAAGGTTGATCCGAAGCTGTAATAAGCTGTGTTCCCACACCCCATACATCAATACGCGCTCCTTGGGCTTTCAAATTAAAAATCGTATTTTCATCCAAATCATTGGAGGCTACAATTTGTACATAATCCAGGCCTTCAGCATCAAGCATTTCCCGCGCCTGGATGGACAGATAAGCTAAATCACCGCTGTCGAGACGGATTGAGTTCATGCGCTTGCCCTGGCTCTCCAGCATCTTCGCTGTGCGAATCGCATGAGGAACACCGCTTTCCAACGTGTCGAAGGTGTCTACCAGCAGCGTAACCTGATCTGGCAAAACCTTGGCATACACGTCAAAAGCCTCCTGCTCCGACATAAAGGTTTGCACCCAGGAATGGGCATGCGTTCCCTTCGTCGGAATCCCAAAGTGCTTTCCTGCCAGCATGTTGGACGTCGCGTCAAAGCCTGCTACATAAGCTGCACGCGCCCCCCAAATCGCCGCATCTGCTTCCTGGGCACGCCGTGTGCCAAATTCAAGCAGCGTGTCGTTATTTGCCACCTGTTTAATACGTGACGCCTTTGTAGCGATCAGCGTCTGATAATTCATAAAATTCAGTATCGCCGTCTCCACCAGCTGCGTTTCCATAATTGTTCCCTCAACGCGTATCAGAGGCTCGTTCGGAAAAACGAGAGCTCCTTCCTTCATCGAATGAACCGTTCCGCCAAATCTAAACTGCAGCAAAGCCTCCAGAAACATAGGATCATACTTCTCTTCCTGTTCCGAAAGGTAGCGAATATCCTCTTCTGTAAAACGCAAATTTGAGATGTAATTCACAATGCGTTCCAGACCAGCGAACACCGCATAACCATTGCCAAAGGGCAACTTACGGAAATACGCCTCGAACACAGCTTTACACTGGTGACTTCCGTTCACCCAGTGGGCGTACATCATATTAATCTGATATTTATCTGTATGTAATGCGAGGCTCGTTGATTGCATCGTATTCATCCTCTCTGACTATCCCCGGTTTTGCGATTGCGACGGCATATCGTCTCATCTGTCCAGCTTAGCGGTATCCGACTCCATTTGTTATCGGATACTGGTGCACAATCGTTAAGTTATTTACTTATTCTGTAGTAAAATCGTATCCTCAGCCGACCATACGGCAGCTCCCAGACTTCCCTCAAAATGGCCCAAAGCCCAATCATGTCCAGCCTGATTAAAGCTCGCCACGGCATCCTTGTATACGGTAATGGCCAAGCCTTTGTTATAAGCGTCTACAGCCGTATGGAGTACACATATATCCGTGCATACACCGATCAGATGAACCTCCAAAATGCCTCGTTCGCGCAGCCTGAGCTCCAGATCGGTGCCAGCGAAGGCACTATACCGTGTTTTATCCAACCAATAGATAGAATCACTTTGTTTCTCATAGAGGGGCTGGAGCTTGCCATATAGATGTCGTCCCTCAGTTCCACGTATATTATGTGGGGGAAATAGCTTGCTCTCCGGGTGATAAGGATCTTTCTCCTCATGTAAATCCACAGCCATGACTACAAAGTCCCCCTGATCCACATACGCCTGTGTGATTGCTGCAATCCGATCATCCAGGTCAATCGCCGGTTGACCTACAGGCAAGCTTCCATCTACAAAATCCTTCGTGTAATCAATAACAATGAGTGCCTTCATCGTACAATCAGCTCCTTCATCCACAAAGTTGGGGATTGTGCGCTCTTCGTATGACCCGTCCTATCACATTAGGTGTAGATAGACAACCGCGGTACTCTGTCACTAAAACGGTACAGCTGAGCCGGTCTTTGTGAATACTGATTGGAGCTGAGCGGTTTACCGTCTTCATCCCGTACCTCTTCCAGTATTCCCTGTCTGCTGCGGGTCGATGTTATTTTACGGATAAAATTCGGCTCTTCAAAATCCGGTACGACGCTCTGAATTACCTGATACAGCTCGCCCAGTGTAAAATGTGGCGGCAAAAACTGCTTGGCTATCGTCGTCTGCAGCATCTGCAGCTGAATCTTCCGATAAGCATCGACGATGATGTCCCGGTGATCGAACGCCAGCTCCAATTCCTCCAGCGCCTCACGGATCGTGAACAGCCCTACCTCGGAAGCATCATCCGCTGCCTGCCGCTGCTCCAGCATCCATTCCTCTACCAATGCAAAAAATGCATGCGATATAATCCAGCCACGCGGATCACGCCCCGGTCCGCTGTATACACCTAAATACTCCAGATGTCCGCCGTCCACACCGGTTTCCTCTAATAGCTCCCGCTTGGCCGCTCCATACATAGACTCATCTTCCTGACAAAACCCTCCGGGCAACGCCCAGCGTCCCGCAAACGGCCACCTGCGGCGCTTGATGAGCATTACCTTCAGTTCCCGGATCGGCAATGTCTTCGTCACCGTCTTGCGTTCCCGCTTCGTTAAGGTAAACATTACGATATCTGCCGGAGCACCATCCGGGGTGCGGTATTTCTTAATGTTGTACGACGCCTTCTGCGCCTCTTCGTTTGTACGATTGTTATCCATTCACATCACCATATTATATCGTTTTGATAAATTCATTATGACATAATAAAAAGTTTTGTCAAGCTTTAGACCTTATCCTTAGTCAGTTGGCTGTTTATGCAACACTCGAAAGGTCGCCGTAGATATGCATCCGAGTGTCCCTTCACCATTCCTTACCTCTGCCTCTGTCGTGATGGTGCGACCTGCTTGATGAAGAATCCGAGCTTTCACTTCCAGTGCCCCTTGCCTCATCGCTGACAAAAAATGAACATTCAGGTTCGTCGTTACACATGACTGCATCTGACGCGAGCCCATAGCAACCATTCCCATGGCCTGGTCCATTAACGAAGTCAGCACGCCCCCATGGACAATCCCCATTACATTCGTATGCTGCGGACCAGCTTGCAAGGCAATGCGTACCTCGTTCTCATCCGCACCAACCAGCTCACATCCCAAGTAACTCCAGAATGTATTCCCTTCCCCCTCTACCATCTTACGCAACTTATCCATTTCCTAGTTTTCATCCCTTCTTCGATGTCACATTACTCCTGATGTCTGGCGCAGTATGCATGGTTCAGTGTGCATGGTTCAGCATGCATTCCTCACCTCAAGATTGCCTTCGAAAAAAAGGCGTGGAAGCCTAAGCCTCCACACCATACATCTGATTTTAGTCACTACAATTGGAGGCAGAAGTGCTTTTCCCCTCTTCTACATTCACCTTTTCCGCAACCGTATCACGGATAGCCATGATCACCATTTGCAGCAATTCATTAATTTCCACCTGACTTTGCTGGAACTCCGTTACAATCGGAATACCGTCAAGCTCTTCCTGCAGCTCCTGAAGCTCGGCCTCTATTTGGGCAATCATTTTTTGATTCTTCAAGGATTCAAACGCTACAATTTCCTTTTGCTTCTTCTTCATAGTTGCAATCAGTTGCTGGATGCGCTGATGATCCCGAATCTTTTCTTCTGCTTTCCGAAATAACTGCACTTCCTCACTGTTGCCCAAAATACCTGCCAACTCTTTGGCTTTTGCCAATATCATATCGCGATTGACCAAATGATCATGCTGGCGCGCCGCCGATTGAAGTTCTGTCTGTTGCAACCGCTCCTCTGTCACTGTCCATCGCTCCTTTTCTCACTTAGACGATCTATGCACCCGGTGGTACTCTAGTCATTCAAATGCAACCAGCTAGAATCTTTTTTATCCGTTAACCGCAACTGCGGTTTGAACCAGATCACCCTTGATGTAGAAGGTCATAGGCTCTGTAATTTTCACTTGAACAAAAGTACCAATCAGATCCTTGGAACCTTCAAAATGCACGAGCTTATTAGAACGGGTACGTCCGGCAAGCACCTCGCTGTTATTTTTGCTCTCGCCTTCTACCAGTACCTCAACCACCTCGCCCCGCAGTCGACTATTAAAGCGGAGACTGTTTTCATTCACAACCTTGTTAAGGCGTTGAAGACGCTCTTTTTTGACCTCCATTGGTACATTGTCTTCCATCGAAGCCGCTGGTGTACCCTCACGTGGCGAATAGATGAATGTGTAGGCGAAGTCGTAACCGACCTCCCGCACAAGTGATAGTGTATCTTCAAACTGTTCGTCAGTTTCACCCGGGAAACCTACAATAATGTCCGTTGTCAGAGAAACATGCGGAACAGCCGCTTTAATCTTCGCTGCCAGCTCCAGAACACGTTCACGAGTATATTTTCGGTTCATTTTCTTCAATATATCCGTATTGCCGGATTGTACCGGCAGATGAATATGCTCCACCAAATTGCCGCCCTTACCGAGCACTTCAACCAAATGATCATCAAAATCACGTGGATGTGATGTGGTAAAACGTACACGCGGGATATTGATTTTGCGCATATCATCCATCAAATCCCCGAATCTGTAATTCATATCCGTCAAATCCTTGCCATAGGCATTGACATTCTGGCCCAGCAAGGTAATCTCTTTAAAGCCTTGACGTGCCAAATCCCGTACCTCGGCGATAACATCCTCTGGTCGACGGCTTCTTTCCTTACCACGTGTGAAGGGAACGATGCAATAGGTGCAAAATTTATCACAGCCGTACATGATGTTTACCCAAGCCCGCATTCCCTCGCGCTTCTTCGGCAGGTTTTCGATAATGTCGCCTTCCTTGGACCACACTTCGACCACCATTTCTTTGCTGAAGAGCGCTTCTTTAACGAGTTGAGGCAAACGGTGAATATTATGGGTACCAAAAATCATATCGACAAAACCGTGTTTTTGCATAATCCGGTTAACGACATTCTCTTCCTGCGACATGCAGCCACACACGCCGAGCAGCAGTCCCGGCTTTTCTGTTTTGAGATGCTTGAGGTGACCCAGTTCACCAAACACTTTATCCTCCGCATTTTCACGGATGGCGCAAGTGTTCAGTAAAATGATATCTGCTTCCTTCCGATCCTCGGTTGCTTGGTAGCCCATTTGCTCCAGCAAGCCTTTTATCGTTTCGGAATCATGCTCGTTCATCTGGCAACCGAATGTATATACGATATAATGCTTTCCCTGACCGATATGCTTTAGCTCATCCGGGACTGCGTTATCATACAATACCTGTACGTCCTCTTTACCGCGCTGCTTTTCTTTTCTATGGTTCGGCTCCGCCATAATGTTGATTTCACGTCCGCGAATGCGGATCTTTTTGCTATGCTCATCTTCAGAAATAATCTTCGCATCCGAGAAATCAAAATATTGGGAGTAATCTTTTGTTTCCTTAGCCATTCCTGGTCACTCCTTACACCATCTATTTCACGCCATGTGCGCTTTTACTAAATTCCCATACATGTATATATCCCTTTAAGCCCATTAATATCCTTTGAAAAAGGCATTACACTAAATTATAGCATGATTTATAGGCCATAGCCATAGAGCAGCCACAGACGGCAAATGCCGCCAATCTGAACGAGTGATCTTTATATGTATATGTGGAGATTTGTGAATTTTCTATATATGTAAAAAAGCCCGATTCCTTTGCAAGAATCGAGCTTCCAAGCCTTCCGGCATCCAATACGTATATTAGTCTACGATTTCTGCGCTGTCGCCGTTTTTCACACCGGCTCCGTTCGCTTCATCCGTATCAATGTGCATATCCAAAGCAAAGGAATCAGACACACGTGCAATCACATTTTCAAACACAAGGCCACGTTCGCCGCCGACACGTACTTTCAGCAGCTGCTTGTCCTTAATGTCCCATTTAGCTGCATCAGATGTATGAAAATGAATATGACGGGCTGCTACAATAACACCCTCTTGCAGTTCCACTTCTCCGGCTGGTCCTTTTACCGTGATTCCTGGTGTACCATCAATGCTGCCAGATTCACGTACAGGTGCTTTAACACCAATAGCAAAGGAATCTGTACGGGAGATTTCGAGCTGGGAAGCTGGACGAGCCGGTCCCAAAATGCGAACCTTATCAAATTGGCCCTTAGAACCAATTACAGCTACGGTTTCATTTGCGGCAAATTGTCCTGGTTGGGACAAAGGTTTAAATTCAGTCAATTGATAGCCTGCTCCAAACAAAATTTCAATATGCTCTTGAGTCAGGTGAATATGACGTGCGGAAACGCCGACAGGTACGATTTTACTCATCGTAAGGTCACTCCTTTTTCTCTATACAATACTTTACACACCTCTGCTATTATACTCTTATTTCGTCAAGAAAGAAAAGGAAAGGACACAAAGTTCCCTTTTTTGACAATAAGAGCATTCAAAAAGACCTTTTAGAGGGCAGATTGGTTTGCAAATAATGAAGCGCATGGCCTCCCAACCAGCCCGTGACCAGCTCCTCAGGATAATGCTTTAATAGCAATTCTGCAAACTCGGGATATTTCCCCGGATGCTCCAATCCCTGTACATGACGCTCGATACCATCAAAATCAGAGCCAAACATCATATGCCGTGCACCGCCTAAAGCACAAATATGCTCAATATGCGGTAGCAGATCCTCAGCAGTTACTGTACCCTGCTCCTTGATAAACATCGTGACAAAAGTCAAACCGATTCGTCCGTCACATGCGATCAACGCCCGAATCTGATCATCCCGCAAATTGCGTGGATGAGAGCAAACTGCAAAAGCGTTCGAATGCGAGGCGATTGGCGGTAAAGTTGCCTCCTCCAGTACCTCCCAGAATCCTTGTACGGACAAATGCGATACATCCAGCAGCAGCCCCAGCTCATTGGAGCGCTTAACCAGCTCACGCCCTTTACGTGTCAGGCCGCCTCCCCTTGGCTCCATAATGCCATCAGCCGCCCAATTTGCATGATTCCACGTCAATCCAATGAGCCGTATTCCTATGGCATAGCACAGTTCCGCATACAACGGATTCCCTTCTAGCGCGTCTGCTCCCTCCAGTGAGAGAAGAGCCCAAGGTGAGTCGGTTTGATCCGCCCTATTACCATCCAAATGCTTCGGCTTTTCTGCCTGTTCGTCTTGTTCTGCCAAGTCTTCCCGCCATAGCAAGGGTCTCAGCCCATCTGAGGAAGATACCACATACTGCCTGAACAGCTCAATTTGACGAACTATATGCTCAAATCTTGGCGTGCCCAATACCTGTGAAATATATATAGCAAACGTTTGCAGCCGCACATGACCTGCCAGCAAGCGCTCCTTTGTAACATCAAGCGATGGATGACTGAAATCTACCTTTGAATCAAGCTGCATTTTACACAGCACATCACAATGAAAGTCAACAACTGGCCGTATTGCATTTAACTTACCGTTCATGCACTTTACCTCCTTCATAGCTTGAAGCACGAAATGTATTTTAAAAATCATATCGTAACGAGCCACAAAGCAAAAAAGCCCGTTTACCAGCGTAAACAGGCTCAGACAAATATCATTTATTATCTTGGCTCTACTATCAATTTAATTGCAGTCCGATCTTCTCCATCAATAACAATGTCTGTAAAAGCAGGAATACAAATCAAATCCACTCCGCTTGGTGCGACAAATCCCCGGGCAATGGCTACCGCTTTAATGGCTTGGTTTAGTGCACCGGCTCCAATCGCCTGCAATTCTGCATTTCCGCGTTCACGCAGTACTCCTGCAAGCGCGCCTGCAACTGAATTGGGATTGGATTTTGCTGATACTTTTAATACATCCATAGTAAGTACCTCCCCTGGGAATGATGATGGTTTGATTCCACTATTAGATGTTATTCGAGGGTCAGCAAAAAATTCCTGCTTTTTGGTGACAGTTTTCCATATTGTTTCCTTAAGTAGTTTGTAAAAAGGTTAATCCATCCGCCATTCATCTTCTTTAAGTCTGATTTTCTGAATTTTGCGGGCTTTTCCATTGTTATCATCCAACTCTACGCTGATGGCATGAAAGTGCCATTTGCCCATGTCCACTTGAAAACGTACTGGAAGCTGCGTCTTGAATTTCTGCAGCACAGCCTCTTTTTGCATACCAAGCACTCCCTCATAGGGACCCACCATTCCCGCATCTGTCTGATACGCAGTTCCTTGCGGCAAAATGGTATCATCATTACTCTGTACATGTGTGTGTGTGCCTACCACAATAGAAGCACGTCCATCCAGATGCCAGCCCATGGCGATTTTTTCCGAGGTAGCTTCCGCATGAAAATCGACCAGAATATGCTTGTGTTTTTTGCGCAGCTCATCTACAATTTCATCGGCTGCACGAAATGGGCAATCAATAGCTGGCAAAAAGGTTCTGCCCTGCAAATTAACGATTGCCAGCTCTTTTCCCCCACCCTTTACAACAGTGTAACCCCGTCCCGGTGTTCCCGGTGGAAAGTTGGCCGGGCGTATAATACGCGGCTCATCATCTATAAAATCAAATATTTCTTTATTGTCCCATGTATGATTTCCCATCGTAATCCCATGAACGCCCCAATCAAAAAACTCCCTAGCGATGGCTGGGGTAATCCCTCTTCCCGATGCCGCATTTTCTCCATTGACAATAATAACATGCGGGTTGTATTTTGACTTTAATGAAGGAAGATTTTCCCTCAGTGCCTTTCTGCCTACACTGCCGACGATGTCTCCAATAAATAATACGTTGATAGAAAGCCCTCCCTAGTCTGCCCTACATAATGAAAAGTGGCCCTACAAGCAGCGGCCACTTTTCATTGAAATGCTTTTATTTTGCGTATTCTACCGCGCGGGTCTCGCGAATGACGGTAACCTTGATATGACCAGGATAGTCCAGTTCATTTTCAATCGTTTTCGTTATATCGCGGGCCAGTCGGAATGCTTCCGCATCATCAATTTTCTCTGGCTGTACCATGACACGAACTTCGCGTCCGGCTTGAATCGCGTATGATTTTTCAACGCCTTCAAAAGACTCAGAGATACGTTCCAGCTTCTCAAGACGACGGATGTACGTCTCTAGCGTTTCACGCCGCGCTCCCGGTCTTGCTGCTGACAGAGCATCTGCCGCCCCGACCAGCATGGCGATCACTGAAGTCGCTTCGCAGTCGCCATGATGTGAAGCAATGCTGTTGATGACGACCGGGTGTTCCTTGTACTTCTTCGCTAGTTCCACGCCAATTTCAACGTGTGATCCTTCCACTTCGTGATCCAGCGCCTTCCCGATGTCATGCAGCAATCCTGCCCGTCTTGCCAGTACAACGTCCTCGCCCAGTTCCCCGGCCATCAGACCTGTCAAGTATGCAACTTCCATCGAGTGCTTCAACACGTTCTGTCCGTAGCTCGTACGGAACTTGAGACGTCCCAAAATTTTGATTAAGTCCGGATGCAGGCTATGCACACCCACCTCGAAGGTAGCCTGTTCGCCATACTCGCGGATTCGTTCGTCCACTTCTTTACGGGATTTTTCAACCATCTCTTCAATACGTGCCGGATGTATCCGTCCGTCCGCTACGAGCTTCTCAAGCGCAGTACGCGCAATCTCTCTACGAATCGGATCAAATCCGGACAAAATAACAGCTTCCGGCGTATCATCAATAATGAGGTCAATTCCCGTAAGGGTTTCAAGTGCACGGATATTACGGCCTTCGCGCCCGATAATCCGGCCCTTCATTTCTTCGTTTGGCAACGTGACAACAGAAACCGTCGTTTCTGCTACATGGTCTGCCGCACAGCGTTGGATGGCCAGTGTGATGATTTCACGAGACTTTTTGTCCGCTTCTTCTTTAGCCTGCTGTTCAATTTCCTTAATCATCTGAGCTGTTTCATGACGAACTTCCTGCTCTACGTTGGTCAGAATAATACTTCTTGCATCCTCCATCGTCAGATTGGAAATACGCTCCAGCTCAGTTACCTGACTCTTGTAAATCAAATCAATTTGCTGCTGGGTTTCATCGATTCGTTTCTCTTTGTTGGCCACTTGTTCTTCTTTACGTTCCAGCGATTCCAATTTTTTATCCAGCGATTCTTCTTTTTGCAGCAATCTTCGTTCCTGTCGTTGAATTTCATTGCGACGTTCACGAGTTTCTTTTTCAGCTTCGGCACGGATGCGGTGGATTTCATCTTTCGCTTCCAATACCGTTTCCTTCTTCAGTGCTTCCGCCTCTTTTTTCGCGTTCTCCACGATTTGCGCGGCAGCTTCTTCCGCACTGGAGATTTTAGCTTCTGCAATAGATTTGCGAATAAAATAACCAATCCAGAACCCAAAGAATAACGCGGCTACAGCAACGAGAACGAACCAGATCGCAGTCATCATACTGTTCACCTCCCCGTTGGTTCCTCCAAGGCATTCCTTGGGACTTTTTGCAGTTGTCATATTTACTTTAATCGTCAAACTAAGATAACGACACGAGGTCGTTTCATTTCATATGCACATGCTCTCACATGTACAATTCCGCCTGGCATAGCGGCATCACTTGTTATTTGGCGATGAGAACTTACCGTGGATTCCGCTTTTTTGGAAGGAAAAAGGGCATTCCACAAGTATCGTTTCATATATATTTTATTATTTGACAAATGGCATTGTCAAGGGAATGCAAACTTTAGTAGGCTGTCGTGCAGTTTCCATGTAATAACCTGTTCGCCCTGCCCGATCAGATCACCAGCCAATGAATGACCGACATTTAACAACTATTCCTCCCACTGCGATAATTCCTCATCATCATAAGCTCCGTTTTGCTCAGCCGCAGTGAGATGATTGACTACTCGGCGTGTCATGTCACCCGAGTATCCGCGTCTCATGAGAAAAGGATACGTTTTCCGTTTTTTCTCCATCACGTCACCGCGTACCTGTTCCCACTTCTTACGTCCGATTACCAAAGCACTTTCCCATTCCTCGTTATCAGTGATCTCTTCTAAAGCCTCCCCAATAGAGGCTTTAGAGATGCCCTTTTGACGAAGTTCCTGCCTAACCCACATCTTCCCCTTACGTTGGCTCGTTATACGCTGCCTTGCCCACTGGCGGGCGTACAAATCATCATCCACGAGTCGTTCCCTTTCAAGTCGCATCAACACTTCATCTATAACAGCCTGACCCAGTTCCTTTTGCACCAATCGCTGCGCAATTTCCTGACGTGTACGCGGCTTTCGCCCCAAATAGTAGAGCGCATACACGTAACCCTGCTGCTTTTCATCGGCCAGAACGATATCTTCCAGTTCTTTTTTGTCGAACAACGTTCCTTTAAACATATTGTATTTGATCATTACATCTTCCAACACGGACAGTGAATACGGTCCGAAATGGATGATGTATCTTCCACGTTTGCGTCCCTGTCCCTGCTCCACCCTGGTAATCATCAATTCTTCGTTATCCGGAAAA
Source organism: Paenibacillus sp. Aloe-11 (assembly GCF_000245715.1). Classification (NCBI taxonomy): domain Bacteria; kingdom Bacillati; phylum Bacillota; class Bacilli; order Caryophanales; family Paenibacillaceae; genus Paenibacillus; species Paenibacillus sp. Aloe-11. The sequence continues at coordinate 97,583 of NZ_JH601051.1, read as the reverse complement.
TGAGAAATCCCTTGCTGCTCATTTTCGTTCGGGATATTTTCATCCTCATTGTGCAAATGCAATGTGCTTCCCTCACTTTGAAATTCACGAAAGCAGGCTGAGAGCGCCTGCCACGCAAAAGTTAGATTCCTGCTGACAGAACAGACCGTGTTCGATGCAAAAATGCCCTGCACAACTAACTGTGCAGGGCATCAGAATTATGCTGTTCAAACGGACTGTGCCATAATCCCCAGGCTACAGTTCACATGACAGAACAGAAACCAAGATTCAGCCAAGCTTATTCAAGCTCTAGCAATTCCTGTTCTTCCTTGGCTTCCTGTGCCAACTCTTCTTCGGTCGGTGGCGCAACCGTCGTAATTAAATTACTGGCCAACCGAATTTTTTGCTCGATTGTACTAGCAATGTTCGGATTTTCCTTCAAAAATTGCTTCGCATTCTCGCGTCCCTGACCAAGGCGCTCACCTTCGTAAGAATACCAGGCTCCGCTCTTGTCGACAATATCATGCTCCGTACCGATGTCGATCAAGCTACCTTCTTTGGAAATGCCCTCACCGTACATAATATCCACTTCGGCCTGACGGAAAGGAGGGGCCACTTTATTTTTCACGACTTTAATACGTGTGCGGTTACCCACGATGTCGTTCCCCATTTTCAAGCTTTCAACACGACGGACATCCAGGCGTACCGTTGAGTAAAACTTCAATGCACGTCCACCTGGTGTAGTTTCAGGGTTGCCGAACATAACACCTACTTTTTCACGCAACTGGTTAATAAAGATAGCAATGGTTTTCGATTTATTAATGGCTCCAGACAGCTTGCGCAATGCCTGCGACATCAAGCGCGCTTGAAGACCAACGTGGGAATCCCCCATTTCGCCTTCAATCTCTGCCTTTGGCACAAGTGCCGCTACAGAGTCAATGACAATAATGTCTACTGCTCCACTACGTACAAGAGCCTCGGCAATCTCAAGTGCCTGCTCTCCTGTATCTGGCTGCGACAGTAACAACTCATCAATATTGACACCCAGCTTGCTCGCATACGACGGATCAAGCGCATGCTCGGCATCGATAAAGGCGGCTTGTCCGCCTGTTTTTTGCACCTCTGCGATAGCATGAAGAGCTACTGTCGTTTTACCGGATGATTCCGGTCCATATACTTCAATAATCCGGCCTCTTGGAAAGCCGCCCGTTCCTAACGCAATATCCAAAGCAATCGAACCACTGGGAATCGTTTCCACTTGCATGTGAGTGGACTCACCCAACTTCATAATGGAACCTTTACCGAATTGCTTTTCTATTTGACGGAGCGCCATATCCAGCGCAGCACGACGATCTGACAATAAACTCACATCCTTCATTGTTTGTACTTTAATAATACCTTGTTTTGACACGCTTGCCAAGCATTTTTTCGAACATACATTCGTTTTTTTACTCAGTCGGTTCTCTACTATAATTGCATCTGTCTCTTAAAATAAAAAAAGAACCGTAGGCAAAAGGCTTTGCAACGGTTCTTCCGATAGTAAGATTATATCATAAATAGTCTATCTAAAACAACTCTATGATTCGCACCCTCTACATCATGAAGAGAGCTTCTCGTTCTCCATCAATCTGCGCCACAATCTGTATAGGATTGCTTTGACAGATCGCAGACGGATTGCTTCACGGTTTCCACTCAGATTCAGCTCATATACTTCCGTTTTCTTGTCTCGTTCAGCGATACCGATGTATACCAGGCCTACAGGCTTGCGTTCGGAAAATCCAGGTCCGGCCACACCTGTAACTGAAAGTCCGAAATCGCTGTCCATGACTATTCTTGCCTGCTCTGCAAGCACAAGGGCCACTTCCTTACTCACTGCGCCGGGCGCATGATCCCCTTCCAAATAATCATAAGGAACGTTAAGCAGCTTCATCTTCATTTCATTGGAATAACACACAATGCCACCTTGAAACATAACAGAGCTCCCCGGTACGGCAGTAATGTGTTCCATCAGCATCCCGCCTGTGCAGCTTTCCGCAGCACTAACCGTTAGCCCCCGCTTGGACATTAGATCCACGATGACCTTCTCCAGCGTAACATCCTCGCTTGCATACATATGTTCGGAAAGACGTTGTTGAATTTCTGCTTCGGTAGCCGTCAGCTTGATTAACGCTTCACTTTCACTCGCAGCCTTGGTGGATATGCGGATCGTGACTTCCCCTTCCTTGGCATAAGGAGCAATAGTCGGGTCTGTCTGAGACTGAATCAGATCTAGAAGCCGGGTTTCCAGCGCGGACTCACCAATCCCTGCAAATTTTAGCATTTTCGAATAAATCGGCATTTCCTTACCGCTCAATGCCTGCTGAAGCAGCCAAGGCTTTGCTTGATTTTCAAACATCGGTTTAAGTTCCTTAGGAGGACCAGGTAAAACCACATAAAATTTGCCATCCTGTGCAATGGCGTCCCCTATAGCCAATCCTGTCTCGTTTTCAAGCGGGGTAGCCCCTTCAATAGACAGCGCCTGACGGCGGTTATTCTCGGTCATTACTACCCCACGGTTGCGGAAAAACTGTTCGAGCTTGTCCATGGCAAGACGATCTATATGCAATTTCCGCCCCAGTACAGCAGCTATCGCATCTTTCGTCAAATCATCCTGAGTTGGTCCTAGACCACCGGAAAACAAAATAATATCTGCACGCTTCTGAGCCAGTCGTACCGCTTCCTGAAGCCGATCCATGTTATCGCCAACTACAGTCTGAAAATATACATCAATTCCGATTGCGGCCAACTCTTGTGACAAGTATTGAGCATTCGTATTCACGATTTGTCCAAGCAATAATTCTGTTCCTACTGCGATGATTTCAGCCTTCATTGTCTTTTCCTCCTGTATTGCAAATGTTGTGGGAATTATGTAAAGAAACAGCAATAAGTATTGTCCCTATTGCTGTTTCCATTAAAATTTATCCTGTTAAACTTTGGAGGAATTCAGCAAATGGATATTCTTCACAAAGTAATCTATACCCGAATAAATGGTAACCAGCGCAGCTGCCCATATCGCTATTAAATCGAACGGAATACCCAGAAAAACAAACGGGAAATTATTAATGAGCAGCGCTACAATAGCAACAATCTGAATGACCGTCTTTAATTTGCCCCAGTTGCTTGCAGCGACCACTGAACCGTCCAGCAAGGCAATCTGACGCAGACCCGTAACCGCGAACTCACGGCTAACAATCACAACGACAATCCACGAATCAATCTTGCCCATTTCCACCAAAGAAACCAAAATAGCAGTTACCAAAAGCTTATCAGCAAGGGGGTCCAACAGCTTGCCCAAATTGGTGACCATGTTATTTTTGCGGGCCAAGTATCCGTCAAGACCATCCGTGCTGGCTGCTATGAGAAAAATGATAGCCGCAATCAGTTGATTATACGGCAACTTGAAAGCTCCGATCTCAATCGGCGGCGGATAAAAATCAAAATCCACCAGCAAAGCCAGCATCATCACCGGAATTAGGCAAATCCGCGTAATTGTAATTCTGTTGGGTAAATTCACAACACACTCTCCCCTGATTATCGTACTTGATTACAAATGGCAGTTTTCGGATTGAATTCAATCCGATGTAAATCGCTTCCGACAAGCGCTATACACCTGCATTGTCTGCATTTTCGTTACAAGTATAATATGGTGCAAAACGCATGTCAAAATAGCCTGCCCACATCAAGCAACGTTTTATCCTACACAAAGCATGAGGGAAAACGGCTTTATTTCATATTCGTAAATTGGAGCTCCAATGGCAAATCAGCTTTACGCAGCAATTGAATGATCGCCTGTAAATCATCCCTGCTTTTTCCGGTTACGCGAATTTGATCACCTTGAATCTGGCTTTTCACTTTTAGCTTGGAGTCCCGAATAAGAATGTTAATTTTTTTGGCATTATCCTGATCAATCCCCTGCTTGAGCGTAAGACGCTGGCGTACTGAACCTAAAGAAGCCGGTTCCAGCTTGCCAAACTCCACATTTTTAAGAGACAATCCCCGCTTGACCATTTTGGATTGTAAAATATCAATCACCGCATTCAGCTTGTATTCGTCTTCTGATGCAATCGTAAGAGCTTCTTTCTCAAGCTTTAGGCTGCTTTTACTCCCCTTAAAATCAAACCGTGTTTCAATTTCACGCTCCGTCTGATGAACTGCATTCGTTAACTCCTGCATATCCATTTTGGAGACGATATCAAATGAATTTTCTGAAGCCATCGTTTCACTTCCCTTTCCACAACAAAGTTCAATATCTAATTATAGGCTAGTCATTTACAAAAATCCAATAATCCGTTCATTAAAAAGGCGTTCCTGCCAGTTTCCCTGACAAAAACGCCTTTATTTCAATTCTACGATTCAACATGTCTAATTGTAGATACGGGTTGGAGTTCGAAACATATCCAAAACTCCAAGCAAAATGTGAGCAAGACCAAAGCCCAGTATGCCATAGCCCCAAGCACTCGGTGTCAGATAATAGCCAAGCAAACTGACAATGATTCCGAGCCCTGTCACGATCCAGCTAACGGTCATAACGTGTACACCTCACTTTGCGGAAATAAAATGACTGGCATCCCAAGAATTACAGTCATTAGTATTTACTCGCACGAAGATGTTTATTCGCCGTTCGTAGTTGTAGAGTCTGCACCGCTTTGCGCAGAATCCGTATTACTGCCTGTCGTCGAATCTGTAGGTGAACCCGTCACCCCGGCGCTTGTTCCGGTAGAAGAAGGTTCTCCTTGCTGTATCAGTACACGAGTAGTCGATTTGTTATCGGTTATCGGCTGGCCAGCTACAGAAATGTCTGTGGCAGAAGATCGTCCTGATTTGATATATAAACCTTCCGGACCAATATCAAAGGACATGGCATCCCCGCTTTTAGTCATACCATAGCTCAGCTTTTCACCACGGGAGTTTTGTCCCTTGTATACCTCAAGCCAGCTTTCACCTGTTGCTTTAATATCAACCTTGACCGTGGCCCCAGTCGCACTGGAGACTTTGAAAACCGTCGTTTTGCCTTGCTTGCCGTCCTGTGCCACAGTTACACCTTGTTGTGGCGCAGTTGTATTCGGCTGCTGGCTATTGTCAGGTGAAGTTCCATCAGGAGTAACTGTTCCCGTACCACCTGGCTGAGTCTGTCCCGTTTGTCCTGTATCAGTGGTTTGCCCGCCACCACCGTTAGGAGTCGTCGTTTGGCTGTTATTATCCGGTTGGGCTGGTGTTGTGTCCTGCGGTTGCGGCGTAGTTCCACCCTTCGTAGTATCAGGAGCAGACGAGCTTGGTGTTGTGACCGGTGTTGTGTTTTCTGCTGTTTTTGGAGCTGAATGATTGTTGCTCACCCAATAAGCATAAATAACCCCAACAATGAGAACTAGAAAAAGCCACATTAACGCAGTAGGCAACCATTTGAGACTCCCAATTGTAGCGGGACGGCTAGAGCGTTTCTGTGTAACAGGCTCCATGACCGCTTCCGGTTCAGGTTCAGGTACATTGCTTTGATGTCCTTCCAAAATCTCATCGGGATTTAAACCGACCGTTTCGGCGTATGTTTTAATAAAAGCTCTGACATAAAAGCTTCCCGGCAGCACTTTGTAATCGCCCGTCTCAATGGCTTCCAGATAACGTTTGCGTATCTTCGTCATTTCCTGAACATCGTCAAGGCTCAATCCTTTTTGCAGCCGGGCCTCCTTTAATTGCTGACCCAGTTCTGACATGTCATCATCTCCTTGTATAATTACGCTTATTTAAAGCTCTTCTGTATAACTGGCTGTAAAGGTATCATAGATAATTTCCTCAGCCGGATTATTGCGAAGTTCAATAATGATATTAAAATCGTCAAAGCTGTATCCCGATTCACGCACAAATACGTCAGGATGCTCGATCACTTTGGTGCTTGGCATGCTCATAATTTCCTGAAGCAAGTGATAATGTCTTTCATTGGATCGAATTGTACTCACAATCCCGTCAATAATAAACACATTGTTCGGGTTCATTTCCTCCTCGGAAAGCTGACTGCGCACCGTCTGACGCAGAAGCGTCGAGGATACGAAAGTCCAGCGCTTCATGGCGCATACGCTACTGGCAATAATAGATTCCGTTTTACCTACACGTGGCATTCCGCGAAGGCCAATGACCTGATTGCCGTCCCTCTTTAATACTTCACCCAAAAAATCGACCAGCAACCCAAGCTCATCGCGAGTAAAGCGAAATGTTTTACGATCGTCCGAATCCCGGTCAATGTAACGACCATGTCTTACTGCCAATATATCGACCAGTCTCGGAGCACGCAAGGCCGTGACAGTAATGTTGCTGGCTTTTTTTAACGTATCGCCGAGAATGCGTATTTTCTCATCGTCATCCGTTTCCAGCAACATTCCCCGTCTTTCGCCTTCAACACCATTGATCGTTAATATATTAACCCCCAGAACACCAAGCATGGAAGCAATGTCCCCCAGCAGTCCGGGCCGATTTTTATGTATCTTGTACTCCATGTACCACTGTTTCATTTCCTCCGTCACATTAGCACCTCATTCACATTCAAACCGCCAAAAATTCCAAATCAAAGCATTATTGTATCATAAAATACCATCATTCGACAAAACCAATTATTGAGACCTGAAAGGTCGTTATTGAGTTGTATGCTTCAATAATGATTCAATCACGTTTATGATATATAAATTACAATGGAATTACAAGAACAGGTCTGTAACCATTACAGAAAAGCCCCCCAAAAGGGAGCTTTTCATGTGAATTCCTGCTTATGTGCTGCTTTTGGCTAATTTAACCATTAGCCGGGCGATGGTGTGGCGCTCACTTTCATCGGCAACTCCCCACAGTTCCTTCAGTGCACGGTTGGAATGGTTGGCCGGGTCGACCTTTTCGTCCAGAAAATCACCGATTTCATAAGCAAGCTCTGAAATGGTATCCTGACTAATGCCCAGCTTCTCCGCTTGCTCTACACGCTGACCGAGGAACTTTTTCCAAACATCAAAATCCTTAACGACTGTTGACATGCTTAAATCCTCCTTAGATGATTCAGATTTAAAATCAACAGTTGTAATATTCTCTTCTCAGACGCTTACTATACTGGTGGATTCCTCCAAGCATAGTTTCCCCTTAAGTTACCCATCCCCCATTAGGACTTATGACCTGACCGTTAATATAGCCTGACTCAGGAAGTGCGAGAAAATATACCAGGGACGAAATTTCATCAGGCCGAGCCAATCGCCCGGCAGGAATCGCTTCTTCCAAACTGGTAATTTCCCCCTCATCTAAATGATCCAGCATCGATGTATCCACTGCACCCGGAGCTACAGCATTTACCGTCACACCGGAAGGTGCAACCTCTTGAGCCAGCGCTTTCGTGAAAGCGTTAATGCCTCCTTTGGTGGTGGAATACAGCACCTCGCATGAAGCACCACATATCCCCCACACGGATGACACATTTACAATGCGGCCATAGCGTTGAGAAATCATATGGGGCATAAAAGCCTGCGAGCACAAAAAGGTTCCCTTAACGTTGACGGCCATCACTTCGTCCCATTCCTCTTCCGATACATCCGATAGCAGTCCATAATGAGATAATCCAGCATTATTCACTAGAATATCTGGCCTCATTCCGTGATTTTCAAGCTTTTCCCGCATACGCTCAATCTGCTCCTTGCTGCGCAGATCCGCAGACACGGTCATCACCTTGCCTGAATAAACCATACAACGACGGGCAACTTCATTCGCTTTTTCATGGGACTTCATGTAGTGGATGACTACATTCATCCCTACAGATGCAAACCGCTCGGCAATCGCCGCCCCAATCCCCCCACTCGCTCCTGTAATCAGTACGGTCGTATCGCCAATGGCTTTTAATGCACCATTTTTGGTGGTTATCGGTTCCCTCTCCCTGGACATTATGGACTCACCACCAAAGATATTGCTAATTGATCCCACTGGATATGATCTTTCAGACGCCGATTTACATCCTCTAGTGTAATGCTTTCATAGATCGGCAACAGTTGGAAGAAATCACTGCCCCGAAAGCGATGCCTTGTAAATTCGTGCGCAATATTCTCGGGTGAGTTGAGAGTACGCAAATAACCGCCGATTTTCTTTTTACGGGCTCTTTCAAAATGTTCTACCGCAAAACCCTGCTTCTGAACAGACTCTACCTCTTCACGTATTCGCGCCAGCAATCGATCCGGGTCTTTGGTATCCCCACCGATGGCAGAGAAGGCATACTGTGGCGTAGAGTTATACTCATGACCAAAGCTGTCCGAAATCAAATCCTCATCGTAAAGCTTTTGATACAGCTGTGTGCTGGAGCCAAAAAGAAGATCAAGCATCAGCTTGGTTTCCAGATCATGACGGAGCAATTCATCACCCGTCAGACCTACCTTGGCCTCCTTGAATCCGAACAGCAGCTTCGGCAGAGAGACCGCCAGCTTCACCTCACGGCGCGGTTCTGCAACCGTGGCAGGCTCCTCATCAAAAATCCGCTCGATCTCTCCCTGCGGCTTATAGTCCTTTTTCGCCTGATTATTACGCACCAGTTCTATTACTTCAGTCGGGTCCACCCCACCGACCACAAAAAGAATCATGTTGCTCGGGTGATAAAAAGCTTCATAGCAGCTATACAGCGTTTCCTTTGTAATCGTGCTGATGGATTCGACCGTACCTGCAATGTCAATGTGCACCGGATGGACTTTGTATAGCGCTTCAATCAGACCAAAGTAGCTCCGCCAGTCCGGGTTATCCCCATACATATTGATTTCCTGGCCAATAATGCCTTTTTCCTTCTCTACATTTTCATCCGTAAAGTAAGGATGCTGCACAAAATTCACAAGAGTAGTCAAGTTTTCCTGAATGCGTTCGGTTGCAGAAAACAGATATACGGTCTGATCAAAGCTCGTAAATGCGTTTGCAGATGCCCCATTCGAAGAAAAGGTAGCAAAGATATCACCCTCAGGCTCTTCAAACATTTTATGCTCCAAAAAATGGGCGATCCCATCCGGTACCTTGATCGGTTGTTGACCTTCCACACGGAAATGATTATCGACTGAGCCATATTTTGTTGCAAATGTGGCGTATGTCTTCTGAAAACCCGGTTTGGGCAACACATAGACGTGCAAGCCGTTATCCATCACTTCATAGTACAACGTTTCCTGCACATGCTCATAAACGATGCGCTCCACCCGCTATTCCCCCTTCTGGTCTCTCAAGAAATAAATAGTATCCAGTCGGAACGTCCGGGCGGCATCCTGAACATCCTGCACCTTGACAGCCTCCACCTGGCTCAGCAGCTCATCTACCGTCCGCTCTTTGCCGGAAAGCTGTCTGTTAAAATCGTAGGCAATCATTTCAAAAGCGGAATCCTGCATTTCCTTTAGCAAGTTGCGAATCATCGCCTGCGTTTGGGTCATTTCCAGCTCGGTAATCGCTCCATTTTGCGTATCTTCCAATTGCTTGCGAATAATAGTGACCGCTTTTTCGTAATTGGGAATTTCAATACCGGATTGAATCGTGCCAATGCCCTTATGACCGTCATACCGAGATGAGGCGTAATAGGCCAGGCTTTCCTTCTCACGCACATTGACGAACAGCTTGGAATGCGGATATCCGCCCAAAATTCCATTGTACATCAGCGCAGAAGCATAACGATCATCGCCATACGTAATGGGAGTACGCAGGCCCATATTCAGCTTACCCTGATTCACATCAAGACGCTCTACTATCGTTTGAACATCACGCTCCACCGACTTGGGCTGTTCGGGAACATACTCTGTTTCCGCTGAACGGTTTAACTGAAAATAACGATCAACATACTTTTCAACTTCATCCAGCGTTGTATCCCCAACAACGTATAAATCCATGCTGGCATGATTTAGCCATTGTACATAAGCCTGATATAAACCCTGCGCATCTATATTATCCAGATCGGAGCGTTGGCCGAGGGGATGCAGACGATAAGGCTCATCTTTACACATTTCCTCCATGCAGCGCTCTGCAGCATAACGCATTTTATCGTTAACTATAGATTCCAGCTTCTTGCGTACATTTTCTCGTTCCTGCTGAACATATCCAGTTTGAAAAGCACCTTTTTCCAGAGCTGGTTTTGTTAACACTTCTCCGAGAAAAGCAAACGAACGATCCAGCAAGCTGTCCGAGCTGTTTACAAAGCTGTCATTGATCGTATCCATGCGAAATTGCACGATCTGATAATCTCCGCGCTTATAAACATCGAATCCAAAGCCCGCCCCATACAATTGCTCTAATTGTTCTCTGAATTGTGTAGTCTGCGGATATGATTCTGTACCCCGTCGCAGTACGAATGGTGTCAGTCCCACTCGGGTTACGGTTTCCTCTCGTAGTGGAGTACCTACATACAATGATATGGCAAACGTCTTAAAGCGTTTGGTCGGCAGCACATGAATTCTTAATTGCCTGCGCGTGCCACGCTCGAAACCTGTTTTGTTCAAGTCCAAAACTCCTTTTGTGGCGTCAATTTCGTCCAGCCTTTGTTAGCATAGACCGTTGTGAATCATTCTCCTGTAAAGAGGTAAAGTGTGCCAATCTTTATTCTAACCATGCAAAAGCCAAGAAGCAACCGGAGACAAGTTTCCGGCTGCTTCGGCGGTTTACATGCAGAAAATATGCTCACCAATCGTCTTCACTTGCGGACGGCTCCAAATCCATTTGGAGGTGGCTGTTTTCGGATTAAAATAATAGAGACAACCTCCGCTTGGGTCCCAGCCGTTCAATGCCTGACGCACTGCTTTCTGTGCAGTTTCATTCGGAGTGAGCCAGATTTGACCATCAGCTACAGCTGTAAAGGCTCCAGGTTGAAAAATTACCCCAGACGGTGTGTTTGGAAAACTGGGGGATTTGACCCGGTTTAAAATAACTGCCGCTACGGCAACTTGACCTTCAAACGGCTCGCCACGGGATTCACCATAGACCGCATTGGCCATAATTTTAAGATCATTTTCAGATAGCCCCATCGTGTTGGCCGATCCCATCGTTTCATCATTTTGATCATCATTGGCCGCTGTCTGTCCTTGTGTGGAGCCTTGATTTTTACGGTGCAAAGGAGTTTCTGTCGGTTTCCAGTGAGGAGTAGCGTTGACCAGCTTCAGCTTTGTTTTCGCTCCGACCACTCCATCCGGTGTCATGCCAAATTCCTTTTGAAATCCTTTGACAGCCTTTAACGTGCTGTTGCCAAACTGACTGTCCACCTGCGCGCCGAAAAAACCGAGCAGCTTCAATCGTGATTGCAACTCATATACATCCTGACCGTAAGAACCAAAATTAATCGCTTCTGAGCTGAATGTCGGCTGGGAAGGCTGCGCCACTTGTACTTTCTGTTGTGTATTCAGCTGTTTTGCTTGCTGCTGTGCAGAGTCAATTTTTAAAAGCCCTGTGTACGTAATAGCCGAGGCTACGAGAATACCCGTGCAAATCCAGACCATTGTCTTTTTCATATGCTGTGATCTACCTTTCTTTTGTGGGATTAACAGGATGGCTACGTTTATTATGACAAGCTCTGCTTGAAGCTATTCACCCTTTTAATCTTCTTACAGCAGACAGCCGCAGCACCTGAAAAAACAGCACAAAAAAAACGCTGTCTGTACGGATGAAGTTGCCATATTGAAGCAACCGTCCAAGCGTACAAACAGCGATTTCATGTAGTTCTGATAAAAGCTAATGATCAGGAGCTAACTTTATTTTGCTGATATTGCTCTATTGAGATAAGTACCTCCCGAGGCTTGCTGCCCTCGTAAGGGCCAATCACACCGCGAGCCTCCATGGAGTCAATCAGCCGGGCAGCACGTGTATAACCGATCCTCATCCGGCGCTGAAGGAGAGATACGGAGGCTTGCTTGGCTTCCAAAATGATGTTGACGGCTTGATCATACAGCTCATCCAGCATTTCATCCGCATCAGCCGATACCTCTTCCACCTCAGGCACCAGCGTTTCATCATACTGCGCTTCACCCTGTTCACGCACGTAGTTAACGATATTCTCCACTTCCTGATCACTCATAAACGCCCCCTGAACGCGAACCGGCTTGGAGGCTCCCATCGGCATGAACAGCATATCACCTCGTCCAAGCAGCTTCTCGGCTCCCCCCATGTCCAGTATGGTACGGGAATCCACCTGCGAAGAAACACCGAAGGCAATACGTGAAGGAATGTTGGCTTTAATAACCCCGGTGATAACGTCAACCGAAGGTCTCTGCGTAGCAATGATCAGATGAATGCCTGCAGCACGCGCCATTTGGGCAAGCCGGGCAATCGCATCCTCCACATCTCCGGCAGCTACCATCATCAGATCCGCCAGTTCGTCAACAATAACGACAATGTATGGCAGAAATGCAGCCGGATTGTCTTTCATCAGATTGTTATAGCCTTCAACATTGCGTGTTCCCGATTTGGAAAATAACTCGTAGCGTTTTTCCATTTCAACAACGATTTTTTTCAAAGCAAGCGAGGCACGCTTCGGATCGGTCACGACTGGAGCCAACAAATGCGGAATTCCGTTGTACACGTTCAACTCCACCATTTTCGGATCGACCATTAGGAATTTGACCTCATCTGGCTTCGCTTTATACAAGATGCTTGTAATAATCCCATTAATACACACCGATTTACCTGAGCCCGTTGCTCCGGCTACAAGCAAATGGGGCATCTTGGCTAAATTACCGACAATCGTCTGACCTGCAATATCACGTCCGAATGCAATGGATAAATTGGAAGCTGACTCCTGGAAAACAGTTGTCTCCATGACCTCGCGCATCGTTACGATGGAAACTTCATTATTCGGAACCTCAATTCCGATAGCGGATTTGCCAGGAATCGGAGCCTCCATACGGATATCTTTTGCAGCAAGCGCAAGCGCAATGTCATCCGTCAGGCTCACAATACGGCTGACCTTCACACCAATGTCCGGCTGAATTTCATAACGCGTTACGGCAGGTCCACGGACAACCTCCAGCACCTTTGCCCGCACACCAAAGCTTTCCAGCGTTGCCTCCAGCTTGCGTGCCGTTTGCATGTAATCCTTTTGTCCCATACCCTTGCCCGCGTTTTGCGGTTTGGCAAGCAAACGAAACGACGGAAGCTTATACGGTTTAGGAGGCGGTGGAGCAGGCATGGCTGCATCGGCACCTTCAGTCCCGACACCTGTTAATCCGGTTGCAGTCGTCTGAGCTTGTCCTTCAATACCTTCCGTTGTGCTATGAGCCGCCGATGCATTATCCATATCTGTGTTTACCACAGCATCCGTGAAGTTATCATCCAGCGGCTCATCATAGACAGAATCCGAATGCTCCGCCTCTACCAAAGACTCCTCAGCTTCTGATCTTTTTTCCTCATGCTTCACCTGCTCAAAGAAATCCCGAATAATCGGCGACCTTTTCACCGGAGCTGAGGCTTCCTCCCCAGCGTGCTCGATCACATCAGACAGCTCTTCTTCCTGGGTTCCGTTTCGCCACTGGGACTCTGCAGCCTCAGTCTCATATGGAAGGTCATAATTATCCTCATCCACATGGTCAGAATGCTCTTCCTTGTCCGATTTATCAGATTTTTTGAGACCAAACAACTGAAAGAAAATCGGCTGCTTGCGTGCCGGAGGCTGCATTTCTTCAAAGTCATCATCCATATCCTCCTCATAAGCAGGAATGGGCTCGGACTTGACTTTTCTATTGCCTTTGTCAGATGCCGAAAGTGGAGTCGCTTTACCAATCCACTTTTTTCGCACACTTCCCCCTGCTGTCAGTAGCTTGGTCCGTACAATCCGTACCAAATCCACATAAGACAGCTGGGTCAACAGCATGAAGCAAATAACAAACATGACAATCATAATCAGCTTGGCTCCTGTAATCCCGAACAGCCACAACAGAACGGTAAGCTGCAATGCGCCGACGTACCCGCCGCTAATATCCTTGTTCAGCATGGAGGTATGACCTACCTTGTCAGGCGACAGCAACTGCTCACGCATATCTATATGTATTTGGCTCATCACTCCGCCTGGTTGAAGCGCGTTAATCGGCCCCAAACGCTGCTCCATCGATGAAATAGAACTCATAAGTGTAAAGGCGAATACCAGTAACAGCAATCCCGTTTTACGTGAGTTCCACTGGTTCGGCCATTTACGATGAATCATCACCATCAGACCGTAATAAATGCCAATCAGCGGGATTGCAAAATAGAATTTTCCCAGTACAAGCCCGAACATCTTGGATAGCGACCGGCCAACCGCCGCTTCACCCGATAGCGCAATGACCGCCAATGTAATCAGCACAATGCCGTAAATTTCAAATTTTAGAACTCCGCCAAACACAGCCTTCTTTTTCTTTTTTCTTCTTCTGGACATACAAGGTCACCCCCCAGAAGAATATTATACCACGTCACCGGGTATCCGCACATATGTTCTTTTTCAGCAATAAACGACCTATTTTCGTGTTATTCGACACCTTCTACGACCACTCGATGACTTGCCCTGGCTCATAACGCGGATTCAGGTAGGCTTCCAGCGGGCAGTCCAACAATCGTACAATGATTCCCCGACGACTTTCGAGCTGCTGGACCTGCATAAGCAAACCATCCACCCGAACCTCTGCAAACCCCTCTGGCTCCTTCCACATACCTTCCCACACCATTTCCATTGGCATTACCGTATATAAGGTCATTGGGGCAGCTCCCCGCTATGCTCACCTGAATGCGTCTCTGTAGGGCTACCAGTAGCATTGGGTGAAAAAGGAGCAAACGAAGCCTGCTGCTGATTCCCTGCCAGCCCGTTTTGCTGGCGGCGTGTTTCAATGATGGTGTTCAACTGTTTCAGCGCCTCTCCGATGCCACCAACCGCATCCATCAATCCATATTTTACTGCATCGGCTCCACCAACTGCTGTACCAATATCGCGGTTTAATTCACCTGTTTTGAACATCAGTTCCTTGAACTTCTCTTCAGTGATCCGGGAATGGGAAACAACAAAACGCACGACGCGTTCCTGCATTTTCTCCATATATTCAAACGTTTGCGGGACTCCGATGACCAGACCGCTCATACGAATGGGGTGAATGGTCATTGTCGCACTCTCGGCAATATAGGAATAAGTGGATGATACAGCAATAGGGACACCGATACTATGCCCTCCGCCAATGACGATAGTCACTGTTGGTTTACTCATCGAAGCGATCATTTCAGCAATAGCCAGCCCAGCTTCTACATCACCACCAACTGTATTCAGCAATATCATTAATCCTTCGATTCGTGGGTTTTGCTCTGCCGCTACCAGTTGGGGAATGATGTGCTCATACTTGGTCGTTTTGTTTTGAGGCGGTAAAATGAGATGTCCTTCAATTTGGCCGATAATTGTCATGCAGAAAATATTGGATTCGCTTCCGGGCATGGAGGTTTGTCCCAACTGCTGCAACGCCTCCATAGCAGGTAAAGCGGGTCTTTGTCCAACTTCTGGTTGATCCGGCGTTTCTGTTTCCTCGTTGCCAGATGATAGGTTGCTGTATTGTTCCATATGGGTGATCTTCCTTTCGCTTTACGCATCTATGTGCCCCGTATTCACCCTCTAGTATGGGATGGGAATGGAATATTTTATACCCGTCCCCATGCCTTTCCTCAGTCGAAAAAGTCAAAAAAGCCTCTCCGCCCGCGGAAACCGTCCAATATTTCCTGCGGGAGAGAGGCGACTGTGTGCCTGTGACTTAAGTTTTTAATTCAGGTTTTCCAACAAATTTCAATTGACTCACACTTCCATTATAATTGGCAGGATCATCGGTCTGCGACGAGTTTGCTCGTACAAGAAGCGACCCAGTGCATCCTTGACGTTTGTCTTGAGGGAAGCCCATTCATTTACATTTTCACTCATGAGCTTATGCAATGTACTTGAGACAATACGATTGGCTTCATCCAGCAAGCCTTCCGATTCGCGGACATATACGAAACCGCGGGAAATGATATCCGGTCCCGATTTGATCGTACCGTCTTGCTTGCTCAGCGTTACAACAACCACCAGAATACCGTCCTGTGACAGCAACTTGCGGTCACGCAATACGATATTTCCTACATCCCCTACACCCAGTCCGTCGATTAGCACGTTCCCTGCTGTAACTTTACCAGCTCTGCGCGCCCCGCCGTTCTGAATTTCAATGACTTCACCGATGTCTGTGATGAAGATGTTTTCAGGCTCTACACCTACTCCTTCAGCAAGCAGAGCATGACGGCGTTGCATTCTAAACTCACCGTGAATTGGCAAGAAGAATTTGGGTTTCATCAGGTTCAACATCAGCTTGAGTTCTTCCTGGCTTCCGTGTCCAGAAACGTGGATCCCCGGATTAGCTGCGCTGTAGTATACATTGGCACCTAAACGGAACAATTCGTCAATCGTGCGACCCACATATTTTTCATTACCAGGTACCGGAGTAGCTGCGATAATGACTGAATCTCCTGGAAGAATATCCACTTTACGATGTGTGGAACGAGCCATTCTTGTCAAAGCGGACATTGGCTCGCCCTGACTGCCTGTGCAGAGAATAACTACGCGATCTGCTGACATTTTGCCAACTTCTTCAGGCTCGATCAGCATTCCGTCTGGAATTTCCAAATAGCCCAGATCAGAAGCAATTCCTACGACATTCACCATGCTGCGACCGATAACCGTTACTTTGCGCCCTGTCGCTTCCGCAGCATTGATAACCTGCTGAATGCGGTGTACGTTGGAAGCAAAAGTTGCTACAACCACACGCTGTCTCGACTTGCGGAAAATATCTTCCAGCACGATGCCGACGCTCTTTTCTGAAGGTGTAAAGCCCGGTTTTTCCGCATTGGTGCTGTCTGACAAAAGAGCCAGTACGCCACGTGCGCCGATTTCAGCCATACGCTGTAAATCCGCATATTGTCCGTTAACCGGAGTATGATCAAACTTGAAGTCGCCAGTATGAACAACAGCACCTTCAGGAGTATCAATGCAGACACCTACAGAATCCGGAATACTATGGTTTGTTTTGAAGAATGTTACCTTCAGCGAGGAACCCAGCTTGATTTCGGAATCAGCATTGATTAAAATCCGTTTGGTTTCGCCAAGCAGATTCGCTTCCTTCAGCTTGTTCTCCACCAATCCCAGCGTCAATTTGGTACCATATACAGGTACATTCAAATGTTTCAGCACGTAAGGCAAACCACCGATATGGTCCTCATGACCATGAGTCAGCACAATGCCTCTTACCTTGTCGCGGTTCTCTGTAAGGTAGGAAATATCAGGAATAACGATATCAATGCCGAGCATGTCCTCTTCCGGAAATTTCAAGCCGGAGTCCACCACGACAATGTCATTGCCGTATTGAACGACATACATATTTTTCCCGATTTCACCGACGCCGCCCAAAGCGAAAATCATC
Source organism: Paenibacillus sp. Aloe-11 (assembly GCF_000245715.1). Classification (NCBI taxonomy): domain Bacteria; kingdom Bacillati; phylum Bacillota; class Bacilli; order Caryophanales; family Paenibacillaceae; genus Paenibacillus; species Paenibacillus sp. Aloe-11. Next base: position 80,166 of record NZ_JH601051.1, on the reverse strand, counting down.
AATTTATCGTTGTTTGTTTTTTTAGACAAATGAATCTAAACCTCCTATGGTAGTTGGACGTCGTACCTTGATTTGTTTATTTAATTTTCAAAAAAATACCGCACCCAGTCACTTGACCTCATTATACATGATTAAAATACGAAAAAACAAGTCATCCAGTCCGTTACGCTAGGTTTCCCATTGCCGTCTAAAACCATTAGTCCAGTCCATTTATCCAGATGGATGGTTAAAAGCACGACAAAAAGGGCGTTCCATAAGAACGCCCTTCATGCCGAAAAATCTTGTCAGGCCATAAACTCTCACCGCGAGATCTTCAATTACCGAGTAAATAACTTCTTGATAAACTCCGCTTCCTCCTCGGTTGGAGGAATAAGCGGCAACCGAACCGAACCGACCTTAACATTCCGCAATTCCAATGCATACTTTACAGCGACCGGATTAGGCAGAGGATGAGGACATTCAAACAAGCCTTTGAAAACCGGGAACAACTGCTGATGCAGCTTCGCTGCCTCCTGCGCGTGCCCTTCAACAAGTGCATCGATCATCTGCTTCATTTCTGTGCCTACCACATGGCTGGCTACGCTGATAATACCATATGCGCCCACAGCCATAGCAGGCAATCCAGACGCGTCATCCCCTGAATAAACTACAAAGCCTTCTGGGGCTGCCGCTGCAATTTGTGTAACCTGCGCGAGTGATGCACATTCCTTGGTGCCCACAATATTCGGGATTTGTGCCAGACGCAGCGTCGTTTCAGCTGTCAGACTCGCTGCGGTACGGCTTGGAACATTATACAGTATAACTGGAAGGGAAGTGGAGTTCGCAATGCTTTCAAAATGCTGATACATCCCTTCCTGATTCGGTTTGTTATAATAAGGCACTACCAGTAGCACACCGTCTGCTCCTGCTTGCTCCGCAGCACGGGTCAAGTGAATGGAATGACGTGTATTATTGCTTCCGGTTCCGGCAATGATTTTACATCGTCCGGCTGCTTTTTCTACAACAAATGCAAATAGCTTGATTTTTTCCTCATCACTCAGAGTAGGGGATTCGCCTGTTGTCCCTGATACGACAAGTGACTCTGAATGTTGTTCTTCTATTAAATAATCAATCAACGAGGACAATGCAGCCCAGTCAATCTCTCCTTGCTGATCAAAAGGTGTCACCATTGCGGTAATCAGTCTGCCGAAGTTCACCATGCTGCCTCCTTTTTTTGCAAGTCCGAGCACGGACATGCGCCTACTGATGGAGTTCGAATTTATTATGCAATGCGCGTACAGCTTGCACCATATCATCTTTTTTTACAAGTACCCAGATAGTCGTGTTGGAATCTGCCGATTGAAGAATCTGTACATCTGATTCTGCCAATGCCTCTACAATCGTCGCCATAATGCCCGGTACCCCGTTGATACCGCCTCCTATGACTGAAACTTTAGCACACCCGGCCAGAATCTTAGCCTCTAGGCCCAAATTGTTCAACACATCAACTGCTTTGCTTCCATCATGATCGGACACCGTATAAACTGCCCCGGATGGAGTGACATTAATAAAATCAACGCTGATTCCGTGCTCCGCCATAGATTTGAATACATGCAGCTGCAAATGCTCCAAACCCGGCTTTAATTCTACGGTAATTTGAGTGACGTTGCCGACATACGCAATACCGGTCACGAAGCGGTCTACGATGTCTGCCTCTACGTCCTTGAAGCCTTCTGGATGTGTAACCAGCGTACCTTCTCCTTCAGAGAAAGTGGAGCGAACACGAACCGGAATATTCGCCTGCATAGCGATTTCAACAGCACGCGGATGGATAACCTTTGCTCCCTGATGAGCCATATTACAAATTTCTGTATAGCTAACATGCGAAAGCGGCTTGGCATTTTCTACAATGCGCGGATCTGCAGTCAATATGCCGTTCACATCCGTATAAATGTCAACCATATCCGCATGTAGAGCAACACCCAGCGCAGTGGCCGATGTATCACTGCCGCCCCGGCCCAGTGTAGTCATATCACCGTTTGCCGTCTGTCCCTGAAAACCGGTCACAATAACGACCCGGCCCTGGTTTAGCTCTTCCACAATACGATCCGGCTTTATATCCAAAATACGAGCATTGCCGTATTGATCATCCGTAATAAAGCCTGCCTGTGCACCAGTTAGCACCGTAGCAGGAATACCTTCCTTCTCCATCAGGCTGCATAATGTAGCGGCAGAAATGATTTCACCACAGCACAGCAGTAAATCCCGTTCGCGCTTCGGAAGACTGTCGCCGTTAGACGCCGCCCAATCGAGCAGCGTGTCCGTCGCATAAGGCTCTCCTTTCCTCCCCATGGCTGACACAACAACAACCAGTTGAACATTTTGTTCCAGCTCTCGCTTCACATGTCCCAGCACCAGTTGACGCGCTTCAGGTGTGGACAGCGAAGTTCCCCCAAATTTTTGCACTAAAATACCCATCATTCTTCCCCCATCTTACTCCCTGCTTCGGGAACGTTACTCCGCATTTGCAGCAATAATTTCCGCGATTTGTACCGCGTTCCATGCCGCTCCCTTGAGCAGATTGTCGGATACGACCCACAAATTTAATCCACGGCTATTGCCCAAATCACGGCGTACACGTCCTACGAATACATCCGGTTTTCCTGCGGCTTCGGATGCCAGCGGATAGAGCTGGGCAGCAGGATCGTCCACCAGCGTTACTCCTGGTGCCGAAGCAAGCAGATTGCGGATTTCCTCTAAATCATAATCTTCTTTAAGCTCTACATAGACAGATTCCGAGTGACCGTATACGACAGGAATCCGTACGCATGTTGCCGTTACTTCTACGGATTCGTCACCCAGTATTTTTTTCGTTTCACGTACCATTTTCATTTCTTCCAGTGTATAACCGTTGTCCTGAAATTTATCGATTTGCGGGATAGCATTGAAAGCAATCTGATGCTTCACTGGCAATGAGCCTACCGGCAACAGATCGGGCTGAGCATCTTCACCGTTAAGGATCGCTGCACTTTGACGATTTAACTCATCAATGGCACGACTTCCAGCTCCGGACACTGCCTGATATGTGGATACAATAATACGAGAAATTCCATATTTATCATATAATGGTTTCAAAGCAGCTACCATCTGGATGGTGGAGCAGTTCGGGTTGGCAATGATACCCTGATGCTCGGCAATTTTGTCACTGTTCACCTCAGGAACTACAAGAGGAGCTGTCGGTTCCATTCGGAATGCGTTCGTGTTGTCAATGCAAACTGCACCATGACGAACAGCATGTGGTGCCAATTCCTTACTTACGTCTCCGCCTGCACTAAACAAGGCAATGTCGATTCCTTCAAAGCTGTCGGGGGTAGCGATCTCTACTGGAATTTGCTGACCTTTAAAGCTAATTAACGTGCCGGCAGAACGAGGCGACGAAAGAAATTTAACTTTGTCCACAGGAAAATCTCTTTTTTCCAGCAGATTTACGATTTGTTCTCCTACAGCGCCCGTCGCTCCAACGACAGCTACATTAAACTTTCTATTGCTCATCTGGCTTATCTCCCCTTCTCGACTAAAAAAACCATTTTTTATTCTGAAAGCATCCACCGCCAACAAGAAATTAGACCCGATGCATGATCGAATCATCTTCTAGGCGAGGGATGCTCAGCAGTCAACTATAGTACTTCATAGGGTCTTGCGTTCCACAATCATCGGCTGAAGCTGTTTGCCCTGCATTGCTTCGTAAGCTGCCTCCGGAATCAGCTCCATGTTAGCCACAAGCGAGTTTGGCTTTTTAAGTGGATTGTCCTGTCCAAACGGCACAAAAAAGATGTTTTTAGCTACTAGTAACTTGGCGATATTGGCAGCATTCAGACCCAGACCATCATTGGTAGATATGGCCAAAAGAAGTGGACGACCATTGCGTAATTGCGCCTTGGCAGCCATTAAAACCGGACTGTCTGTCATCGCATTCGCCAACTTGCTCATCGAATTCCCCGTCAAAGGTGCAATCACCAGCACATCGAGCATTTGGGAGGGTCCCAGTGGTTCAGCCTCCACAATTGTAGAAATGATATCATTCCCTGTTATATCTTTCAACTGTTTTTGCCAACTTTGCGAAGTACCAAAGCGAGTATCCGTTGTTAGTACCGCATTGGATATAATGGGAATGACCTTAGCACCCTCATCAACAAAGCGCTGTATAACAGGCATTACCTCTTCAAATGTGCAATGTGAGCCTGTAATGGCATAACCTACTGTTTTCCCTTGCCAACTCATTGTGCATCCCCCCGCTCAGGATTATCTTCCATTAACAACTGCACCAGTGTATTCGCTATAATGGTACCAGCAGTTTTGGGAGCAACAATACCGGGAAGGCCGGGGGCAAGCACAGCCGTGATTCCACGTTTTTCCGCATAACGGAAGTCACATCCGCCCGGGGCGGAGGCAAGATCAATAATCACGGTGCTCAGTGGCAACTTAGACAGGATTTGCGCTGTGATTATCATAGAGGGTATCGTATTAAAAATCAAGTCAACTCCCTGTGTCTCACACGCTAGATCCCTTGTCATAAAAGGGCTCCACCCCATTCCCACCGCTCTCGCCGCTTCCTCTGCCCGCCGTACTCCAACCTTCACCTTGGCTCCCAAACCCTGCAGTACCCTTGCCATGGTAAATCCAGTCCGCCCCATGCCCAAAACCATGCAATCGGCACCATGAATCGTAAAATCTGTATGCTGAATGGCCATCATCAATGCGCCTTCGGCCGTAGGTATGGAGTTGTATATGGCTACATCATCTCTATCCAGTAGCTCCACTAGCTTCAAATCGTGCCTGTTACAAATATCTTTTAAGTATGTCCTCGCCATTCCTGTGTACACAACGCAATGCGGTGGAAGAGCAGCAGCATGCTCATTCAAAAATTGGAGCTTTTGCGCTCCAAAAAGTGCAGTCACGTTCCCTTCCTCATCGCATCCCACAACCGGCAGAATCAGCGCGTCTGACGATTCCAGCAGCTTGACAGACAATGGCTCTAGTGATACTCCTTTGAGTGGCGCTTCAAGCTTATCAAAACCAACCACGCTGACCGTAGCATCCATGTCCACACATTTGCGGATGACTTCAAGCTGCCTTGCATCGCCACCCAAAATAAGGATGCGTATTCCTGTTAGCATCCAGATCACTCCTTTCCGAGACACGATCATGTTTTTATTCTATGCATGCGCCCGGAAAGGGGTGAAAAGCAAAAAAGGCTGCCCCTTTATGGGACAGCCTTTATGTGTATTTATATTCATAAGCAGGCCATTTGAATACATGCCAAGAGCGATTTCAACTCGGTGATATATAGAGCGAAACGCATCAATTCGTTTACATGTTGTGCTGCCGAGCCATGAAAAATGAATAAGGAAATTTATAGATAAACCATATACTCAGCGTCCTGTATGACCAAAGCCCCCAGCACCACGCACTGTCTCAGACAACTGGTCTACTTGTTTCAATTCCACCTCAGGTACAGCCTGAAATACCATTTGCGCAATTCGCTCATTACGTGTAATCGTGAACGGTTCCTCGCCCAAATTAATAAGCAGTACCTTTATTTCCCCACGATAATCCGCATCTATCGTCCCCGGTGTGTTGAGACAGGTAATACCATGCTTGAGAGCCAGTCCACTACGTGGACGGATTTGTGCTTCCAGTCCGGCTGGCATCGCTATTGCAAATCCGGTTGGAACAAGGCAACGTTTGCCCGGCTCCAGCACCAGCTCCTCCTGTACCGCTGCATACAGGTCAAACCCGGATGCAAGCTCTGACATTTTACGAGGCAACTCAATATCTTCATTGCCCTCAAGTCTGTTAATTTCAACGTAAGTTAACAAAATAGTCCCTCCTCATATCCTTAACCGCTGAATCACTTGCTCCGACCATCGACAGAGCAAACGGCTCCGAGAACATCCGATTCAGCACCTTGTTCACATCATCAGCCGTCACTTGCTCAATATGTTCGATCATTTGATCCAGCGTATAATGCCGACCCAGCATCAACTCATTTTTTCCAAGACGGTTCATCCGGCTGCCTGTACCTTCAAGACTTAAAATCAAGCTTCCTTTTAATTGCTCCTTGCCTTTATGAATGTCATTAGCGTCCAATCCGTTGATAGCCACATCCTGCAGCAGCTCCAGCGTCAAATCCAGCACGTCCTTCGTCTGCTTAGGGGCCGTCCCTGCATAGATTGTGAACAAGCCGCTATCTGCATGAGAGCTATGATAGGAATAAACCGAATAAGCCAGTCCGCGCTTTTCCCGAATTTCTTGAAACAAACGTGAGCTCATGCCGCCGCCGATCGCATTATTCAACAAGACCATAGCATACTGTAGTTCGTCGCCAGTTGCAAATCCGGGCAGGGACAAGCAAATGTGATTTTGCTCCGTCGCTTTCTCATGATACAGCAGCTCACCGTTAAACGCAGGCACTGTCAGCGGCGAAGCGGTACCATGATTGTCAAAATGTCCAAAATGTTGCTCTAGCAATTCGATCAGTCGATCGTCCACATTGCCAGCCACACTGATAACTGTATTATCAATGGTATAACGCTCCTTCATATAGTGGCTGAGATGTGAGCTATCCATAGCAAGCAGATGCCCTTCGGTTCCGAGAATTGGAAAAGCCAGTGGATGTTCACCATAAGCTGCCCGAGATACAAGATCATGCACCATATCATCCGGTGTGTCCTCATACATGGAGATTTCCTCAAGAATCACATTTTTCTCTCTTGCTAGTTCATCACGATCCAATTTGGAATGAAAGAACATATCAGACAACACATCGACCGCGATTGGCAGATGCTCATCCAGCACTTTTGCATAATAGCAGGTATATTCCTTGGAAGTGAACGCATTCACATTTCCCCCGATAGCGTCGAATTGCTCGGCAATTTCCTTGGCATTAAAGCGCTCTGTTCCCTTGAAAAGCATGTGTTCAATAAAATGAGAAATACCGCTATTGTTCGATGTTTCATTCCGGGAGCCGGTTTTTACCCAGATACCAAAAGAAACTGAACGCACGGTTGGAATTTTTTCAATGACCACTCTTAGGCCGTTTTTGAGTTGAATTCTTTCCACGATTGGCCCTCCTAAACTGAATTGCATACTTAGCCATAATGTTCAATCCTAACAGAAAAAGGACGTTCACTCAACCGGAGCAGGTAGCTGCCGATCAGGGGAAAGCGTCTGACTGACAGTTCCGAGCACGAGTCCCTTACTCCGAATGGCATGAATCATGCCTTTGAGAGCCGCCGCTGAGGAATCCGTAGGGTGCATTAATATCAGGGAGCCTGATTCAACCTGACTGCTGATTTTGTTAACCACCGATTCTGGCGACGGATGCCTCCAGTCTACGGTGTCCAATGTCCACAGCACGGTTTTGAGTCCAAGTTCTGCGGCCAGATCAACGGTTTGCTGATTAAAATCACCTGACGGCGGGGCAAACCAGCTGTTTTTCACACCCAAGATTTCTTGAAGAAGCACTTCCGTCTTCTGTATTTCTTGTGTGGCCCTTTCCCGACTTAGACGACTCATATCGGGGTGAGAGTAGGCATGATTCGAAAGCTCATGTCCTCTTTTTTGAATCTCCTTGGCGAGTTCAGGATTTTTTTTCAACCAGCTTCCATCCAGAAAAAACGTAGCCTTGACCTTTTCCTGATCCAGCGTATTCAGTATCGGTACGATATACTCGTTTCCCCAAGCCACATTGATCATGAAGGAGACCATCGGCTTCTCAGGATTCCCCTTGTAGATCGGCACATTACCCAGTTGATTCAAATGTACTTTGGGTGCCAATTGACGATACACATACTGGATTGGGCGGTCTGGAGCTTTAATCGCTTTGCGATAGGTGGCATCCAGATCGACCTCCAGTCCGTTATAGCCTGGGATAGCCTTCCATACTCTGTCGATCTTGGCATCAACCGGTTCCCGCCGCTGACGGGCTGCTTCAGCACGTAGTCGCTGCATAAGCGCATTATCAGGTAAAGCTGCAACTCCCATTGTTGTTACAGCCTCTGGCTCGTTACCCCCTGTGCCTTGTCCGTCACGTAATTGACCAATGTATTCACGAACGCCGCTAAACTGCCCGATAATCAGCGTGATGGCCAAACTGGCTACAACCCACACTGCTCTCTTTGCCCTTCTCATGATCCCTTCATCCTCCCACGCGTTTGTCCACATTGTATGCGGGGAGGACAAGAACTATGACGCAGTAAGCTTCTAGAAGCCCAGTTCGGCACAGCTTGTGCGTATGTATGAAAAAAGAGCCAGAAACGTAGCTCTGCCTCTTTCCAAAAGCTTAAATCATGCTATTCAAATCCCGAGTTCTGTAAAACGGATAGGCTTCCTCTTGCTGTGGTCCGCGGTACCAGTACCTAGGACTTTGCAGGAGCTTCAGCCGTCAGAACCGCCTTACGGGACAAATTGACACGACCTTGCTGATCGATTTCAGTTACTTTCACCGTAATCGTATCTCCAATAGCAACCACATCCTCAACTTTGGCTACACGTTCAGTAGACAGTTGAGAAATATGAACCAGACCGTCCTTGCCCGGTAAAATCTCGACGAATGCACCGAATTTTTCAATCCGCTTCACTGTGCCGATGTAAATTTCACCGACCACAACTTCTTTAACGATACCTTCAATAATGGAGCGTGCCTTTTCATTCATCTCTTGGTTTGTGGAAGCGATGAACACACGACCATCCTGCTCGATATCAATTTTCACGCCGGTTTCTTCGATGATTTTGTTAATGATTTTACCACCTGCGCCAATAACATCACGGATTTTATCCGGATTAATATGCATCGTCATAATTTTTGGAGCGTACGGAGACAACTGCTCACGCGGCTTTTGGATGGCTTCCATCATCTTGCCAAGAATGAACAAACGTCCTTCTCTAGCTTGCTTGAGCGCATCCTGCAAAATTTCACGGTCAATACCGTCAATTTTAATGTCCATTTGGATGGCAGTTACACCTTCTGCTGTACCAGCCACTTTAAAGTCCATATCGCCCAGATGGTCTTCCATGCCTTGGATATCCGTCAGCACGGAAACATGATCTCCGTCCTTGATCAATCCCATAGCTACACCTGCAACCGGAGCCTTGATCGGTACACCTGCATCCATCATAGCGAGCGTGCTTGCGCAAATACTAGCCTGGGAGGTTGAACCGTTCGATTCCAGAACCTCGGAAACCAGACGGATGGTATATGGAAATTCAGTTTCGGAAGGAATTACTTTGGAAAGTGCACGCTCACCAAGAGCACCATGTCCAATTTCACGTCGACCCGGTGCACGCAAAGGACGAGCCTCACCTACGCTGAATGGAGGGAAATTGTAATGATGCATGAAGCGCTTCGTTTCTTCCAGATCAATACCGTCCAGAATTTGTACGTCACCCAATGCGCCAAGTGTACAAACGCTGAGCGCTTGCGTTTGACCGCGTGTAAACAAGCCCGAGCCATGCGTACGCGGCAAAATGCTCGTGTCGCTTTCGATCGGACGAATTTCATCAAGTTTTCGACCGTCAGGACGCACTTTATCATGCGTAATCAGACGACGAACTTCCTCTTTAACGATATCATAGAGAACTTCGCTCACGTCTTTCAAAAGCTCAGGCGTCTCTATGTATTGCGCTTCAAAGTGGGCAACTGTCTCTTCGTTGATTGCATCAATCGCCTCTTGACGGGCATGTTTTTCTGCAACTTTTACAGCTTCCACCAAACGGTCAGCTGCATAAGCACGTACTTCACTGTTCACTTTGTCATCAACAGCATGCAGCTTAACCTGCATTTTCTCTTTACCTGCCACTTGAACCAATTGTTCAATGACTGCCACAATGTTCTTAATCTCGTCATGACCGAACATAATCGCTTCCAGCATGACTTCCTCTGGAATTTCGTCGCCTTCCGCTTCTACCATCATGATGGCATCTTTCGTTCCGGCTACAACCAGGTACAAATCGCTGGTTTTCTGCTGCGCAATGTCCGGGTTAATCACGAATTGTCCGTTGACACGGCCTACAGCAACTCCACCAATCGGCCCGTTAAAAGGCACATCCGAAATGCTAAGTGCCGCCGAGGTTCCGATCATCGCTGCAATTTCCGGTTCGCAATCCTGATCAACACTCATCACCAAGTTCAACACCTGTACATCATTCCGGAAGCCTTCCGGGAACAATGGGCGAATTGGACGGTCTGTCAAACGGCTAGACAAAATCGCTTTTTGACTTGGGCGTCCTTCACGTTTAATAAATCCACCTGGAATTTTCCCGACAGCATACAATCTTTCCTCATAGTTCACGGTCAGCGGAAAAAAGTCCAGATCTTTTGGTTCACGGGAAGCAGTCACGGTACAAAGCACAACTGTTTCTCCGTAGCTTACTTTAACTGCCGCATTAGCCTGTTTCGCAAGACGTCCTGTTTCCAGCACCAGCTTTCTTCCGCCGAGCTGCATTTCTACACGTTGCTCCATGGTATCCCTCCATTTCATTTCATTGTAAAAGTTCTATACATATCCAGTATTTCCTGCGCAGGTCTTATTCATAAGAAATTCACATTCAAATACGATATGTAATTTCAAAAAAAGATTCTGCTTTCCAAAAAAGATTCCCATTTCAAAAAAGAACCCGGCTGCTGTCCGCCGTCGCCTTAGCAGGGACAAGCGGTGAACAACCAGGCTTCTTTTCACATTACATGTCTGAAAATTAACGACGCAGTCCGAGACGCTCGATCAACGCACTGTAACGTTTAACATCAGTCTTCTTCAGGTAAGCCAAAAGTTTACGACGCTGACCGACCATTTTCAACAACCCGCGGCGGGAGTGATGGTCTTTCTTGTGCGAACGAAAGTGACTTTGCAAGTTGACGATGTTTTCAGTAAGGATAGCGATTTGTACCTCAGGTGATCCTGTATCGGATTCATGAGTTTTGTACTCCTCGATCAATTGCTGTTTACGCTCTTGAGTCAATGCCATCCTGTTCACCTCCTTCATTATAATCGCCACTAGCCTCGTAGCCGCCGGTGAAAGCGGACAACCAAGCTAAGGTTCATCGTTGTTTACACAACATAAGTCAGTATAACACAGCGCCTGTCTTATGTAAATAATTTAGCCCAACAGCTTTTTAGCCGTCTGTGCGTCATTGCCAATTTGACTGATCAGCTCGTCTACGGAAGAGAATTTACGTTCAGGACGGATGTAATGATGAAGCTCAACCACCACAGACTCCCCATAAATCTGCTGATTAAAATCAAACAGATGCACCTCAAACGACGGATTCAGTACGCCTTCATGAAAGGTAGGCTTAACTCCTACATTCATGACACCGCTTATCCAATGATTGCCTACGAGTGCTCGTACAGCATATACACCCTTGACCGGAATTACGTAGGTATCATCCAGTTTGAGATTAGCGGTCGGAAATCCGATCGTGCGCCCCCGCTTCTCTCCATCCATTACAGTCCCCCGTATACGGTAAGGACGTCCCAACCAGCGAGACGCTTGGGTCAGATCCCCGGTCTGCAAAGCACGGCGGATATCAGAACTGCTCACCTTTTCCCCATCCAGCTCAAACGGGGGTACGGTGTGAACAGCCATCTGCTCTCCACCAAGCTTGCGAAGCGTATCCTCATGCCCCGCACCTCGGTAGCCAAACCGAAAATCAAAGCCCACTACTGCCGTTTGGATTTGCAATGGAAGCAGTACATCTGTCATGAACGCCTCAGGGCTGACCTTGGAAAAATCTTCGTTAAAGCTCATAATATAAAGAATATCCACACCCATGTCGGCCAAAATAGCCTGCTTGTCCGCAAGCGGTGTTAGATAACCTTCATAGTCACCTTTTTTCATGACTTCCTTCGGGTGAGGATGAAAAGTCATGACAGATGCCGACACTTTCTGTTCCCGAGCCAGCGAAACGGCTTGGTGTATGACGCTTGCGTGTCCCAGATGAAGACCGTCGAACTGACCAATCGCCGTGACCTGTGGACGCCCCCATTGCTGTAAAAGCTCATCACTCAATGGATAAGATAATGAAACGGTAATCATATTCATTCACCTGCATTTCACATCATTTGACTAACTTCGTCAAAATTATAGCACAATTCAAGGTAAGAAAAACGTCTATCGACGTACTTTCACAGCAGCCAGACTGCGCCTATCGGAAGTTTTTCTTGCGATTATAGAATTGTTCAGCTCCGCTGAAAATTTATAAATTCTATAATCTTAAAAAAACTTTAATTGGAGCGATCGCACCTGATTCATCTCGTCCATATATGCCTAAAAACGTTTGATCCTCTTTATACAAACGAAAGGGCTGGCTGTCGGTCACAGGTGGTGAAATCATATTCAGCGACAAACGTTGACCTTGCAAAGCTGCGGCTGCCTTTGCTTCGGCCACCGTATGCTCAGGCATATAGTCAATCGCCTGATCGGTTGCAATGAGCCGCTCACCCAAACTGCCATCCGCTACGCAGCGCTCTATCTCATCGAACGTCAGGCAACGTTCCGCGGATATTCCCGCAGACATGGTTCGCTCCAGCTTGACCATCGTCGAAGGGTATCCCAACGCACGGCCAATATCAACACATAGTGTACGGATATATGTCCCTTTGGAGCATAGGGCACGGAAGGAAATATCCACATACGATCCTGTCTGCTCGAATCCTGTCATCTCCAGCTCGTAAATGTCTACTTCGCGGCTTTTGCGCTCCACGGTTTTTCCTTCCCTGGCCAGTTCATATAGACGTTTGCCATTCACTTTGAGCGCAGAATACATCGGCGGCACCTGAGAGATCGTACCAACAAATCGCTCCAGCGTCGCTTTGGCTTCTACTTCCGTCACCTCTACTGGGCGTTCACTTTCTTCAGTAACGGTCCCTGTAAGATCTTCGGTATCGGTCGCTATGCCTAATCTCAGCGTGGCCTGATACTCCTTGGGCCGCTCCTGCATGTATTCAACGACTCGGGTAGCCCGCCCCAGACACAAGGGCAGCACACCGGTTACCTGCGGATCAAGCGTTCCGGTGTGTCCAATCCGTTTCATCCCCAGTAGACGGCGAGCCTTTGCCACCACATCATGAGAGGTAAATCCAGCGGGTTTAAGGACGGGCAAAATGCCTTCCCAACTTGCCTGTTCCTTCTTCATTGGGTTCATAGCTCGTCCTTCACCCGCCCTACAACCGTCTCAATAATATCCTCCAGTGTACCTTCCAGCCGGCAGCCCGCAGCACGAACATGTCCTCCGCCCCCAAACGAATGGGCTAACGCAGCTACGTTAACACGGCCTGCTGATCTCATGCTGGCTTTAACCGCTTGTTCATTGATGACTTTAAAGAAAATGCCTACTTCAACGCCACGAATATTTCTTGGATAGTTAACAATCCCTTCCAAGTCCTCGTTAACAGCTCCGCACTCCTCCATATCTTCAGGTGTAACAACCACCCAGGCGACTTTACCATCCTCCGACATCGTGAGCGTCTGCAATGCCTTGGTCAGCACCTTCATCTGCGGAAATGTCATTTCTTCCAGCAAATTCTCAGACAAAGATGGACCGTCTACACCGTAAGTGAGCAACTGAGACACAATAGACATCACCTTTGGCGAAGTGTTGGAATACCGGAACCCCCCTGTATCCGTAAGCAGTCCTGTATACACAGAAGTCGCTACTTCAACGTCCCACTTCACTGCAAATATTTCCAGTAAATCAAAAAGAATCTCCGCTGTTGCCGCTGCATCCGGCTTAATTACATTCACCGTACCATACGCATCATTCGTTGGATGATGATCAATATTCAGGATAACGGCATCTTCCGCAAAAAACTGTTCTGTCAGACCAACACGACGGTAGTCTGCACAATCCACGCAAATAATCCGGTTGTATTTCCGTTCTGGCGGTTGCTGGCTCATATCCATAATCTCATCGGCATGCCATAAAAAATCCATGCGTTTGGGAATAGCTCCCTCGTTCAGCATGGTAAATTTCTTCCCCAGACATGAGAGAAGCCAGCCCACCGTTACGGTGGAGCTGACTGCGTCTCCGTCCGGCTGTACATGCGATACGATCAGGTAATCATCATGCTCCAGAATAAATTCCTTCGCTTGTTGAAGCGCCTGTTCATAGGTATGCATTGCCGTCTCCTTTACATTCAGTTCATGGTTTCTTCGGATCAAGAGGATTTCCTATTTTTCGTCCTTGTCGATATCACTCAACAGCTTTTCAATTCGGCTGCCGTAAGCAATAGATTCGTCAATTTTGAAAATCAGCTCAGGAATATGGCGGAGCCGTATCCGTTTGCCAAGCTCAGAACGAAGATAACCGTTCGCTTTGTCCAACGCCTTCAGGGAAGAAGTCTTTTGTTCGTCATCCCCAAGTACGCTCAAGTATACTTTCGCTTGGGACAAATCGTTTGTGACATCGACACCCGTCACCGTAATAAAACCGATACGAGGGTCCTTTAATTCGGTTTGTATGAGTAGGCTTAGCTCCTTCTTGATCTGCTCGCCAACTCGACCTGTACGTATTTTAGCCATGGATGCTCACCTCTCTGCCGTTAGCGCTCCACTGTTTCCATGACGAACGCTTCAATAATGTCGGATTCCTTAACATCATTATAGCCATCAAGGGTGATACCACATTCATAACCTTGGGCAACTTCTTTTGCGTCGTCCTTAAAGCGTTTCAGTGAGTCGATTTTACCTTCAAAAATGACGATGCCATCACGAATCAGGCGTGCTTCTGCTGAACGGGTAATTTTACCGGATGTCACCATACAACCAGCGATCGTACCGACTTTAGTAACTTTGAATACGTTACGAACTTCAGCGTGTCCGATCACATTTTCCTTATATTCAGGGTCCAGCATGCCTTTCATAGCCTGCTCGATTTCTTCAATGACATTGTAAATGACGCGATGCAGACGAATGTCCACTTTTTCAGCTTCCGCTGTAGATTTCGCCTGATTATCAGGACGAACGTTAAAGCCAATGACAATGGCATTGGAAGCCGCAGCCAAAATAATATCGGATTCGGTGATTGCACCTGCACCACTGTGAAGAATTTTGACGCGTACACCTTCAACTTCAATCTTGTTCAAGGAGCCTTTCAGCGCTTCGACAGAACCTTGTACATCACCTTTGATAATGACGTTCAGATCCTTCATCTCACCATCCTTGATATGTTGGAACAGATCATCCAGCGTTACGCGGGTGTTGCTGCCGAGATCGGACTGACGCTGCGTGATCGCACGTTTATCCGCGATAGCACGGGCTTTGCGCTCATCCTCAAACACCATGAACGGATCGCCAGCGAGTGGAACTTCTGTCAAACCAGTAATTTCAACTGGTGTGGAAGGCCCAGCTTCCTTGAGACGACGACCTTTATCGTTGACCATGGCACGTACGCGCCCGAAGCAGTTCCCCGCTACGAAGGCATCCCCGACTTTCAGAGTACCGTTCTGCACAAGCACACGAGCTACAGAACCGCGGCCCTTATCCAACTCAGCCTCAATGATAGTACCGCGTGCCCGTTTGTCCGGGTTCGCTTTGTATTCATTCACTTCAGCTACCAGCAGAATCATTTCGAGCAGATCTTCCAGACCCATTCTTTGTTTCGCTGAGACGTTGACGAAAATGGTATCTCCGCCCCACTCTTCAGGTACCAACTCATATTCAGTCAGTTCCTGCTTCACTTTATCCGGGTTCGCATCCGGTTTGTCAATCTTGTTCACAGCCACGATAATAGGCAAACCTGCCGCTTTCGCATGGTTGATGGCTTCGACCGTCTGTGGCATAACACCGTCGTCAGCTGCAACCACGATAATCGTCATATCTGTAACTTGAGCACCACGAGCACGCATTGCAGTAAAGGCCTCGTGACCCGGTGTATCCAAGAAAGTGATTTTTTTACCGTTGATTTCAACCTGGTATGCACCGATATGCTGTGTAATACCACCGGCTTCGCCACCCGTTACATTCGTGGAGCGAATAGCATCCAGCAAAGTGGTTTTACCATGATCGACGTGACCCATAATTGTTACAACTGGTGGACGTGTTTTCAAATCCGCTGGATCATCATTTTCTTCCACCGTTTCAAAACGATCTTCCTCGACCGGAATTTTCACTTCTACCTCAACGCCAAAGTCACCAGCCAGTAAAAGAATGGTATCCATATCCAGTTCCTGATTGATTGTCGCCATTGTTCCGAGCATAATCAGCTTTTTGATAACTTCTGACGCATCCTTGTGAAGCAGCTTCGCTGTTTCGCCTACGGTCATCTCGCCACGTACAATAATTTTCTTAGGCGTGTTGTCGATTTTCTCACGGCGCTCCTGCGGTTGTCCTTTACCACGGTTGTTAAATTTCCCGCCACGATTGTTACCACCGCGGTTATTGCCACCACGGCCACCGCCGTTACCACCGCGTCCTCCGCCTTGACGGTTATCGTCGAAACGACTTTGACCGGAACGGTTATTTCCGTTACTGAAGTTACTGCCTGTACGATTGCCACCACCATTACGGTTGGCATTGCCGCTTCCCGTAGATGAAGATGTTCTTACTGCCGTCCCACCTTGACTACTCCCTTGAGAACGCGTGCCTGTGTTGCTAGCGGAACGCTGTTGTCCCCCTTGTTGTTGACCATTACTGCGATTCTGGCTGCCCTGCTGGCCACTTGGTTTATTCGCACTTTGCTGACTGCGGTTTTGACCGCCCTGCTGACTACCTTGCGCTTTTGGAGCGCTGCTTCGACTACTGTTTTGGTTGTTATTTGTCCTATTCATACTTACCTGCTTTTCCTGTTGATTTTTGGTTTGCTCAGTTGAATGATTACTGTTCTGATTTGAACCGGTCTGACTTGAACCAGTCCGACTTGAACCGTTCTGGCTTGAACCAGCCTGATTCGAGCTTACTTGCGCCGTGTCTGCTCCACCTTGCTTGGCCGCAGCATTGGATTTGATATTCTTAAAAAAATTTTCCACTTTGCCTACGGCATCATGTTCCATGACGCTCATATGGTTGTTTACGGGAATATCCAGCCGTTTAAGAATGGTGATAATTTCTTTGCTGCTCATGTTCAACGATTTGGCGTATTCGTATACCCGCACTTTGTCTTTGCTTTCTTGTTTACTCAATATACTCCACCTCCGACATTATCCCCGCATGTTTCATGATCAATTTCGCGAATCCTTGATCCGTCACAGCCAGCACAACCCGTTCAGGTTTGCCGATACTGCTTCCCAAGCTTTCCCGGTCAAATCCTATCAATAAGGGGATTTTGTACGTCCCGCATTTGTCGCGGAATTTCTTTTGAGTATTCATTGAAGCATCTTTTGCAAGAATGACCAGCTTGGCTTCTGAAGACCTGATCGCTTTATAAACGATCTCATCACCTGTTAGCAGCTTGCCAGCTCTCATGGCAAGACCCAATCCAGACAGCGCCTTATTCATCCTGCACGCTGCCTTGTGCCGCCAGGAATTCTTCCTCGACGGCAGCAAAATCACGACTTAGCTGCTCATAGATGTCAGGATGAACCGAGTGCTTCAATGCTCGATCCAGTGCCTTGCTTTTTTGAGCCAGCTTGAAGCAGGCGGCTTTGCCGCACAAGTAAGCACCGCGCCCTGACTTTTTACCGGTCAAGTCAATCAGCACTTCGTCTTCAGGGGTTTTAACGACACGGATCAACTGCTTCTTTGGCATCATTTCATGACAGGCCACACATTTGCGCAAAGGTATCTTTCTCTGTTTCATGCATTAACCCCCCCTACACTCCGCTTAATCTACAGAAACGGAATCCTGATGCATTTCATCGGTGGATGTTCTTGGTCTGCCAAGCTCTTCCTCCGCCTGTGTCTCACTCTTAATATCAATTTTCCAGCCAGTAAGCTTAGCAGCAAGACGAGCATTCTGCCCTTTAATGCCAATAGCCAGAGAAAGCTGATAATCCGGTACAATGACGCGCGCCATCTTTTCTTCTTCAAAAACCTGTACCTCAAGTACTTTAGAAGGGCTTAACGCATTAGCAACGTATTCGTCAACGTTATCGGAATAGCGCACGATGTCGATTTTTTCGCCACGCAGCTCATTCACAATGGTTTGTACCCGTGTTCCTCTAGGTCCTACACAGGAGCCTACCGGATCAACCTCTTCATTGCGGGAATGAACCGCGATTTTAGAACGGAAGCCTGCTTCACGCGCTACAGAACGAATCTCTACCACACCGTCAAAAATTTCAGGCACTTCGAGTTCAAACAAACGCTTAAGCAGACCGGGATGTGAGCGGGACAGCATAATTTGCGGCCCTTTAGTTGTGTTCTCCACCTTGGTAATATAAGCCTTAATCCGATCCAGATGGTTGAATTTCTCATTCGGCATCAGCTCGCTCAACGGCAGAACCGCTTCTACCTTGCCCAAATCAATATAAATATTGCGCGGGTCTTGGCGCTGTACAGTTCCTGTTACAATATCTTCTTCCTTGTCCACAAACTTGTTGTAGATCAAGCCTCGTTCCGCTTCGCGGATACGCTGGGTCACGACCTGCTTCGCCGTTTGTGCAGCAATCCGTCCAAAATCACGTGGTGTAACTTCAATTTCAGCAATATCCTCCAACTGAAAATGCGGATTAATTTCACGAGCTGCCGGCAACGAAATCTCGGTGCGAGGGTCCAATACCTCCTCAACAATCAGCTTGCGCGCATATACCTTAATGACTCCCGAGTTGCGGTTCATATCAACACGCACATTCTGTGCAGTGTTGAAATTCCGTTTGTAGCTGGAAATCAAGGCTGCTTCAATGGCCTCAAACAGCACATCCTTGCTGATCCCCTTTTCTCTTTCCAACTCGTTCATTGCTTCAATAAAATCCATACTCATGGATTACTGCTCCCCCTTTCAAATGATGGCACCTGTGTCCTGGTCAGCACACGAGGTATAAAACATGAAGTCATGTCAAACAGCAACAGTCAAATCCAAATTAAAATATGATCGCGAGCCTTGCACCAGCTACCTTTTCATAAGGTATGGCATGCTTCTTTTGTCCGCTTTGAACGGTGAGCTCCCCATCTTCAAAAGAAAGCAGACGACCTTCAAATTCCTTCAGGCCGTTGATCGGCTCGTATGTAGTAACAAATACATTTTTGCCTACCGCTTTAGTTACGTCCTCCGCTTTTTTCAGCGGTCTCTCGGCACCTGGTGAGGATACTTCCAGAAAATATGCTGTAGAAACCGGATCATTCTCATCCAGCTTTTGGCTCAGATATTCACTGATCATACTACAGTCGTCCAGATCAATTCCTCCGTCTTTGTCTACAAAAACGCGAAGAAACCAGTTGCTGCCCTCTTTGACATACTCGACATCGACCAGTTCAAAGCCATGCTCATCAAAATAAGGTTGGGCCATTTCTTCTACTGCTGACTTGATCTTTGGTGTGCTCAAAGATTATAACCTCCAAAAGTAAACTTTCCTGTGGTGAAAAAAGACGCCCCATTACGATGGACAATGCTTCTTCATCACCGGCATTTTCCATTTTTATTTGATGTAATGTTCATTTCGGGCTCACTGCAAATAAACCGGCGTACCGGTTTTGGCCCAAAAATAACGTTTTCACGTTGTAACTGTATATCAAACAGTAAAGAGTGGGTTTCCCCACTCTTTTAGCAACGGTTTTATCTCCATGATTACCAAAAAAATTATATCATAACCGTAGTTATGTGACAAGTGCCAGAGCTTGACTACTGTGGTTCGGATTAAAACAGAGACAGCTGATTACTCTCTGGCAGACCTCGAAAGCACCCCATCTGGGACAGCATTTCGACAATGGTTTTACTGGCCTTCGACTTTTGCTGAAAATCCTCGACAGACAAAAATTCACCCTGTTCACGGGCAGCCGCGATGTTACGCGCCGCGTTTTCACCAATCCCCTGAAGGGCTCCAAACGGCGGAATGAGCGAATCTCCATCTACTTTGAAGCGTGTAGCTTCGGAACGGTACAAATCAATCGATTTGAAACTGAAGCCGCGAGCTGTCATTTCCAAAGCCATTTCCAGGATTGGCAGCATCCCTTTTTCCTTTTGCGAGGCCTGGAAGCCAAGCTGCTCGATCTCAACAATTTTCTTTCCAATTGCATCATATCCCTGACAACACAGTTCAATATCAAAATCGGCTGCACGTACGGAGAAGTAAGTCGCATAATATTCTATCGGATGATACAACTTGAAATACGCTGTACGCACCGCTGAAATAACATAGGCTGCGGCATGCGCCTTCGGAAACATGTACTGGATTTTCAGACAGGAATCAATGTACCACTGCGGCACCTTGCATTTTTTCATTTCCTCAATCCATTCGGCACTAAGACCCTTACCTTTACGCACGCTCTCCGTAATTTTAAAGGCCAGACCTGCGTCCATCCCCGCCTTGTAAATCAAAAACAGCATGATATCATCCCGGCAACCAATTACAGTCTTGATGTTGCAGGTATTATTTTTGATCAACTCCTGCGCGTTCCCCAGCCATACGCCCGTACCGTGAGACAAACCGGAGATTTGCAGTAAATCGGCAAAAGAGCTCGGCTGCGACTCTACCAGCATTTGGCGTACAAACTTCGTCCCCATCTCTGGTACACCATAGGTTGCGACAGGTGTGCGGATTTGCTGTGGTGTTACACCGAGTGCCTCCGTGGAGTTGAACATGCTCATCACTTTGGGATCATTCATTGGGATCGTCGTCGGGTCAACCCCGGTCAAATCCTGAAGCATCCTCATCATGGTCGGATCATCATGGCCCAGAATATCGAGCTTGAGCAAGTTCGCATCAAAAGCGTGATAATCAAAATGCGTCGTTTTCCATTCCGAGCTCGTATCATCAGCCGGGTACTGCACCGGCGTAATGTCCTCGACCTCAATATAATCGGGAACAACCACAATCCCACCCGGATGCTGTCCGGTACTGCGTTTTACACCTGTACAACCGGAAGCCAGCCTGTTCAGCTCAGCTCCGCGCCATTTTTTATGATGTGCCTCTTCATATTTTTTGGCAAAACCAAACGCCGTTTTCTCAGCAACCGTACCGATGGTTCCTGCACGGAAAACACTTTTTTCACCAAACAGCACTTTCGTATAGTTATGCGCGACAGGCTGATATTCTCCGGAGAAGTTCAAGTCAATATCGGGAACTTTATCTCCTTTAAAGCCGAGGAACGTTTCAAATGGTATATCCTGTCCCTCACCCTTAAGCTTGCCACCGCAATTCGGACAGTTTTTGTCTGGCAAGTCAAACCCGCTCGGCACACTTCCATCCAAAAACCATTCGCTGTGTCTGCATTCAGGATTAACGCAAATATAATGAGCAGGCAATGGATTAACCTCGGAAATACCGAGGAAAGTAGCTACCACAGAAGAACCGACAGAGCCCCGTGAACCTACCAGGTATCCATCCTGATTAGACTTTTTAACCAGACGCTCGGAAATGAGATAGTTAGCGGAGAACCCGTATTTGATAATAGGCTCCAATTCTTTTTCAAGACGAGCTACAACGACCTCGGGCAAGGATTCGCCATAGATGGATTGAGCCGTCTCATAGCATGTATTACGGATCTCCTCATCTGCTCCGTCCAGCAATGGCGTAAACAGCTTGTCAGGGAACAATTCCAGTTCCTCAAACCGCTCCGCCAGCTCGCTTGTGTTGGTCACAACAACCTCATAAGCTTTTTCCTCACCTAAAAACTCGAACTCTGCCAGCATTTCATCCGTTGTCCGCAAATGAGCATCCGGCTTACGGATATCTTTTAACGGGCTAAACCCAGTAATGCCGTGTATGGTGATATCACGATACAGCTTATCGCGAGTCTCCAAATAGTGAACATTGCCTGTAGCAATAACCGGCTTATCAAGCCGCTTTCCTATTTCACATACTTTGCGTATGGCCGTTTTCAGAGCGTCAGGTCCGCTTACCAGTTGCTTTTCCACCAGATGCATATACATTGTTAAAGGTTGAATCTCCAACACATCATAAAACTGTGCAACTTCCTCGGCTTCTTCCTCGGATTTATTCAACACAGCTTCGAAAAACTCTCCCTTTTCGCAGCCGGAAATAATAAGCAATCCCTCTCTCATTTCCGACAATTTAGATTTAGGAATACAAGGCACACGCTTGAAATATTCGGTATGAGACATTGAAACCAGCTTGTACAGATTTTTTTTGCCTATTGGGTTCAGGGCATAAATACAGCAGTGGAAGGGACGAACGGTCGATAGATCCTTCCCTACATAGTCATTCAAGCGATCAAGCATTTTCAACCCCTTAATTTGTTCCGCATCACTCAGCAGTCCGTTTAACACTTCTGCCAACGCAACGGTATCATCAATAGCCCGGTGATGGCTTTCGAGCGCAACCTTATACTTAGCCGTCAGCGTATTTAATCGGTGATTTTTCAGCGTCGGAAACAGCAAGCGGGCCAGTTCCAGCGTATCCAGCACCGGATTGGTCATTTCAGGCAACCCCATCTTTCGAAGCATTGCCTGGATGAAGCCAACATCAAATCGCGCATTATGGGCAACCAGCACGGCATCGCCAACAAAATCGACGAACTCTTTCATAACCGGTTCCACATCCGGTGCATCCTTGACCATTTCATCGTTAATGTTGGTCAGCTGCTGGATATTGTAGGGAATACGCTCATGCGGATTCACAAAGGTCGCATAACGGTCAATTTCCTTGCCTTCATACATTTTGACAGCCGCTATCTCAATGATTTTATTTTGCGTGACGGACAAACCGGTGGTTTCAATATCAAAAACGACATAGGTCGCTGTTTTCAAACTTAACGACTGCGCCTGCATCACAACCTCAACTGCATCATTAACCACATTGGCCTCAATGCCGTAGATCATTTTAATTCCGTTTTTCTTGGCTGCCTTGGCGGCATCAGGATAGCATTGCACTCCACCATGATCGGTAACCGCAATCGCTTTGTGCCCCCACTTGGCGGCTGTTTTGACATATTGATCAATCGAGGCTACAGCATCCATTGCGCTCATCTTTGTATGCAGATGGAACTCAACCCGCTTTTCCTCTGCGTTATCCTTACGTGTAGGCGGAGCCTGTACTTCAATCAGATCAGAAGGAATCATAACCAGCTCGGGAATTTGCATAAAACGATCGTATTCTACCCGCCCACGGACTTTGACCCATTTTCCGTTAGCCAACAGACTGAGCACCTTCAGATCCTCTTTTGTTTTAGCAAACATTTTCATCTGCAAGGAATCACTAAAGTCTGTCAAATAGAACGTAAACAACGTACTGCCATTGCGCAGCTCTTTACTATCCAGACCGAAGATCGTCCCCTGCAAAGTAACTTTCTTCTCTTCGTCCTGAATATCCTGCATCGGAACAGGCGGTTCTTTGATTTCATAACCAAATTGAAGCCGGACATCTCCCTCTTCCTCTTCTACAGGCGGCATTTCAGCTTCCATACTTTCCATCATTTTCTGAATAACTTCGCGTTCTTCCTGCATCTTCTTCTCTTGAAACTGTTGCAAAGCCTCCTGATTACTTTCACCGACCTGAATTTTAACGCGCATGGAGAGTCCAAAATATTTGTCGTAAAATTTGATAATAGCTTGGTCAATCTGTTTTTTACGCGCCAGCTCCAGCGACATGCTATCGCTCATCGTCAGTATGAACAGTCCATCTTCCCACTCATGCACAGCCCGATTCATCCAACCGTTTACAGAGGGAATTTCACGATGTACCCACTCCAGAAAAAGCTTCCAGTATTCACCGATGATATCACCAGGTTGAACCTGCTCACCATAATGAAACCGAAACGTAATTTTAGCGATATGATTCATCTTTTCCTGTACCTGAATGCAGAACGTACGATATACCTGAGCGGGAACCAGTGTCTCCTTGACAAGAATGATATTCCAGTCCTTATTGGTACGGCTAATTTCCACCTGATCAATCCAACCGTCCAAGAAATAAGGTTCAACCACTCCCGCAGGCATCACAACCTGTTTCATCAGCAGTTCCAGCCGCTTTCTCTTTTCTTCAGCTCCGCCCATGGCTCTCCCCCCCATTTCCTAATAATTCTATCTCAGCTGTCTTTATAGTGTACAGCGGTCTCCTCATCTTCAACTTTCATTCCGAAAACATGAAAAGCTTCTGCGTCAAAAACATCTCCGACCGCAAAAGCTTTTCGTAGCCCCCCTCACCCCTCCAACGCGACAATATAAATCCTACGGGGCATTGCCACGTACAGTTATACTGTTAGCAGAGAAAATGAAGTGAGTATAATGGGTTTGCTTTACTTCTTTATTAGTACGCCCGTGCGAACACTACAGTATGCTTGGCTGGTTTGCCACAGCACAGACATGTGGTCTTTTGCTCGGTTGTTTTAAACGGTATGTTGCGGCTTGTAGCGCCTGTCACTTCTTTGACCTTGTCTTCACATTCCTCAGATCCGCACCAGCCTGCCAAAGTAAAGCCGCGTTTTTCTTCCATGAGCGCCTTCATTTCATCCAGCGTATCGACGGAATAGAAGTTTTCTTCCATAAAATTCTTCGCACGAACATACATTTCCTGTTGTACCTGTGCAAGCATTGCCTGGACTTCCTCTACAAGATTGTCCTGCTGTACAATTTTTTTCTCGCCGCTAATACGGGATACGAGTACACAGACACCGTTTTCCATATCACGAGGTCCGATTTCCAAACGTACTGGTACACCGCGCATTTCATATTCGTTAAACTTCCAGCCTGGACTCACATCGCTGCGGTCATCCATTTTCACACGTACACCTGATTGCTTCAACTGAGCGAACAGTTCATCTGCGCGCGCGATCACTGCATCACGCTTCTTAGGCGGTCCGATTGGAACCATAACGACTTGTGTAGGTGCAACTTTAGGAGGCAAAGCCAAACCGCGATCATCTCCATGGACCATAATCAGTGCACCAATCAAGCGTGTACTTGTTCCCCATGAAGTTGTATGTGCGAACTCCAGATTATTTTCACGGCTCAAATATTTAATATCAAATGCAACCGCAAAATTGGTCCCCATATAGTGGGAGGTCCCGGCTTGTACCGCACGCCCATCCTTCATCATCGCTTCCAGCGAAAATGTTTCCTTCGCACCTGCAAATTTTTCAGATGGTGTCTTTTGTCCAGTAATAACTGGAATAGCCAGAACTTCTTCGATAACCTCACGGTACACTTCCAGCATTTTCATCGTTTCTTCGCGTGCTTCTTCCTCTGTTTCATGAGCCGTGTGACCTTCCTGCCACAAAAATTCACTTGTGCGCAAGAAAGGTAGCGTCCGTTTTTCCCAACGCACCACGTTAGCCCATTGGTTAATAAGCACAGGCAGATCTCGATAGGACTGAATCCATTTGGAGTACATATGTCCAATCATGGTTTCTGAAGTCGGTCGGATTGCAAGGCGCTCTTCCAGCTTTTCCCCGCCAGCCTCGGTTACCCAAGGAAGCTCAGGATTAAATCCTTCCACATGCTCTTTCTCCTTTTGGAAAAAGCTTTCGGGGATAAACATTGGAAAATAAGCATTGCGGTGACCCGTTTCTCTAAAACGCACGTCCATCGCTTCCTTGATATGCTCCCAAATTTCAAAACCGTCCGGGCGGAATACAATACACCCACGAACCGGGGAATAATCCATCAGCTCTGCTTTTTTAATTACATCAATGTACCATCGGGAAAAATCTTCGCTCTGTGGCGTAATTTCCTCGACAAACTGTTTATCGTTCGACATAGAAATGCATGTCCTCCCATACAGACCGTTTTTATAAAGTCCGCCTCTAATTAACCGTTAATTAAGCGTAAAATATCGTTGTACGTGACCGCGATCATAAGCAGGAATAGCATAGCAAAACCTACAAAATGGACCATTCCCTCTCTGCCCGGATCAATGGGACGTCCTCTTACCGCCTCTACACCGAGGAACACAAGTCTGCTACCATCCAGCGCCGGGATAGGCAACAAATTAAATATCCCCAGATAGAGACTCATAATAGCCGTCCAATACGTTAACTGCTCAATGCCCTGCTTGGCAATTTGTCCCGTCACTTCAAAAGTACGTACAGGACCGCCCAGATCATTAATAGAAAAGCGTTGAATGAGCTGGCTAAATCCCTGGAAAATAATATCGGTCGTTCTTACCATGGATTGTCCGGCAAATTTAAAGGTCTCTCCAACCCCTGCTTGGCGCTTTGGAAGCTCAGGCACGATACCAACTTTGCCGCCCTTTTGCCCCTCCATTGCCCGAGGTGTGATGGTGAGATCAAATGTTTGATTATCGCGGCGAACCTTCCACTTCATCGGCTTGTCTTGAGAATCGGCAATCAGCTTGATCAAATTTTCAACATTCGCACCAATTGCAGTACCATTCACCGATTCAATGATATCTCCCTTATGCAAATCAGCCTCGGCAGCAGGCATCCCCGCTGTAATTTCACTAATTTGAACATAAGTTGGGTTCTCCACTTGTATCCCGACCATCTGGATATGCAGACCAAACAGAATAAAGGCAAGAATAAAATTCATCAGTGGTCCAGCAAAAATAGCCAGCGCGCGCTGTCCCACCGTTTTGCTGCCATACTGTCGATCCTTCGGAGCAATTTGAATGGATTGTCCTTTGGTTACCATCATCGCTTGCGGATGTACAGTGTATTGCTGATCTTCACCATCCACATCCAATTTTACAGTCAGCGCCTCTTCCAGATCAATATCCAAAACTTCGCCACGGACCACATTTTTACGGTTATCCAATTGATCCAGATAAATGGTTTTAACGACACCGTCCGTTACGCGTACAGCAATCGTTTGTCCGGCTTCAATTTCATTAACCTCCGGATCTTCTCCCGCCATGCGGGCGAAACCACCGAAAGGCAACAAACGTAGCGTAAATCGCGTCTCGTTTCTTTTATAAGAAAACAGTTTCGGACCGAAACCGATCGCAAACTCCCGTACCAGAATCCCGGCGCGTTTGGCAAAATAATAATGCCCCCATTCATGCACCGTCACTATGACGAAAAACATGAGCACCGTCATCAACACTATTTGAATCGTTTCCAATCGTTTCCGTTCCCCTTTCAATGAGATCGAGTTTGTCTTCCTAGATTATCATTATTCTCCAATCCTGCACAAGAGAATCACATTTCGCTTCTCCAACCCCAAGTCAGCCCTATAGCCCAGCAGCTATGCTTCGAGTCTCAGTATCACAGGCTTCAATCGTAGACAGATCAGGGTTAGCCACATTGACATGTCGCTCCAGCACACGCTCAATAATAGCTTCAATTTGCAGAAAAGGAATCTCTCCGCGCAGAAAACGGGCAACAGCAATCTCATTAGCTGCATTAAATGCGGTTGGTGCTGTTCCACCCATTTTACCACATTCGAAGGCAAGCCTTAAACAAGGAAAACGATGAAAGTCCATTTCCTTAAAATGGAGCTTGCCGACCTCAGCCAGCGACAGCGGCTTCGCTGGGGACTTCATTCGCTCAGGGTAAGTCAAAGCATATTGAATGGGCACTCTCATGTCCGGATTCCCCAGTTGGGCAACGATGCTCGTATCCTGAAACTCCACATAGGAATGAATGATGCTTTCCGGATGAAGCAATACGTGAATTTGCTCATAATCAAGCCCAAACAGCCAGTGGGCTTCTATGACCTCCAGCCCTTTGTTTACCATCGTTGCTGAATCAATCGTAATTTTGGCGCCCATCGACCAATTGGGATGTTTAAGTGCATCTTCCACCGTAACTTCACGAAGCTGTTCTCTTGTCAGATCCCTGAAAGAACCTCCCGATGCCGTGAGGGTGATATGCGCCACATCTTTCATGCGCTCACCGTTCAAGCATTGGAAAATAGCTGAGTGCTCACTGTCAATCGGCAGCAGCGGCACGCCTTTCGCCCGAGCCCGCTCTGTGACTAGATGACCGGCAGTAACCAGTGTTTCCTTATTGGCCAAACCGATCTGCTTCCCAGCCTCAATCGCGGCCAGCGTGGAGTGCAATCCGACACTGCCCATTACAGCCGTCACAACCATATCTGCCTCTGTGTTTGCAGCCAGCTCAACGAGTCCTTCATTTCCCCAATGCAGTTCCATGCCGGGTGGAAGTAAAGGCCGAATTTCTTCCGCCAGCTGCCTGGTGCCGACAGACACTTTTTTAGGTTGATAAAGATGCGCCTGTTCAGCAAGCAGCTTTATGTTAGAACCACCTGCTAAAGCCTCAACAGCAAACTGATCCGGGTGCATAGATACCACATCCAGCGTTTGTGTTCCAATAGATCCGGTTGAACCGAGTACCGTAATTCTTTTCATGATGCACCTTCCTATCCTGAAAATCACTTTTATCCAGGAGCTCATTGTTTGTTATTCAGGGCAGCTATGCTATTGGTTTCATCCTTCTTATGAAGCGGTGTGAGCAGCATAGAGATTAATCCTGAGCATAAACTGTAATCACCAGGTAAGTTTTCATGGAAGCAGCATCAGCATATGTACAAATGGAAAAACGACAATCCAGCTGTCGCAGCGGTCTAAAATACCACCGTGCCCTGGCAGCAGATTACCGGAATCTTTAATGCCGTACACTCGTTTGTATGCAGATTGCACCAAATCGCCCAGTTGCCCCACAACCGCACAGGCCAAGCCAATACCGAAGGCTTTGGACCACGGCAGCAGTCCTCCTGACAAACCGGCGAATAGCAGAGCTATAACCAACGCTAAAATAATCCCACCGATGGACCCTTCGACCGTTTTGTTTGGACTAATCGCAGGCCATAGCTTTGTTTTTCCTACCATTTTACCTACAAAATAGGCCCCAGCATCACTTGCCCAAATACAAGCAAGCAATAAAAAAGTCCATAACAGCCCATGTTCCATATGACGTGATTCCGCAATATACGAAAATCCAAAACCTATATAAACGGTACCAAGGAATAGCATAGCTACCGTTTGAATAGGGATCTTGTTTTTCGTGCCCACTGTAATGACCATAAAAGCTATCATTATCAGCCAAAGCATGCTGGCAAAGGGTAGTGGTGAATGCAAGCCCAAAGGTTGATAAGGGAATACAAAAGCTAATATGCTTACGTACCCGAGCATTGCCGTACCCCCAAAAGGAGATACCTGTGTCATTCGTGCGAACTCATAAAATCCGATCAGGGCCATCACCAAAATAAGCAAATGGTAGGCCAAGCCGCCCCACAGGACCATCGCCAAAAAGAATACGCCTGCCAGAATACCGGTAATTAATCTCTGTCTCAACGGCTTTCATCCTCCATTTACTTCAGTCCGCCATACCGTCGTGATCTTTGCTGATATTCGACCACTGCTTCGTATAAGTGTTCTTTCTTAAATTCAGGCCAATAAATATCCGTAAACCATAACTCACTGTAAGCAAGCTGCCAGAGCATAAAATTACTGAGTCTAAGCTCACCACTTGTCCGAATCAATAAATCAGGGTCTGGCATATCACTGGAAAGCAACGTGTTTCCGATCATATCAGGTGTTATATCTTCTGATTTGAGCTTCCCGCTCTCAATTTGACGCCCCAACGTTTGCATGCATTCTGTGATTTCCAGCCGACTTCCATAATTTAATGCAAAATTAAGAACAAGTCCGGTATTATGTTCGGTTCGCCGAATCGCTTCAGTCAACGCTTCAACGGTATGAGAAGGTAAAAGCTCCTTGTTTCCCATCATACGTACCTGTACATTTTTTTCAATCAGCTCATCCAGCTCAATAGCCAGAAATTCCTGTGGCAATCGCATTAGAAAATCAACCTCGTCCTTTGGACGCGTCCAATTTTCAGTCGAAAAAGCAAACATAGTCAAATACTTAATGCCCAGTTCGTCCGCCGCAATTGCCGTGCGTTTCACTGCCTTCATTCCATTTTGATGCCCTACAATCCGCGGCATTCCAATCCGTTTGGCCCATCTGCCGTTTCCATCCATGATGACAGCAACATGCTGCGGAATATTGTCTTTTGAAATGGCCGGTGTTTGCTGATTTTGTTCCCTGTTCCACCAAGACCGAACCCGTTTGATCATTCCAGTTCCTCCAGCATTCTCTGAAAATGTGCCTCAGGCTTGAAAAGAGACAAACCCCACCGTAAGGGAGGGGCTGCCATTCTTTTAGACTTCCATAATTTCTTTTTCTTTTGCAGCTAGAACTCTATCCACTTCAGCGATAAATTTATCGGTTGTTTTCTGGATATCTTCCTGATGTTTACGAGATTCGTCCTCGGAAATATCACTTTTCTCCATTTTTTTGATATCATCATTTGCATCACGGCGGATGTTACGAATAGCGATCTTCGCTTCTTCACCGTTCTTTTTCGTCATCTTCACCAGTTCAGTTCTGCGTTCCTCTGTCAAAGCAGGAATGCTCAGACGGATGGTGTTTCCATCATTCGAAGGTGTCAAACCGAGATCCGATTTTTGGATAGCGCGCTCGATGTCGGCCAAGGAGGATTTATCCCAAGGCTGAATCATCAAGGTTCGACTGTCAGGTGTGTTTACGTTTGCCAGTTGGTTGACCGGAGTCATTGCGCCGTAATACTCAACCTGCACACGGTCCAGTAAAGCTGGTGTTGCCCGCCCTGCACGCAAAGATGAAAGATCACGTTGCAAGGCCTGAATTGCTTTTTGCATGCGCTCTTCAGCGCTTTTTTTCACGGATTGTGGCATTAATTTACACTCCCTTTGACGATCGTACCAATTTTCTCACCCAGCACGACACGTTTAATGTTACCTTGCTCTGTAATAGCAAAGACAATTAACGGAATATTGTTATCCATGCACAGCGAGGAAGCTGTAGAATCCATGACACCGAGGTTTTTATTGAGCACATCCAAATACGTGAGCTGCTCATATTTCTCAGCAGTGCTGTCTTTAAACGGATCGGCTGAATATACACCATCCACTTTATTTTTAGCCATCAGAATCACTTCGGCTTCAATCTCAGCAGCTCGCAAAGCAGCAGTAGTGTCAGTCGAGAAGAACGGATTCCCTGTACCTGCCGCAAAGATAACGACCCGGCCTTTTTCCAGATGGCGGATAGCTCTACGACGGATATAAGGTTCTGCAATTTGTTGCATCGCGATGGATGTCTGCACACGTGTAGGTACTTCAATTTGCTCCAAAGCATCCTGCAAAGCCAGTGAGTTCATCACCGTTGCCAGCATACCCATGTAATCCGCCGTCGCTCGGTCAATCCCATTGGCGCTTCCAGCGATACCACGCCAGATATTGCCGCCTCCACATACGATGGCAACTTCCACACCCAGTTCCACAACGTCTTTGACTTGCTGAGCAATCGAAGCAATCGTATCTGCATCAATACCATAACCGTTCGATCCTGACAGCGACTCTCCACTAACCTTCAGGACTACACGCTTAAACACAGGTTTTTCCAAATGATCACCCTCCAATATCATTTATATTTTATGTAACAGGATAAGTGTCCTGTTGCAAGAAAAGGAACACCGATGTGTTCCATTTCCGCTTTTCCATATTCAATTACCGCTCGTTGGTAATTATTGTTTCACTTGAGACATAACTTCTTCGTAGAAGTTGTCTTCTTTTTTCTCCAGACCTTCACCCAGCTCAAAACGAACAAAGCGACGTACGGAGATGTTTTCACCAATCGTACTGATTTTCTCGTTGATCAGTGTGGAGATTGTTTTGTCTGGATCTTTGATGAAAGATTGCTCCAGCAAGCAGAATTCTTCGTAATATTTACCGATGCGGCCTTCAACCATTTTTTCAACGATTTTTTCTGGTTTGCCTTCGTTCAAAGCTTGTGCTTTCAGGATTTCTTTTTCTTTTTCAATCTCTTCCTGTGGCACTTCTTCGCGACGAACATAACGAGGGTTCGATGCAGCGATATGCATTGCAATGTCACGTACAAAATCTTTGAACTGGTCTGTTTTCGCTACGAAGTCTGTTTCGCAGTTTACTTCTACCAGTACGCCGATACGGCCGCCAGCATGAATGTAGGATTCAACAACGCCTTCAGTAGCAATACGACCTGCTTTGTTGGCTGCAGCTGCAAGTCCTTTTTCACGCAGAACTTCAACCGCTTTTGTCAAATCACCATTTGCTTCTTCAAGCGCTTTTTTACAATCCAGCATTCCTGCGCCTGTTTTTTCACGAAGCTCTTTTACTGCGCTAGCATTAACTGCCATATTATTTCCCTCCAAATTTGATTTTAAGTGGTATACACGAGCTTTATTCCTTAAAAAAAGGGTAGTGAGAGGTTATCCACCTGCCAACCACCCTTTTCATTTAATTCGTATAGGTATTTCCTATCGGAAATATTATGCTGTAGTTTCTTCGCCTTGGTTTGCTTCCATAACTGCATCAGCCATTTTACCAGTCAGCAATTTAACAGCGCGAATCGCATCGTCATTACCTGGGATAACATAGTCGATTTCGTCTGGATCGCAGTTAGTATCAACGATACCAACGATTGGGATACCCAATTTACGAGCTTCAGCAACCGCGATACGTTCTTTGCGTGGATCAATGATGAACAGAGCGCTTGGAAGGCCCTTCATGTTTTTGATACCGCCCAAGAATTTTTCAAGACGATCTTTTTCTTTGCGAAGAATGATAACTTCTTTTTTAGGAAGAACTGCGAATGTGCCGTCCTCTTCCCAAGATTCCAACTGTTTCAAACGATCAATACGTTTTTGAATAGTTTGGAAGTTAGTCAGTGTTCCACCCAACCAACGTTGGTTAATGTAGAATTGACCAGCGCGTTCTGCTTCTTCCTTAACGGAATCTTGCGCTTGTTTCTTTGTGCCTACGAACAGGATTGTACCATTCTCAGCTGCAATGCTTTTTACGAAGTTGTAAGCTTCCTCAACCTTTTTCACTGTCTTTTGCAAGTCAATGATGTAAATACCGTTTCTTTCAGTGAAGATATAACGATCCATTTTCGGGTTCCAGCGACGTGTTTGGTGACCAAAGTGAACCCCAGCTTCCAAAAGCTGTTTCATGGAGATTACTGCCATCTTCACACACCTCCTAAGTTTGGTTTTTTGTGTGTCCTCCGCCGACATCATTTTTCATAAAGACTTTCTGTTGAAAGCACCCTTCACGAAATTAACCGACGTGCGTTTTTAACACCGTCAATTAATATACCATAACACTTGTATCGTTGCAACCAACTTTTCGACAATCATTGAATCCGTGCCCAAAGTAACTGGGTGCTTTCGTCTGTCGAGCTTTTAAGAAAAGATAAGAGCCGTCCACTTCCCGTACTGGTCAGTTGGACGGCTTCTTTGTAATTTTAGTAATGATAGAACCGAAATCCTCACCTTTGACAAACTGATAGGTGCCGGTACGAATTTTAGTATTGATTTTTTGAGCATTAGCCGCTGCCTCAAACGCATTGGCATCTGAAACAACGCCCGCCTTCTCCAAGCCGGATGCCACACTTCTCAAATTACTTCCCGATGCAATGCTATATTGCACTTGCGGAGCAGCAGGCTGCTTAGGGATAGCTGGAGTAGTCTCAGTACCAGATTCTTTCACTTGCGGTTTATCCGGTTTTTTCGGTATAGACGTGCTGGCCGCAGGCTTGGAAGCAGTCGAAGGTGTGCTGTTCGCGGGTGCCTTTGGTGTTGATGGCGTTTGGGCTGGTTTTGCCTTTTGAGGTGCAGTCGGTGTTTTGCTGCCTTCCTTAATCACCTTATTCCGCCATTCCTCTTCTGTCATCTTCGGATCAGAAGGGTCACTGATCTGAAGATTTAATCCAGCTGCTGCCTTCTCCAATTGCTCACGGGTCATGTTTTTCGGGTCTATTGAGGATGGCTGGGATTGTCCTTGACCGACAATCGCCAGTTGCAGCAGCAATGCGCCTGTTACAAGTCCGGTACCCATACCTAGCATAAATGAACGATTTTTGATCAATTTAGATCCTCCCGTTCTGCCAGTTGCAATATGAGCTGTACCTCGCCCCGCTGGATACCTGATTGCTTGGCTATATAATCCACCGACTTCCCCTGCTCATAGAGCGTGAACAGCTCTTGATAACGATCACGGATGGATTCTGTCAACTGTTTGGTTTCAGGCTCTTGCAATGCTGGCTGCTCATCCCCAGCTACGTTGAGATCGTCCGAAACAGGATGCCCTTCTTGTAAGGGCATTGCAGACTGCGGTCTGTGAAACTGGTCATAAGCAGCCGCTGCCTGTTGAGAAATACCTGTATAGCGTATTCCCCCAGATGTAGTCTCCACTTGTGCAGAGGCCGCAGCAAGCACAGCCTGTCGCTCAAGCTCGACGATACGGTTTCGCAGCTCAGCCACCTGCTCCTGTAATGCCGCCTGCTTAACTGCGTGTTCCTGCTTCATACCAGATACGAGTTCAATCAGCTCGTCATTATCGCTTTCAATATCGGCCATGTATTGCTCCAGTGTGGCCTCGACCTTTTGGACGACGGCCTCTTCTGCTCCCCGATCCGGCTGACGCTTAGGCAGCAGCCGGGCGTAGACAACAGCTGCAACGCCCAGCAGAACAATATAAATCCATGGTTGGTCCACTGCCCATCGTCTCCTTTAATTATGCTCCTCCACCTGTTGTAATCAGAGCGAAAAATCAATATGGTGTCCCTTATACGGATGCTCTGCTGGATGCTCTTTAGGCAGCTCGTTCTCACCAGATTGGGAACGGCCCTGCTGCGAAGATTCCCTGCCCTGAGCTCCTGTTTGCCGTTCATCGACAAATGCTTCTGCAGACTCATCTACCGCACTGCTTCGCTGACGCAAGTTCTCCGTCTCCAGCGCGTTCTTTTGTCCTAGCAGTGCCTGGTCATTCATCGGCCGCTGCTGGAAATCACTTTGGTATCTACCTGCTTCACTGGTACGAGGTACGGCAATTTGCAATTCAACAGCTTTCAAGCTCATTGGACCACGCCCTTTCCGATTGAGCATCCGTGTATGTCTTCCGAGGAATACAATGTCAAGTTAGAATCCGTATACCAAATTATACATAAGAGGACATGCTGATGTCTCCCTCATGATAATAAAACGCCATTCTTTCCACTGAATCTTTAATAAATTTCGTATATCTGCCGATAACTATTTTAGAGCCGCCGTAAATTATATTTTTTACTTCTACCCGTGCACGGCTCGTATCTTCCAATGTTCGTTCAATTTCCAGCATCCTGGACTTGGTTTCCAAAAGCTCATGCTCATTAGATTTTTTAGTAGATGTCAGCTTGATTCGCATGGCCATTCTTTCCGGTGCAAGCTGTCCAGTGGCAGCTAGCTGATCCAATATAGTGAGAGCCTTATTGGTTTTATCCTGACTGTCTGTCTGTTGCTTCAAACGTGCGCGCAGCTCTGTCAGCTCATTACGCAGTTCTGGAAGCACGCCCACTTCGATAATGGTAGCTGTGGACATCGTGTTACCGATAGTACGCGCCACTACCTTTTCACCTGCTTGTACATTGCCACCCACGATGAGTCCTTTTGTCCCCTCGCAGATCACATTTTTGCTCGCTTTAATCTGGGAATGCATAATGCTTTGGGATACGAGAATATCGCCTCCCGCAATGACGTTACCATCCTGTATAAAGGAGCATTTCACATTTTGTGCTGCTTTCACATAGCCCTTATGGTATCCAATAATGCCGCCACTGATTTCCACCGAACCTTCCGCTTCCAGTTCAGCACCTTCCACACCACCGATAACACGGATGTCGCCAGCAGCCCGAATACGAAAACCTGTCAATACATTTCCACGAATGACGACGGTTCCAACAAAATCAATGTTACCAACACTATAATCCACGTCTCCGTTTACTTCATATACAGGGAATACATTAAGCTTGCCCTTTTCAGTTGTAGTCACCAATCCATCAATAGCCGCATACATCGCAATGCCTTCCGGATGAACCACTACATTTTTTCCAATCTTAAAGCGGGCCTCTCTACCTGGAAGAAAAGGAATCTCCTCCCCAGTTACAGCAATACCCGGTACACCCGGCATAGGCTCAACTCGTTCGGCAATCAGCTGTCCACGCTTTACATTTCGCAAACGAGTTAATTCTTTATAGTCCACCCGGCCGTCAGCGGTTTCGAGCGGCTTATGTGAATAATCTCCGGTCACGATTTCGGCCAGATTAATTTTTCCGTCTTTGCCATGGATCGGCTGCTTTCCCTGAGCAATCAATAATTTGGTGAAGAAATGATCTTCTGGACGTGCCACAAATGTATGAATCGCATCAGTAATTAAACCATAAGATATTTTCTGGCTGCTCAGAAAACGCTCTAGTTCCTCGACAGAACAGTTAAAGCCTTCTTCACGTTTGGCAAACTCCAAATAGGCGGTTTGTTTGTCAGGTGAGACAACCACTTTTAAAAACTGGTCCAAAGCATATTGCTTCTCCACAAGGGTGCTCCTTCCGTTTAACTGTTACTGTAACCTCCCGTACGTTAATCTTTACGCATTAACAAATCCCGTTGTTTGTCCAATGTCGCTCTCAGGCGTAATATTGCCTTGGAATGCAACTGTGAAATTCTCGAAGGAGAGAGCGACATGACCTCAGCAATTTCACTGAGCGACAAATCCTCGTAATACAATAAAGAAACAACGATACGCTCTTTTTCAGTCAATTTGTCAATGCCTTGTGCAAGGGCATCACGAAGTGTAAATTCATTGACTTTATGATCTGGATTTTTCGCCTTCTCGTCCACCAAAAGGGAAAGCCGTGTTTCCGACTCTTCTTCGCGGATCGGGTCCTCCAGTGAGACGATCGACATAACAGCAACTTCCTGAATCATATTTTGAAACTCTTTCTCGGAGACGTCCAAATAATGGCTCATCTCTTCATCGCTAACTGTACGCAAATATCTCTGCTCCAAATGCTGGTAGGCATCTTCAATTTTTTTCGCTTTTTCCCTAACTGAACGAGGAACCCAATCCCCTTGACGAAGACCATCCAAAATCGCTCCACGAACACGCCAAGAAGCATAAGTCTCAAACTGTAAACCACGTCCATAGTCAAATTTCTCCAAAGCATCAATCAAGCCCATGACCCCGTTACTCGCCAAGTCGTCTTTGGATACATTTTTAGGTAAGCCTACTGCAAGCCGACCCGACACATACTCCACAATATGAAGATACTTTTCAATTAACTGCTTTTTTGCTTCCTTGTCACCGTGTTCTTTCCATTGCTCCCACAGCTCGGAATGGTTTAAATGAGCGGCTTTTCGCTCGTTCATCGGCTTCACCCTCCTTATTTGTCTGTCAGGTGACGAACGGCCTTGGCCAATTCTTCAGGGTTCTTGTTGGAAACCAGCTTAGGCGGGTTTAAAGGTGCGAAACCATGATCTCCCCCGTCCGTCTGCTCTGGCTTCGGCTTCAGCAATTCATTCAGATTTTCATTTTCGTCTGGTGTCGTCAGGTCCAGATTCTCACCTACGCCATCTACCTGAGAGCTTGCCCGGCTTTGGGCATTCCCCAGATCTGGCCGCGCTACAACACCAAGTGTCCAGCGCAGCACAAATGCAAGTAGGAACCAAAAAACGAAGGCGATCAAGCCACGAATTAAGCTCGTGGTCAGCAGATTGCTGCCAACGGACAACACAAAAGTCAGACAAAATCCGACTACTCCAGACCAAAGATTAATGCGTAAGCTGCCAAATAACATAATTATAATTCCTTTACACCTTTTTGTACGCTTCGAATGTTCAAAACGCCGGTTTCACAGTCCAACTCAATCGTTCGTCCATAATTACCGCCAGTATCCTCCGCAATCAAAGGAATACCAAGATCTACGAGCATTTCCTTACATGATTCTACGTTGCGCGGACCAATCCGCATGGTATCTCCACTACCGGCAAAGGCGAACATCTGCGCTCCGCCTGCCATTTTGGCAATCAGTCTGCGGCGTTCGGCTCCCAATTTCAGCATCCGCTCAAACAGCTCCGGCAGTGCTGTATCCGCGTATTTGGCAATGTTCAATTGCCCTTCACGTGCAATATCCGAGGACGGTAGCATCACGTGTGCCATGCCTGCCAGTTTCAAATGAGGGTCGTAGAGGGTCAATCCGACGCAGGAGCCAAGTCCTGTCGTGCGAATCGAATTCGGATTGCTGGTTACATTTAAGTCTGCCATGCCGACTTTAATGATGCTTTTCTCCTCAATCATCGTTCATCGGGACTCCTAACGACCTAAAAATTTTCCCGAACGATTCTGGATCAGGAATAAGGAAAAATTGACCCTCAATCTGATTCTGACCTTCCAGAAACGATGTGTCAATCAATAAAGCCGCATCCCCCATTTGCCCAAATTGGAGCAGCCCGTAGCTGAGAATTGCTCCCGCCATATCCAATGCCAGCGCAGGGACTGTCGGATACATAGACAAACGTGTGAAATCCGCCAGCGAGGACAGGTATGAGCCCGCTAAAATATTTCCAATCTCGGAGAGGGCTGAATGCTCCATTTCGTTAAAGCTGTCTTCGTCATCTGAAGGAATGTTCGCCAGACGGGACAGCAGACTTTTGGCCGCCTGAGGCTGCAATATAAAAAATAGATTACCTGGCGCTTCCCCTTCGACCCTAAAAAACACGGCAACAACAAGTTGCTCATCTCCACCGACTTTATCGGCAATTTCCTCAAAGGGCAGCATCTGTACTTTGGGCACACCCATATCAATCGGTTTATTGAGAAGCCGGGAGAGCGCTGTAGCAGCGTTCCCCGAACCAATGTTGCCAACCTCTTTCAAAACATCCAACTTGAAGTCTTCGAGGTTCCTAAGATTCTCCATATATTAGTCCTCTAAACCTTCCAGTTGGTTCATTTCACTTCGATTCAGGACTTCGGACAAGTTCAGCATGATCAACAGGCGCTCTTCACCGATTTTAGCAACTCCACGCAGGTATTTAGCCTTGACTCCGCCAATCACTTCCGGTGGTGTCTCGATGTTGTCGGTATTCAGGTCAATAACGTCATTCGCCGAATCAACGATAAAGCCGACTTGCATCTCACCTACTGCAACGATAATGATACGGGTTTGATCCGTATACTCAGCTTCAGGCAATCCAAAGCGGCCACGAAGATCAATAACTGGGATGACTACGCCTCTCATGTTGAATACGCCTTTAACAAAATCGTATGTTCTCGGAACCCGTGTAATCGGCACCATGCGTTCAATAGATTGGACTTTTTCTACTTCGACACCGTATTCCTCTTCACCAAGCTTAAATACGATAACTTTAATTTCTTCTCCCATGTCTAAAAACCCTCCTTATTGATGTCAGCAATCTCACATTTCTTTCATTTTTAATGAAGACATTATTTAATGAAAACATTCGGGTCAATGATCAAAGCAACCTGACCGTCACCCAAAATCGTGGCGCCTGAAATTCCTTGAATGTTTGGAAGGTACTTGCCCAAATTTTTAAGGACAATTTCACTTTGCCCCAAAAAGTCCTGCACAGAAAGTGCTGCCAGACGGTCTCCCTTGCGGATTACCACGACCTCAGTCTCTTCTTCCTCATCTTCATTGAAGTCCGGTACCTCAAACAGCTGACTCAAGGAGATAAGCGGGATATGGGAATCGCGGAAAGCGATCATTTTATTGCCATGTACCGAACGAATTTGTGTCCGTTTGACGATCGCGGTCTCCACAATGGATGACAAAGGAATTGCATATTTTTCAGAGCCAATCTGTATCATCATCGCTGCAATAATGGACAGGGTCAGTGGCAATTGTACAGAGAAGTTGGTTCCTTTCCCCAAGGTAGAGTGAACGGTAACATTGCCACCCAAAGCCGTAATTTTGGATTTAACAACATCCAGACCAACACCGCGTCCTGAGACGTCGGAAATAACCGCCGCTGTACTAAAGCCTGGAGCAAACAGTACCTGATAGGCTTCCTCGTCGGTCATGACGGCTGCCTGCTCTTCTGTCAAAATCCCTTTGGAAATAGCGCTGTTCAGTACCTTCTCACGATTAATGCCGTTCCCGTCATCCTCAATCTCGATAAATACGTTGTTTCCGCTATGGAAGGCACGCAATTGCACCGTTCCTGTCTCTGGTTTACCAGCGGCAATACGGTCGGCTACTGACTCAATTCCATGATCCACGGAGTTACGGAGCAAATGCACCAGAGGATCGCCAATTTCGTCGATAACAGTGCGGTCCATTTCAGTTTCTGCACCAGTAATAACCAGATCCAGTTTTTTATCAAGTGATTTGGCCAGATCGCGCACCATGCGTGGAAAACGGTTGAAAACAGTATCGACCGGAACCATCCGCAATTTAAGCACAACGTTTTGCAAATCGCTGCTCACACGGCTCATGTGCTCTACCGTTTCTGTCAGTGCCGGATTGGAAGCTTCACTTGCCAGCTGCTCCAACCGTACCCGATCAATGAGCAGCTCGCTGAATAAATTCATCAGTACGTCCAGACGTTCAATATCTACACGAATAGTACGGTTATGTGTAGGTGCAGCTGCCTTGGCTGCTGGTGCTTTAGCTGCAGCTGGCTTAGCAACAGAGGCCGCAGCTGGAGACTGCGGCTGGGATGGAGCGGATTGTTGTACGGCAACAGCCTCCTGCACCGCAGCAGCCTCTGCCACTCCGGCAGTAACTTCGCTCATTTGTTTAAGAGATTCCTGATCCAGCTGTACTACGGAGACAGTTTCGATTTCGGAAATACTCGCGATTTCC
The DNA here is from genome assembly GCF_000245715.1 of Paenibacillus sp. Aloe-11. NCBI lineage: Bacteria > Bacillati > Bacillota > Bacilli > Caryophanales > Paenibacillaceae > Paenibacillus > Paenibacillus sp. Aloe-11. The sequence goes on along the minus strand of NZ_JH601051.1, from coordinate 39,439 downwards.
TTTTCCAGCTCCCCGACTTCTTTCTGCGTTATGTAATATAACGAGAAGCTTTGTTCAAATTTCTCCTGCTCAATATCCTGTACGGACGGATAAGCTTTCACGATTTCACCGGAGTTTTCCAGCGTGTTGAATACCATAAAAGCACGTGCCGCCTTCAGCTGGCTATCTGAGCTGATTGTCACTTGAATATAGTGAACACGATGCCCCTCGGAAATAGATTGCTCCAGTACAGAATACTGAAATTGATCCAGAACAAGCCCAGCACTATCGCTACGTTCCACTTTTTGGGCTGGAGAATCCACAGAAACAGCACCCGTACCGGACTTTTGGAAATCACCGCTCACAATGGATTGCAGTGAAGCTACAATGGAGGAAACATCCGCTTTTCCATCGCCGCCCTCTGTAATGTTCTGCACCATGGACTCCAGAGCATCCAATCCCTTGAACAAGGTATCGAATATAAATTCATGCATCGCCAGCTTGTTGTTGCGTACCAGATCAAGAACGTTTTCCATTTGGTGAGTGAGCGATGCCAGATCTTCAAACCCCATCGTAGCGGCCATTCCTTTGAGGGTATGGGCAGAACGGAAAATCACCTGAACGATGCCTAGATCTGTAGGGTTGCTTTCCAGTTGAAGCATATTTTCGTTAAGAGATTGCAGATGATCATTCGACTCATCAATAAACATGTTTAAATATTGGTTCATGTCCATTGTGAGACACCTCCTCCATGAGTTACACTCCGATTATTTCACAACTTGTACAAGCTTGGGGGCGATCTCCTGCATAGGCAGAAGGTGACGCACACATTTTAACTCTACTGCTGAGCGGGGCATTCCGTACACGACACAAGTTTCTTCATTTTCAGCAAATGTGGACTGTACCCCAGCATCATAAAGCTTTTTCATCATTTTAGCTCCATCGCTTCCCATGCCAGTCAACAACACTAGATGCCGTTCCAGTGAGGTTAACGGGAGCAAGGATTCGAACATCGTATCTACAGAAGGACGGTGACCATTACGAGCTTCTTCCGTCTTCAGTGAAACGGTGTATTTACCGCCCGCTCCTGGCACAATTCTTAACTGATATCCTCCTGGAGCGATGTAGGCGGTACCGGTCTCCAGCGTCATTCCCTGCTCTGCCTCCACTACTCGGAGAGGGCTCAACGTGTTCAGACGTTGTGCCAGCGAGCGAGTAAAGTTAGGAGGCATATGTTGAACGATGACGATGGGGGCAGGAAAATCCCCAGGAATGCGCTCCAGCAACGTCTTCAGCGCCCGCGGGCCACCTGTAGAGCATCCGACCGCTACCAGCTTGCGAAAGTTGGATGTATGCACACCTTTTTTAAAAGACAGCCCCTTAGGTGGAGTCGGAATTGCAGGTGCCGTTACCGAAGGCGTAGGCGTTGAAGGAGTGGAAGAAGCCGATGAAGTTACGGTCTTCCGCTGCTCCGGCTTAACCAGTCCTGCCTTGTCCGTACGCTGCAGCGATTTGGCAGCAGCCGTACCGGAAATATCCAGTTTCCTATTCTTTCGTTCCGTACCATTGGACGGTTCCTGCTTCGGCTGCGCAGCAGGTGCTTTCGCTGGCTTGCTCGGCTGAGCCGAGGATTGACCTTTGCGCTCACCAGTCACAGATGTTTCTGACTGCTTCCGTTTTGTTTCTGGCTTGGCAGCAGCCTGGACGGGTTTGCCGGCATCTCGCTTCGGCTGCGCCGATGTAGCAGGTGGAGAAACTGGAGGAGTAATACGGGTCTTCTCTGTTGGTGCTTCCACTCGTTTCTCTGTCACAGCCTGTCCCTCTGGAGGGTTTTCCAGTGGCGTTTTATTTTCTTGCTCCAGTGCTGCTTTGCGCTCATTCGCTTCCTTCCGTTCCATACGGCTGCGCACTGCTTGCATAGCGGTATGCATCTGCTCCAGCAGCGCCTTGCTTACCTGTCCAATGTCTTGCGCATGAGATATGGATGGCTTTCTTATAAAATCGAAAGCTCCTGCCTCCAGAGCCATGATGGTCTCCTTCATGCCTTGCTCATTAATGCCAGACAACATAATGACAGGCAACGGATGGGCTGCCATAATCAGTGGCAATGCTTCAAGCCCATTCATTTCAGGCATTTCGACATCCAGAGTAACCAGATCCGGCTGTAACTCCTTCACTTTCTCTACAGCCTCTTTGCCGTTGGCAGCTGTACCTACGATGGTGAACGACTCATCCCTTACAATTAAATCTGAAATAATTTTGCGCATAAAGGCCGAATCATCTACAACCAGCACCCGGTAAGCACACATGTTAAACACCTCTGTTTCCTCTCATCAAAATCAATGTACAGAACGTCGCAGCCATTTTTGCATAAAACCTTTAATTCCGCTCAATGTGCTAGATTGCGGAGCCTGCGGCATTGCTGCAAAACGGTGAGCCAGATTCAATACATCTCTGGAGGCCGCACATCCCGGAAAGGCAACCCAGAAAGGTACTTGCCTTTTGACTGCCTGTATGACATGTGTATCATCACTGATATGTCCAAGCAACGGGATATCGATCTCCAAAAAACGTCTTGCAACAAGTGCAATCTTATCGGCAACTTGACGGGCCTCATTATCGTTATCGGCACGATTGACTATAATTTTGAATACCGTATCCTTTTGCAAGCCGCTCACGACCTTGATTAGCGCATAAGCATCTGTTAAGGACGTCGGTTCCGGTGTGGTTACAACTATACATTCGTCAGCTGAAGTGATGAATTTAAGGTTTTCCTTGGACAAACCCGCACCGGTGTCAAACAAAATATAATCCATATTTGCTGCCATTTTCTCCACTTCATCGGCAAAATAATTCAGATCATCATCTGATAGCGAAAACAGCTCGCTCAAGCCCGATCCTCCGGCAATATAAGGCAGACCACCTACACCCGTTTGAATAATTTCATCCATTGATTTTTCACGTTTTAGCAGGTGAAGAAGATTGTATTGTGAGTTGGCCCCCATCAACACATCAATGTTGGCCATACCAATATCAGCGTCAAATACAAGTACCCTTCGACCAAGGGATTGCAGGGCCAAAGCAAAGTTGAGCGTGAAATTGGATTTGCCTACCCCGCCTTTACCACTGGTGACCGTTACAATTTTCGCCTGGCGATCACGTGGGGGCAATCGGAATTTATCCAAGGCTGAAGCCATCTGTCTAAGTGATTGGGCTTGGTCGCTCATATCAAATCTCCGCTATCTCCTGATAATGCTTTGGCTCCGAGCAGCATGCTTGTCACCATTTCTGTATCTGGATGAAGAAGATCATCAGGAACATTTTGTCCGTTAGTGATATAAGCCAGCTGCATCGGAAAATGATGCAATAGATTAAACATTCCTCCGCAGCTTCCTGTCTCATCCATCTTCGTAAATACAACCTTGCCAAGGCCGAACTTACTGAAATGGCCGGTGATATTGAGCATATCCTTGCTTTTGGACGTCATGCTGAGCACCAGATATGTCTCACTTTCCTTAATAGGTGAAAGCAGGCTTTGCAATTCGGAAACCAGCAGCTCATTCCGATAGTTTCGTCCCGCAGTATCCATGAGGATCAGGTCACAATGCTCCAGACGCTGAATGGCTCTGTGAACATCCCCGGGAGATTGCACAACCTCAAGCGGTACATTCAAAATCGTAGCATATGTACGCAGTTGCTCAACGGCCGAAATACGATACGTATCAGAAGTAATAAATCCAACCTTGCGTTGATGCTTAAACAACTGCTCTGCTGCCAGCTTGGCAATGGTCGTCGTTTTCCCTACCCCCGTTGGGCCTGCCACATACACAATTTTGGTATCTTTTGAGATGCCTTTGTCCAGTCTTGTCCGAATAAATTCGGCTACTTCTTCACGAAGGGCTTGTTCCCAATCAAAAGACTCTGGAGCAAAAGGGTGCTCACTACGTCGCTCATATACTCGTTCGAGCCAATACTCTAGCAGATCACGCTCCACTTCCTGTTCCAACAATCGTTCACAAATCTCTTGCAATGGCTCCGGCCAAGTACTTTCCAGCGAGGAGTTGCGGGAAAAGCGAGTCATCATAGCTTTCATTTCCCGTAATTCATTGAGCAGAGCCTTATTTTCCGCTGCGCCGCTCTTGTCTGGAACCCTTGATTCCATTGGTTGCTTCAATAGTTCACTGGACGTTTCCATGTTCGAAAATAAGGCTTCATTCGTCAGGAGTTGAGCTATTGTTTCCGGACTATGATCAGACCCGGCTGATGAATGCTCCGAGGCTGATGCCGTTTGTTCCGAGCCGGCTGTTAAATCAGCCATTCCCTCTCTGGAACCGCCCGTCATCTGCGTTACACGCCGGTAAGCTTCTGGAGCGGCTTGTCTGGGAACTACAGGCGCCGATGGCACCTCCAGCTGCTCAGGTTCCTTCGCTATAGGAAAAGACTGTTGTCGTGGTGTTCCAATCCGCTGAGGCTTTTGAGGTTGCTTCTCCTCTACCGCAGCGACCACTTCGATTTTCTTTTTACTGAACATCCCCATAAAACCGCCGGCCTTGATTTCCTTCGTGCTTAAAATGACGGCATCCGTTCCTAAGTCGCCCCTGATTTGCAGCATGGCTTCCGGCATGGTATCCACCACATATCGTTTCACTCTCATAAGTTCACCACCCCGACACTTTGAATTTCAACGTTCGGCTCCAGTTCACTATACGACAGCACCGGGACATCCTGCATTGTCCGTTCCATCACTTGCCGCAAATACATACGAATCGTCGGTGACGTTAATACGATCGGCTGCTGTCCGGATTGAATGAGACGATTGATTTGCTCCATCATCTTCTGGTACACGGTTTGCGTTGACACTGGATCAAGGGCCAAATAGCTTCCTTGCTCCGACTGTTGCACACTTTCAGCAATTTTCTTCTCCAGTCCCGGTCCTACGGTAATGACACGCAACGTCTCGCCTTGCTGAGCAAACTGCTGGGTAATCTGACGGGACAACGCCTGACGTACATATTCAGTCAGCACATCGGGATCTTTTGTGTAAGTACCGTAATCAGCCAGTGTCTCGAAAATAGTAACCATATCTCGTATTGAAATTTTTTCCTTCAACAGCTTGGCCAATACTTTTTGTACATCTCCAATTGCCAGCACGGAAGGAATAAGGTCGTCCACCAGCACTGGATAATTTTCTTTGAGATTGTCGACCAACGAACGTGTTTCCTGTCTGCCAAGCAGCTCATGAGCATGTTTCTTGATCGTTTCCGTCAAGTGAGTAGCTACGACTGAAGGTGGATCAACTACGGTATAGCCTGATAGTTCCGCAACATCCTTGGTGTTCTCATCAATCCAGAGCGCAGGCAATCCGAAGGCCGGTTCTGTCGTTTCGATCCCTGTAATGGAATCGTCGTCGTATCCCGGGCTCATAGCCAGATAATGATTCAACAGCAGTTCTCCGCCACCTACCGTATTTCCTTTAATTTTAATTACATATTCGTTAGGCTTGAGCTGAATGTTATCCCGTATACGAATGACCGGTACAACCAAACCCAGCTCCAAGGCGCATTGACGGCGAATCATGATAATCCGATCCAGCAAATCCCCACCCTGCTGTGTATCGGCCAGTGGAATCAGCCCGTACCCGAACTCAAACTCAATCGGATCAACCTGAAGCAAATTAATGACACTTTCCGGACTACGTACCTCTTCAATTTGTTGTTCCTCTTCCAGCTGTTCTTCGGCTATCTGCTTGCGTTCCATATTGCCCTGCATCCTGCGGGCCGCGAAAAATAGCAGAACGGCCAGCGGAAGAGTTGTAATGATATGGATTGGTGTGAAAAAGCCCAATAATGCAATCGTGACAGCCACAATGTAGATCAATTTTGGATAAGAGAAAAGCTGTCCTGTCAAGTCCTCTGCCAGGTTTCCATCCGATGTAGCTCGCGTAACAATCAAACCTGACGCTGTGGATATGAGCAGTGCGGGAATCTGGCTAACCAGTCCATCACCGATGGTGAGAACAGAATAAGTCGACAGTGCCTCTGCAAATCCCTTTCCTTGAACGGCCATACCAATGATAAAACCGCCAACCAGGTTAATAATCAAAATGATAATACTGGCGATGGCATCACCTTTAACGAATTTACTCGCACCATCCATCGCTCCGTAAAAATCCGCTTCACGTTCGATTTTGCTGCGCCGCTCACGGGCTTGCTGCTCGTTGATCAGACCCGCATTGAGGTCAGCATCAATGCTCATTTGTTTACCCGGCATCGCATCCAATGTAAAGCGTGCGCCTACCTCAGCAACCCGTTCAGAGCCCTTGGTGATAACGATAAACTGTACGACCACGAGAATCAGGAAGACCACAAAACCGACCGCAATTTGTCCGCCTGCAATCCAGCTACCAAATGTAGCCACGACTTCCCCTGCATGTCCCTCCCCTAAAATGAGTTTGGTCGTGGAAATGTTAAGCGCCAAACGGAACAATGTGGTGATAAGCAGCAATGAAGGAAAAATAGAGAATTGTAAAGCTTCCTTCGTGTTCATAGAAACAAGTAGAATCATCAAAGCAATAGATATATTGATGACGAGTAAAATATCAAGCAGCCATGAAGGGATCGGGAGAATCATCATTAGAACGATGCCGATGACGCCTGCAAGGACAGTTATTTCTTTCATTTTCATGGGTCTCTAGGCCTCCGATCCCTTTATTTCACTTTACCTTTTAATTTATATACATACGCCAGCACTTCGGCAACAGCCTGAAACAGGTCAGCTGGTATCGCATCCCCGATTTCGGCTCTTTGAAACAGCGCCCGCGCCAGCGGCTTGTTTTCCATCGTTATAACGCCGTTTTGCTTGGCAATTTCCTTAATTCGGAGTGCTACGTAATCTTGCCCTTTCGCAATAATCTGAGGGGCTTCCATCTCCGAACCGTCATATTTCAAAGCCACAGCAAAGTGCGTAGGGTTGGTGATGATGACATCTGCATTAGGAACTTCCTGCATCATACGCTGCATGGCCATACGGCGCTGCCGTTCGCGGATTTTCCCTTTGATCAGCGGGTCACCCTCCATTTTCTTGTACTCATCCTTGATGTCCTGTTTGGACATTCTCAGGTTTTTCTCATGTTCATAGCGTTGGTACATATAATCCAATACCGCTAAAATGAACAGCACCACGCCAATTTTAAGCCCCAGTTCCATCGTTAATGAAGCCGTGAAGCTTAACATTTGATCACCGGACATTTCTGCTAGCTTGGGTAGGTCAGCCTTTGTTTTCCAAAGTACGCTGTACACCAGATAACCAATCACGGTCATCTTTAAAACTGATTTCAGGAATTCGACCAATGACCTCATAGAAAAAATATTTTTGAATCCTTTAATCGGATCAATCTTGCTAAACTTGGGCGTGATGCCCTCTCCGGTTAATAAAAAACCGATCTGCATGTAATTCGCCGCTATCCCGATGACAATAGCCCCAATAAAAATAGGAGCCAGCATAATGATGATTTGCACGCCATACTCACCCATCATCAGCAGCGTTGTGTTTGGTGTTACCTCCATATTGAGGCGATTCATAAATATATCCCGAAACAAGCGAACCGCATGATCCTTAAAATACCCGCCGAACATCATAAGGCAAAAAAACGTAGCCAGCAGGACACCGGAGGCGGGCAACTCCATGCTTTTGGCAACCTGCCCTTTTTGTCTTGCATCCTGTTTCTTTTTGGGTGTAGCTTTTTCCGTTTTTTCCCCTGAGAACAACTGCAGGTTCATAGCATATTTAAATGACAAACTACGTTCCTCCAGACCAGACATTAAGGGCGGGTGCCCATAATATCCAATAAGTTGCGCATGGATTCGAACATCACAGAAAACAATTTTTCGAATATAAAAGCAAAACTTGGCATGAGAAGCAGCAACATGAACAATCCCACAATAATTTTAAGCGGTACACCAATGACAAAAATGTTAAACTGAGGCGCTGTTTTTGCTAAAAAGCCAAGGCCCACATCCGTCAGAAAAGTAGCCACTACAATGGGAGCAGCAATTTGGAAGGCCAGCAAAAATGATTCCGCAAAGGTGCGTACCAGGAATTCAGTTACACTGCCGCCATACAGTTTTACAAAAAAATCATTTGTCAGCGGTACCCAATCATAGCTATATAAGATTGCATTCAGCAGGTGATGGTGCCCATTGATACTTAAAAAGAACAACACAGCTATGGCAAACTTGAAATTCCCTGTTAAAGGCGTTGAAGCCCCTGTCATGGGATCAAACACGCTGGCCATCCCGAAGCCTACCTGTAAATCAATAAATGAACCGGCGGTCTGGATCGCTGTCATGAACAGATATGCAGTAAACCCCAACAGCAACCCAATCAGCACTTCGCGACCTACTAACAGCACATATACAACATCGGTTGGTACCTGTTGATGTGTACCGTAGGTAAGATACACGACCAAAGCCAGAAATCCTGAAATTCCAACCTTATAGATATTAGGTACTCCTCGGGTTGAAAAGATAGGTGCTACTACAAAAAACGAGGCAATCCGACAAAAAATCAGCAGAAAAACAGGAAAACTCTGTAACACCATGTTCATAGCTTTCAGCCTAACCTATATATTTGTACAAATTGTCCAGAATGTTATACGTAAAGTCCACTAAAGTGGTCAATATCCAAGGTCCGAACAAAAGCAACGCCAGCAATACGGCGACAATCTTCGGAACAAAGGCCAGTGTCTGCTCCTGAATTTGGGTTGTCGCCTGAAAAATGCTGATAATCAAACCCACGACTAGCCCCAAAATCAGCATCGGAGCGCTCACCTTGAGTACAATGTACACCGCTTGTCCAGCCAGGGAAATAATAAACTCCGAAGTCATTGCCGTCCTCCTTGATTGCTGTCCTTGCAGGAAATATTCATGTATTAAAACTCAGAAGCAATGATTTGACGACCAAATACCAGCCATCTACAAGCACAAAAAGCAGTATCTTAAAAGGAAGTGAAATCATTACAGGCGGCAGCATCATCATCCCCATAGCCATGAGTGTACTCGACACCACAATGTCTATGACTAAAAATGGTATGAAAATCATAAAACCCATCTGAAATGCCGTTTTCAACTCACTGATTGCATAAGCCGGGACCATCACTGTTAATGGAATTTCCTGATAATTTTTTGGTTTTTCCATCTTGGTGTACTTCATAAAGAGCAGTAGATCCTTCTCACGCGTATGAGAGAACATAAACGTCTTGATCGGTACCGATGCCTTGTCCAGCGCCTGGGACTGTGTTATATCCCCCTTCAGATATGGCTGAAGCGCAGTTTCGTTCATAGCCGAGAACGTCGGGGCCATAATGAATAAAGTGAGAAACAAAGCCAGTCCGACAAGCACCTGATTGGGCGGCATCTGCTGTGTCCCCAGCGAGGTTCGCACAAAGCCGAGCACAATCACAATTCGCGTAAAACTTGTCATAAGCATGAGCAACGCCGGCGCTACACTAATGACCGTTATAAGTAAAATAATAGACAGCGAGGTGGCACCGGGCTGTCCTTTGTCCGAATTGCCGACTTGAATATCAATGTTCGGAATCGGTTCTGCAGAGGCCGCCGTCACCGAAATGAAGCTGAACAAGACAAGCAGCAAACATGCTAGTATAATCTTTTTTCTCATGAATCTCCCGACCGATCTGTAGTATTCTCCTCATTGCGCAGCTTTTCAAGTTTATCCTTGCGATTTGGCATCTGCCGAAGCTTGGCTTCAAACATCTCGTGAAACGACGTTTCTTCTTCAGGCTGCTGCTGTACCGCGTTGTTCCGACGAAGCTTGTCCACGATTTTAGCGAACAGCGGGGCAATTGGGCCGCGCTGCAGAGAAGCTTCCTGCTCCAGTGCGGCCAAAATTTGCTCCACTTCTTCAGGATCGGATACTTTGTCAACAAGCCGGATATCTTCTCCTACACCAATGAGGTACACACTGCTACCAACTTCAACAAGCTGAAGGGATTTATTGGGGCCCAGCCCCACGCCTCCCAGTATGCGAACGGAGCGGTTGCTGAACCAGCTCTGATTTCTTTTACTCAAAAACCGTATCAAGTACACGATCAGTACGATGATCAAGATTAGCACGAAAAGGACCCAGGCGATGTTGCCTATATTGCTGGATGTACTCAATGCGTCAGAGGCACCCTGTTTTGTATCCATACCGGGTGCGCCTTAGATACCCAGTGTTTTGTTAATGGCTTCGATAACCCGATCCGATTGGAAAGGCTTAACGATAAAATCTTTTGCACCAGCTTGAATGGCATCAATAACCATGGCTTGCTGTCCCATCGCAGAACACATAATAACCTTTGCGTTGGCGTCAATTTGTTTGATTTCCTTCAGAGCGGCAATGCCGTCCATTTCGGGCATCGTAATATCCATCGTAATCAGGTCCGGACGAAGCTCCTTGAATTTTTCAATCGCCTGTGATCCGTCCTGGGCCTCTCCTACTACTTCAAATCCATTTTTGGACAGGATGTCCCGAATCATCATTCTCATAAATGCAGCATCGTCCACGATCAAAATACGGTTTGCCATCTGAAATAAATCCTCCCTAAATTATGCTATTATTGTAATTTTTGAATACGGTCCCATTGGCTTACAATATCTGTTACACGCACGCCAAAGTTCTCGTCGATCACGACAACCTCGCCCTTAGCAATCAGTTTGTTGTTAACTAGGATGTCGACCGGCTCCCCGGCAAGTTTGTCCAGTTCAATAATTGAACCTTGTGAGAGCTCCAGAATATCTTTAATTTGCTTTTGGGTCCTTCCTAATTCTACGGTGACTCTAAGGGGAATGTCCATCAATAAATTTAAATTGTTTTCATCGACTTGCGCAAATGCACCAGACTGCAGGTTAGAAAATTGTACAGGCTGCACATTTACATTACGTCCCGGTACTGCACCGTAGTGATGAGGTGTCCCATAAGGAGCTTGCGGCGGTACACCAGCCGACATTCCATAACCCGGTGATCCATAGCCTGAAGCCGCTGGCTGTCCATATCCCGGGTCTTGAGGATATGCTGGCGGCTGCTGTCCGTAGCCTGCATTCTGTGGCGCCTGAGCGGCTACAGGCGGCTGCTGCGGAGCCTTGGCTTGTTGCGGCACTTCCGGAGCTGCTGTTGCAGCTGTCTGCTGTGCTGAGGTTTGCGGCTGCTCTTCGTCCTCTCCGCCATTCATCAGGATGCTTACCATCCTTTTGGCGAAGTTTACAGGTAACAGCTGCATCAATGTAGAGTCAATGAGTTCACCGATCAATAAACGGAAGGATACTGTGACAAGCGTCTCTTCATCTGGCAAGCTGGATACTCCATCTCCGTGCATCGGGTCTAAAATATCAATCCCCGGCGGAGAGATATTCACAAAACGGTTAAACATGGTAGACATTGAGGTTGCCGACGAGCCCATCATCTGGTTCATCGCTTCCTGCACGGCGCTGATATGAATTTCATTTAATTCTTCATCTGCCGGATTTCCTTCACCACCAAGCATTAAGTCCGCAATAACCTGCGCATCGCGCTTTTTGATTACGAGCGAGTTAATACCTTCAAATCCATCGACGTAATTCACATGTACTGCTACGTGCGGCTTTGGAAATGCCGTTTCAAATTCAGAACGGGTAATAATTGAAACCTTTGGTGTCGTAATGTCCACCTTCTGACCCAGCAGTGTGGAAAGAGCCGTCGCTGCGCTGCCGAACGTTATATTACCGATTTCCCCGAGAGCATCCTGCTCCAGAGAAGTCAGAAAATCGTCAACGGTCTTGCCTGCGGGAGTAGAATCCGTCCCCGCTTCAGACTGTTTCAGCAAGGCATCAATTTCCTCCTGGGACAAATAGTCTTTACTCGTCAATTTCTTCAACTCCTTCGTTGACAACTTCATCAATTTGTACGGCAACACGATCTCTCACCATGCCGGGACTTCCCATAAACTTCAATTTCTCGCCTATCCGGATGGACAGTCCTTCCTTGACAGGTTTGTTCAATGAAATGACATCCCCAACCGAAAGGCCTAGAAACTCAGCCACATTTATCCGGGACTCACCTAGCTCGGCAACAATAGGAAGCTCTGCCTTGGTGACCCGTAATCTCAAGGCGTCAATCTCTTCAGGCGCCCTTGATTTCTTTTGGGATGTAAACCACTGGTGCGTGGACAGTCTAGCCATAATGGGCTCTAATACCACGTGCGGGATACAGAGGTTAATCATCCCCGTGGTATCACCAATTTTGGTACTGAGCGAAATCAGAGCAATCGTTTCATTCGGCGAAACAATCTGCATAAACTGCGGATTGGTTTCCATCGCCTCCAGACGCGGTTCAATGTCCAATACCGTTTTCCAAGCCTCTTGCAGGCTGTCAAAGGTACGACTGAAAATCCGCTCCATGATTGTCGTCTCGATTTCCGTCAACGCGCTAACCTTGGGCGGCGCTGAGCCTGTTCCTCCGAGAAGCCTGTCCAGCATGGCATAAGCTACATTCGGGTGAACCTCAAGCACCATTCGGCCTTCCAACGGTTCAGCTTCAAAAATGTTCAGAATGGTCATTTTCGGAATGGAGCGAATGAATTCATCATAAGGAAGCTGCTCCACCTGAACGACATTAATTTGGACAAATGTACGAAGCTGAGCTGAAAAATAAGTGGTCAGATACCGAGCAAAATTTTCGTGTATCCGCGTCAGACTCCGAATATGATCCTTGGAAAAACGAAGCGCCCTTTTGAAATCATAAGCGCGAACTTTCTTTTGGGTATCTTCCTTTTTAAGTTCTTCCGCATCCATTTCACCGGACGAAAGAGCTGCTAAAAGGGCATCAATTTCCCCTTGTGACAGTACATCCACCAATGTTATTCACCCCCTTACGTGTTCCTGACAAGTTCACCTGGAATCATATGGCTGCCAGTAAAAAGTCTGTAATTTTGGCGTTCCCCAGGTGACCTTCAGGGAGCGACTTGTTGATGAGATCCGTCAGCTTGTCACTGAATTGGCTACGGCCTTTAGCCGTTCTGAGCTCATCAGGCTTGGTGTCTGCAAGTAATTGAATAACAATAGGCTTAATACTAATGTCTTTGATTTTTTCAAAAGCTTCTTTTGCTTTGGCATCGTTCAATTGGAAAGAAAGATTCATCTGTACAATGTAATCGGCGTCCGCTAAATTCGTTTTGATACCGGTAATTTCAGAACTCACTTCCACCAGTTCATCTGCTGACAATCTTGGAAGCTGTTCTGTTTGGGTGGCTTGCACATTCGGAGTGACTTCCGACTTCTTCCCGCTAAGCGCTGGTATAAGTACAAAGGCCGCGCCTGCAATCAAAGTAATCGCGAGTAAAATTGTAATGAGCCATGGCAGCATCTTCTTCATTCGTCTTCCTCCATTTGTTGCACTTTTATCGTGGCGGCATGGATGCCGATTTCACGGCTGTAATCCTTGATCAAGGAGACGACATCTGCCGCTTTTTCCAATACAATCAACCGTTTCCCCGTCACCAAAGTGACGTATGTATCCGGTGTTTCCTCCACAGTCTCAATGAGCAGCGCATTAAGCCACATAGGCGAGCCGTTCAGCCGCGTCAACGGGATCATCGTAACACCAACCTCCTGATAGGTGCGGAGGAGACTCTACTCCTCCGCGTTTAAATGAGATTATCGTTTCAAGTTTACAACTTCCTGAAGCACTTCATCCGAGGTCGTAATGATACGCGAGTTCGCTTGGAACCCACGCTGAGCCACGATCATTTCGGTAAACTCACCAGTCAGATCAACGTTGGACATTTCCAGTTGGCCCGCAATGATAGCTCCCAGACCATTAGCATTTGCTGCACCCGGCTCAATTGCATCAATGTTGGAGTTTACTGTAGTACGGTACAAGCTCCCGCCGATTTTCTCCAAGCCTTCCGGGTTAGTAACTCTAGCCACACCAATTTGAGTACCGTTATCAGTCGTACCATCATCCAATTGCTGTACAATCGTACCGTCCTGCGAGACAGAGAACGCAGTAACGTTGTCTGCAAGTGTGATTGGAGTTCCGCCTGTATCTACTACGAAAAATCCATCAGAGGTAACCAGATTTCGGTTCGCGTCTACGTGAAAATCACCCGCACGGGTCAGATAAGGGACCTCTTGTGCGTCATTCATTTTCACCAAGAAAAATCCGTCGCCGTTAATACGCAAATCTGTCGGATTATTGGTGGTCATTGCGCTACCTGGAAGATGCAGTGTGTCAATCGAGCTGACGGATACCCCTAGACCAACCTGCTTGGCATTTAGACCTGCAGTTGTCGTACCGTCCGGTGCGCTTGCCCCCGAACTTGTTTGGCTCAAAATATCCTTGAACATGACCCGGCTGGATTTGAAACCTGTTGTGTTTACGTTGGCAATGTTGTTACCGATAACGTCCAGCTTTGTTTGAAAGCCCTTCATGCCCGATACACCTGAATACATTGATCTCAACATTGAGTGTAAATCCTCCTCTGTTTGGTTGCTTCGTTAACCGCATCAGTCGATCCGCGGCTTTTTCATGGCTTTCCTGTTCGGGCCAGCCACTTCGTATACCATTTTTATGAAATAATTACGGCACTGTCTATTTGCGTAAATACGTTATCCTCCATGGACTGCTTGTCCATTGCTGTAACTACTGTCCGATTAGGCACACTTACAATCAAAGCCATATCCTGCATCAAAATCAATGATTCCTTGGCACCTTTGGCAGCCGCCTTATCGACAGCGGAGTTAATCTTTTCCATCTGATCGCTTCTCAACTCTATTCCTCGCTGCTCCAGCCGCTTGGCCGCATGATTGCTCAGCTTGACAACCTGTTCCTGCAGCACCTGATCGAATGGTTTGGCATTCTTCGGCACTGGATTAGTCCGGTTTTGCGGAATCGCTGCCGGAGGAACATTGGCGGGAAAAAGGCGTCCAACCGTCATTCTGTCATTCATGAGTTCTCACCGCTTCCAGTAGAGGAAGAAGGTGTAGTATCTGACGTTGCTGTTGCAGGAGCTGTTGAGTTAGGCTGGCCTACCGATGTAACATCTTTTAATGCTACCTCGGACGATCCCATTTTGGCATACTGCACACCGTCGCGAATAACGATAGAATCTACGATTCCGCTTTTCGTCGTACCTGCGGCTGTTTCACCCGTCAGGGGATCTTTTTTACCTGCCTCAATCCAGCTAACTTCCTTCCCTATCAATCCGGAGGCTGTGCCCAAAGACTGTCCCAATGCAGTCAACTGCGTAGAAATGTTCATCAGTTGCTCCACCGAAGAAAACTGGGCCATTTGAGCGATAAATTCTTTATCCTCCAAAGGCTGCATCGGATCCTGATTTTGCAGCTGGGTGATCAAAATTTTCAAAAATTGATCCTTACCCATCGTTTTGGTATCCTTGGCACTTGCTGTTTTGACATTATTCACATTGTAATTCGGCCAGACGTTACTGGTGGATACATTGTTGTCTGTAGTCGTCATAGTGTTCTCACCTCCATCATTACGCTTGTGCTGTAAAGGAACCTGTCCGATTCACATCATCTGCGCGTTGTTCTGCTGTCCAGTTGCGCAGCTCTTCTGCCATTTCGGCTACCTTCAAAGCATCCTCGTTCTCTTCTCTACTTTGAGCTTTGGAACGCTGGTTGGATTGCTGTTGTTGATTAGCACCGGAGCCGCGGCCATCCTGATACATATGGGAGGAAAGTGATTCATTATGTGTTACTTCCACCTTATCAACCTGAATGCCCTGGCTTTGCAGGCTGGTACGCAGCTGCGACATTTGCTGCTCCAGCAAATCTTTCGCTCCGCTATGCTCTGTCATGAACTGGGCGACCAGATGACCATTCTGCATCGTCAGCTTAACTTCCAGCTGGCCCAGATGTTCCGGACGAAGCATGATCGTAGCTTCCGTTAAACCGGAATGCTTTACAATATCAAGCTTCTGCACTACAAATTCAGTCATTTCCTTGGCAAATTGTCGTACATGCACGACAGGTTGGGCCGGAGCCGAAGGTGCTGTTCCTTGCGTCTGTACCGAAAGCTGTCCTGCAGTCGTGATCACTGGAGTCTGATTGTCAGTAGCTGCCGGGTCCGCTTGCTCAGTTGCATCTACGAATGTACTAGCTTCATCCGTTGCAGTCGCTTTAACTGCAGATTGAACATGCAGATTAGTGGATGAACGTTGTCCTTCTGAGCCTTGTTGACTCGTTCCACCTTGACTCGCTTGCTGCTCAGGAGCAACAACCTGTTTGTCTGTAGAAGCTACAGTCAATGTCTGAGTACCATTAGCACGATTTGCAGAAGGCTGAGCAGCTTGTGAATCTCCAGCATCAGCGAGTTCCACAGCTTTCATCACACCATTCCACTGCTCATCGGAAATAGTTCCCGTACCAGCTGTCACGCTTTGAAGCGATTGTAGCAGCTGTGTCACCTGGGATTTTTGTTCTCCTGAAGCCTGCTCTGCTACATTAGCAAGTTGTGACAAAGCGTCCTGCAATGCAAATCGAAGAGTAGCCGGATTAGCTGCCAAAGCTGTTAAGCCTGTTGCCTCTGTCGTTTCTCCACCATCTGTCTGTTGGTTAGCTCCGCCGCCTTGCAAAAACTGTTGAACTTGCTGAATCCATGATTGCAGAGCTGCAAGCAGAGCAGGATCAGAAGCTACCTGATCATCCAGCTGCTCAAGATTTTGCAGCAAAGGAGCCAATGTTTCGACAAGCGGCTCGGATGGAGCTTCCACAGATTCTCCAGCTGCAATAAGTGGAAGTACCATAACTAATGGAGAACCGTTAGCATCTGCCCCGGCTGAGCCCGTTTGCCCGCCTGTCATCATTTGCGTAAGTGTTTGATTAAACGCACCGTTTGCTGCTCCAGCTGCTGCTGTATTCGTTGTTGATGCTGACGTCGTGCTACCCGCTGTCTGACTGGAACCAAGAGATACACTTTGAGAAATAAGGGTCATTTATTTTTCACCTCCTTTCATGTACATTACTTGCTGCCCATCAGCTTGTTCAAAATTTTTGCGGTCTGTCCTGCATCCTTGGCAGACATATTTTGCAGTAAAGAAGCACGTGTTGAATCATCTACTGTATTTAATATGTTTAACGCCTTGTCCGGACTGATTTTATAAGTTTGTAAAATAAGTTCAGCACCGCTTTTCTTGTCCATGGAAGCAAATGTGCTGCTGATTTGAGTGTTTTGCAAGCTTTTACTCGTCGTTCCCGCTGTACTGCTTTGATCCTTTTTCAGACGGGACTGCAACGCAGCTACTGACAAATCCGTGGATGGTGTAATATTTTTCAGAGCCATGGTAATATCGGCAGCCTTTTTGGCATCCATCTTTTGCAGGATTTTCGCACTGTTTGCAGGATCCATGTAACTTAACAGTTGTACAGTTTCTTCCGTAGTCAGGTTTTCCATAATCGGTGCCGCCTTGCTTGCTGTCATTCCTTCATACATGGAAGCGAGATCCTTCGCCTGCTTTACATATGGATCTTCATTCGCTGTTCCGCTAGCAGTAGCACCTGCGGCTTGCGTACCTGTCTGTCCCTGCTGACCGACCTGTGTCTGTTGCGTTTGCAGCGAATTGACTTGATTCTGCAGTTCTGTAACCTTTTTATCCTGGGCCGTTTTGGCAGCGGAAGCCTTTTTAAGCTCCTCCGTCTGTTTGGCCAAATCTGTCTTTAACTGCTGTATGGTTGCTTCAGAACTTTCAGACTGGGCCTTCTGATCTGCCTCTTTCGTCTGAGCAGCCTTATCTTTTGATTCAGGAAGCCAATTTTTCACAATTGGAATTTTGTTCCCCAATGAAATCATTTCGCTTCTGAAATCCATATTGAACAGTGTAAGCAGGACCCCGACCAGAACGATTGTGAAAACAATCGGAATCAGGAAAAACATAAACCGTTCAAATCCCCCGCCTGATTCTTTTTCTAAATCCATATCCAGTTCATTATCTGCTAACTTCTGTGCCATCGTCTTCCTCCTCAGGCAGCTGATATGCTTATCCTGTGACTTTCCGCTTACCGGGCTTTCATGGCAAATCGCACGGAAGCCATTTCATCCAGCTCGTTCTGCTCGCGCAGGAGCATTTCCTGTTGGAATTTCACGTTGGCCTTCTCTCTCGCTTTCAGCCAAACCTGTTCATCCAGCATTTTATCGGTCAAAACGGTTTGTTTGCTTTGCACATTTTGCTGCGCATATTGAACGTCTTTATGCTTGCGTGTAATACATTGGTCCAGATGATTAACATAAGCTTGTAATTCCTGAATAGTAGAGAGTGGCGCGCAATCCTCGGCAGCCTTTTGAATGGCTGATATGACCCGATTCCTTTCGCCTACAAGCTGTAACAATGTCTGCTCTTCAGCCTGCAATTGTCCAACAGCACTGGAAAGCAACCATTCGGCCTGTGACTTTTCGTTCGTTTTCAAGTCTACAACTTTCTGAAAGGAATACTGAAATCTCATCGTTCAACCTTCATCTCCTCGTAAATTCAGAAATCAAACGTTCCCGTACCTCATCCAGCTCAGTCTTTTCATCTGTTCTTTGTCTTGTAAAATCCCATATATCCCGTATGCGCTCTATGGATTCGTCAATTTCTGCATTTGAACCCTGCTGATAGGCCCCAATGTTAATCAGGTCCTCCGAATTTTTGTAAATGGCCATCAAACGCTTAATGTTCTCGGCAGCTTCGATCTGATCACGCGGTGAAATGTCCTTCATGACCCGACTTATGCTCGCTAACACATCAATTGCAGGAAAATGCCCTTTGTGAGCAATCCCCCGGTTCAATACAATATGTCCATCCAAAATTCCGCGCACCGCATCCGCGATGGGCTCGTTCATGTCGTCACCATCGACCAGCACTGTATAAAAGGCAGTTATGGAGCCGGTAGGCCCCGTTCCTGCACGCTCCAACAGCTTCGGTAAGCTGGCAAACACGGAAGGGGTGTAACCTCTCATTGCTGGCGGCTCCCCTATGGCCAGTCCTACTTCACGCTGAGCCATAGCATACCGGGTAACGGAGTCCATCATCAGCATGACGTTCAACCCGCGATCCCGAAAATACTCTGCGATCGTCGTCGCAATGAGTGCACCCTTAATGCGAATCAATGCAGGCTGGTCGGAAGTAGCCACAATAACCACAGAACGTTCGAGCCCCTCCGGGCCCAAGTCCCGTTCGATAAAGTCCAGTACCTCGCGTCCACGTTCTCCGATCAGCGCAATTACGTTGACATCGGCCTCCGTATTACGTGCAATCATTCCCATCAGGGTACTCTTGCCTACACCAGATCCGGCAAAAATACCAACCCGTTGTCCTTTTCCAATGGTTAGCAATCCATCGATAGCCCGCACTCCGATACTGATCGGTTCCTGCACACGCGGACGATTCAGCGGATTGGAAGGAATATTGAAGGTCGAATATCTCGCCATTCTCGAGGGAATCAACGAACCATCCAGCGGCTGACCCAGACCGTCCAGCACTTTGCCTAACAACTCTGATCCTACCTGCACATTGAGTGGTTTCCCGGTTCCTACGACATCACAACCGGGACCTATGGATTGTAATTCTCCCAGCGGCATCAGAAGTACCTTGTTGTCTCTGAAGCCCACAACCTCCGCCTGCAGCGGTTTGGCCGTTTTGCCCGGATAAATGTAACAAACGTCCCCAATGCTGGCATCCGGACCTTCCGATTCCACCATCAATCCGATAACCTGTGTTACCTTGCCGTTTACCCGAACCGGGTCCAGCTGTCGCAAATGATCCATGTAGCGCTGTGCATTAAGCCCCTTCATGTCTTCGCTCCTCATTCTCATGTGCCAGACGCAGCAGTTCTTTTTTGATCTCCGCTAATTGCGTATCAACTCGTGCATCCACGCTTCCAAAGGAAGAACGGATCACACAACCGCGATCTTTCACGGTACCATCAGGAATAATTTGCAGTTCTGCCTGTGAATCAACAGTTAATGACAGTTCTTCGCGCGCGCCTTGCACAAATGCGAAATGCTGAGGCGACACACACAACGTGATAGTTCCTTTTTCCCGCTTGCGAGCCAAATTTTTGCGAATGAGCTCGATCGTATATTCCGGCTCAAGACTAAGCTGCTTTTCAATGACTTTCTCAGCAATAGCGCTACTCAATTCGACCAAAAACGGCTCAGCTTCCTGAATCAGCTGCTCTTTAATCTCATAAGCCTGACGCAGAATTTCCTGTGCTTCTTCCATCATTTGCTCCGATTTTGTCTGGAGCTCTGCCTCAGCCAGCTTCTGACCTTCTTCATAGCCTTGCTGGAAGCCATCGGCTTTTAACGACTGGGTTAATTGATCGTCATTCTCACGTCGTTCCTGCCACCAGTCTTCAATCTGCTGCTGTGCTTCCTGAAGCATCCGTTCCGCTTCTTCAGCCGCCTCACGAACCTGCCGTTCGGCAAAATCCTTGGCATCATTCAGCATTTCATCCCGGAGCCGCTCAGCCTCATAATCTCTTTGGGGCTCCGGCTCCATATATTCAGTTGTGACTTCCTCGTCCGTCGTTTCTGGCGCATATGCATGTGCCACATCAATCGTTTTCAAAGCCTCTACAGGCACATATTGGAAAGATTTGATCAAGTTAGACAATGATGTCATCTCCTCCGCCGCGTGCGATTATAATCTCACCGGCCTCTTCCAATCTGCGGATCGTGGATACGATACGTGTTTGTGCTTCTTCCACATCACGCAGCCGCACCGGTCCCATGTACTCCATTTCCTCTTTGAAGGTCTCTGCCATACGTTTCGACATATTTCGGAAAATCACATCGCGTACTTCTTCACTGGATACTTTAAGCGCCAACTGCAAATCCGAGTTGTCGATATCGCGGATAATGCGTTGAATGGAACGATTGTCGATATTGACAATATCCTCGAATACGAACATTCTCTTCTTGATTTCCTCAGCCAGTTCAGGGTCCTGAATTTCAAGCGAGTCGAGAATGGTACGCTCGGTTCCGCGGTCTACGCCATTCAGAATTTGAACAATGGACTCGATACCGCCTGCATTCGTGTAATCCTGTGTTACGGTTGCTGACAGCTTTTGTTCCAGCACACGTTCCACTTGTGAAATAACTTCCGGAGATGTGCTATCCATGACAGCAACACGCCGGGCCACATCTGCCTGCTTCTCCTGTGGCAGGGACGACAGAATAACCGCCGCCTGCTCGAATTGCAAGTACGAAAGCACGAGAGCAATCGTCTGTGGATTCTCATTTTGTATAAAATTCAAAATCTGGTTTGGATCAGCCTTGCGGGCAAAATCGAATGGTCTCACCTGTAGCGTTGCCGTCAGGCGGTTAATGACTTCGACCGCTTTTTGTGATCCGAGCGCTTTTTCCAATATTTCTTTCGCGTAATTGATACCGCCTTGGGAAATGTACTCCTGAGCCAGACAAATTTGATGAAACTCGGCCATAATGGAGTCTTTTTCAATGGCATCGACCTTCCGTACATTGGCAATTTCCAATGTAAGTTGCTCGATCTCATCATCACGCAAATGTTTGAATATTTGAGCAGATACTTCTGGCCCCATTGTGATCAGAAGAATAGCCGCTTTCTGTCTTCCCGTTAAACCTTGACTGCTTGCCTTTGCCAATGAACTCACCTCTATTCGTCAGCCAGCCATGTACGAAGCAGATTGACGAATTCGTCGGGTTTCTTTTTCGCCAAACTTTCAAGCTGTTTACGCACTTGGCTTTCATTTGTCACACTTTCCATGGTAATAGACGGGAACTCCGTCGGCGTTGGCATGAGTTCCAAATCTTCCTCTAGATCTTCTTCCTGTTTACGACGACGACGCACGATCAGGAAGATTGCACCCGCCAACAATGCCAGGACTGCAGCTCCGATGCCCCAAACCCACGGATTGGAAGCCGAGAAGAATGTGTTGGTGTTCGCTGGCGCCGGGACAGTTTGAGAGAAAACTGAAACCTTTTTGGCCAAATCAGCGTCTGTAAAGGTAGTACCGGAATTCGCCAACGAAGCTCTTACAATATTAACCAAGATATTTTGAATTGCTGTCTGAGTTGCAGTATCCAACGTTTGTTGTCCTGTTGGTGGTTCAACCGCCACATTAATGGTTAAATCTTTTACAACGTACGGACTTTGGATAATATCTCTCGCAATTCGGTTAACTTCGTAGTTAATTGTACTCGAGCTCTTATCTGAGCTGGTGTTGCCGGAATTGGCTCCTCCAGGGTAACCTGGAATATCCTGCGTTCCTGTTCCTGCAACTCCTCCGGTTTGTCCACTGCTGCCCGTATAGCTTTCCTGAATTTGTTGAGCACTGATTTCAATGCCCTTCATTTTCGCCTGGTCAACAGGTGTGACCATTTGTTCCTTAGATGTTACTTTGTCAAAATTCAGCTGGGACATGACCAGTACATTCACCTTGTCATCCCCAACAATTTTCGACAAAAATTGTTGAACATTATTCCTTACATCGCTCTCAAACTTCTTCTGTAGAGCCATGTTTTCCTGCACACCACTAGTGAGTCCTCCTTGGCCGCCCTTGGCTGTTGGAATCAACTCATATTCCTTATTGGTGATTGTAATGTTCTCCACTGGCAAATTCGGCACAGCCGTTTTCACCAGATTAAAGTAGCCATCAATGGCTTGTTGATTTGGCGTGAAGCCAGGTTCAAATTCCATTTGCACTGAAGCAGAAGCTTTGTCCTTCTCTTCAAGTCCGGCAAAAATGTTTTCCTTCGGCATATTAATGACAACTTTAGAGCTTTGGACACCATCCATCCGTTCCAACAGCTGCTGTACTTCGCCATTCAATGCGTTATTATACTTTACATTGAACTCGTTCTCCGTCATACCAATTGCCGAGGAAGACTGGTCAAAAGCACTCATGCCGATTGAGCCCTTTTGAATCAGGCCTTGAGACCCAACGTCTACCTTTGCCTTATCCGCACTTGCAGTAGGGACTGAGATTTGCGTCCCACCAGCGTTGAGCTGATACGGTATACCCGCTGAATCGAGATATTTAATGACTCCGGCAGCATCGTTTGCATTCAAGTCCCGGAAAGCCACTTCATACTCGGTTTTAGTAAACTGCATCGTTAGCACTACAATTGCAATAATAATGAATGCTAATGTCGAAACAAGTAGTATCTTCTGTTTTTTGCTGAAATTATTCCAATACCCGGCAATTTTATCCCGATATTGGGCGATTCTCTCGTTCACTCCGTCACCCCATCCGAAACTTTGCTAGACCCTCTTTACATCTGTGTGCGCATGATCTCCTGATAGGCTTCGATCGCTTTGTTTCGGACCTGTGTCGTAAGCTGCAGGGAAAGCAGTGCTTGCTGAGAAGTGATCATGACTTGATCCACATCAACTTTGCCTGCCATGAATTGGTCGGACATCTGGTGTGTAGCGGCTTCCTGCTGCCCTACTTCATTGAGAGCATCCTTCAGGAAAGAACCAAAATCCTTTAAGGATTCGGAAGGTGTCGCTTTCGTCAACTCATTGTTAGGCGATTGAATCTGCTGTATTACCGGTGTCTGTACATTAAACATGGCGTTTTGAATCATGCTTTACTCTCCCTATTCAATAGTTAGTAGTCCTGGAACTTAGCGACCGATTTCAAGCGCTTTGGAAACCATCGCTTTTGATGCATTCAGAGCTGTTACATTGGCTTCGTACGAGCGTGTTGCAGAAATCATGTCAACCATTTCTTTCATAATGTCTACATTAGGCATATATACATAGCCATCTTTATCAGCGTCCGGGTGGCCTGGATTGTACACAGGCTTCAAAGGTGACTGATCTTCCTGAATTTGCGCAACCTTGACGCCAGCGGCACCTGTGCCATTTCCTTCCATTTGGGCCTTCAAAACATCGGCAAAGCCAGATTGGTTCGGCTCCAAAACAACCGTTTTTCTCCGATATGGAATTGCTTGTCCATTCTCCACTTTGGCCCGAGTTGTCTCTGCGTTCGCGATGTTACTTGATATAACATCCATCCGCAACCGTTGGGCCGTAAGTGCAGATGCGCTAATATCAAAGCCGTTGTTAATCTTCACCTAATCCTATCTCCCTTCTACCGCTGTTCTCATCATTTTGATACGTTCATTAATTTCTTGGATGTAGGCATTATATCTTAGTTGATTTTCAGCCATAAGACTCATTTCTCTGTCGACATCGACGTTGTTCATATTATTGTTCATGACTGAGTACCCATCTTTGGTGACCATAGCGTCCGGAATAGAGTTCACAGGTCCTATTTGAAAATGTCTTGCATTGGTAACTTTTCCACGCAGTGGTGTTACATCACCGTCCATTTGCTGCTGAAGCAATTCTTCAAATGAAACCTCCGAACGCTTAAAATACGGGGTATCCACATTGGAAATGTTGTTGGCTATCACACGTTGTCTCGTATTGGCCGCCTGAACACCTGCCTGAAGCTTTTGAAAGCTAATATCACCCAGCAGATTCATTTAGCTCCTCCCTTCCAGCGTCTACTCCAAAGTAAGATTCAATAAAACAAGATTTTTCACTTTTTTTCGACAATTTAATTTCATAATTATACATTTCTCTTAGGTCTTAAGTAGAAAATAATTGCTTTCTGTCATATATTCTAAGTTTCGTAGAGTTGGGACCTAATTACAATAAGAAAAAAGCCCTATCTTTTTTAAAAAAGAGGGCTTTAGATGCATAAAATGTTAAATTTTTCAGGTTTTTTTCGAGAAAACGAGCTTTTTTTTAGCACTTTACACCTGTAAAAGATTACACGTCCTACTTTTGGAATAGACAGAAAAATCATCAACTTAACTTTTAACTAGGTCTATTTAACGGTGCAAGATAGTGTTATTCTGGACCACACACCCTATTTTTAGAAACCCTATTCATAAAATATACTGACTAAGGTCCCTGTTTTGGGCAATATCACCCAGCTTCTCACGAACATATTCAGGCGTAATGATCATACGATCCAATGTAAGCTCAGGAGCTTCGAAGGATAAATCCTCCAGCAGCTTTTCTAAAATAGTATGCAAACGGCGCGCGCCGATATTTTCCGTGTTTCGATTTACGGACTCGGCAATGCTGGCAATCTCACGGATCGCATCCGCTGAAAATTCAACTTCGATCTCTTCAGTGCGGAGCAGATCCGTATATTGCTTGGTCAGCGCATTTTTAGGCTCCGTCAATATCGATACAAACTCATCCAGGGTCAAACTGCTCAGCTCTACACGGATGGGAAAACGGCCTTGAAGTTCAGGGATAAGGTCAGACGGCTTGGCGACATGAAAGGCCCCTGCAGCAATAAACAGAATGTAATCCGTTCTTACCGGACCGTATTTAGTCATAATGGTAGAGCCCTCGACAATAGGCAAAATGTCACGCTGGACGCCCTCTCTGGAAACGTCAGGACCATTCCCCTTGCCCTGGCTGGCAATCTTATCTATTTCATCGATGAAAATAATACCGGACTGTTCAGCACGTTTCACAGACTCCTGAATTACATCATCCATGTCGATCAGCTTAGCGGCCTCATCCTGAATCAGAACCTTACGGGCCTCCTTCACGGATAACTTGCGCTTTTTAGTCCGCTTGGGCAGAAAACTTCCGAACATCTCCTGCATATTCATACCCATTTGTTCATTTCCTTGCCCGGCAAACATATCGAGCATATTGGGCGCGGTATCCTCCACATCAATCTCTATGATCTCATCCTCAAGCTTACCTGACAGCAAATCAAATTTGACCTTGCGTCTTTTCTCCGCCAAGGAAGCGTCCTGTTGTGGTTGTTCTTCTTCTACCGCAGCACCCGGGTTGTTACCGAACAGCATTTCAAAGGGATTACGCTGCGATTTGCCCGACTTCTCCGCAGGTACAAGAATGTTGACAATCCGTTCATTGGCCATGTCCTCCGCTTTGTCCTTCACATTCTCTGTTCGCTCCGCTTTCACGATGCGTATGGAGGTTTCCATCAGATCACGTACCATGGACTCCACATCACGACCAACGTAGCCCACTTCTGTGAATTTGGTCGCTTCAATCTTGACAAAAGGAGCCCCCACAAGCCGTGCAAGTCTACGCGCAATTTCCGTTTTACCCACACCTGTCGGCCCGATCATCAAAATATTTTTAGGCACAATCTCATCCCGGACATCATCCGGCAGCTTACTGCGACGATAACGGTTGCGCAAGGCAACAGCAACAGATTTTTTAGCCTGCTTTTGTCCGACAATATACTTATCCAGCTCGGATACAATTTGTCTGGGCGTCAACGATTGATTCTTCATTTTGCATTCCTCCACCCTTGAATACTCAGAGCCGATTTACAGTTCTTCCACGATAATCTGATTGTTTGTATACACGCATATTTCCGAAGCGACCTCTAAAGCTTCCCGCGCCATATCCTTTGCATCCATATCAGTTCCATGACGTTTGAACGCTCGAGCAGCCGCCAATGCAAAATTACCGCCTGAGCCGATCGCAAGTACATCATCGTCTGGCTCGATAATTTCCCCGCCTCCGGAAATGAGTAGCATGCCGGAGGTATCCATCACAATCATTAGCGCCTCCAGCTTGCGCAGAATACGATCCTGTCGCCAGTCCTTAGCCAGTTCTACGGCAGCCCGTTGCAGATTGCCGTGATGTTCCTCCAGCTTGCTTTCAAACTTTTCAAATAATGTGATGGCATCGGCCACCGAACCCGCAAATCCCGCAACGACTTGCCCACGATACAATCTACGTACTTTTTTAGCAGTTTGCTTCATAACAACACTGTTGCCGAACGTTACCTGTCCATCACCCGCAATAGCTCCTTTGCCATTGTGGCGTACAGCGCAGATGGTGGTAGCATGAAAGGACATATCCATAACGCGCTCCTCCTTTTCCTTCATCCTTATGCCTGTACTTCAGCTGTCATAACTCCTGTTTCATCGATGTAACGACGCAAGCTTTCCAGTGCGCGATTCGCGAGCGCTTCGTTCTTTTCCTTCTTATTGCGGATCCGCTTCTCCAGCTTTGGCAGCAGACCGAAGTTTGCATTCATCGGCTGAAAATGCTTGAAATCCGCGGTCGTAATATACCGCGCCATACTGCCTAGTGTCGTTTCCGCTGGGAATACAAACAATTCCTGTCCCTGCGCCGCACGCGCCGCATTCATTCCCGCAAGCAAGCCTGAAGCTGCTGATTCCACATACCCCTCTACGCCGGTCATTTGCCCGGCAAAGAACAAATTGCTTCTCCCCTTGAATTGATAGGTTGGTTGAAGCTGCTGAGGAGAATTAATAAAGGTATTACGATGCATCACACCATAACGTACAAACTCTGCCTTTTCGAGACCCGGTATCATAGAAAATACACGCTTTTGCTCCCCCCATTTGAGGTGAGTCTGGAAGCCAACCAGATTATACAGCGTGCCTGCAGCATTATCCTGGCGAAGCTGAACAACTGCATACGGCAGTTCGCCTGTATGTGGATTTACTAGCCCAACTGGCTTCATGGGTCCGAACAATGCAGTCTGTTTCCCACGCTGCATCATCACTTCGATAGGCATACAGCCCTCGAAATAGATTTCTTTTTCAAATTCCTTAACTTGTGCCACCTCAGCCGTAATCAAGGCCTCATAAAAAGCGTCAAATTCCGCTTCATTCATCGGACAATTCAAGTAAGCCGCTTCTCCCTTATCATAACGGGAGGCCAGGTAAACCTTACTCATATCAATGGAGTCCTTTTCAACAATCGGGGCTGCAGCATCGTAAAAGTAAAAATACTCCTCTCCCATCAGCGATTTAATCTGTTCTGACAAAGCCGGAGAAGTTAAGGGCCCTGTTGCAATGACCACAATGCCATCCTGTGGAATTTCCTGAAGCTCTTCATTCACGACCTCAATCAGCGGATGCTGATGAAGTGTATCTGTAATATGGCCGGAAAATCCGTCACGATCCACTGCCAACGCACCGCCAGCTGGAACAGCATGACGGTCCGCTGCGCTCAAAATCAAGGAATTCAGCATTCTCATTTCTTCCTTCAGCACGCCCACTGCATTTGTTAGACCGTTTGCTCGCAAGGAATTACTGCACACCAGTTCAGCAAATTTATCTGTATGATGTGCCGGTGTTTTTACTACCGGCCTCATTTCATATAACTTGACAGGTACTCCACGGCTTGCAATTTGCCAGGCAGCTTCGCTGCCCGCCAAACCTGCTCCGATGACCGTTACCTTTTGCATTTCACTCACGTATAAATCCCCCTGCTATTGTTGTTCTTAAGAAGTCTCTACACCCTCATCGCTCTCTTCCAGCATTTCGCTGTGATCACAGACGGTACAATTGAGCTTCGTTCCCTGCTTCGTTCGTTTTTCGACCATTAGACCGCTACAGCTTGGACAAGGCTTAATGGACGGTTTATCCCAAGATACAAAATCGCATTCCGGATAGCGATCACAACCGTAGAAGACACGTCCTTTTTTACTCCGTCGTTCGACGACATGGCCCTCACCGCATGTAGGACAAGTGATCCCAATATCCTTGACAATTGGCTTAGTGTTGCGGCAATCCGGGAAGGCAGAGCAGGCCAGAAATTTACCAAAGCGACCTAGCTTATACACCATTGGGCTGCCACATTTATCACAGATGACATCAGACACTTCATCCTTGATCTCAATTTCCTTCATTTCTTCCTCTGCCACTTCCAGACGCTTCTCAAATGACTCGTAAAAGTCACTCAAGACTTGAACCCAATTTCCTTCTCCATCTTCTACATGGTCAAGATCATCTTCCATATTGGCAGTAAACTCCACATTCAGAATCTCAGGAAAGAACTCCTCCATTTGTTCAATGACCAATTCTCCCAGCTCTGTAGGGAAGAACTTCTTTTCCTCAATGGCGACATAACCACGCTTCTGAATGGTCTCCAGCGTAGGAGCATACGTACTCGGGCGCCCTATACCCAATTCTTCCAGCGTTTTGACCAGTCTTGCTTCCGTATAACGAGGAGGCGGTTGTGTAAAATGCTGCTTTGGTTCAACCGATTCTTTTTTCAGCTTATCGCCCGGTTGAAGTGGCGGCAGCAGCTTATCTTCTTCGGTTTTACCGTCGTCATTCCCCTCCACATATACTTTCATAAAGCCTGGAAAACGAACTTTAGAACCGGCTGCGCGGAAAATCGTCTCACCTGCTTCAATATCAACGGACAGGGTATCCATAATAGCGGAAGCCATCTGGCTCGCCATAAAACGTTCCCATACCAGTTTGTACAACCGGAACTGATCTCGGCTCATAAACGGCTTAACGGTTTCTGGATCACGCAAGGCAGAAGTTGGACGAATCGCTTCATGCGCATCCTGAGCGTTGGCCGATTTTTTTGAATACTGACGAGGACTTTCAGGTACAAAATCTTCGCCATATTTTTGAATGATGATTTCCTTTGCTTCCTCTTGAGCCGAAGCGGCGATCCGTGTGGAATCCGTACGCATATACGTAATCAGACCCACGGTCCCTTCCTTACCTAAATCCACGCCCTCATATAACTGCTGAGCTACAGACATCGTTTTGGATGCACGGAAGTTGAGCTTCCGAGCTGCCTCTTGCTGTAATGAACTTGTTGTAAATGGTGGAGAAGGATTGCGAAGACGCTCTTTCTCCTTCACATCTTGTACCTTGTAAGACGATTTGCCAATCGCCTTTAATACTTCCTGCACGTCTGCTTCGCTAGAAAGCTCTTTCTTTTCGCCGCGCAGCTTGTGGAATTTCGCTTCAAAGGTGCTATCCTTAATAGCTAGCTTGGCTGTAATCGTCCAGTATTCTTCCGGTACAAACTCACTGATCTCGGTCTCCCGATCCAAAATAATTTTCACCGCAACGGACTGCACGCGACCTGCGGACAGACCTTTTTTTACCTTTTTCCACAGAAGCGGACTGATTTTGTAGCCAACAAGCCGATCAAGTATGCGTCTGGCCTGTTGGGCATTGACCAGATCCATATTGATTTTGCGTGGTGTTTTAAAAGCATCCTTAACAGCCTGCTTCGTAATTTCATTAAATACAACACGGCAATCTGCTGTATCATCCAGTTCCAGCGCATGTGCCAGATGCCAAGCAATAGCCTCGCCTTCGCGATCCGGGTCAGCCGCCAGATATACTTTTTTTACTTTTTTCCGGGCATCCTTTAATTCTTTTAGAATTGAGCCTTTACCTCGAATGGTAATGTATTTGGGATTAAAATCATTTTCGACCTCTACGCCGATCTGACTCTTCGGTAAATCCCTGATATGACCCATGGAAGCCTTGACGATATATTTGCTGCCTAAGTATTTGCCGATCGTCTTCGCCTTGGAAGGCGATTCCACGATGACGAGTGAATCCGCCATAGGCTCTTCCTCCTCTCGATTGCATACATGAATATGATAGTCTTCCTGAAATGTGGTGAGCTATAGCGCGAGACGCTCCACAATGGATTTGATTCTACAATCGCTGTTGTAATGGAATTCTTAGATTTTATAAAACCTTCGATAAGGTTAGAATTCCATTACAAAGGCGAACGCTATCGCTTTTCCGAATTCAAATCCCTTGCTGCGCTACTGCGAGCTATAAAGTCAACACATTTCAGGAAGTGGGGAGGGAATAGGAATCCGCAGTGCGAATGAATGTCCTACTTCCCTTCACCTGATGTTTAAAATTGAATTTGTACAATTACTAACTAAAGACTTTGCCTAAGGACTTTGCAAAAACAACTGCTAAATAAGCTTGTATTTTGTGCCCGCCAGCTGGGCGATCCTTTTTTTTATGATTAACGATAACAGAACTGCGTGTAAAAGTCCAAAATCCCATGCAGTGGCTTCAAGCAGTTCATCCAGAGTCATGGTCCCCTGCTCCAGTAACAGCACAATACGATTCTCCTCGGAAGTTTCACTTTCTGGCGCTTTCAAGACCTCCCTTACATCGCGACCCTGCTCTCTATTGTATGAAGAAACATCCCTTGTACGCAAATCAGTTGCATACTCTTCAATAATATCCGAAGCTTCAGTGACCGTTTTGGCTCCTTGCTTAATCAGACTGAGCGTACCTCTACTCTTCGGTGACGTAATTGGTCCGGGAACAGCAAACACATCTCGATTTGCCTCCATTGCAGCATCAGCTGTAATGAGAGAGCCACTTCTTGCATCTGCTTCGACGACAAGCGTTCCCTTCGTCAAGCCGGCAATAATTCGGTTACGCTGCGGAAACATTCCCGGATGAGATCTCGTGCCTGGTGGATACTCCGATACGATCAAGCCTCTGCTTGCCAACTCTGCAAATAAAGACGCATTTTGAGGTGGATAAATTTGATCAATCGCGGTTCCGAGCACACCAATTGTGTTTCCTCCCTGGCGCAGCGCTGCTTCATGGCAAATACTGTCGATTCCTCTTGCCAATCCACTAACCACCGTAATCCCAGCACGACATAATCCCTCTGTTAGTATCTCCGCTGCTCTGCGTCCATACGCAGTGGGAACGCGAGTTCCTACCATAGCTACAGCGCATGTATGCAAAAGTGATTTATCCCCTTTTGTATAGATTACCCAAGGAGGATCAACTGTTTCCTTCATTAATAGGGGATAATCCTCGTCTACATAAGTTATCGTTCCAATATCACCGGATTGAGCTCGCTGATATCGTTCATGAACCCATTCTTCGTTGTAACACTGTGCCGCTAGGCGAGCCTGAGCAGAACTTAATCCAATCTCCATCCATTTCTGCTCACTAAAATGCAGCAGCTCGTGGAGTCGATAATCACTCGACCAAATACGCTGAATGGTCTTCCTTCCGATTCCCTCTAATTCATGTAAACCTAACAAAAGCCATCTTTCTTCCAAACTGCGGTTCCCCCATTCACGGGAAGAGTAAACCCTCCCTTATTTTGTGGCACATTGCATTATTTTGCAAGCGTTTCCCTGACAAGCCTGTCTCAACGCAAAAAAAGCAACCTTTTCATCCCCTGTTACAGAAGATAAAAAGGTTGCTTACCTTTCTTTCATTATACACTAGAAGGCAGCAAATTTCGATTTAATTTACAGCCTGTATATTAATGAAGAAACACGACTTAATGTGTCGTACACAAATTCAGAATACCGCGTTCCTCCAGCACACTCACCAGCGTCGAGCCCATTTCGGAAGGAGTCGGTGCTACCTTGATCCCGCAGGCTTCAAGCGTAGCAATTTTCTCCTTGGCTGTCCCTTTTCCACCGGAAATAATGGCGCCTGCGTGCCCCATTCGTTTGCCTGCAGGTGCAGTCACACCGCCGATAAAACCAACCACCGGCTTGGTCATATGATCCCGAATCCACTCGGCAGCTTCCTCCTCGGCTGTACCACCGATTTCCCCGATCATAATAACAGCGTGAGTTTTGGGGTCCTCATTGAAGCGCCGCAAAATATCAATGAATTCCGAGCCTTTAACAGGATCACCGCCAATACCGACCGCAGAAGATTGTCCTATGCCCCGGGTTGTCAGCTGATGCACCGCCTCATAGGTCAACGTACCACTACGTGACACAACACCTACATGACCTGGCAGATGAATGTAACCAGGCATGATACCGATTTTACACTCACCCGGCGTAATAACACCCGGACAGTTCGGACCGATCAGAACCGTCTTTTTACCTTCCATAAAACGTTTGACCTTGATCATATCCAGCACCGGAATACCCTCAGTAATACAAATTACGAGGTCTAACTCCGCATCCACGGCTTCCAAAATGGAATCCGCTGCAAAAGCCGGCGGCACGTAAATCACGCTTGCAGTTGCACCCGTAGCTTCCTTTGCTTCACTCACCGTGTTAAACACCGGCAGCTTAACCTGTTGTCCGTTCTCCAGCGTAATTTCCACCTCTGTGCCGCCTTTGCCCGGAGAGGTGCCTCCTACCATCTGTGTGCCATAATCAAGCGCACCCTTGGCGTGAAACAACGCCGTTTTTCCCGTAATCCCCTGTGTAATCACCTTTGTATGCTTATCGACCAAAATACTCACGATCTTCACATCCCCTATCGTTTATTCGGCATATCGGAATGCAAACAGGCTATTGAACAAGTTCAACGATTTTTTGGGCGCCATCCGCCATGGAATCTGCAGCCACGATATTTAACCCGGATTCCGCTAAAATCTGCTTGCCCAACTCGACATTCGTCCCCTCGAGACGGACAACAAGCGGACGAGTCAGCCCCAACTGCTTGGCAGCTTCCACAACGCCGTTCGCAATGATGTCACACTGCATAATTCCGCCGAAAATGTTCACAAAAATACCTTTTACCTTCGGATCGGCCAAAATGATTTTAAACGCTTCGGTCACCTTTTCCGTCGTCGCACCGCCCCCTACGTCCAGGAAGTTGGCCGGATCGCCACCGTAATATTTGATAATATCCATTGTTGCCATCGCCAAGCCTGCACCATTGACCATACAGCCAATATTTCCGTCGAGGGCAATATAGCTTAGATCGTATTTGGATGCCTCAATTTCCTTCTCGTCCTCTTCATCCAAATCGCGCAATTCCAAAATATCTTTGTGGCGGAACAACGCATTAGAATCAAAATTCAGTTTGGCATCCAGTGCCAGTACATTTCCATCACCTGTAACGACTAGGGGATTAATTTCTGCAATCGAACAGTCCTTGTCCACAAAAGCCTCGTACAACGCCAGCATAAATTTGACCGCTTTGTTTACCTGCTCATTAGGAATGTTAATGTCATAAGCCAGCTTGCGAGCCTGATACACCTGAAGCCCAATCGCTGGATCAACGACCGCTTTAAAAATCTTCTCTGGAGTAGCCGCAGCTACCTCTTCGATTTCCGTACCGCCTTCTTCCGAGGCCATGATCACGATACGTCCGGTTGCACGATCTACAACAACGCCGACGTAATATTCTTTCCGAATGTCGCAGCCTTCCTCTATCAAAAGGCGTTTGACTTCTTTACCTTCAGGTCCGGTCTGATGCGTCACCAGCACCTTTCCCAAGATTTCAGAGGCATAAGTTCGCACCTCTTCCAAGCCTTTGGCTACCTTCACGCCACCCGCTTTACCGCGTCCACCAGCATGAATTTGTGCTTTTACCACCGTAACAGCGCTTCCAAGCGATTCTGCCGCAGCAACGGCTTCCTCCACCGTATAGGCAACCTTACCGTTCGGTACAGCCACTCCGTACTGCTTTAATACTTCTTTACCCTGATATTCATGGATATTCATTCTGGAATCCTCCTATCAACATGACTGCAACAAGGGCGGTTCACAAGGAAATCTATACTAAACCTACATCATTGTAACATGTTTTTAAAACGCTTTCCTTATAATTTAACCTCATGAATTACAGTATTTTGATATCATTATCATTCCCAAAATCGAATGTTTGGATATTAATGGGTATTTACTTTTGATACATTTTTATACAATGGTACGCAAAAAAGCACCTCTCAGAATGGAGTTACAACCCACCACGAGAGGCACTTTATGTCATCAGGCATTCTTTTTTTCAGCTAAGAACGACTTGGGCAATCAGATTGTAGCGTAACTGAAAGTGCCTATTATGATTTTTCAATCTTCACATTCGCTTGATGGACACGGTCCAGCAGATCATTGAACTGCAGCAGAAGCGAACCAAATTGATCTTGGGTCATACTCGTTTTTTCCTGAATACATCCTGGTACAGATAGAGCTTTTTCTCGCAATGCACTTCCCTCTGTCGTCAGAGAAATCAGCACTTTGCGCTCATCCTGAGTCGAACGCTTGCGATCAATCAATCCGGCATTTTGCAATCTCTTTAATAGCGGAGTCAGTGTACCGGAATCCAGGTACAACGCTTCACCCAATTCCTTCACCGTACATTCTTCACGCTCCCAGAGCACGATTAGCACCAGGTACTGTGAATACGTCACACCAAGCTTATCAAGATAAGGCTGGTACAGCTTCGTAATCTCTCTCGAACACGCATATATGGCAAAACATAACTGGTTATCAAGTTTTAATGCTGCACCTTCGTTATGACTATGGTCCATGTTGTCAGATCACCTACTTTCGTCACTATTTTAGCACATTATATAGCAAAATACATGCTAATTGCACAAAATACTTTACAAACAATAATTATTTTGTTAAATTAAATTGTGTAAAATATAAATCGAGCGAGAGGCAGTGATTGAATTATGATGACCATTCAACAAAAAATGTATGAAACATCAGTAAAAACGGTTGGTGGACGTAACGGTTATATCGAGTCTTCCTCCCCTGAGCTTCGTTTAAATATTGATATGCCAAAAGAAATGGGTGGCGCAGGCGGTGCAGGAACGAATCCTGAGCAATTGTTCGCTGCAGGATATTCCGCCTGCTTTGACAGTGCTTTAAATATGGTCGCCCGTATGCAACGCGTTAAGCACGAAGGTACTGAAGTAACAGCCACAGTCCAATTAGGTAAAGTGGAAGACGGCGGCTTCGGAATTGGAGTAAATCTGGACGTACTGGTAAAAGGTGTAGATCATGAGACAGCAGTAAAACTGGTGGAAGGTGCACATGAGCAATGTCCATACTCCCGCGCTACCCGCGGAAATATTGAAGTGAAGCTGAACGTCCTGTAAAACTACTGTACCTTCCAACAAGTAACATGGTAGATGATGCATAATCGTATATACGAAAGTGATATACTCATAGTATAATCACATTGTCATAATCTTTTTTTCTTCTCCAGAACTTTGCGTCTGGAGCTTTTTTTTGCCCTTTTTTCATATCAGCCATCGAGAAGACTGGCGCTAGTCCTGTCCATATTACGATATTGAATAGCTTCAGCAACATGCGAAGCCTTGATTTTTTCTGACTCATTTAAGTCCGCAATCGTGCGAGACAGCTTGAGAATTCGATCATATGCGCGCATGCTTAAACCAAGTGCATCCATCGTCTGATTGAGCAGCTTAGCCGCGTTTTGTTCCAATACCGCATATTTACGCAGCATCTGCCCAGACAATTCACTATTCCATGAAAAGGGAAGCTTGCCGTATCTATGGATTTGTATCGCTTGTGCAGCCAGCACCTGCCTTCGCATTTCAGCCGACGACAGTGATTCTTTTTCCTCTCGCCAATCCTTCGGCTGCGATACTTCAAGTTGGAGATCAATCCGATCCAGCAGCGGACCGGAAATACGCGAACGGTAGCGGGCTACAGCCGCAGGTGAACAGGTACAGCGCTGATGTTCCATATCGCTGCCGAAAAAGCCACAGTGACATGGATTTAAGGAAGCAGCAAGCAAAAAGTGCGCCGGATATTTAAAAACAGCACGTGAACGGCTGATTGTAACATTGCGGTCCTCCAGCGGCTGACGCAGCACCTCAAGCACATGGCGGCTAAACTCAGGCAGCTCATCCAGAAATAAAATTCCCCAGTGGGCAAGGCTGATTTCTCCCGGCTTGGGTATACCTCCCCCTCCTACCAACCCAGCAGCAGAAATCGTATGATGAGGAGAACGAAATGGTCGAATGTTCATCAGATGGGGAGATGTCTCCTTCCACTTCCCGGCGGCACTGTATATTTTAGTCACTTCTAGTGCCTCCTTTTCAGCCAAAGGCGGCAGGATGGAAGGCAGCCTGCGGATAAGCATCGTTTTTCCGGCCCCTGGTGGTCCCATAAGAAGGATATTATGCATTCCAGCCGCAGCGATAACCAACGCACGTTTGGCGTGCAGCTGACCAAGCACATCGCTATAATCCTCCATGCTGCTGATGATCTCTTTTTCCTCACGCAGCGGTACATGCTCTGCCTGAGTTAAATGGTCATAGGAATGGATTATGACCTGTTGTCTAGCTGTATGCTTTTCTTGACTAGGCTTTGAAGTGTGATTTATAGCTGTATTGGAGACAGAATCTATCATCTGATTTGCGACTTCGTTCATGGACTGATCGTAAGCTGGAAGAGGTACAGGATTAGAACCTAGATCGGTCGGTTGCTCTCCACCAGTGTATTGTGCATGATCTTTAACCGGAATGAGATCTGTCAGATGACGAATAGCGTAAATACGTATATCCGTGATCAGACGGGCCTCCCTCGCATTTTCCTCAGGAAGCAGCACCGAATGAAACCCTTCTCGCTTTGCCAGATCCACCATGGACAGCACTCCATTTACAGGCCGAATGCTGCCATCCAGCGCCAGTTCGCCAATAAACAGCGTCCTTTCCCCATCTGGTAGAACAACCTGTCCACTGGTTGTCAGCAGCCCTAAAGCGATAGCAAGGTCAAAAGATGAGCCCTCCTTACGCAAATCAGCAGGGGCTAAATTTATCGTTACACGCTGGGACGGATATTTGAAGCCACAGTTCTTGATTGCTGCTCGCACACGCTCCACGGCCTCCCGAATCGCCGAATCGGGCAATCCGATAATGGCAGTCTGAGGCAGGCCATTGGACAAATCCGTCTCCACCTCAATCAGGACACCATCTATTCCATACAGACAAGCTCCGTGTAATTTTCCATACATAACAAAAAAGCACCTCTCCTCATACTGAAATGTCTCCCAACGGGAATCATTGCATATATGAAAAAAGGTGCTTCCAAATTTTCATAAGCCTTAATTAAGATTATCTGACCACAGATTATTTGTCAAACAAGGTCAGCTTATCAGCTGCCGATGTACGTGGCCTTGGTTCAGGAATGACCTCAGGATAGCCTGCATATATCATCCCAATTACCTTTTCACCCGGTTGAATTCCCAGGGGTTCACGGAATTTAGGCGAGTACAAAAATGGTTTTGTCACCCAAAACGTTCCGATTCCCTTACTCCATGCAGCAAGCATAAAGTTTTGCACAAGAGCGCTGACTGCTGCAAAATCTTCATCCCAAACCGCCTGACGCGGATCTTCTTCCAGTACAACTAAAAGCTGAATGGGGTTGTGCAAAATACCGCTCTCAAACTTGTTATCCTTGCCCACATCGGCTGCGATGGCTTCTGCAAGCTTTTTCCGTCCTTCACCAGCAAACAACAAAAAACGCCACGGTTCACGCATTTTATGATTAGGGGCCCATACAGCGACGTCCAGCAATTCTTTGATGGTGTCTACCGGAATGGAATCAGCTTTGAATTTTTTAATGGTGCGACGTTCCTGAATTACATCTATGACATGTTCACTAAAGGTTTGCTTTGTCACGTATATCCTCCTTCATAGGTACAGCTTCCAAATGCCCATTATATGATGAAAATGATAACCATTATCAATAAAATATACCTTTAGCTTTCCTTCCTGTCAACCTGTACATATAGAAACTCAGTTCGCTTGCTTCCCTTCAAAAAAGTTCTCGCTCTTTTTAAAACGCATTTTAAAACGCATTGATGAAATGGTCCGTAACAACAGCCGCTTCGTCGGTTAATCGTACAGCAAGCATATCAAAACGGATTGGAGCATCTCCAATCCCGTTCATATGCAAATATACGGAGGCTGTTTGGCGAACCTGGGTTATTTTACGCGCGGTGACCGATTCTGCTGGCGTTCCATACTTGGAGCTGCTTCGACTACGTACTTCAATAAACACAAGTGTGTCCTCCTGCTTGGCAATCAAATCCAGTTCACCGCTGCGGCAACGCCAATTACGCGCTATGATTTGATAACCCAGCTCCTCCAAAAATAAAGCCGCTGCCTGTTCGCCCATCGTCCCTTTAGCTTTCCGTCGATCCTTGCCTCCGGTCCTCATTTCATTCCCCATCACCTGTCATCCATCGGAGCAAGCCTATCCATTTGATAAATATAGGTAAGCACCTCTGCTACCAAATGATAGAGCTCCGCAGGAATTTGCTCGTCCAAATCCAGCTTGGACAATACCTCAACCAGCGCGGCATCCTCCTGTACAGGAACACCATGCTCTTTGGCTTTTTCTAAAATGCTTTCCGCAACGCGGCCGCTCCCCTTGGCAACGACAATCGGGGCTTCGTTCTCACCGGGCGTATATTTGAGGGCGACTGCCTTCTTCCTGGAAGGAGAGGGAGCTTCCAACGGCTCTTTCATATTTTAAGATCGACTCCTTTATACGGCTGAGGTACATAGCTTTGTACCTCGGAAGAAACGGTGCTGTCCGGTTCAGTCCTAATCGGCATAGACTCGGTACGAAGCGATAGAAGCTGGTATCCTAATGACTCCAAAGCCATATTTAGGGATTCACGTCCGCTGGTTAACAGCGAAGCGGCCCACTCCTGATCATTATGGAGCTTGAGACTCACAATTCGGTCCACGACTTGTACGTCCACCAACGTCGGTCCAAGCCCCTTCATGTCCAAATCAAACCAAAGACGACAGTTGGATGAATCCAGCTCCCCTCGTTTGCCACGACGAGACTGAATCTGAATGGTAGCTGTTTCACGACCGTCCGGTCCGACAAACGGAATAAACATGTGTACTTGTGCAAAAGGGGCCGTCCGATCGGTATTTAGCAGCAGC
>NZ_JH601050.1:815323-816792 GCF_000245715.1 Paenibacillus sp. Aloe-11 | reverse complement strand
ATTCGCTTCATTCCCCGCAGCAGCAACAAGGTTGGCCGCTTGAGTCCCTTTCAGCATTTCTTTGCCTCCTGCTGCTTGTCCAGCTTCTGCCTGCTTAACAGCAGCAGAGGCATCCTTGGACAATACGGGCGTTTGGCCTTCCGGTGCATCTGCTATCCCTGTGGTGGAAGCACCTGCTGGACTAGCTGATGCTTGGTCAGCTCCCTTTACCGCTGTTGCTTCCCTCACTGGCTGGTCTGTAGATGTTGCTCCTTGTCCTAGCTGCTTTAATACCGTTTCAAGCTCCTGCTCCAGTGATGACAGCAAATTATTTAAAGGAGGACCAAACATCGCTTGCCGCAAGCCGTTAATGCTTTCAGCCGTCAATGGAAGTCCCCGCTGAAAAGCAACCGCCGCCGCCTGTACAAACGTTCCTAATTCTACATTGCCAGGTTGCTTTGCCAAGGCATTTTGCAAAGAAGAGGCATTTTCCGATGTCAATGGCACACCATTTTTTTGCATGGCCTGGATAAGCGCTCTGTTCTGAGCTGTATCCGGCAGTCCCACCGATTCCAATACATCTGCGAGAGCTACGGTTTGCTGTGGTGCATTAGCTGCATCGTTCAAAGGCTTAAGCACCGTCATTCCACTGGGCGAAGCCGGTTGTACCTGAAATGTTGTAGTCTGTCCAGGCTGAAGAGGGGTTTCCAGCTTTGCCCTGACTTGAGAGCCTTGTATTTGCAGCACAGCCTCACCACCGTCCTCAGACACCTTTAATACGATGCCCCTTACGACTTGACCTGGCTGCATATCGAGCTTTTTGACCTCTCCTGCCTTCACATCACCAAGTAATCCACGAAATACAGATCCGATGTTCATATCGCCCCTCCTCTCCTTCATCCCTCTATCAAAAGGGTCTATTTTATTGGGTATACATTATATCGGCATAGTCCCGTTTCGTAATAAGGCTTTACAGATCAAACAGCGTCGGCTGCTCTGTCAGCAAATTGCCCAAAAAACTGCGTCTATGCATCTCCGTAGGCCCTAGCGCCAAAATTTGTTCCCTATGCAGCTTAGTAGCATAGCCTTTATGTATACCGATTCCGTATTCAGGATACTTAGCATCCCATTCGCCTCTGCACAGCCGATCACGGGTAACCTTCGCGATAATAGAAGCCGCCGCAATAGATTGGCTGTTCGCATCTCCCTTAATGATGGACAGCTGAGGAATGGGGACATCCACCTTCTCAGCATCCACAAGCAAATAATCAGGAGATACAGACAGAGCCTCAATAGCCTGCTTCATAGCCAAACGAGCTGCCTGTTTAATATTGATCTCATCAATCGTCCGCGCATTTACATAGCCTACTCCTACAGCAATGGCCTTCTCCATAATCAACTCGTAGTATGCTTCTCTCTTCTTGTCCGTCAGTTTTTTAGAATCATCCACGCCCTCCAGCAGCTCACCTACTGGTAAAATAACGGCTGGA
>NZ_JH601050.1:794259-815304 GCF_000245715.1 Paenibacillus sp. Aloe-11 | reverse complement strand
ACAGCCTCGGCCTACCTCGTCAATACCAGCGATTCGCTCGCAGGATTGCTCCCAGCACTTTTTTTCATAATGCAGCATGTCCTTTACCACTACCTCTTTGTCTTCCATCCTCAATACCTGCCCATCCATATGTAGTTTACATGCCGTAGCTCTGTATGATGTAATTCAGCTTACCACAGACCCGCACCGTCCAAAACCCTTTTCTACCTACCTTTACATACCAAAACACATAACAAAGAACCTTCCTCCTCTCCGGAGAGATGGGGAAGGTTCTTCCTTGCCGCAATTTGCTATGTTCTGTCTTGGGCACACCGACCACAATCAGTAAGGGGCTTCCAAACTGAAACGTCCCAGCTTCCCTGCACGCAGCTCGCGCAAAATAATTTTTGACGCCTTTTCGAGATCTACACGTCCGCCACTAACAATACAGCCACGTTTACGTCCGATAGCCTCCATAACGCTGACAACATCATCGGGATTTTCTGTATCCTCAGGACGTTCGGTAAGCTCAAAACGCTCTGCCATGGCATCCCAATAATATTGGACAAAATATTTTGTTGCGAAAAAGGCGATATCCTCTACATTCAGAATTTCTTCCTTGATCGCTCCTGTAACTGCCAGACGATAGCCGACGTTCTGATCCTCAAATTTAGGCCACAAAATGCCCGGTGTATCCAGCAACTCAATTTCTCCGGTCTTGATCCACTGCTGTGCCTTCGTTACCCCCGGACGGTCACCTGTAGCTGCAATATTACGTCCTGCCATTCGGTTGATCAGTGTCGATTTGCCGACATTCGGAATACCGACAATCAAAGCACGTATAGGACGCGGATTCATTCCTTTGGAAATCTGCCGATCTATTTTTTCCTTAAGCAACAGCTTGGCCTGAACCGGAATTTCCTTCATCCCTGTCCCTGTCGTAGCATCCACCTGAAAGGCGACATGCCCCTGCTCCTTAAAATAGGCAATCCACTGCTGCGATACTACCGGGTCCGCCAGATCTGCCTTATTCAAAATAATCATTCGCGGCTTTCCTTGCAGAATATCATCAATCATTGGATTTCGGCTCGAAAGCGGCAATCGAGCATCAATCAGCTCAATTACCAAATCAATCAGCTTTAATTTTGCTTCAATTTGGCGGCGCGCTCTGGTCATATGACCAGGAAACCATTGAATCGTCACCGTCATCACCTCATTGATCGCAATTCCTACCCTTGCCTTTTAGGCTCCGCCAGAGAATTACGGCAGCTATGCTGCATATTAGTTGTTTTAGTGGTTAATCCACTTCATATCCTTCGCTGGCCAGAAAATAACGTCAGCCCGGCCCACGACTTCCTTCAAATCAACATATCCAATCATCCGGCTGTCTGTGCTATTGGAACGGTTATCGCCCATAACAAAAATATGCCCTGCCGGAACTTTTCCATCCTTAAACTTCTCATTTGGAAAATTGGTAAATTTGTTGTAAAGCTCGCCATTTTGATGCGCTTCTGCCAAAGGAGCCTTGAGATAAGGTTCCTGAATCGGCTTGCCATTCACTGTAATCGTGTCACCTTCTACCTTGACCGTATCACCCGCAACGGCAATGACGCGCTTGATGAAGTCTCTTCCTTCTTTCGGAACATGGAACACAATCACTTCACCCGGTTTAGGGTCACGAAAATCATATAAAATCTCATTTACAATGACACGTTCTCCCGTATGAAAGTTAGGCTGCATCGACGGTCCATCCACAATAAACGGCTTAAAGAGAAGCCAACGGATTAAAAAGACAAGCACTAACGCAATAATGATGGCCTTTAGCCACTCAAAAATTTCATTTTTTGGTTTACGCTTGGGCGTACCATCCTGATCGGTTGGCTGCTGCACAGCTCCTTGTCCTACTTCTTGCTCCATAGCTCACTGTCCTCTCTTTACGGTCAATAATCCACAGTTCCCTATGTACGTAGAAAAAACGAAAGGAGCTTGTAACCAAGCCCCTTTCGTTATTCGTTGTATTAACGACGAATTTCTTTAATTCTCGCTGCTTTACCGCGCAGTTCA
Source organism: Paenibacillus sp. Aloe-11 (assembly GCF_000245715.1). Lineage (NCBI taxonomy): Bacteria > Bacillati > Bacillota > Bacilli > Caryophanales > Paenibacillaceae > Paenibacillus > Paenibacillus sp. Aloe-11. Next base: position 813,261 of record NZ_JH601050.1, on the reverse strand, counting down.
CGAAGATAATAAAGCTTCGCACGACGCACTTTACCACGGCGAGCCACTTCGATTTTATCGATTTTTGGGGAATGAAGCGGGAAAGTTCTTTCCACACCTACACCGTAAGAAATTTTACGAACTGTAAAAGTCTCACTGATTCCACCACCACGGCGTTTAATTACTACACCTTCAAACAACTGGATACGCTCACGAGTTCCCTCGATAACTTTCACGTGCACTTTCAAAGTGTCACCAGGACGAAAGTTAGGCAGATCCTTACGCAGTTGTTCTTCAGTGATCGCTTGGACGATATTCATCTATGACTCCCTCCTTCCGTACAGGTGTTCATGTTTCTTCTGGAAACATATCCGTTTCCTTCATCATCCACAGAGGACCACCGTATTACACACAACAGAAGTATTGTATCATGGAGGTTACCGTATTGCAACAACAAAAAGGGATTTGACCAAACATTTATTTAATTTGACTTCATTATAGAACAGGTTGCTACCTGCTTTCAAATCCACTTATGACTAAAGCACTTTAACGCTTGTTCTCCGAGCAGTCCGGTTTGCAATGCTCCTCAATCCACGCGCGCTCCTTGCCTGTCAGCTCAGCCTTCTCCAGCAGGTCAGGTCGGCGTTCCAACGTACGGCGCAATGCCTCCTGTCTTCTCCATGCATCAATATTAACGTGATGCCCTGACAGCAGCACATCAGGCACTTTCCAGCCCCTAAACTCAGCAGGCCGGGTATAATGCGGGTACTCTAACAGCCCCGTGCTAAATGAGTCTGTAATTGCACTTGTTTCATTGCCCAGCACTCCTGGCAGCAACCGTGTCACACTATCAATAACAGTCATCGCTGGCAGCTCTCCGCCAGTCAGTACATAATCGCCGATAGAAAGCTCATCCGTCACCAAATGCTCGCGAATCCGCTCATCATAGCCCTCATAATGTCCGCATATAAAAATAAGATGGTCTTCTCGGGCCAACTCCTCCGCTTTCTTTTGCGTAAAGGTCTCACCTTGTGGACACATCAAAATGATACGCGGAGCTTTCAAATCAGCGTTTCCTTCGCTCTTCTCTTGATGGACAACTCCATCGGCAGCCTCTAAAATAGGACGCTCTGACTCATCCAACAACGCTTCCACCGCGGCAAAAATAGGGTCAGGCTTTAATACCATCCCGCCCCCACCGCCATAGGGCGTATCATCTACCTGTCCATGCTTGTTACCGGCATACTGGCGAAAATTAACCGCTTGCAGTGAAACTATTCCCTTATCCCTTGCTTTTCCCAGAATACTTGCATTAAATACGCCATCAAACATTTCAGGAAACAGGGTCAGCACATCCACCCGCATTATAGCAGTCCTTCCATCAACCGTACCGTAGCCCGCTTTTCACGCACGTTTACATTCAAAATAACACTCTCTATATATGGCAATAGCAGTTCCTTGCCATTAGGCATTTTGACTACCCATACATCATTGGCTCCCGGAGTCAAAATTTCTTTGACCACACCAAGCTTTTCTCCGTCTTCTGTAATGACTTCCAGGCCGATAACTTCATGAAAATAGAATTCATTTTCTTCTAGCTCGCCTAGACGTTCAGCAGATACCTTCAACAAAGTACCTTTGTATTTTTCAACATCATTGATATTGTGATATTCCTTAAATTTGACGATGACCATATTTTTTTGAAAACGCGCTGTCTCGACAGTTACGGGAAGCGGTGCTTTACCATCCGCCGGAACAATCAATAGCTCGCTGCCTTTGGCAAAACGATCCTCTAGAAAATCAGTAGTCGTTAATATTTTAAGCTCACCGCGAATTCCATGGGTATTCACAATTTTCCCGACATTAAACAATTGCTGCATCGTGTTCCTCCTGCACATAATCGGTCCGCTCCATATCATCTTCATCATGTACGAAAAAGGGTTAGGACATACATCCTAACCCACTTTCGTATATCTTTAAGATATGATGTCTACGGTAACCCGTTTATCCATCTTAACGGCTGCTGATGCAACCACAGTGCGAAGCGCCTTGGCGATACGACCCTGCTTGCCAATGACTTTACCTACATCCTCAGGATGCACACTAAGCTCATATACAACAAGCCGATCCTTCTCCAAGGTCTTCACGGTTACATCATCCGGATGATCGACTAAAGCCTTAGCAATGATTATCACTAATTCTTCCATGGTTGACCCTCCGTATCAGCACCTTATTTCTGTGTTTTAAGCTCATGAAACTTTTTCATCACGCCCGCTTTGCTAAGCAAGTTGCGAACAGTGTCGGATGCTTGTGCACCATCTTGCAACCATTTCAGCGCTTTATCTTCATCAATTTTTACAACCGCTGGTACTGTAATAGGGTTGTAATAACCGATTTCTTCGATAAAACGACCGTCACGCGGGGAACGGGAATCAGATACCACGACGCGATAGAAAGGAGCTTTATGTGCACCCATACGTTTCAGACGAATACGAACTGCCACGAAAATTCACCTCCTTCAAAAAGTAGACTGTATATGTTATCCATCATTCCAACGGCCCAAGAGCCTTAACGGAAAGGAAACTTCAAGCCCTTACCCATACCCTTCAACTGCTTCAGAGCCTTGTTTTTGCCGCCTTTAGGCCCCATCATATCTGAGAACTGCTTCATCATACGGCGCATTTCGTCAAATTGTTTAATCAGACGATTTACCTCAGCCAACGACGTTCCACTACCTACAGCAATCCGTTTGCGCCGACTATGATTAATCATGTCCGGGTTTTGTTTCTCCTGTGTGGTCATTGAATGCACGATAGCCTCAATACGGCCCATCTGCTTATCATCCACTTTGATATCTTTCATTTGCTTCATGTTGCCCATGCCGGGAATCATATCAAGAATCTGATCAATCGGGCCAAGCTTTTTAACCTGATCCATCTGCTCCAGAAAATCTTCGAAAGTAAACTCGGCATTGCGCATTTTCCGTTCCATTTCCTTCGCCTTGTCAGCGTCGATATTGGACTGCGCTTTTTCAATCAGGGACAGCATATCGCCCATACCCAAAATCCGTGAAGCCATCCGTTCCGGATGAAACGGCTCCATCGCATCCAGCTTTTCACCCAGTGTAGCAAACTTGATCGGGCATCCCGTCACAGCCTTAACTGACAAGGCCGCACCACCACGAGTGTCGCCATCCAACTTCGTCAGTACAACCCCCGTTAGCTCCAGGCTACTGTTAAAGTGCTCTGCAACATTAACTGCGTCCTGCCCCGTCATGCTATCTACCACCAACAGAACTTCGTCTGGCTTGACGTTAGCATGAATCTGGCGCAGCTCTTCCATGAGCTCTTCATCAACATGAAGACGACCAGCAGTGTCTATAATAACGTAATCGTTACCGTTATCCTTGGCATGCTGCAAACCCTGCTTTGCAATCTCCACCGGGCTTGTCTGATCTCCGAGGGTAAATACAGGTGCATTGATCTGTTCGCCGAGAATCTGGAGCTGCTTGATCGCGGCCGGTCTGTAGATATCACCAGCTACAAGCAACGGACGATGATTTTGCTTTTGCAGCAGCTTCGCCAGTTTGCCAGACGTCGTCGTCTTACCTGCACCCTGGAGACCCACCATCATAATGACTGTAGGCGGCTTGTTAGCTTTGGCAAGCTTGGCCTGGCTGCCACCCATCAACTCGGTCAATTCCTTGTTCACGATGTCGATAATGACCATACCCGGCGTAAAGCTGTCCATTACTTCCTTACCAACGGACTTCTCTTTCACCTTGGCAATAAAGTCCTTTACAACCTTGAAGTTAACGTCCGCCTCAAGCAAAGCCAATCGTACCTCACGCATCGCCTGAGCTACATCATCCTCAGACACTTTCCCTTTGCCGCGCAGTTTACTGAATACATTTTGCAAGCGAGTCGATAATCCTTCAAATGCCATACTTTCGCACCTCCTTGTCTACCAGGGTTGTTTATTTACTCATTTATATGACCTACAATTCCTGCAGGCGATTTACAATTTGATGAACATGCTGCAGAGTGCCTTCATGGGGCTCGCCCATCTTACCGAATGCCTCCTGCAACGCTGCATTTAGCTCTTTCAGATCTTGGCTTCTGCGTTCATGCTTGCTCAGCAATCCAAGCTTTTCCTCATACATTTCCAGTACCTGTTCAGCACGTTTAATATGTTCATACACTGCCTGACGGCTAATTTCAAATTCCGAAGCAATCTCTCCCAGAGAAAAATCATCATGGAAGTAATATTTCAAAAACATCTGTTGCTTCTCCGTAAGCAGAGGTTCATAGAAGTCAAACAGTCGGTTAATTCGGTTTGTCTTTTCCAGCCGATTCTCCTGACTCATCACCAATACCTCCATTGCCTCCATCGTCAAGGAAAAACACTTTACAGTTCTTTTCAACGTTCCTTATCATACATAAAAGAAAAGAAGATGTCAAGCGTTATCCCTTGTCAACCAAAAAAAAGCCGATCCACAACCCTTGAATGGAATTACGGATCGACTTTTTTCTCCCTGTTCCTTAAACCCTGACTGGAGTAAGATACAGCAGAATTGCCAGAAAATGAAGTATGCTGCCTGCCAAAACAAACAGATGCCAGATTGCATGATGATACGGAAATGCCCGCCATACATAGAAAATCGTGCCCAACGTGTACAGAAGGCCACCTACGAACAATAACGTCATCCCTCCAGCGGGAACTACCGCCACCAGAGGGTTCCAGGCAATGATGATGAGCCAGCCCATCACAATGTAAAACACAGTGGACATGAACAGAAAGCGTTTGGTGAAGAACGCCTTGAACAGCACACCGACCAAAGCGATTCCCCATACCACTCCAAACAGCGTCCAGCCTAAAGTCCCTCGCAATGCAACAAGCATAAACGGGGTGTAGCTGCCTGCAATGAATAGGTAAATGCAAGAATGATCGAATATTTCGAACAAATCCTTCAATTTCCCTTCATGGAGGCTATGAAGCAACGTGGAATTGGTGTACAACAGCAGCATGGTTATCCCATAAATCGTAAAGCTGACGACATGCCAAGCAGTCCCTTTTAAGCTGGCAAAAACAATGAGCAGCACAAGCGCCGCCACACTTAAAACGACTCCAATTCCATGTGTAATGGCGTTGGCTACTTCCTCCCGTCGGGAATAAGTATAGGTGTTCACCATCGGTTCTTCACCCGGCTTTCTGTAATTTTTTTTATATACAAAAATATATATCCGACATCGACAGACCCGTTGCTCTCATTATATATCTCTACGATATATATCTCCACCACCTCGAGCAGCAACAGGCCAAGCTCAAGCCCCGAACCTGATAGGCTAGGCGATTGCAAGACATCCTCCAAACTTCCAGGCCATCCTGTACAACCTAAATCAGCGCTGCTCTTCCTCTCCAGCACCAGTTGCTTCACCAGCCTCTTCCTGAATCAAGCCCGCAAACAATGCATGAACGAATTGCTCAGAATCAAACGGTTGAAGGTCATCCACTTTTTCGCCTAAGCCCACCAGCTTAACAGGCAAATTCAGCTCTTGGCGGATTGCCACAACAATTCCACCCTTTGCTGTACCATCCAACTTCGTCAGCACCAGCCCGGTTACGCCACTTTTCTCTCCAAACAGCTTGGCCTGGTTCAGTGCATTTTGTCCGGTCGTGGCATCGAGTACCAGCAGCACTTCGTGAGGAGCGTCCGGGATTTCACGCTGGATAACACGGAAAATTTTGTTCAGCTCCTCCATCAGATTGCTTTTATTCTGAAGACGTCCTGCAGTATCACACAGCAAAACATCTACCTGACGCTGCTTGGCAGCCTGTACGGCATCATACATAACCGCAGCCGGATCGGAACCGGATTGCTGCTTGATAACCTCAACACCTGCTCGTTGACCCCATACCTCCAGCTGTTCAATCGCACCGGCACGGAACGTATCTCCGGCAGCCAGCAGCACTTTTTTACCCTCTTGTTTAAAACGGTGAGCCAGCTTGCCAATAGTTGTTGTTTTGCCGACACCGTTGACCCCGACGAATAGAATGACTGTAATGCCGTTAGAGCTCATTTGGAGCTGACTATTGTCATTGCCTCGCAGCAGCTCGGATAGCTTTTCCGACAATACAGGCTGAAGCTCGGATGCATCCTCGATTTTGCGTTTTTTCACTTCTACCCGCAGGTCTTCAATGAGGTTCATCACCGTGTTGACACCTACGTCCGCTCCGATCAGAATTTCCTCCAGTTCCTCATAAAACTCCTCATCAATCTTTTTGCGGCGAATCATCAGATCCGTTACTTTTTCAACAAAGCCTTTTCTTGTTTTTTCCAGTCCGTCCTTAAACTGTTTGGTGACGGATTCTGTTTTGCTTGCAATGCTTTCCTTTAATTTTCTAAAGAAACTCATAGGTTCCCTCCGTTGATTTGAAAGTATGTTATTGGATATCAGGCAATCTCGGCTTCGTCACTGTCCAGCTTGACAGATACGAGCTTGGAAACCCCCCCTTCCTCCATCGTAACCCCGTACAGCACGTCGGATTCTTCCATTGTGCCCTTGCGGTGAGTAACTACAATGAACTGTGTCTGCTCCGAGAATTCCCGTAAATACTGTGCAAAACGCACTACGTTGGCTTCGTCCAATGCAGCCTCTACTTCATCGAGCACACAGAATGGAACAGGTTTAACATGTAAAATGGCAAACAGCAGCGCCATCGCCGTTAACGCCCGCTCACCGCCCGACAGCAGCTGCAAGTTTTGCAGTTTTTTGCCCGGTGGCTGAGCTACAATGTCAATTCCCGTCTCCAGCAGGCGTTCCGGGTCAAGCAGTACCAGATCAGCCCGTCCGCCTCCGAACAGCTTGGAGAAAACCGTGCCAAATTCACGCCGAATGGCATCGAACGTAGATTTGAAACGTTTGGACATTTCATCATCCATTTCACGAATAACCTGATAGAGCGTGGTTTTGGCCTCCACCAGATCAGACTTTTGCTCATCGAGAAACGTATAACGTTCATGCACACGCTGATATTCCTCAATCGCACCCAGATTGACCTCGCCCAGCCCGGAAATACCGCGTTTGAGCCTTTGCACTTCAGCCTGCGTGCCTTCAATATCCTCCGGCACCGGGTAGCGCTGCTTGGCCAGCTCGTAGCTGAGTTCATAATCATCGCTTAATTTTTTGAGCACGTTTTCCAGTTCTACATCAAGCCGATTCACTCCGATTTCCGTTTGACGAAGCTGCTCTTCAACCGATTTAAGCTGGATTCGCTGCTCTTTTGTCTCATTCTCAGCCAATTCCAGCTTTTTGGACAAGCTGCTGCGTGCAGCCCGCTTGAACTCCAACTGCTGTGAGGCTTCTTCCTTTTTCAAACGGTATTGATTGAGATTTTCAATTTGCTTTACGCTCTCCTGCTCATTGGTCAGCAGATCAGCTTCGATGGAAGCCAGCAGGGTTTTATTCTGTCTCGAGTCCTTGCCAAGAGTATCATAATCTCCACGCAATCTGCGCAGCTGCTCTTCCAATGAAAAGCGCTCCTGATCCAGCTTGCCTTCTCTAACCTTGAGATTGGTAAGTTCACCTTGCAGCTGCTCTTTGGCAGATTCGTTGGCTTTACGAGCAAATTCGGCAGCGTGGATGGCTTGATGGGTTTTCTTCTCTTCCTCTTCCAGCGCAGCCAACTTGGCCAACGCTTCTTCACGTGCAGTTTCCAATTCTTTTATCTCCTGGTCGAAGCCCTTTTTCTCCTGACTAGACGCAGCCACCTGTTCCAACACATGACGCAGTTCATGCTCCAGCTGCTTGAGCTCCATTGCGGTCTGCTGCTCTTCGCCGCGCTTCACATCTCCGGCCTGACGCAGCTCCTCCAAACGGGTCTGTGTCTCCTCCAGCTGGCGTTTGGTATCCACGGCGCTTTGACGCAATCTCGCAATTTGCTGCTCCGTATCTAAAATATCTTGATCCAACTGATCCAGCTGACGTTTGCGCCCAAGCAGATTGGCATTTTTCTTAAACTGGCTACCACCAGTCATGGAACCACCTGCATTGACGACGTCGCCTTCCAGCGTCACAACACGATATCTATACTGGCAACGGGCGGCAATCCGGTTCGCATCTTCCAGCGTACGCGCTATGACCACATTCCCCAAGAGGCTGCCTACAATTCCGGCATACCGCTCATCATACTGAACAAGATCCGCACCGATTCCGATAAAGCCATCAGCACTTTCCGCAATTTGGCGCTCCCCCGCACCGATTTGGCGCGGTCGAATGACATCCATAGGCAAAAAAGTCGCTCTACCCAATTGACGCTGCTTCAAAAAACTGATCGCCTGTCTGGATACCGATTCATTTTCCATGACGATATGCTGTACGGAAGCGCCCAAAGCCGTTTCCATCGCCTGCTCCAAATGCTCAGGCACCCGAATCAGCTCCGCCACCGCTCCGTGTACACCGTGCAAGGTTTCTTTGCGCGCAGCCTTCAATACTTCCTTGACACCCAGCATAAAGCCGTCAAAGTCATCCTGCATTTCCTTCATCGTATCTCGGCGTGAAATTTGCGCCTCACGTTTTTGTTCCCATTTACGAATGGTGCCTTGACTTTCTTCCAGCAGCTTTTGCAGCGCCTGGTACTTTTCACTCCCCTGAATATATCCACTGCGCAGACTACTGATTTCCTGTCCCAGCTTCTGAATAGCAGCTTCCAATCCCTTTTTGCGCTGATCCAGCTCGACTTTTTGTGCTTCCCATTTACCGGATTCGTCACTTACACGGTTCACCCGCCGCTCAAGCGCTTCCTTCTGCTGGTCGGTATAACGGATTTCGTTGCGCGCCTGTGCCATTTGGTTCATCAGCTCCAGCAGGTTGCCTTTAAGGCTTTCCTCCTGCTCCTGGCTGATGCCGCCTGTGACGCCAATCAGCTTGGCCTCTTCATCAGATAGCCTCGCACGCAGTTCTTCAAGCTCTACAATTAATGCAGACAGCTTTTCATTCAGCTGATCCAGTTCATTTTTGCGATCGGAATGCCTTGCCTCGCTCGTGCTGAGCGATAGAATAAGCTGTTCCCGGTTAGCCTGCAAATTGCGTGTACGCTCTTTCAGCAATTCACCGTAGCCCTCGCTCTTTTCTGTAGCCTCACTGTACTGCAGCAAATCACTTTGCAGGCGCTCGACTTGCTCCTCAAGCTGACGCAATTCATTACGCTCACTCTCCAGCATCGCGTCGTGGCGGGATACCACCGTAGACAGCTGAAGCTGCTCCTGCTGCAGCAAGGCTAGCTTGGAAGTCGCATCGCTCCACGAAGTATGAATTTGTTCAATTTGATGGACGTACATCGAAATCTCTTTTGATTTCAGCTCACTACGCAGCTCTTTATAATGAATCGCCTTTTCCGATTGCTCCTTAAGCGGGCCGATTTGATCCTCCAGCTCGCTGACCAAATCGTGAATGCGCAGCAAATTTTGCTCCGTGTCATCCAGCTTGCGAACCGCCTCTTTTTTACGTGATTTATATTTTACGATACCCGATGCTTCCTCAAAAATACCTCGACGGTCCTCGGATCGGGTACTCAAAATCTCTTCAATGCGTCCTTGCCCGATAATGGAGTAAGCCTCTTTACCAATCCCTGTATCCATAAACAACTCGGTAATATCCCGAAGTCTGCATGACTGTCGGTTAATGAAATATTCACTATCGCCACTCCGGTGCACACGACGAGTTACCGTGACTTCGCCAAAATCCAGAGGCAACGCCTGATCTTCATTATCCAGCGTAAGCGATACTTCACCATAATTAACAGCCTTGCGAGCATCACTGCCAGCAAAAATAATATCCTCCATTTTGCCGCCACGCAGTGATTTGGCGCTCTGTTCGCCCAGCACCCAGCGAATGCCATCGGAAATATTACTTTTTCCGCTTCCGTTAGGTCCGACGACTGCCGTAATGCCGCGGACAAATTCCATTTCCGTTTTATCTGCAAACGATTTGAAGCCCGCCAGCTCAATGCGCTTTAAAAACATGCTCAATTTCACCTCTAACATTTCAAATATGCTTGTACAACACCGATTACCTGATGGGCATGAATTATCCCTATTGTAGCACAAGACTACTTTGGATAAAGCACACTACCGACGTTCAACATCGACGTTCAACGCACTGCAGCCAAGCCACGAAAAAAGAGCAAAACGCAGTCCATTCGCCTTTGCGGGCCGGGACTCCCCCGCGGACTGCCCTTTGCTCTTACTTTGTGTCCCCTGCTTGCGTAACCCGTCCGGGCCGCACAGGTACCGATTACGATTCAGCCAGTTTCAAACGGTTTAAAGCTACTGCCGCCGCTTGCTGCTCAGCTTCTTTTTTGGAGCGTCCTGTACCAGCCCCCAGCCGTTCGCTGTCCATATATACCTCGGCTACAAACTCGCGCTCATGGGCAGGTCCGCGCTCCTCCACAATCCTGTATTCAAGCATCCCCATGTTATGATGCTGTGTCAGTTCCTGAAGCTCTGTTTTAAAATCACTCATCTGGAGCTTGCCATTTAACACAATTTGAGGAAAAATATAACGTTCCAGAAACGACCGGACGGCCTCCAGACCCTGATCCAAATAAAGCGCGCCTACGAACGCCTCGAACACGTCGGCGAGCAAAGCGGGACGAGTACGTCCACCCGTCAGCTCTTCACCTTTTCCAAGCAGTACATATTGCCCGAACTCAAGCCCGACAGCAAACTTCACCAGAGAAGGCTCGCAGACAATAGCTGCGCGCAGCTTGGTCAGTTCGCCTTCGGGTCGGTTAGGGTATTGATTGTACAATTGCTCGGATACAGTCAGCTCCAGCACAGCGTCACCTAAAAATTCAAGGCGCTCATTGTCTGCATGCTGACTGAATCGATGCTCGTTTACGTAGGAAGCGTGCGTAAAGGCCTGCTTCAGAAGCTGCCGATTGTTGAATTGAATATGAAGTTTCTGCTGTAATTGCTTCAAGTCTCCACTCAACGAACTGACCCCTTACGCTTCATATTTTTTTAGAATAACCGTAGCATTGTGACCGCCAAAACCAAAGGAATTGGACATAACCACATTCAGTTCCGCTTTTCTTGGCTTGTTAGGCACATAATCAAGATCGCATTCCGGGTCTTGATTATCCAGATTAATCGTAGGCGGAATCGTCTGATGCTGAAGGGCAAGACCACAGATTACGGCTTCAACGCCGCCCGCTGCACCCAAGAGATGCCCTGTCATTGACTTGGTCGAGCTGATTGCTACCTTATAAGCATGCTCTCCAAGCGTTTTCTTGACTGCTTCCGTTTCCGATTTATCACCCACCGGAGTCGACGTACCGTGAGCGTTGATATAATCAATCTCTTCCGGCTTCAATCCAGCATCGCGGATCGCCATTCTGATACAGCGCGCCGCACCCTCTGGATCAGGCTCCGTCATATGATGGGCATCGCCAGAAAGACCGTAGCCAATCACTTCGCCGTAAATACGTGCACCACGCTTCAAAGCATGATCCAACGATTCCAGAATCAGAACACCAGAGCCTTCGCCCATCACGAATCCATCTCTTTCCGTATCAAAAGGACGGCTTGCCTTTTCAGGTTCATCGTTGCGCGTGGACATCGCCCGCATGGAACAAAATCCAGCCATACCGATCGGGCGAATCGTCGCCTCAGCACCGCCACAAATCATGACGTCAGCATCACCACGTTGAATCATCCGGTAAGAATCACCAATGGCATGACTGCCTGTGGCACAAGCCGTTACTGGCGAAGTATTGGGTCCTTTGGCACCGAGTGAAATGGACACTTGGCCGGAGCCCATATTGGCAATCATCATCGGGATAAAGAAAGGGCTTACGCGTTTAGGTCCCTTTTCGATTAATGTATGGTGCTGATCCTCCCAAGTACCCAATCCGCCAATACCGGAGCCTACAGATACACCTACACGCTCGGCTTCCGCATTCTCTCCGATAACAAGCCCGCTATCCTTAAGCGCCAGTTTACTGGCTGCAACCGCGAACTGTACAAAGCGGTCCATTTTACGTGCGTCCTTGCGATCCATGTAATCCTCCGGATTAAAATCCTTAACGGAAGCGGCTATTTTCGTAGGATACTCGGTTGTATCGAAAGCTTCGATTGCGCTGATGCCAGATTTTCCAGCCATCAGATTATCCCACAGTGTGTTCAAATCCTGTCCCAGCGAAGTGATTACACCCATTCCTGTTATGACAACTCGTTGTTTCAAAGATAATCACCTCTATATCTACTGCAAATTGTATTTTAAGGTCGCACGCTTTGTGCGCAGAAATAATATAGAATCAACTAAAGTTAGTAATGCCGCATCATCTTCAGCTTTTACTAAGTTAGGTCAAGCTCAAAATACACGGCAATTCCGTCTTTAGTTCAATCTGTATAATTAGGAGAAAGTCCCGCCTGTAACAGAACGGGACTTTGTTGACATGAATTAGGTATGAGATTGTATGTACTTTACAACTTCACCTACAGTTGTAATTTTCTCTGCATCTTCATCAGAGATTTCCATATCAAACTCATCTTCCAATTCCATAACCAATTCAACTACATCGAGAGAATCAGCGCCTAAATCATCTTTAAAAGATGCTTCAAGTGTAACTTCGGCTTCGTCGGCTCCCAAACGGTCAACGACAATGCGTTTTACGCGCTCCAATACGTCGGACATCCGGCTCACCTCCTCCTTAGGTATTATACGAAAATTACAATTAAAATGCCATAGAAGAGAGTTTTCATTCATTACTCTTCATCACGGCATGTGGATTGGCAACACGTCACTACATGTACATGCCGCCATCCACATGCAAAGTCTGGCCCGTCATGTATGAGGAAGCGTCCGAGGCCAAGAACAGCACCACGTTCGCAATTTCCTCAGGCCGTCCGAGACGGGCCAGCGGAATACTGCCAAGCATACTATCGCGCAAATCGTCAGCCAGCACCTGCGTCATGTCCGTATCGATGAATCCGGGTGCTACACAGTTGACTGTAATGCCTCTTGAAGCAAGCTCTTTAGCAGAGGATTTGGTAAGACCAATCACGCCTGCTTTAGCAGCTACATAGTTTGCTTGACCTGCATTGCCAAGTACACCGACAACAGAAGAGATATTGATAATTCGACCGGAACGCTGCTTCATCATAGGCCGTGTAGCTGCCTTGAGGCAATTAAACACACCTTTCAGATTCGTTTCGATCACCTGGTCGAACTCTTCTTCCTTCATGCGCATGATTAAATTATCTCTTGTTATCCCGGCATTATTCACCAAGATGTCAATCTTGCCCCAAGCGTCGATGACATCCTTGATTAAACGATCCGCCTCGTCAGCACGACCGACATTAGCCTGAACCATAATAGCTTCCACGCCCTTGGCCCGAATCTGCTCTGCAACCTCAGCCGCAGCCGCTTCGCTGCCAGCATAGTTTACCGCCACATTAGCGCCTGCTTCAGCCAGCGCCAGCGCGATACTACGACCAATTCCGCGCGACGCTCCCGTAACCAGCGCCGTTTTTCCACTTAATGGCTTAGACATCATAGTACCTCCTTGCAAGTATATAGGCAATCACTAAACCTTTTAGCGGGCCTCCAAGGCCTCTGCTACAGAAGCAAACGACTCCAGGCTGTTTATATTATACAGCTTAACCGTTTTGTCGATCTTTTTAACCAATCCGGTTAAAACACTTCCAGGTCCGAACTCAATAAAGGTGTCAACACCCTGTTCCAGCAGCCACGCCACGCTGTCTTCCCACAGCACCGGGGAATAGACCTGATTCACAAGCAGCTGGCGAATTTCGTTACCCTCACACACAGGTTTTGCCGTTACATTAGCCACAACCGGAACTTGAGCTTCAGAGAAGGCCACAGCCTCCAGCTTGCCGGAGAGCTTGGTTGCCGCTTCTTTCATCAATGAGGAGTGGAAAGGACCGCTGACCTCCAAAGTAATAGCCCGCTTGCCGCCTGCTTCCTTCACGCGTTCAGCCACCGCAGCTACGCCTTCCTTCGTGCCAGATACGACGATTTGTCCGGGGCAGTTGATATTGGCCAGTTCAACCAGATGACCAGCCTCCGTAATATCACGGCATAGTGCTGCCAGCGCTTCACGGTCAGCTCCCAGCACAGCAGCCATTCCGCCTTGTCCATCAGGTATGGCCTGCTCCATGAACTCGCCACGTGCACGTACGATCTCAACCGCGTCCCCGAATGCGAGGACACCGGAAGCCACCAGCGCACTGTATTCCCCAAGGCTGTGTCCAGCCACATAATCAGGGCGGATTCCTGTTTCCTTGAACGCTTCATGCAACGCAATGCTCGCCGTTAGCAGCGCAGGCTGCGTATTTGAAGTCTGCTTCAAGGCAGTATCCGGTCCTTCAAAAATCAATGTGCTTAGCGCGAAACCCAATCGCTCATCCGCTTGATGGAATACCTCTTTTGCAGCTGGAATCGCTTCATAAGCGTCTTTAGCCATACCTACAGCTTGTGAACCCTGACCGGGAAATATAAATGCCGTTTTGCCCATCTTGTATGCACCTCTCTATATCCAATGCTTATCCTGTAAAATACCAGAAATTCAACATTCTATCAAATCTGCTGTTTTCTTACCAGACAAGAACCGACGCGCCCCAGGTCAATCCGCCGCCAAAGCCCACCATCAAAATCCGGTCGCCTTCCTTCATACGGCCTTCTTCTGCCGCTTCCACAAGAGCAAGAGGGATTGACGCTGCAGACGTATTTGCATATTTATTAACATTAATGACAACTTTTTCTTCCGGCAAATCCAAACGCTGCATCGCTGATTGGATAATGCGAATATTGGCTTGATGCGGAACGAACAGATCGATGTCATCTTTGGACAACCCTGCTTTTTCCAATACATCCACCGTCGCCGTTCCCATCACACGGACCGCAAACTTGAACACTTCACGTCCATTCATGTAGATATAGTGCTGTTTGTTTTCCAGCGTATCCGCACTCGCAGGCAAACGCGAACCGCCAGCTGCCAGGTTCAGCAAGCTGCCTCCCGCACCTTCGGCACCGAGATCAAAGGATTGGAATCCTCTGCCTTCAGGTACTTCACCAATCACAACAGCTCCTGCACCGTCTCCGAAAAGAACACAGGTATTGCGGTCGGTATAATCTGTAATCCGGGAAAGACAGTCTGCTCCAATGATTAGCGCATTATTATAGATGCCTGTCTTAATGAAGCTCGTTGCCGTTGCCAGCCCATACACAAAACCCGAGCATGCTGCCGACAAATCGAAAGCCGCCGCACCTTTTGCTCCCAACTTGTCCTGCAGAATGCAGGCAGTTGACGGAAATGCCATATCCGGTGTGACCGTAGCTACAATGATCAGATCCAAATCCTCTGCCGTCATACCAGCAGACTTCAAAGCCTTAATCGCCGCTTCATAAGCCAAGTCAGATGTAGCCTGCTCCGGGGCCGCAATATGGCGCTCCTGAATCCCTGTACGGCTGACAATCCATTCGTCACTTGTCTCTACCATCTCTTCCAGATCTTTATTGGTCAGAATTTTCTCAGGAACATATTTCCCCGTTCCGATCACACCAACCGGCCGTAATTTATTCATATCGTCACTCACTTCCTGCTAATTTCCTTGGATATACTTTCCACCAACCGGTTTTGCAAGGCCGTGCGGGCCTGTCTTACCGCATTTTTGACGGCAATACCATCAGATGAACCGTGACTTTTCAAGACAAGTCCGCTCAGTCCCAGCAAGGGAGCTCCGCCATGCTCCTTATAGTCCAGCTTATCCTTTAGACCGCGAAGTTCGGGCATAATCAACGCCGCCGCCAGCTTGGTCTTTAAAGACTTGGTGAACTGCTCTTTCAGGAGAGAAAATATCGCTCCGGCCGTACCCTCCAGCGATTTTAACATGATGTTTCCGGCAAATCCGTCGCACACCAGTACATCACAATTTCCGGTTAACACATCTCTGGATTCCACATTGCCCACAAAATGGACAGGCAACTGCTCAATGAGGGGAAATGTCAGTTTTGTCAATTCATTACCCTTCCCGGCTTCGGTCCCGACGTTCAGCAGACCTACCCTTGGAGAAGCCATACCGTGAACTTTCTGACGATACAGGCTCCCCATCAACGCATACTGGGCGAGATGCTCGGGCTTGGCATCCATATTGGCTCCCAAGTCCAGTGCCAACATACCCTGATCATCAATCGTCGGTATCATCGGGGCAAGAGCCGGGCGTTCAATCCCTTCCATTCTTCCAACCACCAGCAATCCTGTGGTCATTAGCGCACCGGTATTGCCTGCAGATATCATGGCATCCGCTTCGCCTTCTCTGACCATTCGGCCAGCTACGACCATTGAGGCATCCTTTTTGCGCCGTACTGCCTTTACAGGCTCATCTTGCGCATCGATCATTTCAGATGCATGACGAATGCTGAGGTTCGCAGGCAGCGCTCTGCCGTTCAGAACCGATTCAATCCGTTCACGGTCACCAACCAGCGTAATGTCTGTATCCTTCCATTCCGCCGCCGC
Source organism: Paenibacillus sp. Aloe-11 (assembly GCF_000245715.1). Classification (NCBI taxonomy): domain Bacteria; kingdom Bacillati; phylum Bacillota; class Bacilli; order Caryophanales; family Paenibacillaceae; genus Paenibacillus; species Paenibacillus sp. Aloe-11. Next base: position 796,740 of record NZ_JH601050.1, on the reverse strand, counting down.
AGATAGCGCACCCTCTACTGTCGCCTCAGGGGCATTGTCTCCCCCCATGGCATCAATGGCGATCCGCATGCTGACTTCCTCCTTCGCTATACTCTTCCTCCGTGGAGCGATAAATGACAAAGTTCCCTTGGAACACCATTTCTTCTCCTACGTAGGCAAAAACCTCCACTTTGGCCTTCCCTTTTTGCTCAGGATTTGAGCGTACATATGCCTTGGCAATACACTTCTCCCCCAAATGAACCGGGCGTACAAAGCGAATATCCGCCGAAGCGGTCAATGCTATCTCATCATTAATCACGGCGACAGCCAATGAATTGGCTTGAGCAAAAACATAATGTCCCCGTGCAATGCCGGTGCGTGAAAAGATGTGCTCCTCTTTGATTTCAAAGATGGAAATACCGCTTCGGTCCAATTGAAGATCAACGATATCCCCGATCACTTCATGCAAAGGCAAGGAACGAACCTGATCGTAGGAGCGCTCAGCCATCAGCTTTAGCCGCTCCCGCAATTCCGGGATTCCGAGTTCCATTCGGTCCAGCCGAATCGTCTGGATGCTTACCTTCAGTTGTCTCGTCAATTCCTGATCCGTTACGAACGGATTATCATCAATCAATTGAGTCAGCCGCTGCTGTCTCTGTCTTTTCGGCAAACGTTCGATGTCAGTGACGCCTCCTTTCCCTGCAATAAACTGCCGTTCAGCCGACGGTTCGGGTTACTTCACGTTCTAACGGCAAAAGCTTCGAGCCTGTTTGTTATCTTGTATGTATAAAGGAACCCCTTCGGCCCTCTTTCTTAGAACCTGGTACTAAAACAGTATATAGCATGCTGACACAAAAAGAAAGCATGCAAATAAAAAAAGTGACGCCTCACTGGAGTGAAGCGCCACTTTCCCTGCGAAGATTCCAAAGAATCCACTTATCGGACATTATTGAGAGATAATCTCTCTAGCTTTGTACGTTCCGCAAACTTTGCACACATGGTGAGCAAGTTTCAATTCGCCGCATTCGGAGCATTTCACCATACCTGGTACTGCCAGTTTAAAGTGAGTACGACGTTTGTCGCGACGAGTTTTGGATGTTCTCCGTTGAGGTACTGCCATTATTCCCACCTCCTTAACCAAATCGACCCCGCAAAAGCGGGTATGACTTCTTATCTCATTCAAGACTGAAGGTAACTAGCGGAAGCAGTTACTTTACAGCCGGTGAATCAAGCCTGCAACATCCATGCACGGGTTCTGTAACTCCCCAGCACAAGCGGATGATGATTTTTTTCAGAATTGAACTCAATTCTCATTTAAAAAAATCCTTAAGCCCTGCCAGACGCGGATCAATCTTGTCCGTACTGCCATCATCACTGTCATCGGAGCCGATACTCCAGTTTTGTCCGGCTGCTGGTGCGATCCCCTGACAATTCTCACTGCACACAGGCGCAAACGGCACATTCAGTACAAACAGTTCTTTGCAATACGGTGCAATGTCGAAGGAATCCTCCGTCACTGCGATAAATTCGCCATCTTCATCCTCCTCTTCACTACCTGAAGAGGTTTGCTTGAACCGTTCACGGAATTCAATCTTCAAATCCTCGTGCATCGGGCTCAAACAGCGTGAACACAGCATGTCCAGACCTGCGGTCAGCGTGCCTTCCACGCTCATCAAGCCTTGCCCCAGACTAATGGCGACCAAATCGGTCTCCAGCGGGGAAACGGCCGTAACATCAGCACGATCATCCACCAATTCACTCACGTTTAGAGATTCACGGATAGGAAAAGGACCGTCACTTGTTGCTACTTTGCGAAAAAATAGTTGCATCACTATCACTCCAAACAAACAAAAATTATTATACCGACTGATCGAGTCGTTTGTCAACACCTTTCACTTTACACCACATACAAAACCATTGGTCTTCCAATGGTACAGCACGTTTTATGAGGAAGTGAAAATACGTTGTACGGATCATGTACCTGAGCGTATTCGTACCCCCGCCACTCTTCGTGTACAATAATGCGAGTATAAAGCTTTTTGCTTCAGGTCTCAATGGTCTTGTTCAGAATAGTTACCCGGATCAGCTATTAAAGAAAGGAGCCGACATACCGCCTTGAAAACACTCGGAGTTATTGTAGAGTATAACCCGCTGCATAACGGACATGTTCATCACTGGAAGGAGTCTCTTCGCATCACTGGCGCAGAGCGCACGGTGGCTGTGATGAGCGGTCCTTTCCTCCAGCGGGGGGAACCCGCGATTACGGATAAATGGTCCCGCACCGAAATGGCACTCGCCATGGGCGTGGACCTGGTTGTCGAGCTGCCTGTGGCCTATGCCATTCAGCCCGCAGAATGGTTCGCCCACGGGGCGGTCGCCCTGCTCCGCGCCACAGGCGTCGTCGACGCACTCTGCTTCGGCAGCGAGAGCGGAGACATCGCGCCGCTGCGCGCGCTGGCCCGCGTGCTGGCGGCAGAGCCGGCCGAGCTCAAGGCCGGCATC
>NZ_JH601050.1:793600-793800 GCF_000245715.1 Paenibacillus sp. Aloe-11 | reverse complement strand
ATCGCCTGCGGCAATCGCTGTACACGCTGCCCCAGCCCTCGGTGGAGGCATTACTCGCCGCCGTCAAGACAAGGCGATATACTCGTACAAAGCTTCAGCGTATGCTTGCACATATTTTGCTGAATCATGCCAAAGCCGATATGGCCCCCGCTGAGCTGGCGAAAGGCCCCGGTTATATCCGTGTGCTCGGCTTTAATACG
>NZ_JH601050.1:791690-793494 GCF_000245715.1 Paenibacillus sp. Aloe-11 | reverse complement strand
TGCCGCCATACATGCAACCGGGATGCCGCACACCGCCATCCGCGATATGTATGCCGATTACTTGCGACCGCCCATTATGGTTTGATGGGCAGCTTTTCCATATAATTCAGCGCATCGTCAAGCGTGCGCACCGGAACGAGCTTCATCCGGGTTCCGATTTGCTCAGCTTTGGCCTTGGCTTCTTTATAATTATCCGCTGGGACAAAAAACAATTCTGCACCCTGACGGTCAGCGGCGACAATTTTATATTTTGCACCACCAATCGCTCCTACCTGGCCGTCCTTATCAATAGTACCCGTACCGGCCACACGATATCCCTTACTCAGATCACCGGGTGTCAACTGGTTATAAATTTCCATCGTAAACATTAAACCTGCCGAAGGCCCGCCAACATCTGTGGATGTAAAACGAATCGTCTTACGTCCATCCTTCGGCTCTACCTTCTGCACCGTGGCAATGCTGACCCCAAATCCGGGACGTTGTTTGCCCGTCTCGCTGTCCGTGATGGTCGTTAACGGAGCCTGCACCGTCAACAAGGTGCCATTGCGCTTGAGTTTTACCTGGACTTTGGTCCCCGCCTTCTCATTTTCCAGAGCAATCCGAATGGAGCGATTATTCGTTACCCTCGTGCCGTTCAACTCCAATATTTTATCTCCGGGCTCAAATACGCTATTGGATCGGGGCACCTTAAACACATACACATAATCCGGCACAATCCGATACGGGATATGGGCGCGGCTGTAGGCAGCCTCCATGGCGGAGGACTGGGAATCCCCCATATACCATACCTGCTCTGCTGTGTATTCGTCCTCGCTTCTTCCGTGCAGACGATCCTCCTTGCGCTGAATCTCCGAATTGCTATCCAGCTTGGACATGCCCAGCATGACAAGATTGGCATAACGTGCCGATACTGTCGTCATCATAAAGGTGCCACGTTCGTTGTGATCACCTTCCCGGACTGTAACCATCGGTTTGATCTCGTTGGCCCCACCTGGTCCATAGATCAGATAAGGGGTTGGCATATAGACCAGCACATAGACCATTGCGGTCAGCATCAAAACATAACCGATTGAAAAAAGAGCACCTTTGCGGCTGATTCGCTTCATCGCTTTTCCCCCTTTCAGCCCGACTTCCCATCCTCCGCCAATCAATCCTGCGCACCTGCTTGTTCTCAAGCCTTTCGAACAAGCATACATTGTTTATGACAAGACTACGTATATGAACAATCCCTGCTGACAACATCGTGAATAGAATGCTGGCGACAGCATCCGACTCTCTTAGTATATGGATGAGAGGTGAACCCTTTGACACAAAAGGAAGCCCATACCGCGCCTTACTGGACAACCCTGCTGCTTGGCTTCGGAGCCATCCTGCTTGTATTGGCTGTTGTCACCTCACCAGAAGAGGTGTTTCAAGCCTCTGCCCAAGGACTTAAGCTATGGTGGAGTATTATTTTCCCGGCTATGCTCCCTTTTTTGATGTTATCCGAAATGCTCATCGCCTTTGGTCTCGTCCATGGGCTGGGTGTCCTGCTGGAGCCGTTCATGCGCTTCTGGTTCCGGCTGCCTGGACGAAGCGGCTGGGTGCTGGCCCTCGGCCTGACCGCTGGCTTCCCGGCTGCTGCGGAGGCGGTGCGCCAATGGGCGCTGCAAGAGGACATGACCGAGCCCCAACTTCGACGATTGACCGCCATCGCTCACTTCTGCAATCCGATCACCATCCTGCTCGTCATCGGAACAGGATTGCTGCACAATGCTACTGTAGGCGGGATGTTACTTGCTGTTCACTGGATCTCCGGGCTGCT
>NZ_JH601050.1:780854-791680 GCF_000245715.1 Paenibacillus sp. Aloe-11 | reverse complement strand
CAGGCTGGCTTACAGCCAGACTGCCTGCCACGTCAAAGGAATTGCAAAAACGGGAAACGCCAGCTGCCCTTCGGCGCACTTCTGTTTCCCGTACTTCCGCCACCTTGATCCAATCCGCATGGGATGCTACACGCTCTGCCAGAGAGCGGGATGGCCGCAGCTTCGGAAAACTGCTGGGCGAAACCGTGTCTCACGCTGTACAGACGCTTATGGTAACAGGTGGATTTATTATTTTCTTTTCCGTGCTGGTTCGACTCATATCCATATACTTAGGTCAAGGAGCATATTCATTTGTATGGCCTGCCTGGATGGAAATCCATCTGGGTTCCTATGAAATCAGCCGCTTGCCTTACGATCTCCGCACCCAAGCGGCGCTAATCAGTGCCGTGCTGGGCTGGGGCGGTCTATGCGGCTGGCTTCAAATTACCGCAGTCACCAAACCGTCCGACAAAGGAATCACCTTCACCTTGTCGCGAGTGCTTCATGGGCTTATCGCCTTTGGGCTTACACTGGTGGCATGGACACCTCTTACTCGCATCTCCAACAATACAATTCCAGCTTACATCAGCGGCAGTTCGGCTTCTTCCTTTGCAGAAAGCGGATATGACAGGGCCACACAAACCGTCATGACGGAAGCCACTAATCTTCTGACACAATTGGAAGGTGCATCCATGTATCCCTGGCAGCTCACCCTGCTGTCCGCCACTCTCTTGATTACGATTGTGCTTATATTACTGGTCATTTCCTTTATGACTTCATGGTGGAGCCGCCACGCATCGCGTTGACCTTGGAACGCAGCGCGTCCTCGACCTCAGGAGCTACCAAATCTACGACCTTGCCGTCAAAATGGGCAATTTCCTTTACCATACTGGAACTCAGATATGAATAGGCTGGATTCGTCATCATAAAGATTGTTTCCGCATCCGGGTTCAGCTTATGATTCGTAGAGGCTAATTGCAGCTCGTATTCAAAATCAGTCACCGACCGTATTCCTCTAACAATAACCTGAGCTCCTTTTTGACGTACATAATTGGCTGTCAGATCACGGAAGCTGTCCACCTCAATATTTGGAATATCACGGGTTACAGTCCGCAATAGCTCCATTCGCTCCTCCAGCGAGAATAGCGGATTTTTACTAATATTGTTAAGAACCGCGACAATCAGTACATCAAACTGTCTGGCTGCTCTTTGAATGATATCCTGATGCCCCATCGTCACGGGATCAAAGGTTCCCGGATATACGGCAATACGTGGTTTGTGCTCAATCATGATGGTCCTCCCCGTCTGATTCGGTGATGCCGGATTTAGTCACTCCGGCTTCTGTATGCTCTTCGGCGTCCGACAAAGCATCGGCTGCAAATTGATAGATGGATAGCGCTGTTTCACCATAGACTGCTTTTTTGACCTGCTCGAACGGCCCGAAGCTTTCCGGGTATGCATGTCCGGATTCATACTCCAGCACGATAATTGCCTCTGAACGAAGCAAGTCCAATTCAGCCATACGGCTCATCAATTCATCTCCGTGTTTGAGACGATAGGGCGGGTCCAGAAAAACAGCATCAAAAAGAGCTCCACGTTTTGCGAGCGCCTTGAGCGCTCTTCCGGCATCATTACGGAACACTTCAGCCTGTCCTTCCAATCCGGTTTTTCGTAAATTTTCTTTAATGACCTCAATGCTTTTCGATTCCATATCAATAAAAACCGCCTTGTCCATCCCCCGGCTAAGCGCCTCTATGCCCAGGCCGCCACTGCCAGCGAACAGATCAAGCGCAACTCCCCCATCAAAATAAGGACCTATCATGCTAAATAGCGCTTCCTTGACCTTATCCGTGGTCGGCCGCGTCCCTGTGCCGGGAACTGCCTTTAACGGCCTTCCTTTGGCACTACCCGATACCACTCTCACGCTGAAACTCACCTATTTTCTATATGTGTTCATAACCATATAAGATTATGACGTTATCGTACCACATGCACCGCCGTTTGAAAAACGCAGGATCGTGCAGGTATAAAAAATCCTCCCCTGGGCATCCTTAGGATATCGGCATTCAACCAATGTCGTAGACAACCGCGGAGAAGACTTACGTTTCCCCATAAGCTCTTCGTCCGGTTTCTCCTCTCCCATTCGGGCGCTTCTTTCATGGAGCGCCTGATTTTTTTTGCATAAAAAGAAGCTGCCGGGTAGCAGCTTTATGTATCATTTCATTTCTTCTATTCTCGGATTTTGTTCATTTAAGCAGCTCCTCAGGTGTATCGCCCTGATAAACATACACATAGCTCGCTACCGATACAGCAAATGCTGCAAACATAGACAAGGATGTCGCTAAACCATATACTATTTTTCTCACCATTCCTCTCACCTCCTTCCCCGAATCAATGTCAGGCTTTGGACCATAAAAGCAACAGCCACTACAGAAGAACCGATTACAAAATTAGTACATACAAGTATGGAGGATAACAGTCGCAGGAGAGGGTAAAACCGGGCTGGAATACGCGACTGCTTTTCAATTCTGGATGGGGCAAAACATAACACAAGCATAAGAGCTATTCCGGTAAACAGGTTTGTCCACCAGCTGTTCAAAGAGATGCAGGCTAGGAATGTAAAAGCGACAGAGGTCACCACCACACATGCCATTCCTGTTTTCAAATGAATGCCACCTGATATTTGGCGCAACAGGGCAAAAGCGATGAGAATCGTTGCAGCTTCTGCCATCCGCCCCGTGAAGAGAGAGGCGAATAGAGTCAAAATAATAATCATGGATGCATTTATAATGAGAGCAAGTGCATATTGAAGCACCGGAACAGAAGCCGGATGGTCCGGCACCGTATCCTTGATCTGCTTAGCAAGCTTGGAAGCTATCGTTTCAATCATCCCGGTATTCCTTTCCGATCGCATAATAGATGAAGAAGCCGGAAACCAGTGCAAAAAACATCATATTTAACCATACCTCGTTATAGTACAGCACAATAGAAGTTGAAATGAGAGACAGGATAATCAGCGTGATGACAATACCGTATTCCTCTTTAAATTCAAGCTTTTTGAATTTAGGCGAAAAGCCGATCCTTTTTCGATACAACATCCATGAGATGAGCAGCCCTGCAATTGCGCATATCGATTGCAGCAGATAGCCCTTCAAGGAACCAGCCTGCAGCTCAGAAATCGGCAAACTGCCGAACAGCATCTTTAGAAACACCGACTGAATAACAGCATACGCAAAATAGCCTGTTACTGTCATAATGCCTGACCACACAATCGGGATTTTCACCACGGTAGCGAGTAAAAAAATAAAAAGCAGCATATTGATGACAGGCACCAAATACGAGAGGGACCATCCCTCTCGGAGCAAATAGCTTTGTATGTTCATAATCAGATTTACACAAATGGCCTGCCACAGATAAGGGGTCAACCTGACTTGAAAAATACTAAGAATCAGTGCAAAAACAGCCACTCCCTCAAGCGTTGAAAAAAGCAAAAAGCTGATCGGCTTCACAAGCATGCACGCATCTCCTTTACAATTCCAACAAACCTCATCGGTATATTAAAAAACTTGGCTGTACCTCGAATATAAAGGGCTGGGAGCTACTTTTCAAGAGATCTTTTCAAGGATTCATAGATTTTTTCAAGCACTTTAACGAAATGTTATCAGATGTAATCTTCAAGTAAGCTTAAGCAACGCTTTCCTTGACCGAATCTCCCTGTGAACGCATAGGCTTCATACGTGATATAAGCTTTTTCCCAGAACGGATACCAGGCTGTTCAATCCACGAATAGGTGAGCCAGGACAGTCCAGTGGTGAACAGCAACGTCATCGTAAACATCATCATGAGGTTGACCATCGGGGCAAAGGTGAATTTGATCTGAATGATTAGACTCAGAACCAGCATATGCGTTAAATACATACTGTAGCTAAGGCGGCCGATCCACGACCATACCCGATTAAGCAACCACATCGGCTGCCAATGATACAAGGCATACGCTCCCAACAGCAGCCCTGCACCTATGAGGTAATCCGTCATACCTCCAAAAAACGCAAATAGTACAGATCCAAGCAGCAAACCCCCGCTGATCCGGTCTATGCTTTTCCAATGGCGCTCGTTCTTCCAGATCAAAAACAACAATATCCCCAGCCCAAAGACAGGCAATTGATTCGGAAACCATAAATACAGATAATGTCCCCATAAGGAATGGTCACTAATCCATGGATATTGAGCAAACCACGTATTTAGCCCGTAGCTTAACACAAGCACAACCATGACAAACCAGGCAGCATGGCGGACTGATCGGATCAGCTTAAATAATAAGGGGACAAACAGATAAAACATAAATTCCACCGCTATAGACCATTCCACACCGATAATGCTGTTGATCCAGTACGGGTTCAGACCATTCAAAAACAGGACATGCGCTGCAATATTGGCGACCGTGACCCCCTCCTGATCCCCAAGCCAAAATCGAGGACCTGTCCCGTTCACCATTAAATAGATCCCGAGCATTACGTAATATAAAGGAGCAATTCGAAAAAAACGACGTATCAGATAAGCCGAAATTCCTTCCCTCCTGCCCCCCGAACGTCTGCTCAGAGACAGAAACAACGTAAAAGCACTGGCCAGATAAAATAAAGCGACTCCTTTCGCACCCATACTCAAGCCTTTTTGTATCCATCCGTTGATTCCGTCCACGTGCTGGCTGACATGCACCAGCAAAACCCCAATAATGGCCACCGCTCTCAGCGTATCTACAAATTGCAGCTTGTCTTGTTCCACTTCACCCATGGCTTCGGGCATCGTATCCCTCCATAACGATCCTTTTTCGATACGTTTTGTATCTATAATACACAAAACGTATCATCAAAGTAAATAACTCCTTATGTAAAAAAACATCCTCAGCCGCGCGACCCGCGGCCAAAAGATGTTCAAATTGTTAAGCTATAATAAGCTGTAGGCAAGCATTTTATTTGTTTAAATGAAAAGGAACCGTCGTTACAATCACGTCTTTGTAATTAATCAGATAAGCTCTCATCAGCAAGCTGGTCTGATTATGCAGAATATTTTCCCACCAGTGCTTGGTAATGAATTGCGGAATGAGAACGGTAATGTGGTCCTCGTCTGCTTTTTTCCACTCCACTGTATCAATAAACTTACGAAGCGGATTAATAATACTGCGATAACGGGATCGCAGGACCACCAATCGAATACCTACATCCCACTCTTCCCATTTCTGTTCCATTTTACGAATCGCTTCATCATCCATACCGACATAGACTGCAACCACATTGTCCGATAACGTCTTGGCATAACTGATGGTATTCATTACGACCCGAGTAATGCCTGCCACCGGAATAATAATGGTATTGCCTTTGACCATTGGTTTATCCTTTGTAATGTCAATGCGCAGCTGCTCTGCTGTATTTTCATAATGTCTACTGATCTTCATAAAGAAATACAGAACCAAGGGCAGGAAGATAAATACTACCCATACCTGACTGAACTTGGTAAAAATAAAAATAAGCGTAATCGACAACGTGGTCAGCATGCCGATCGTGTTAATGGCAAGCTTGACGATCCAGCCGGACGGCTTGAGCCGAATCCAGCGAATCATCATCCCAAGCTGCGAAAGCGTGAACGGGATAAATACCCCTACAGCATACAACGGAATCAGATTTCCGGTATTTCCGCCAAATACAATGACCAGCAATGCTGAGAAAACACTCAAAAACAGAATACCATTCGAGTATCCGAGCCGATCCCCACGTACCATGAACATATGCGGCATGTATTTGTCCTTAGCCAGCATAAAAGCGAGCAACGGAAAGGCAGAATAGGCTGTGTTCGCCGCCAAAAACAAGATGAGCGCCGTCACACCCTGAATAATGTAATACATGACACCGCGTCCAAAAGTGGCATTCGCAATTTGTGAGATAACTGTTTCATGCGGATTCGGACGAATACCGTACCAATAAGCCAGCAAACTGATCCCGATGAACATGCACCCGAGAATCAAGCCCATCATCATCAATGTGGTTGCCGCATTTTTGGCAGCAGGCTTGCGAAAGTTCGGGATGGCATTCGAGACAGCTTCTACCCCGGTTAACGCCGAACAGCCTGAGCTGAACGCCTTCAGCAACAGAAACAGGCTGACGTTGGATACCGTAGCTCCAAATTGCGGTGCTGCAGCATGGGCTCCCCCTGTCACATAATGAATAATACCACTAATAATCAGAACAAAAATGGCAACAACAAATAAGTAAATCGGTACAGCCAGCACCGAGGCAGATTCCGTCACCCCGCGCAAGTTCATAATGGTCAAAAAGATGATCATGGTCAGAGCAATCGCAATTCGATGATCGTGTAATGATGGAAATGCCGATGTGATGGCATCTGTACCCGCTGACGAGCTGACCGCAACCGTTAGAATGTAGTCGACCAGCAAGGAGCCGCCTGCAATCAGACTTGGGGCCTTGCCCAAATTATCTTGAGCGACGATATAGGCACCACCGCCACCGGGATAGGAAAAAATAGTTTGCCGATAGGACAGAATCAGAATGACCAGCAATCCCAGTACTGCGATGGATATAGGTATGGAATACCATAGGGCAGCAAAACCAGCTGTAATCAAAACCAGCAAAATTTGCTCGGTGCCGTAAGCTACTGAAGACAATGCATCTGAGGACAGAATGGCCAGAGCCCTGAGCTTGTTTAGCTTCTCCTCTTCAAGGGCCGTCGACTTTCGAGGGCGACCGATTAGTAATCTTTTGACTTTACTCAGCATTTCGTTAACTCCTTCTTGGATGGGGGTTTTGCAGAAAAACTCTGGATCGTATGTTTATTATGTCACCTGCACATCAGATTGATGAAACAAATGAACTATTATTTTATACCCCCTCATCCTGAAAAAAACAATAAGGAATGCTCCCTATAATGAGCATTCCCAAGCAAGAAAGAGTATTTCGATAAAATACCCTTAAGTATACAGTAATTTGAACCTTTCCGGCGTAATTCCCTCAGCACGGCGAAAAGTTGCCACAAAATGACTGGCATCCCGGAATCCGACCCGCTCCGAAACTTCCTTAACGGTCAAATGCGGGTATTCTGTCATCATTTCTTTAGCCTTACGCAGCCGAATCACAATCAGGTATGCATAGGACGTCACGCCAAAAGCCTGCTTGAACAATGTATTTAAATGACGGGCGCTTACATTCATCATGACCGCCATATCAGATAGTCCCACATCCGGACTGGCGTAATTTTGTTCCATAAACGCCAGAACAGGCGCCAAACGCTCCACATTATGCGAAAGAGAAGGCATTGAGCTGTGTTGCCCATATTTACGCAACAGCGTCAAAAATCGGTACATATTGGCCGAAGCATCTAATCCGGATAAATCCCGTTCGCTAACCAGCGAATGAAGGATACCTTCTCCAAAGGTATGCAGCTCGCTGTCCTTGTCCCAATGATACCCGCGCGTATGCTTCAATCCGAGAGCAGTCAGTACAGCAGCGGCAATGGGGCCGTCAAATGTGATGTATAACGTTCGCCATACCTTTGTCGCCCGTCTGTACGCATGGGATTCGCCTGGCAGCAGCAGCACTCCGGACTGCTCACCCAGACGGAAAGTTCCCCCTTTAAATGTAAATATCCCTTCACCGGACACCGTCTGAATCCAGTGAAAGCACGGATACCCCTCTGGACGGGATACATCCTCCTGTCTGCTGTTGAACCCGATGCTTTCAATAAAAAGCGGCAAAGAGTGCTCACGCGTTGTCAGAAAAAATCGCAAATGATGGGGAGTCAAAATCATAAAAACACCTCCGGCGTATGCGGGTATGTATTTCTCTAGTAGATCCATATTGTTATATCCAAGTTCATTTTATTATATTTAAAAGCGGTTACTTGTATTATAAGATAGAATTATTCTTATATATAGAGGTGATTGGCATGATAAGCGGCAAACTTCCTAAAGTATTTTATGGTGGAGATTACAATCCCGAGCAATGGGATGAGGCCACACATCAGGAGGATTTACGGATGTTCAGGCTGGCAGGGATTGATATCGCCACAGTCAACGTATTTTCATGGGCCAAAATTCAGTCGGACGAAATCACATATCATTTTGAATGGCTGGATCAATTGATTGACAGTCTTCATGAAAGCGGTATCTTCGTTTGTCTTGCTACCAGCACTGCAGCACACCCCGCCTGGATGGCTACCCGTTATCCGGACATTCTTCGGGTCGATGCTGACGGACGCAAGCGGAAATTTGGCGGCCGCCACAACTCCTGTCCGAACAGTCCAACCTATCGTAAATACGCGGAGCATATGGCTGACCGATTGGCTGAACGCTACAAAAATCATCCCGCCATTCTCGTGTGGCACGTGTCCAATGAATACGGCGGTGATTGCTATTGCGACAACTGCGCCGCCGCGTTCCGGGTGTGGCTCAAGCAAAAATACGGGACGCTGGAAGAACTGAACCGGGTGTGGAACACCTCCTTCTGGGGTCACACCTTTTATGATTGGGATGAAATTGTTCCTCCCAATAATCTAAGCGAGCATTGGGGGGAAAATCACTCCACCTTTCAAGGAATTTCCCTTGATTATGCACGCTTTAATTCGGATAGTATGCTCGATTGCTATCTGCTGGAATATAACGCGATTAAAAAGCATATTCCCCATGCTGTGGTAACGACCAATCTGATGGGCTTTTTCAAGCAACTGGACTATTTCAAATGGGCTAAGCACATGGATATTGTGTCTTGGGACAGCTATCCACAGGCTAATACCCCTGTAAGCTATACCGCGATGGCACACGATCTGATGCGCGGCCTGAAGGATGGGCAGCCCTTTATGCTCATGGAGCAAACACCGAGCCAGCAAAACTGGCAGGCATATAATTCGCTCAAGCGGCCCGGCATCATGCGGCTATGGAGTTACCAAGCGGTAGCGCATGGCGCGGACACGGTCATGTTCTTCCAGCTTCGCCGCTCGATCGGCGCTTGTGAGAAGTTTCACGGAGCTGTGATTGAGCATGCCGGGCATGAAAACACACGTGTATTCCGCGAGGTGGCACAACTCGGCAGCGAGCTTGGAGCATTAGGAGACAGGTTTCTTGACGCGACCGTCGATGCCAAAGCAGCTATTTTGTTTGATTGGGATAATTGGTGGGCATTGGAAAAATCAAGCGGGCCCTCTGTCGCATTGCATTACGTCGATCAAGTGCATAAATATTATGCGGCCCTTTTCCGGCGTAACGTGCAGGTAGACCTGATTTCCGTAGAAACGGATTTCCAGAAATATGATCTCATTATCGCGCCTGTACTCTACATGGTCAAGCCGGGCACTGCTGAGAAGCTGGAACAATTTACGGAGCGCGGCGGCACCTTCGTTACCACCTTTTTCAGCGGGATCGTCAATGAAAACGATCTGGTCACAACCGGAGGATATCCGGGCAAGCTGCGTAAGCTGCTCGGGATTTGGGTAGAAGAAATTGACGCGCTTTTGCCGGAATCACACAATCGGATCATCATGAAAGAAAAGGTGGGTGCATTGCAGGGAGAATATCAATGCGGCATGCTCTGTGACCTGCTGCACAGCGAGGGTGCCGAGGTGCTGGCCGAATATGGCGATGATTTCTACCAGGGTATGCCGACGCTGACACGCAATCGTTGGGGCCAAGGCGAGGCATGGTATGTCGCCTCAGACCCTGAGGAATCTTTCCTGGATGGCCTGCTGGGCTATATTTGTGAGGAAAAAGGGATTTCATCCCTCCTGCGCGCTCCTGAGGGTGTAGAAGCTACTGTACGCTCCAAAGATGGAAAATCGTACTTGTTCATCCTGAACCATAATGCACAGGCGCAAGAAGTTCATCTGGATGATCAAAAAGGAAAAGAGCTGATTAGCGGCGAATTCATGGAAGGAGATATCTCCATTGAAGGCTACGGCTTTCAAGTGCTGGAGCTATCATTCTAGGTATCAAAGGAGTTCAACATGAAACGACTGCTATGGATTGGCAGCTTGTCTTATTTTTTGATCGGTCTGGCACATGTGGTTGTAGGTTCCCTGCTGCCTGTGCTGCTGGATCACTACGGCAGGAACTATACAGAGGGCGGAAGCCTGATTTTCGCCCAATTTTCCGGCTTTCTGGCTGGTGTCCTGCTGTCGCCTTGGCTTGCACGGAATTTCGGCAAACGCCGAAGTCTGGTATTTGCTCTACTCCTGCTGTGTACAGCGGAAGTGCTGTATTCACTGCTGCCGCCTTGGGGGTGGCTATACGCCGTCGGGGCAGCAGCTGGTTTTGGCTTTGGCATGGTAGAAGCGCTCATCGGCACGCTTGTTATTAGCGGTATTCCCCAAGGAACAGGCGCGGCCATGAGCCGACTGGAAGTCTTCTTTGGAATCGGCGCGCTGGCTATGCCCGCTATCGCCGGCCAGTTCATTGCTCTCGGCTGGTGGAGATTGGCTTTTCCCATCATCTCCATGTTCGCAGCCATTGCGGTCGTAGCTTGGCTACGGGGGTCCTTTGGCACGCTGGACACGGTATTGGACGAACAGGAACACCGAGGGAACAACCATCCGCACTCCTCTAATTCACCGAAGGTGAAGGCATCTAAAGCTAGCCCTATAGGGAATTGGAGGCTGCTAGCGCTGTTCGTTGTCTTTTTCTTCATCTATGTAGGGACAGAGATGAGCCTGGCTAATTTCCTACCCTCCATGTTCATTGAGCGCCTGGGACTCACGCAAGCCGAAGCAGCACTCAGTGTCACCTGCTTTTGGCTGGCAATGGCCTTCGGGCGGCTATTCACAGGCTACATTGCCGATCGGTACGGCTACGG
>NZ_JH601050.1:762031-780843 GCF_000245715.1 Paenibacillus sp. Aloe-11 | reverse complement strand
CCTGAGCTCACTGGCAGCAACCCTGCTGCTGTGCGTGTTCCCGCTGATCAAGGGCACTGCTGGCGCCTTTGCCCTTATTGCGCTGCTGGGGCTCGGCATGTCCGGCATATTTTCCATCGCACTCGTTTTTGCCAGCAAAATGATGCCAGGTACAGAAGAATCCACCACCAGCCTGCTTATCGGTGCAGGCGGAGTCGGAGGGGCCCTGCTGCCCTTATGGCTTGGGAACAGCATGGATCGTGGCGGAGCAGTCGCTTCGGCATGGTTGCTGGCAGGCTTTGCCTGTATCCTGTGTCTGCTTGGCGGCATTCTGTACGCCCTGCATGTGCGCAAAAAGCGGCTTCAAACCGCTTCACCCTGATACATGCCTTTTCCGGCGCCTTCAGCTGTTTCTTGGAATAATCCAAGCACAGTGAAGGCGCCATTTTACTTCCTAGACGAATGTACCTCATACAAAGGCCTATTTTTAACCAAAGATAGATCATTGCCTATGAAACACAGGACAGATATCCATGCCCTCCCCTAGATGAATGGAGTAGTATACAACAAACCATATGGAGGTGTTTGTATTGGGTCGTCCTGAATTAAACCAAAAAAAAGGCCGCAAAAAAGATGTTTTTATCCGTTCCTGGTTTGATAAACTTGAAAAAAAGTTCAATGAGAAGCCCCCAAAGAAGAAAGGCCGCTTAAAACGAAAATCTTTGGGCAAGGATATTATCGTCAAAAAACAACTTGTCCGTGTGAATATTGCTCCTGACGCTATAGAGACAAGAGGGGGCTCTGCCACAGATGGAGTGGCACAGTTCGGTTATATTTACAACCTAAGACCTCAACTCGTTCCGATTGAAGGGGATGTCATATTTGATACGAACGGTATACTTACACCTGGCATTGCTCATGTTCCCGGGACTACACAGATTACTGTTGCCGACGCGGGGACCTATGAGGTTCACTTTTCTGTGTCGGGTGTAGAGCCCAACCAATTTGCCGTCTATATTAATGGCATCCTGGCTGGAGGAACCCTGTACGGTTCAGGAGCCGGCACGCAGCAGAACACAGGGCAAGCCATCCTCGATCTGGCATGTGGGAATGTGCTTACTCTGCGGAATCATAGCTCCGCCACTCCAGTTACCCTCCAAACACTGGCTGGAGGAACTCAAACCAGCGTAAACGCTTCTATCATCATCAGAAAATTGAAATAGGCGTGAACTTATGCACAGCCTCAGCCTGCAAAAATGGGTTTATCCCACACTCGTTCGAGCGAGGATAAACCCTTAATAGCTTAAAAAGCCATAATAATACCTTTATCATTGGCATACATCGAACTGATCCCTCTGGTGGACACAATATGAATATCTTTGAATTGATAACGATTCTTCAATGCAGTCATCAATTTTTCCGCCAGACCGGGATTATTGCAGTGAGTAATGACGATACTTTCCCCTTCGGTATCCCGACCACTTTTTTCAATGGTATCTGCCAGCTTTTCGATGATTTGATTCTGACCGCGCGCTTGTGTAAATAAGGCGATATTCCCGTCACCGTCGGAACCCAAAATAGGCCTGATATGCAAAAATGAAAGTATCTTGCCCGTAATTTTATTCATTCGTCCGTTCTTCACCAAATTATCCAGGTTTTCCAGCACAAAGTATGTCTTCATCTTCGTGATAAAGGTTTCCAGGGAAGATATAATCTCACTTTTATGATATCCCTCGTCGATCAGCTTGCGAAGCTTTAGAGCCAACAAAACTTGTCCAGCCGATGCGCTTTTCGAATCAAATACATGGACATCCGCTCCGTTTTCTTCCTCCGCCATATCTTTTCCGATCAATGCACTGGCATACGAACTGGATAGATTGCTGGATAATGTAATGGCAAAAGAAGTATGCGTGCCCTGAAAGGCTTCCTTGTAAAGCAAGGGGGAAGGTGATGCAGATCCAATCTTGGTTGTACAGGCTTTCATTTCTTCCATGAACTGAGGCAGGTCCAGCGTGTCATCATCAATGAAGCATTTCTCTCCCAATGTCATGTTTAATGGAATCGTAGTAATCTGCAGCTGCTCTTTAAGTTCTGTCGTCAAGTCGCAGCAGCTGTCTGCTATTATTTTATACCTCATCTGTACACCCTCATCTTATGTTATTTTCCAGCGGAAGCTGAATTCATAATGCTCATGGAAAGCTCAATCAACCGTATAAATTCCTTTACATCGTCCTCACCCAAACCGGCTACAAGCGCTTCAAAATAGCCTTCTATTCTCTCTTGCTTTTGTTTAATCAAGGATTCACCTTCTGGTGTAAGCCTGACACACATCCGTCGTCTGTCCTGCTCCGACATCTCCATAGTGACATACCCTTTTTTTCTTAAGCCCGTAAGCGCTGCCGTTATTCTTGATCTGGATACATGCAGATGATCGCTGAGTAAGGAAGGATTAATTTCATCCTCTCGATGCTGAACTAAATATTGAAGCACATGGTTTTCACCTTGGACAAGCGCTGTCAGACTACTGAATAATTCCATACTATAAATCCGTTGAACGGATTCCCTTAGCTGGTCGCTTAAGTCAACTTCTTTCATAGTAACCTCCGTATAATGCATAATACATACAGTTAACTATTAATACTATGTACTATAATGAATTGCGAGCGATAATAACAATGAATTATTTGTGAATAAATTCCGACGTTGAAACATTGCTAATGAACGGTCGATTGTACTGCGAAACGATTTAACCTTCCAAAATACATACGAAGTCAGCTTATATACAAGAAAAGGCCAACCAGTAAATGCTGGTTGGCCTCCTCATTGGAAGACTGCCTTACGTTTCCGAACAATAAAAATCTAACTTATAGCACCGATTTAACAGTGTCCTGGACTTGCTTCAATAGTCCTTTATAGCCGTCTTCATCAAGGTAGCCGATACTTCCCAGCAGCAAGTGACCGACGGATTCAATTCCAACGAAATCAAAAATACCCGTATCTGAAGTAACCTTCAGACCTGCGGTCATCCCGATCTTATCGTAAATTTCGTTCGGTGTACCATGTGTATTTACAATAAAACCTTTTTTACCTGTAAGAAGCTTATGAATCCCTTCCGGACCAGACGTATATGCAAAGCCGTAGGCAAATACACGATCAACGTAGCCTTTCAGGATCGCAGGAAGACCTGTCCACCAAATAGGAGAAATAAATGTAATCGTATCGGATTGTGAGATGTATTCCTGCTCTACCTTGATATCGGCGGGAGTTTGTCCGGCTCTCATAGCGGCAGTATCCTCAGACTTTAATACAGGTTGAAAATCAAGCGCGTACAAATCGCGTACAACGACTTCATCGCCTTTTTCCTTCAGAGCATTTACGACTGTTTCCAAAATAGCGTGGTTAAGGCTTTCAGCGTTAGAGTGAGCATAGACGATAAGATGTTTCATTTCAATTACCTCCAGATATTTTATAATTATTTTATCTTTCATATAGATATCTATACATTTATCTAAAAAAATTTATAATCTGTTTTTTACTTGTTCCAGCAGATATTCCAGCTGTTCTTTTTCTTCGTCTTTGAGACCACCGTATATGGTTTCTTTTAATTTGTTGGAGATCACTTCAAATACAGGCTCCAGCTCTTTCCCCTTATTGGTAAGATAAATCAGGGTTACTCTGCTATCCTCCCCTTCTTTTTTTCTTTCGACATATCCCAGCTTCACCAACTTGTCGACCAAAACGGTGACTGTGGGCTGCTGGCGAGAAATTTTTTGTGTCAATTCCTTGATGGAAAGCCCGTCCTTTTGATAAAGGAACATTAATATTCCACCATGTGAAGGAACAATTCCTTCAACTCCATAGGATTCGAGCTCAGACACAATCAATTTGTTGATCGAGTCTCTGATCGTTCCTATCAGGGCAGCTGCATTATTTTTTAACATACCTGCATTATTACATAGACATCTATATATATCAAGTGTTTTTTATGCTAATTTTCCCTTCCTAATCATAAGGGATGATATGATAGGTAACAATAGCAGTCACCAAACTCTCTAACGAAAGGCTGGAATACCATGGCAGAAAGAATACATGATGTGATGACGGCCCGCACCAAAAAACGGATCAGGGATACCTTTATCAGTTTAGTCGAACAACATGGCTTCAATGCGGTGACCGTGCGGAATTTAACGGCAACTGCGAGGATAAACCGGGGAACCTTCTACCTGCACTACAAGGATAAATACGATGTCATAGAACAGATACAAACAGATTTTCTGGATGGTCTACAGAAGGTAATGGTAGTCAATATTTCTCCGGACGAGATGAAGCAGACTTACAGGGAAGAAAAACCTTATCTGCCTTTCGTGGGAATGTTCGAATACATACATAAGTATGGAAGCTTAATCCGCTTATTGTTAGGTCCAAAGGGAGAACCCGGCTTCGCCGGCAAATTGAGAGACATGGTCAATCGAAGCTTCCATAAAAAATTGCAAAACAATAATGTTTTTAACAATAATCCTGCCATCCCGCAAGAGTACTTGTCCGCTTATGTAGCAGCTATCTTCCTTGGGGTTATGGAGGAATGGCTGAGCCAGGATATGCCTCATTCTCCTGAGCAAATTGCTGTATTTTACATAAAGTTAATCTTCCTTCAACCGTTTAAATAAAATTCCCTCCACAGAGCAGCGACCAACTCATCTGCATTATGAACGCTAGCAGCTGCTCAGGTGAAGGAAGTTTTCGCTCACGCCTGAATACAGGTGTTAATTCAGGGTAATCAGTACTTTTCCTCGGGTCTTTCCTGATTTATCATGAACAAGTGCTAGTTCGTCAAGCTTACTCTTTTCGAAATGGCAGTCTTCAATCGCCCCTCATCTACTAATTGAGCGATTTGTGCCAGCTGTCCAGCATTCCGCTGCACACTCATTCTCAGCGTCTTGACGTTCAACTGCCTGGCAAGCTCCTCATCTGCTGGACTGGCAGGCGAGACAAGAATCCCGCCCTCTTTCAGCAAATAGAGCAGCTTGCTTACCTCCGCCGGACTTTCGGGAGAAAGATTAAGAATAAGGTCTACCTTTTCTCGCATTTTCTCTTCTATCGTCTGCTGTTTGTAGTCAATCAATTTGTCAATTCCGAACTCTTGGAGAATCGGGAAGCTTGCTGCGGAAGCCGTGCCGATCACGTAAGCCCCCTTCCACTTGGCTAATTGAACAGCATACGATCCTACACCGCCTGCAGCTGCGGTTATTAACACACGCTGGCCTTCCTGAAGCCCGCCATGCTGGAACAGCCCCTGCCAGGCAGTCAAAGCTCCTACCGGGATGGCAGCCGCATCCTGAAGATGAATACTCCGAGGTGCTAGAGCGACATAAAACGCCTTGGTCACTACATATTCGGCAGCTGCACCGTCTTGGGTCATATCCAGAAAGACAAAAACCCTGTCTCCCGGCTTCAGGCTGCTCACTGCTGCACCAGTTTTTTCAATGACACCTGAAGCCTCCACATTCGGAATATATGGCATCTGATGAGGAAAAATATCCCGAAGAACCCCCATACGAATCGCCGCATCCACAGGATTAAAAGCAGTGGCAGACACCTTGATCAGAACCTCGTCCTGGTCTATTTCAGGAACAGGAGCCCGTTCATAACAAATAACCTCCGTACCGCCGTATTCATGGATTCTAACCGCATTCATTTCACCTGTTGTTGCCATTCTTAACACCTGCCTATCTTTTTTGTGAAGCTATTTTAATGAACATTGTGTTGATCGTTTGCGTGTTTATCTTACAGCCTAGATTTATGTAAAAACAATCGACAATCCACTCCAAAGTGTTCAGTGTAATCTTCAATAAATACCGTCGAATATGCCCTTTAACTGAGAAAACGCACATATTAATAAAGCCAAAATACTCGAAGCTCCTTACAGGGTTTCGAGTATTCTATTGGCAAAAAAAGTAAATAAAAAAGGCCGTTCCCAGTATTCTTCGATAATTCCTGGGACAGCCCTTATTGCTATAACAAATAATTGCAGCTTTTATTTAAAGAATTTTCTTAAACATCTCGATGACTTGTTCTTTGGTCGGTATGAACGGATTGCCCGGAGCGCAAGCATCCTTCATTGAGTTCTCGGCAAGCAGATCCAAATCGACTTCATTGACGCCCAGTTCAGAAAGCTTGGAAGGAATCCCCACTTCCTTCGACAGGTCTTTGATTCTTTGGATGACATAATCTGCGCATTCCTTATCCGTTTTCCCCTTATCTTCAAAACCGATGGCCTTGGCGATGGCACGAAACTTCTCTGGTACATGCTTGGCATTCTCTTCCTCCACAATCGGCAGCAGCATGGCATTGCAAACACCATGAGGCAAATCGTATACGCCGCCAAGCTGATGCGCCATCGCATGAACATAACCCAATCCGGCATTATTAAATGCAAGCCCTCCCAGGAAGATAGCGTATACCATTTGCTCACGTGCTTCTATATCATGACCGTTTCTCACCGCACGAGCCAAATGATCAAAAATAATCCCTACTGCTGCCAGCGCGGTCGCATCCGTTACAGGATAGGAACCTGGCGTAACCAAAGCTTCAATGGCATGGGTCAAAGCATCCAGCCCTGTAGCTGCCGTTAACGCGGCAGGTTTGTCTACCATCAGTTCAGGGTCGTTGACCGAAATCGTAGCTACACTATTCTTGTCAACCATAACCATCTTGACCTTGCGTTCTTCGTCTGTAATGACATAATTAATCGTGATTTCAGCGGATGTTCCTGCCGTAGTATTAATAGCGACAATAGGCAGCGATTTATGCTTGGATTTATGAACGCCCTCATACTCGGTGATATGTCCCCCGTTGGTAGCAATAATGCCAATTCCCTTGGCCGTATCCTGTGGTGATCCTCCGCCAATGGAAATTAAGAAATCACAGCCGTTTTCCTGCAGAAACTGAACGCCATCGTGTACATTTTTACAGGTCGGATTGGGCTTAACCTCATCGTATACTGCATAGTCCAGTCCAATATCATCCAGCATGGATGTGACCTTGCCTGCAATACCGCTCTTCATCAAAAACTTATCCGTCACGACCAGTGCTTTGTTTAAATTCAGTTCCTTTATATACGGTCCAGCTTCATGCAAACAGCCTTTTCCCATCAGATTGATAGACGGTACAAAAAATACATGTGCGCTCATAAAAATCGGCCTCCTAAAGGATTCGCTTCTTGATACCTCGTTAAATACGGAACCATCCTAAAAAAAGTGAAACATTTCACGTATATGATTTTATCTTTAATTTGTTTTGATGTCAACAATAAAACACAGATATTTTATTGTTTTATTTTTGTTTATTTTGTTTTTTGCAAAAAAATGAACTACTTTTCCTTCGTTTTTCAAAGCGCTACTTCATAAGTCTGGACTGACTTAGGCGATTCGGCTCCTTTGACGAGTATCCTGCGAAATCATCCCAATATTTGGTACACAACTAATCGGAGGCAGCCTCGTACAACTTAGATGAACACATTAACAACGAGGTGATGACAGCATGACAATCAACAAGGGAGTATTGCTGGCTCTGCTGGCGGTATCGCTACTCCAAGCGAGCCCGTCTTATGCGAAGTCGGTGCCGTTAACTCCGGCGACGACCGTTTATGTGGATGACCATCCGCTTCAGCTTGTCGCTCAGCCGCAGCTGCTAGATGGAACAACACTCGTCCCTATGCGCCAGTTGTTTGAGGCGCAAGGAGCCAAGCTTTCCTGGGACGAATCCAGCAAAACCGTAACAGCAACCAAAAACGACACGGTTCTGACCTACCGCATCGGGGAACTCGCTGCCACCCTAAACGGCAATGCGCTGTCCCTGAATGTTCCCGGACAGATTGTTGAGGGCAACACGATGATTCCACTGCGCTTTGTGAGCGAAGCACTTGGGAGCACAGTGAAATGGGATGCCCTGACCCGGACAATCCGGATTGTCTCGAGGAACGATTTTTTCACAACGGTACTTTCCAGGGTCAACCTGCGCAGCGAACCGGATTCATCGGGGGCTTCCCCTTCCCTACGGCTTATTCCAGCCGGCGAAAAGGTTCATGTCATCCGCGAGGTCAATGCCCTCTGGCTGGAAGTCCGCACTAAAGACAACCTGACCGGATACATATCGGCAAAACCAAAATACAGCGATTATACCAGCTCATCCCTTGCGGAACGGCAGGGAGATGAACTGATCGCCTACGGGGAGAAATTCCTCGGTACCCCTTATGAATTCGGCGCAGCAACCGGCCAGACATCGACCTTTGATTGTTCTTCTTTTGTAGGGGAAGTGTTCCGGCATACGCTTTCCATCGACCTCCCACGTGTCTCTTACGATCAGGCTAAAGAAGGCCGTAAGGTCGGGCTGAACGAGCTGCGCAAAGGCGACCTGCTGTTCTTCAGCGCACGCGGGCTGGAGATCGGCCATGTGGCTATCTATGCAGGGAACAACAAATTGCTGCATACATTCTCCAAAGAGCGCGGCGTTCATTTTGACACGCTTGACGATAAATGGCAGAAACGTTTCGTAACAGCGCGCAGACTATTTTAGGACAAACCGGATAGCCACAGGCACTCGAGATTGCGTTTAAAGTACCCGTTTACCTGAACTGCATTAAAAAAAGCAGCTGATCATTTTGATTAGCTGCTGTCATAACTTATTAAACTCTCTTATTTCTTTTCCGATACAGCAAAGTAATTTTCTTCATTATCTGCGAAGTTAAAGACTCTGCCAGAGGGAAGTTCCACAATATCTCCAACCTTAATGTTTCTGTTCTTCAGATCGCTATACAACGCATTGAAATTCTCCGTGTAAAACATGATAGATGGTGCTCCGAGATTCATTTCAGGGTTCATTTTGGCAACGAACTCCTTACTATGAAGAACAATGCTGGTTGCTGCACCCTTAGGAGCGACTTCGATCCATCTCATCGGACCATTGGTTTCTTCCGCAATGACCTCGAATCCTAATTTTTCTGACCAAAAATCTCTGGATTCGTCTTGGTTATTCACATACAACATAACTTGGCCAATTTTGTTAATCATAATTTGAACACTCCTCGTATGGAATAATTTACGGGTTAAGCGACTCCAACAACTCGCCCAAACGATTCCAGGTTTCGGTGATTCCTTGTAGCATGCCCATGTCCATGACGGTTTTAAGGGCCTCTACCGTCGCATATTCAGAACGGTTTACCAATTTGGTTTTGCCGCATAGATCGATAAACTCTATCGTGATTAGGGACGCTGGCATGGACTCGTTTATATTGCCTTCGGCATCCGAGAAATAATCAGTGTAGATGATCTTCTCCGGCTCGACAATTTCTTTATAAACGCCTTTCCCCCATGATTCCATGCCGTAAAACTGACCTTGATTCTGATCAACGCACTTCATACAGTAGTGCCACACGCCGCCTGGACGGAAATCGATGTTGCAGACCGGGATTTCCCAGCCTTTCGGTCCCCACCAACGCTTGAGATGCTCTGGCTCCTTAAACATCCGGAATACGAGATCGTGTGGCGCATCGAATATGCGCTCCAGCACCAGGACGCGATCGTTCTCTACGCGCGAAATTACGTTATTTGACATTGTTATGATCCTCCAATGAAATGATATTATGGTTTTTCCTTGTTCTGCAGTTCACGCAAGTAATTGTCCAAGTTATCAAACCTATCTTCCATAAGATGCCGGAAGGACTGCACCCAGGAATCCAACTCTTGGAAGGGTTCAGACCGGAGCGTGTAGATACGACGGTTCGCATCGACTCGCACTTCCACAATCCCGCTGTCGCTTAGCACTTTCAAGTGCTTTGACGCTTGTGGTTGGCGAATCCCCAGCTGATCGGCGATTTCGCCCACGGCCAGAGAACCATCGCGCAACAGTTCAACGATATTCATACGATTCGGTTCAGCTAAAGCACTCAGAGCCGTTATATCCATTCCCCGACTTTTGCCGGACATAATGCTCACCTCTATATTTAATGATTATTTGTCTAATCATCTCCTTGATTCAGAGTAACTTTCTCCTGCTGAATTAAATATATCTTATCAGGAATATTCCCGTCAAGGAATATTTAAAATAAACTCCCAACATTTAAATTTATACAGTAAGTTTGCAGACGGTTTGGTGATTTAATCCCTGGCGTTTTGCCTAGGGGCGGTTTTCTTGAACAATTAAGAGGAATGAACAATGCGGTCTTTGCTCCCACATTTCCCTTATTATTTGCTCCCTTTCCCTTTATAATCCGAATTTTGCAGTATTGAAAGTCAACATCAAAACTTATTGTACCTCAACCTTTGTTTCTGCTCTAAGATGTTGGAACAAACTTGCGATAAGCAAAATCTGACCGTTTACCACGGAGAATCTTTGGTCAGTTCCTCCCTTTACGTTTCGATAGGCGTATTTCTCAAAAACACATACAAGTCCCCCACCGAGGTAGAGAGCTACCATCGTGCCAGAGTCGCTTTTTTAGTAAAGCTGTACATTGAGCATCATAAATAAAAGCACTTCTTCTCGACCCACTCCCCCCTCCAAATATCATCAGGCTAATGACCCTTGAAGTGACCCTATGCTATAATGTGGAAAGTATGGATGGATACATGTACAGGAGGACTAGAGCAGGATGATTGGGAAATTTCTCATTTTTTCTCTACTATGGAGTTTACTTGGCAACCCGTTTCTCGCGCTGCTTGTACTGTTGATTGTGATCTACATATTGGATCGCAGCTTTGTCGGTGTACTGCCCAGTATGAGCAAGCCCTGGAAAAGAAGACGCAACGCGGCACGGCTGCGTCAGCAGATTGCGCTAAATACCAACGATGTAGCTGCCAAGTTCGAGTTGGCTCGTATCTGGATCGAAAGCAAGAAATATCATCAGGCTTTGGAGCTTCTACTGGAAATTCAATCCCGTTATGAAGATTCTGCCGACTATTGGAATGCACGAGGAACGGCTGAAGTACACACGAGCCATCTGCAAGATGGTGAACAGCATTTGCTGAAAGCACTGGACATTAACCCGCGGGTACAATACGGTGAGCCTTATTTGCATTTAGCCGCAGCTTTCAAGGAACACGACGTAAATAAGGCACTGGACTATCTGCAGCAATTTCAGGAAATTCAGTCCTCTTCCAGCGAAGGGTATTATCTGACAGGCTTGATGTACCGAATGCTGGGACGCAAGGATGAGGCCACGGCAGCCTTTAACCAGTCGATTGCGGTCTATCGTTCGCTGCCCAAATACCGTAAACGAAGTGAGCGCAAGTGGGCTGTACGCAGCTTATTCCGTAAATTAATAGGCTAGACGGATCTATATTTTGCCTTAACGACCTTTCTCTTCTTTTGAGAAAGGTCGTTTTTGCGTTTCATCCACACAGCTCCTCCATCGACCTGAATCGAATTATTTTGATCCTCCTGATCAGCGTTTTATTTTGTAACCTGTTATTGACATGCCACAAATCAGGTCATATAATCCGCTTATAAACCATAGAGTTTATAAATAAACTCAATAGTACAGAAAGGACGATCATCTTGTTGAAATTTACGCTCTACATATCTGTTATATCCATCCTTCTGTTTACTTCAGCTTGCTCATCTACAGGATTGAGCCAAAATGAAGCAGCAGAACAACAAAAGCAAAAGGTGGAAGCAATGACTGTTAAAAAAGAGCCGCTGTCTGCTTCTTTTAACCTTTCAGGCACGCTGCAGCCGTACGACGAAACCATCGTATCCTTTGAGCTATCCGGCTTGATACGCGATACTCTTTTAGATGTGGGAGATTCCGTATCCAAAGGCCAGGTATTGACGAAGCTCGATTCATCCAGCTATCAGCTACAGCTGGAGCAGGCTGATACGGCCATTCTCGAAGCCCGGGCAGGCATCAAAAATGCAACAGCAGCCATTTCAAGCGCAGATGCCTCTATCCAATCTGCTGGTGCGCAAAAAGCAGCAGCTCAAGCTGGAGTCAACAAAGTAAACAAGGGCGCCCGCGAGCAGGAAAGGGCACAGGTCCGTACCAAAGTGCAAAGAGCGCAGTCCGCTTTGACTAAAGCACAAGCCACCGCTGAACGCACCAAGCTTTTATATGATCAGGGAGCTGCGACCAAAAACGATTATGAAAATGCACAGCTCGCTTTAACCAACGCCTCCAAGGATCTGGAGGATGCGCAAGAAGCCCTCTCCTTAATCCAGGAGGGAGCCACAGTAGAAGATCGGCAATCGGCAGAATCCAGCTTGCGGCAAGCCCAAGCCGGGAAAGAATCGGCCATCGCCGCGAAAGAACAGGCAGAAGCCTCCAAGGATAACTCTACTGCGGCATATCAACAGGCGGTCATTGCCAAAAAGCAAGCCGAACTTTCCCTCTCCAAGACAGCTTTAAAAGCACCGATTTCCGGCGTTATTCTGGAGAAAAAGGTAAACGCTGGGCAATTGGCAAGCGCCGGACAGCCGATGTATCGCATCGGACAAATGGATCAGCTGAAGGTGCTGCTTCCCGTTCCAGACTATGAAATAAAAAACTGGGAGCCAGGGCAGACCGTGCGGGTTCAGCTGTACAATGAAAGCAGAGAAGGAACCGTCAGCCAAATCTATCCGGCTACCAACTCCAATACAGGCAGCATCAATGTGGAAGTGATCATTCCCAACTCCAAGCATGATTGGGCTCCGGGACAAGTCGTCAAGGCGGACCGGCAGCTCTCCCAGAGCGAGCAGATCATGCTCCCAGCCAAGGCTGTCATTAATAACGGTACAGATACTTTTGTCTATAAAGTGGTAAACAACAAGGCGGTTAAAACCATCGTAAATGTCGGTCAGATGTCCGACAACAAGCTTGAAATTACCAAGGGTCTCCGTGTCGGAGAGCGTGTGGTTACAACCGGAGTAAACCTGATATATGATGGGCTAGCCCTTCAGGTCACGGAGGGAACAAGCAAATGATTGAGTATTTTATCCGAAAGAAAAAACTGATCCTCTTTATTTTTGCGATGGCGATTGTAGCGGGATTTTATAGTGCTTCTCAGCTTCCCCGGCAGGAAATGCCGGATATCATTCAGAAAACCGCCATCGTTACAACACTCTACCCGGGAGCTGCTCCTGAAAAGGTAGAACAGACGGTTACAAAGCCCCTGGAACAAAAAATGAAGGAGCTCAATCATATTAAAAAAATCTCCTCGACCTCCGAAAATGGACTTTCGACCATTGTCATTGAGACGGAAGGCTACGCCAATGCCAAGGAAGTCTGGGATGAGCTGCGCAAAAAAATGAACGATGTCCAATCCGCACTGCCTGCAGACGCACAAAAGCCTGTCGTTTACGATGATTTGAACAAGGTATTTATCCATTCCTATGCCATCACGGCGGATTCAGCGAAGCAATTATATCAATTAAATGATATGGTGAAATCCTGGCGAGATCAGTTAAAAACGGTTCCCGGCGTGTCGGAAGTGATCATCAAGGGATTGCCGGAGCAAGAGGTGCAGATTCAAATCGACGCCCAAAAGCTCCAGCAGTACCATATCAGCTGGGAACAGCTGATGAGTGCGGTACAAAAGGAAAATGAACAAAATCCGATCGGTAATCTGGATTACAATGAACGCACATACCGAATGAATGTGCACCAGTCCAAGAATGCGCAGGATTTGAGTAAAGTCATCATTTCCAGAACCGAAAGTGGAGCGCCTGTGTATCTCCAAGATGTCGGGACCGTATTGCTTACACATAATACCAGCAGCTATATGTCCTTTTTTAACGGTAAACCGGCCATTACCCTGACGATTAACGGCAACACCGGCTCGGACGTTGAGACCATTTATGGCAAAATAAATGAAGAAATGAAGCTGTTGCAACCGGAACTGCCGAATACGTACCAATTGAATACGTTATTTTCACAAACCGAGCGGATCAATCATATTTTTTCAAACTTGACCCGTGAATTGCTGTTTGCGATTGCAGCTGTTATTCTCGTATGTACCCTGGGCTTGAATCTGATGACCTCCGCCTTTGTGGCGCTCGCGATTCCAATTTCGATCGGCATCGGCTTTATCCTTCTTCCCCTGCTCGGTGTGACGCTGAATCAGGTTACGGTCATCGGCTTGATTATCGTAATGGGGATTCTCGTCGATGATGCTGTAGTGGTCAATGATAATATCGAACGCAGAATGGTAACGATGGGGGAGAGTCCCAAAATCGCTGCCATACATGGAACCAAGGAAGTGGCCGTTTCGATTCGGACCGCCACTCTGGCCACTGTCGCCTCCTTCGCTCCGCTTTTCTTTATATCAGGAGATGCCGGTTCCTTTGCCAAACCATTGCCTTTTTCTGTTATCCTTACTTTGTTGTCTTCCATGCTTATGGCTCTTACTGTCATCCCGATCTTTAGAGAATGGTATGGACAGCGAAGTCAAAAAACAAACGGCTCCACAAAGCCGTCCGGACTTTTGGGTAAACAAATTGACGCCCTGCGTAATGTATATGCCGGCAAGCTGATTCCCAAGGTGCTGAAACGGCCTGCCTTATATGCCGCCTCGGGATTGTTGATCAGTACCATATTATACGGTGTGCTTGCGTTTATTCCGGTCGACCTGTTCCCCAGAACAAACGATCCGCAATTAAGCATTAATGTACGCATGCCGATCGGAACTTCTATAGAAGAAACCAGACAGGTAACCGAAGATATTGCCAAATGGGTCAAACAGCAGCCTCATGTGCGTACCATCAGCTATGCCGCCGGCGGTGATGCTCCTCCGTTGTTTCAGGATATGACCGCTGATGCCAAAACAGGCACAACCGTGGGGCAGATTGCTGTCGTTGGTGAAGAAGGCGAGTTTGATCCGGATGAAATGGCGGAGCGCTGGTCCACTGTTTTAAAGGATCGCTATCCGGGGCAATCCATCTCCGTCAAAATAGCCAAAGTCGGGCTGCCTCTTGGCAAGCCAATCTCCATTCGGATTTTGGGTAATGATGTGAACCAGCTTCGTACCTTGTCCCAACAGCTTAAAGAAGCCGTTATGGCTACAAAAGGAACCCAGGACGTTAATGACAATATGGAGAATGAAGGGTATACACTGGATTTCCAATTGAACAAACAAGCCATGGACCAGTATCTGGTAAGCAATAATGATCTGACACGCACACTCCTGCTCATGGGCAATGGGGTCAGCTTCAGCAGGTTTGATACCGGCAATGATTTAATTAATATTAAGTTAAAGGCCGATCAGGCGGACCAGAATCCGGAAATATTATTCCAGCAATTGAATGTGACCAATGCCAACGGGGTTCAGATTCCCTTATCCCAACTAGCGGAGTTAAAACCATCATTTGCAACGCAAAAAATGAACCATTATAATTTAAAGCGTTCCATTACGGTAGAAGCGGAAGTTCACGGACGGACGGCTTCCGAAGTTATGAAGGATGTCGAGCTGAAATTGCAGGACATCAAATTCCCTCCGGGCTACACTTGGGAAATCGGCGGAGAGCTTTCAGAACAATATGATATCTTGGCAGAATTGGGATCACTATATGTTGTCGTCCTATTTTTAATCTTCATGCTTATATTTTTGCAATTTTATTCCTTCACGACCCCGCTTATCATTCTGACCACGGTGTATATGGCGGCTGCAGGCGGATTTCTCGGCTTGTTCCTCCTGAATATACCCATCACTTTTATGGGTGTGCTGGGCTTGATGACCCTGGCGGGCATTATCGTGCGTAACGGTGTTGTACTGATTGAATTTATTGAGGAGGCCAGACGCGAAGGGACAGATCTGAAAGAGGCTGTAATTGCGGCGACCAAAGCGCGTTTTCGTCCTATACTGCTTACGTCGGTGACGGCCATCGTCGGGCTGCTTCCGATTGCCCTTATTGGAGAACATATGTTTAGACCTCTGGCGTATACCATTATATCTGGATTAATGTATTCCACGATCCTTACGATGTTTGTAGTACCTTCCCTGTATATGGTTATAGCCCGGTGGAAATTAAAAAGACAGAGCAAAGGGGGATACAATGAAGAAAATAACGAGTGAGGATATCATTTATGCTGCCCTTTCCCTATTCTCGGAAAAGGGATACGATGCCACCTCGGTCGATGAGATTGCACGTGAAAGCGGGATGGTGAAGGCTTCCTTTTACAAATACTTTCAAAGTAAAGAAGAGTTGCTGCTGGGGACAATCGTCCTGATTGAAAAACTTCTTGATGCAGATATTAAAGAGCTTTATTTGAAGCATCAGCTATCCCCGCGTGAGAAGTTGAGGCAGCTATACTTGATTGCTTTGGGCCGAATTTATAAAAACAAGATTCATTTGCTGGCGTACTCTGTTCCCTTAATCGGTTCAAAGGAAGTAAAAATCGCCCAAGCCATTGATCGTCTTGAACATCATTTTTCTAACGTGATCGTTGAGTTCTTAATTGAGGCTTATGGGCCATCTATACGCGACTATGCGTACGATATCGTTTTTGTCGCTAAAAGTATCATTATTAATGCCTTCCGAATGAGCAGCTCAGAGCTGTCCCAGACGGAGCACCAGGCACTGGCTGAATTCATCGTCAGTATTGAGGACATGATGGCTCAAGGAATGCTGAACCCGAATCACCAGCACCAGATTATGTGGAGCCCTGACACCAGCCTATATGAAGGCTCCGACGAGTTCTGGACCAAGGGAAAACAAATCTTCTATGCGTTGCAGCGTATGGATACGGTTCTGAAACAAACTGAATTAAATGAAGCGACCCGGAATGAATATGTGCAAATCCTAAGCAGATTACAGGGGGAACTCTCGGAACAAAACGTGGAAATAGCTCACGTGAAAGCCCTCCTTCTATTTTTGGGGCAACTGCCCGAGTTACTGGAAGACTGCACCAAGTTGAAGGCTATATTGGAAGTTTAGCACGCCGAAATGCATAAAAAGAGGTTCATGATCGTCAGATCTACTGCCATCATGAACCTCTTTCTTTAATATGCATATTGTACGATCAAAAGCCTCCTCCACGCTCACCGTAATGGCGCATACCCAAACCGATTCAGCTCTTCTGCAATCACGTGATAACCACGGCTGTTCGGATGTATCCGATCCAGCGACAGCAGCGCCCGTTCATTACCCTCAAACGCAGGATAAATATTCGCCACCCGGTAATTCGGTCCGCCCAACGTATGGAGGAACGAGTTGTACTGGCGCACATATACCCCCGCTTCCCTGACTCCTGGAAAAGGATTATACAATCCTACCATTCGTATGATAAATGGCTCACGCTGACCGGACTTTATATGATACAGGGCATGCACGATTTGGCGTACATGCTCTTTGGTGCGGTTCAGGGCTTGCGGAATGGAAGAACCCGACGAACCGCGGCCTCCAGCAAGCGCGCTGATATATGGTCGCAAATCATTTCCACCGATCGTTATCGTTATGAGTTCAGCTCGGCTGAGCGCCGACCGAAAAAGCGGATTGTTGCGGATCAACGACAGCAGTTCCTGCGATGTCAGTCCGTTGATTCCCAAATTCTCGTAACTGACTGGCGAATAGAGATGTCTTTCCGCCATTCGTCGATAAATGGATACAAATCCGCCGCTGAGCAGTGTGCCTGCACCTGTCGTTAAAGAATCTCCAATTGCTGTGTAGTGGTACGCCAATGAAACCTACCTCCCTCCGACATAATCTATCTTATGTGGAAAAAGGGAGACGCGACCCGGAGATTCGCTTATTCTTCTTCTATTTCATATATACAATGGAATTGCCCACCACCCGGCAGATCCTCCGATCCGTACACGGCGAAGCCCACATTGCGAAAGAAATCCGCCCCTTCCGCATCTGTTTCTACTGTGAGCCGTTTCGGGCTACGCTCCTTAATGAGCGTAAGCAGCATACCTCTGCCGTAGCCTCGATGACGATTTTCAGGCAATACAGCCAGGTGATGGAGCACGATCGTTCCATCCTCCCGCTCTTCAAACCCGACAACACCTACGATAAGTCCTTCATCTTCCACACCGAACAGCTTCCATTCATCCGAGGTTTGGTAGAAACGCAAAGCTTCCTCCCCCTGCTCAGGACGATCCAGCACGGCATAGGTCAGCAGCTCCAGTACCTCCTCCCGATCCAGACTTGTTTTTAAATTTTTAAACATCGTGAGTTATCTCCCCTTCTATCCTGAAACCCTCGCCGCATTTGGGCTAATTCTTGTATCAGGCCAGCGCTCTGCTGGTATTCGTAATTAATTCTCCACAATAAGCAAAGGCCAGTTATCCAGCCATTGCTTCTCAAATACACGCTGGCGAAAAGCCGTCGTGTGACGGAACAATGGACTTTGACGTACCCGCATATCCAGCAGATCGTTTAATCCATACGGACAAATGACCTCCATTTGGTCCTCGTCATTCAGTCTAATGGCTACTGCCGTCGCCGTCTCCGGCCAGTGGCTCATGGCATCCTCTATCGAGGAATATGGAGCTTCTCCGTTGCGGATATGCATCCGCGCCTGATTTTTGACAGACCAGTTACGCCCAGCCTGCTTACGATTCAAGGACAGCTCCAAGTGCTCATCTCGTTCCTCCAGCGTATTTTTCGGATCAAAATAAATGACATCTATATCATTGAGAGGTGTAGCGGTCGTATAACCATGCAGTTTATCCCACACCCGATTGCGTACATAGCCTGCGGCAATACAGCCTTGAGGCAGCCTCAGTGCCCGTACGTAGCGCAAGTCTTCAAGAACCTGCGGATCATTCATCATGTGTATGATTCGCTGTATATCTTCTTCCGGCTTCATCCTGCACTCAGCTCCTTAATTTAAGATGGCAGTTGCTGTACGGGCTCTCCAGTCT
>NZ_JH601050.1:761618-762006 GCF_000245715.1 Paenibacillus sp. Aloe-11 | reverse complement strand
ATCCGGGCTGTACGCTGAGCCAGACGGCGGCGGGCTACCAGCAAAAACGGAATGCCCAATACGACCGACAGTGTAATCGGAACAAAAACGGCAAGCGGCGCCGTTTGCCCATAGCTATCCAGCAACCAGCCGCCAAACAAAGGAGCCAGCACACTGCCAAGATTATTAAAGCCAATCGTACCAAAGTAGGTCCCTTTATATTGAGCATCTGCAATCTGATCTATCAGCACATCCAGCATCGTGAACAACAGCACTTCACCTATTGTAAACAGCACCATATCCAGTATAAACAACCAGCCTGTGTTTAGCACACTGAACAGCAACAAGCTGACCGCAATGCATAGATTTCCTGCAATCAAGGAATTCACTGGGGAAAAACGGCTAGCCA
>NZ_JH601050.1:741557-761608 GCF_000245715.1 Paenibacillus sp. Aloe-11 | reverse complement strand
GCACCAGCGGATACTGGAAAGCCAATACGCACATCGCGTTGGCCGTAAGCATGTATGTAAACCACCGGGTTCCTTCCGCGAAGGATAACGATAAAAATTGAGGCATCGTGGAATTGGAATGAGCATAGCCCATCACGCAAAATACGGTTCCCAGCAAAATCGGCATAAATATCGGATCACGGCTGGCTGTCCGGAACGCCTCCCTCATCCGCAACGGAGCTTCTCCGGTCGTGGTTCCTACATGCAGATCGGAGGCATACCGGGCAAATTGAATCAACAGCAACACCCCATACAAGGCGTACACACCAGCAGCTACCATAAATGGCGCCCCCGTGGATGCAGAGCCCAGCAGCAAACCGAGCAGCGGTCCTGCCACCACACCTACATTAATGGCCGCATACCTCATATTGTAGATAAGCAGCCTTTTTTCCTTGGGGGTCACATCTGATAACAGTGCTCGCGAGGTTGGCTCGAACAAGGATCTGCACAGTCCGTTTAGGGCATTAATGACAAAAAAGGCCCAAGCCGCTTCAGCCAACGCAAAAGCAACGAACACAAGCGCCCAACTGGCAATGGACACCAGCATGACTTTACGCCGTCCGATGCGATCCGAAATATATCCACCGTAAAAACTGGCAAAAATACCGACCAGCGAACTGACCGATACGATCACTCCCGTATGAAAGGGAGATACCCCCAAACGAGTGGTCAAATAAATGGACAAAAACGGAATACTCATCGATGTCGCCATTCGACCAAAAATAGTACCTGCAATAATCGTCCAGGCCAGTGGGTGAATCGAACGTAGCTGTTCTTTCATGTATGTCTCTTGTGCCCCCTTCTCTGTCCCGACTCCTTAAAAAAACTTGCACACCACATAGAAGCGTTGTGTACAAGTCCAATAAGGAGGAATGATCTCAGTTCTGGCCGATAAATCGTTCCAGTTCTACACACGTTGCCTGATAGACAGACTGGAGCGCAGGAGCTGGGGAATACATCCGGGCGTGACTATTACATAATTATACCTGATTTGCGTCTCTACATTAACCCTGTCTCCCCAAAATGCGACAAAAAAATAAAATACCGGAAATACGGTATTTTATCTAAAAGCATAGCATACTTAACCTGAGTCTGAACGTGTACAGCTTGTTATTAGTCGTTACTTTTCTCTCTCAGCTTTGTCCCTTATCTCTGTCTCTCAGCGGTCAGTCCAAGCTTTTTTAGCAAATGAATGGCCTGTTCCTTCTCTTCCACAGACAGACCATCCACCGTCTCCATAATAACACGATGATGCTGTGGAAATATTTGCTCAAAGAAATGGCGTCCTTCATCGGTCAATTCTGCATAAATTACACGTCGATCATCTTGTGATGCACGCCGGGTGAGCAAGTTTTTTTTCTGGAGTTTATCCACGACATACGTTATATTCCCACTGGAGATGAGAACCTTTTCTCCGATTTTTTGCAAGGGCTGCGGTCCACGATAATATAACAGATCAAGTACACCAAATTCTGTTGTATTCAATCCATGGCTATGAATATCGCGATTTGTGCGGGACGTGACCGAATTATAAGCACGGGCCAGCACAACAAACAAGTTAAGCGCCAAGTCCTGATCATCTGGTTTTACAGACATAGTAACAGCCTCCGTTAGTCATATCTTTATTCAAAGATATCTTAATTGCAAACTTTTGTCAAGTTTAAGCGTTTATCTCTACTATCATTACAATTCATTATGTAAAAAAAGCCCACTCCCCACCAGTCATGTGGCACTGGTACGCGGAGCAGGACTTTTATGATGCGATCCCTATCCTTTTTCGTAAAAGCACATAGCCAGCGCGGCCACAACATACACCCACAACATTCAGGATGATATCGTCCACATCCATTGTACCTGCGCCAAGCAGCATTTGGGACGCTTCAAGAACGACCAGCACGGCCACCACCGTTAACAGCAGCCTGCCTATCCTGCGCACTATCCTGCGCATGGACACCCAAATAATCGGCAAAAGAACGCCGAAGGGAATGAATACGCCAATATTACCAAGCAAATTAACACCCCATACCCGAAAAGGGAACGACTGCATCGCCCGCCAATATTGTCTAATTGTATCAAACGGAACGATATTGTACGAATACGGAGGTCCCGGTCGCAGGGTACGCCCAAACCCGAGAAACATCCAGTATAGCAGAAGCGCTGTATATAAAATGAATAGCACAAATGCCACATTACGAAGCAGCCGGGTACCCGCCATTACTTGTTACGGATGTCGATCTGTCCATTGGCTCGTGCGATAATGACCTGATCCGCCATATTAATGAACAATCCGTTTTCGACGACCCCCGGGATTTGATTCAAGCGGATTTCCAGCTCTTGCGGGTTCTCAATCGTTCCATAGCGGCAATCGGCAATATAATTACCGTTATCCGTCAGGTAGCGCTCTCCGTCCTGGATACGCCATTCCGCTTGGCAGCCTGTCTGCCGCAAAGCCTCCAACGTCCATTCACTGGCAAAAGGTACGACTTCAACAGGCAGAGGAAATGTACCTAGCACCTTTACATCCTTGGACTCATCCACAATAATGATTAATCGGTCGCTGTTGCTTTCCACAATTTTTTCTCTCAATAGAGCTCCGCCCCCGCCCTTCACCAGCACCAGTTGCTCATTCACTTCGTCTGCCCCATCAATGGTAACGTCGAGCCTTCCAATCTGATCAAACGGAATGATGGGAATTCCCAGTTCTCTGGCCAAATCCTCCGAGGCTTGGGATGTAGCTACAGCCTGTATATGTAATCCTTGCGCTACACGCTCACCGATTTTTTGAATGGCCCAATAAGCTGTCGAGCCTGTACCAAGTCCTACTTTCATGCCATCCTGGATCGCCTCTACTGCTTTTTCAGCCGCTTTTTGCTTTAAATTCATGCTCATATAGGCTAGTATTGATTCACTATTCATTGTATATGAAAACGTTTTATAAAGACAGATGCAGCTTTTTACCATAACAAAGACTGTTGACATCGTGTTCATACTCGCCGAATCGTTCAATCGGCTCGTAATCCTGCTTCGTATAAAGAGCAATCGCTTCAGGTTGAGCCGCGCCGGTCTCCAGCTTAATCCTTAAGGTTCCCCGCTTTCGAGCCTCATCCTCCAAAAAGGATAACAGACTGACAGCAATTCCTTGCCTGCGATAAGAGGGATCGACATAAAATCTTTTAAGCTCCATCTCTTCTGCAACTATAGGTCTAAGTCCTCCACAAGCAACAGGTCTTGCATCCATGTACACAACAGCGAAAATCATTTCCTTCACTTTTGGATTGGAAAAATCAACCAAATAAATTTCGTCGGCAGGATACCTTTTCAGCAAGTCCTCATCCAGCTTTTGAATTAATTCATGCAGATCCGCATGGTCACTCTTAACCTTTACAATCGTAAGCTTGGACATTCTTCTCCTCCCTCTTCTCTATATATAGTTATATTGACTCATATTGCAAACAATTCACAAAAAACGCGACAAATCGGGCATTTAGGACGCCTGCTATGAAAAATGTACCAAATTGACAGTGCAATTAACTCTATTATAAAGTATGATAGTTTCTGTTGAATAGTCACTTATGTACTGAACTGAATTCGATTTTCAAGTTGAAGTATAAATTGGAAAATACTGAAACACACACAGCGTTTACCTATTAAAATTTATTTTTTTATATTATAAGGTATTCATTTCATGGGCTTTTTGTACGACATATATATAGGGATACATACTTGTTCTTAGAAGGACTAAAGACCTAATACATAAAAATCAAGGGTCTATTAACTCCATTATTCCGTTTGTAAGGGGAACTTGATTATCTCATTAGATAAGCGGTTCAACACCATATACAAAAATACAACCAGGGAGTGAGCATTTTGAAAAAGTGGAGTAGCTTATCATTCTTCACCAAGAACTTATTATTATCATTCTTCAACATCGTATTGATCGGGCTAGTCCTCATCGTGTCCAGCTATCTGATCCAGCGTACGATTTTGATAGACCAACTGCACGGGCAAGTAGAGAAAATCACATTGAAGTGGGCCCAAGGCATTAAGGCGGATGAAGTATCCCAAGCCGTTCAAGAAAAGAATTATGACGGACCCGTTCAAGCCAAACTTCGTGCCTACCTGGATAATATTATGGCAACGAATCCGAATATCGCTCATGCCTATATTTTCGGGACGGAACTGGAAGGCGGCGATCAGACATCCATTGTTGCGATGCCGACCGATCTGAGAGAATCATTTGAAAAAGATAAAATGGGTGTTGGCGCTATGTACCAACAGCCTAACGTTGTGGTGGTAGGCGTAGCCGATATGCTGGACAGCGGCAAACCAACCTTCACCAGCTTCTACGATGACTCTTTTGGTACATGGACCACTTTGATGACTCCGATTAAAGATCCAAGTGGCAAAATCTTTGCATATTTTGCTGTCGATGCAGATGCCAGTGCTGTACCTGCCGGATTGACCAAGCTGCTCATTAGCGGTGCTACCATTTTGGTCATTTTCCTGCTGATCTGTCTGGCGCTTCAATATTGGGTTGTAAGACGTACGTTGACGCCGATTAAGCAACTCATGTACGGTATCAGTGAAGTAAGCCAAGGAAACCTGGATGTTCAAATTCATGCAGGCCAGGATGATTTGGGACTCGTGAATCAGAACTTTAATGACATGGTAAGCCATATTAACAGCATCATGACCAAAGTGAAGCAGACAACGGATGAAGTCAATGAATCGGCGAAGGAACTACTCGCAATCTGCGAACAAAACGGTGTTAATTCAAACATTATAAATCAGAATATCAATGAAATTACGAATAACATCCGCGCACAAGAAAAAGCAACGGGGGATAGTGCACGAGCCATGTCTGAAATGGCTTCGGTCATCCAAAATATCGCAGCCAGCTCTACTACTGTTGCAGAAGAAGCAAATTCGGTCGAGAAGCGCTCTAACGAAGGTAACGAAATTATAGGCAAGGTTTCTTCACAAATGCATTTAATTACAGACTCTGTTACCAATACATCCCGCATCATCAAGCTGCTTGATAACCGTTCGCAAGAAATTGGTAACATTATCGGTACGATTTCAGGCATTTCCAGCCAGACGAATCTGCTTGCCTTGAATGCTTCTATTGAAGCAGCGCGTGTCGGTGAAGAAGGCAAAGGCTTTGCCGTCGTTGCCAGTGAGGTTCGCAAGTTAGCAGAACAATCAGCGGAAGCAACCAAACAAATTACAACCCTAATAGAAGAAATCCAAAGTGAGATCGGACAAGCCGTAATTTCCATGGAGAAAGGTAACGTTGAAGTTCAGAATGGGATCGTTGTAGCTGGGCAAGCCGGCGAGCTGTTCAGTGACATTTTGCAAGCAACTAAAAATGTAGCATTGCAAATTCAGGAAGTATCCAGTGCAACAGAGGAAATTTCTGCGGGTACACAAGAAATGACAGCAACGGCAGACGACCTCTCCTCCACCGTAAGCAAAACAGCTGACAACAGCATTCATATTGCACAAACGGTTGATGAACAAAAAGCTTCTCTGGACTCCATCATAGATTCGTCCTATAAATTGTCGTCTATGTCTGAAGAGCTCCAAGAAATTACTTCTTATTTTAAAATTAAGGACACCAACCGTACCAAATCATAACAATCATTCTATCGACTCCAATGTTTTTCATAAACAAGTCGCTCAGTAATGCCTCCCTCCTGTTCATGCATTTGAAGGGATGGGAGGCATTTCTGGCTTTATCCATATATGAAGATATCAAACATTCAGGAGGTAAGCGTAATGGCTTCAATACTACAAAACAGTTCACAAACAGCGCCGTCCCCGTTCCTGGTTCCCTTGGATTTTGCACGTATACAACGCAAGCATACATACTCTACTTATCGAGTAGAGCTAGAACCGTCCATCGCTGAGCTGCTGAGCCAGCAAACAGCAGCGGAAGTCAAACACGCGTTGCTATTATCAGCGTATACTGCATGGGTATACCGTCTGTCCGCAGAAGAAGAAGTTTCTTTTTCTACTTTTGTGCCTCAATCGGGTCTGCTTACAGCCTCACTGACGATCGAAAAGGAAACGACCTTCCACGAACTGACAGGCTTGTTTCAGAAAATGCTTTGTAAGTCTGACGCTTACCTGGCAGAACCGCAAGCCGATACGTCATTCTCGGCAAATCTGCCTACAGACGGCGGTGCAGAATCCCGTATTATGGACTGGGCTGTCAGCGAAAACAGCGACTCTTATCAAATACAGATACGGTATGATGATTCACTCCTTCTGGAAACAACGATTGTCCGGTATGTGGAATATTTCGAAGCCCTTCTGCGTGGCGCACTGACCAGCAGTCATGCCCTTGTGAATTCAATTGATATATTGTCTGATGCCGATCGGGCTGCTCATGAAGCTTTAAATAATACAGTTGTTGAGTATCCTGAGCATCAAACCATTCACGGAATGTTTGAGGAGGCGGCTTCACAATATCCTGATCGTCCGGCTATTGCTTCCCACGCCGGAGAGTATACGTACCGTGAGCTGAACGAACGTGCTAATCAGGTCGCACGTGTGTTGCTATCCAAGGGTCTTGCCAAAGGCGAATTCGTGACCATCTTCATGGAACGAAGCCTGGAGACCGTTATTTCCCTGCTCGGTATCCTGAAAGCCGGTGGTGTGTACGTACCTGTCGATCCAGCCCACCCCGCTGACCGGAGTAGCTACATCGTCGAGGATACGCGTTCTCCCTTTGTCCTAACGACTTCCGCACTGATGGAGCAAGCGACTGAACTGTGCGGTTCCATTGAGACAGTAAAAGAAATTCTAGCCATTAACGGACCCCTGGCAGGCTATGCCGCAAGCAATCCGAACATTAACGTAGGTCCGGATGATCTCGCATATGTTATCTATACATCCGGCTCGACAGGCAAACCGAAAGGTGCCTTGATCGCTCACCGCGGGGTCGTTAACCTGGGGGCTGTTGTGCAACGCGATTGCGATATCACATCTCAGGATGTATTGACCCAATTCGCGACCTATAGCTTTGATGCATCTGTTTGGGATACGATTGGAGCCTTGTTCTACGGTGCAAAGCTGTACCTGCTGTCTTCCGAAGAACGTGTATCTGTTGAAGAATTCGCAGAAGCCATCGCACGTACCGGTACGACGATTATTACCATTTTGCCAACTGTATTCTTTAATCAGCTGTCTACGTACTTATCAGACGAAGGCTATCGCAAACTCGCCAAAGTACGGATTGTTACCGTGGCAGGCGAAGCGCTGTACGGCTCACAGGTTCGAGCGTTCCAGCGCAAATTCGGTACAGATACAGACATTGTCAACGTATATGGACCGACCGAGTGCACCGTGGCGACGACGACCCACCGTGTTCGTGGTGCTGTGCCTGAGCATGTCGTTAACATTCCGATCGGCAAACCTATCTACAATTACAAAGTCTACATCGTCAACGAGGATAACAAGCTGTGCCCTGTCAATATTCCAGGTGAAGTGTGCATTGCTACTCCTGCGTTGGCCCATGGCTACCTCCATCAGCCGGAGCGTACAGCCCAATCGTTCGTGGACAACCCTTTTGTTCCGGGTGAAAAAATGTACCGCTCGGGTGATATCGCCAAGCTGCTGCCAGACGGCACGATTGAATACGTAAGCCGGAAGGATTCGCAGCTCAAAATTCGGGGAAACCGGATCGAAATTGGGGAGATTGAGGACCACTTCTCCAAACATCCGGGCGTTCAGGACGTGGCGGTCGTAGCCGTCAAGGATCATACGGATCAAAATATGCTGGTGGGCTATTTCACCACTTCAGACGGACAATCCATCCCGCAGGACGTGATTCAGTCTTATATCGGGAGCAAGCTGCCCTCCTATTTTGTACCGAGCCATGTCGTGCATCTGGAAGCCATGCCGATTTCACCGACTGGCAAGATTGACCGGAAAAAGCTGGCCCTGCTCCCGCTTCCCGAAGTACCTGACCTTTCATTTGGCGGAGAGCCTGTCCGGGAAGGGACCGAAACGCTCATTGCGGAAGCATGGGCACAAGTGCTTGGCAAAAACAATATTGGCGCAACCGATGATTTTTTCCTGATCGGAGGCGATTCGCTTCGTGTCATTCATGTACTGGCTATTCTGAAGCCGCGTTATGGCGCACTGCGTATCGGAGATTTTTTCCGCTATAAAACCATTCGTGAGCTTGCAGAATACGTGGAGCAATTAGGCACAGAACAAGCGCCACCACGCAAAGCAGTGACGGTTCCTCAAGAAAAAACAGACCTGAATGAGCATCCGATCGAGCTGTCCAGCAATTCGGATATCGCTGAAGTGCGCGACATGCGTGTTATTTTGTTGACCGGAGCTACAGGCTATCTTGGTTCACACATTTTGTATGACCTGCTTCAACGGACAGAAGCCCAAGTATACGCGATGGTACGCCCTTCCCAGGACGGTCCATCCGGTATCGAGCGTATTCAATCTGTCATGACAGGATATTTCGGACCTGGTATCTCTGACTTGATCGAGGGACGAGTCCAACCCGTATATGGAGATCTGGAGCAGGCAGACCTTGGCCTCTCTTCCGTAGACCGCCATATGCTGGAGCATCTAATCGAAGGCATCATTCACAGCGCCGCTGACGTCCGCCATTTTGGTGATTCAGCAGCCTTTGATCGTACGAATGTGACCGGGACGCTGGAGCTGCTGAAAATCGCTCA
This sequence comes from Paenibacillus sp. Aloe-11, assembly GCF_000245715.1. NCBI lineage: Bacteria > Bacillati > Bacillota > Bacilli > Caryophanales > Paenibacillaceae > Paenibacillus > Paenibacillus sp. Aloe-11. The sequence continues at coordinate 752,861 of NZ_JH601050.1, read as the reverse complement.
AGCGAAGCCGGGAGTATCCTTCCATCATGTCTCAACGATGGGCATACCGGAGGATCTGGCAAACGAGGGAAAATGGGAATCCGTATTGGATCTGTCTTCCTTCACGGATGATCTGAGCGTGGACAACCTGTACACGAACAGTAAACTGGCGGCAGAAAAGCTGTTGTTCCAAGCGGCTCAAGCAGGTACGCCTGTCTCCATCTATCGTGCAGGTAATTTGACGGCCCACTCGGCGAACGGACGCTTCCAGCGCAATATCGACAGCAACGCCTACTATCGTATGATCAAAGCGATGCTGCTGCTGGGCAAGGCGCCGCAGGCCGATTGGCATACAGACTTCACGCCGATTGATTATGCTAGCCGCGCGATCGTAGAGCTGTCCGTTCATCAAAAAAGCGCGAACCGCATTTTCCATATCTGCAATCCGAACCCGCTTCCGTATGACGAGCTGATTGCTATGGTAAACAAGCTGGGCTATGCTGTGGAAACCCTGCCTTTTGACGATTACAGTGCTTGGCTGCTGAATCCGTCTTCCGGTATTCAGGAGGATGCACTCCACCTCGCTATGGGGCAGCTTGAAGGCGACGGAGCCAAGGATTCTGCTTATCGGTACGGATGCACTGTAACCACGTCTCTGCTGGAGCAGGCTGGCGTCCAATGCCCGGTAACCGATCTGAATTTTATTCGAAACATGATCCAACATGCCGTCGAGATCGGTTATTTCCCGGCTTCATCATCGGTATCCGCAAAAGCAACACAGAGGTAACAAAGTTGTGATATTTCCCCCGCGTGTATTAGGTATGATAGACTAGATTTTGCTAGTTTCATCTTTAGTATTAAACCTCAATACTCAGAATTTTTTGCATGCGGGGGATGTCATTCAAATGAAACGCACTATATTTAAAAGAGCACTACTGATTATGAGCTTGATCGCTGTTTTAGGAATTTTGGTGTATGAAGCACGTGCCATTTATCATACGCCTGCAGTTAAAGGGACTCACCGTACACGCACGGCTAATGCGGATCGACTGGTACGCCATCTTTTCTCGCTGACGCCTACACCGGATAAAGTATATTACCAGAACAAAGTCATTGTCCTGATGTATCATGAGGTGACCAAGTCCCCGCCTGATCCCGGTGCACTGAAGCTCAGTAATTTTACGAAGCAATTGGACGAAATGAAAGCGAACGGCTTCCGCTGGATTACGATGAAAGAATATACGAACTTTATTTTACATAAAGCCAAGGTTCCCGATAATGCGGTACTCATGACATTCGACGACGGCTATGAATCCTTTTATACGGACACCTTTCCCGTGTTAAAAGCATACCGCGTACCGGCAACCAATTTTCTCATCACATCCACAATCAGCAATCCCAAGCACATTGGTATTCGAAAGCTGACATGGGATCAAATTCAGCAAATGCATGCCGAGGGGATTGATTTTTATAATCATACCAATGACCAGCATGCGTATGGATACTCTAATACAGCACGTACCAAGCAGAAGCCCCTATTGATGGGTCCGATGTATTCGAAAAAGCTGGGGCGGATGGAAACCGAGGATGAGTTTAAACAGCGAGTTTACACCGATCTGGATACGGCTGATAAGAAGCTGTTCAAGCATCTGCACAATGATCAGAAGGTACTTGCTTTTCCTTATGGCGGATATACTGAAGAAACGCTAAAGATTTGCCGTTCCCTGGGCATAGACGTCACGTTCACGGTGAAACGTGGCATTAATTCACCGGGACAAACGAATGGCTACCGCGTCAATGCAGGCGGAATACACAACATTCCGGAAGTCTTGGTGCAGTATATGAAGGAGGGTGCTCCCCTTCGGCCATTGCCTTTTGCCCAAGGTCCCAACAAGGTATCATAAAACCGTTGTCTAGCTCATTTCAAGATCAAAAAGAACCTTTAAACCATGTGTAGGGTCATTCCCGTCCCTATGCTCTGGTTTAAAGGTTCTTTTGGATTGATGAGATAAAAATTAGGGCCAAATGCGAATCGCCGCAATAACAGCCAAATGCACCGGGTAAAAGCTGCGCCACAGCCAACGCGGAACCCGACTATAAAATCCGCTCTCTCCGGCTGCAAAACAGGCAATCAGAATGCTGGACAGCAGACTAAAATGCTGGATATTCGCATGGTGCACCAGATCATACACCACGTTCAAAGCAAAATGGGCAGCAACCATCATATATGAACGTGTATATCTATATATAAGGACAAGCAGCAGCCCATAGGCTCCGTAATCCATCATGCTAAGCTCCATGATCAGAGCTGTCAGGACATACAGGCACGTAATTGCAGCCCAATGCTTCAAGCGGGACGCAGCAGCCAGCGCCAGCAATGAAGCCAACAGCGTCCAGACTACATTCGGCCTGTACACATCAAATGCCAGCATATAGGGTAATTGGGAAATCAGGGCGAGCCCAAGTAGACGGAGCATGTAGCTTCGCATATCTCTTGTCCGGGCATACCCCAAATACAGCGCGTACGCATAAATGGGAAAAGCAAGCCTGCCAGCAATTCTCCAAGCCGGATCTGCCGGGAAAAACACAAGTCCGACATGGTCAATCAGCATCGTCAGCATGGCCAACCAGTACATATAAGGCCCCCTTATTGTTTTATGTCCTTTCCTCCGTCAGGCTCAAAATGGCGTTCATGATGTCCGTTTTTGTAACCCGTCCCACCAGGCCCTTAATTTGAGTTGGGTAGGCATATTGCTCGTCCAGAACCGGAAGGCAATTGACCTGATGACGCACCAGCCTCGATATGGCGTCCAGCAAAGAATCCCCCGGAAGCAGCGTTGTCATCTGTGCCCGTCGCGTCATAGCCATAGTCACGGGAACAGTGTGAAGATCGGTATGCCCCAGCATGACCTTCAGCAAATCCTTGCGGGTAACAATGCCAATGAACTCCTGCTCCTCCCCTGTAACCATTAGCGTGCCTGTATTTTGCTGAAATAGCATCAACACGGCATCATAGGCGGTAGCATCGCCGGATATCAAGATCGGTTCACTAAGTATATCAGCCACAGTCAGCTTTTTCAGCATACTGCCGACATGGCTATCATATTTTGGGTAACGCCCTGGCAAGTACCCTACCTTGGGCTTGGCATCCACCAGCCCGAGCATCACGAGCAAAGCCAAATCAGACCGGAGCGTCGGTCGTGTCAGCCCCAGCTCTTCGGCAATTTTGTCCCCCGTAACAGGCGCCAGGCGCTGGACAATATCAACGATTTCACGCTGCCTTTCGGACAGTTGAATCATGATTACCTCCTTATAAAATAGGGTAGTATACATTATAGATGAGCATAGATCGGCAAATTTCAGCATTTTCCGACAATTCATCAAATTTTAATCATGTAGCGCTTGTTTTCAAATTTAAAATGTGTCACAATTAAACATGTAATACATACTAATTATAAGTTTAACGTGTGCAATAAGCTACATTTAAATATGTTCATGCACATCGTGCTTGATATGTATTATGTATGATAAAACCCTGAGGAGGAAATCAAATGAAATTTTTCTTGGATACTGGTAACATTGAAGAAATCAAACGTATTGAACGTTTGGGTCTGGTTGATGGTGTAACAACGAACCCTTCGCTGATCGCCAAGGAAGGCCGAGTGTTCAAGGAAGTCATTCAGGAGATTTGCAGTATCGTCGAAGGCCCTGTAAGCGCTGAGGTTATTGGCCTGAAGGCTGAAGATATGCTCAAGGAAGCTTATGACATTGCGAAATGGGCACCTAACGTCGTTATCAAGCTGCCTATGACCGAAGATGGCTTGTACGCTTGTAACGAGCTGACCAAGAACGGAATCAAAACGAATGTAACACTGATTTTCTCCGCAGCTCAAGGTCTGATGGCTGCCAAAGCTGGCGCTACTTTTATCAGCCCATTCGTAGGCCGTCTGGACGATATTGCTGTTGACGGTATGAAGCTGATTCGTGATCTGAGACAAATTTTGGATTTCCATGATCTGAAATCCGAAATCATCGCGGCTTCGATCCGTAACATCAGGCATGTGGAAGATGCTGCTCTGGCTGGCGCGCATATCGCCACCATTCCAGGCTCCTTGCTTCCTTCCCTGTGGAAACACCCACTGACAGACAGCGGTATTGAACGCTTCCTGAAGGACTGGGAAACCGTACCTAAGGCTTAATTCGCCATGGATGGCAAACTATATTGCGTTACACGAACAGCCCGTATACTGCGGGCTGTTTTTTGCTCATTTCCCCTCTCCCTCCCTCAAGGTAGCTGCATTGGCAACATTCATCACTTCCCTCCTTACACAAATTTTTTTGACAAAACAATTTGTTTTACATATAATTGTTTAAACAATTAATTGATTTCGGAATAATTTATATAGGAAAAAAACAGAAAGGGGTAGCTTATGAATGACTTACCTATTGGCATGCTGCTGGGGATTACCCATCGTAAAATGAGTCAGCAGCTCTCACTTTCCCTTAAACCTTATGATATTTCCCCAGAGCAATGGTTGGTTCTGTACCAAATCTACCAGGCCGAGGGTTTAAATCAGAAGGAAATTGCAGCCAAGGCGGTAAAGGATCAGCCTACCACGACTCGAATTATTGATTTGCTCGACAAGAAGGGCTGGGTGCGACGTGTGAATAGTCCCCAGGATCGCCGAGCTTATTTGCTTCATTTGACTGAGGCAGGCCGACAGCTTGTTGAGAAGACACTTCCTGTCGAACGTGATGTCAACCTCGATTTTGTAAAGGGACTTTCTTCTGACGAGCTACAGCAATTCCGCCAAACGCTTTTACAAATTCACGCCAACATAAGCGAATCAGAGCAACAAGGAGAGAACGATTAATATGCAACAAGGCAAGCAACCTCTTTGGACCAAGGAATTTATCGTTCTAACGGTTTCCAATCTATTTTTATTTCTGGAATTACAGATGATCGTATCTTCCATTCCTTCCTATGTGAAAAATGCATTCCATGCCACTTCCGTTCAGGTTAGTCTTGTGACGACGTTGTTCGCATTAAGCGCAATTGTAGCAAGGCTTTTTTCTGCACGTATGCTGGAAAAAGGACATCGCAGCGCCCTGATTTTCATCGGACTGCTGTTTGCTCTCATAGGAACGCTGGGATACAGTGTTTCACCAACGATTGCAGTGCTGCTGCTCATGCGAATGCTGTTTGGGATTGGCTTTGGCATGAGCAGCACTGCCTTTCCAACGATGGCCACTGAAGTGATCCCGTCCAAACGACTTGGCGAAGGGATGGGATTTTTCAGTTTGTCCACCAGCTTAGCCATGTCCATTGGACCGACCATAGGCATATCCATGCTGCAAAACGGCAGCTTTAACCTGCTTGTATTTACGACATCAGCCGTGATTGTTGTTATTTTTCCACTGGCTTACTGGCTGGTTCGTACATTGCCCAAAGGGCATATCGAGCCGCCGATGGTTCCTTTGGAAGAGGGACGAAAACCAGCATTGAACCGCAAATTATGGATTCCTGCCTTGCTGAATATGCTGATGTCGATTACCTATGGCGGATTAATCAGCTTTATGGCGCTTTACGGGGATGAAGCCCATCTTTCGCACCCTGCCTACTTTTTTCTGTTTAATGCGATAGCCGTACTGATTGTGCGTCCCTTCTCGGGTCGTATTTATGATAAAAAAGGGGCAAAAGCACTGCTTATTCCCGGATCATTGTTTCTGATGGGCGGTCTGATCCTGCTTTCCTACGCACACAGTGACGCCCTCATGTATGTGTCTGCATTTTGCTACGGTATCGGTTACGGCATCATGCAACCAACCCTGCAAACCTGGATGATTCAGGTCGTATCTCCCAAGCAGAGAGGCATGGCAAACGGTATGTTTCTCAATTCTCTTGATTTCGGAATTGCAGCCGGAGCGCTTATCCTCGGCATTATCGCCAAAGCAAGTGATTATGCGTGGATGTATCGTCTTTCCTCGCTGTTTATTGTGCTGTTCCTGCTGATCTATGTCATGCAGATCATCGCAAGCCGCAAATCTCAAACGCAAGTGCCTCTTGAGGGGTAATGAAAAAAAGCATCCGTTGCCATGCTTTATGGTTTCGGGTGCTTTTTTATTTAGAAATATATGTGCTTTTATTTAGCAGGAGTTTTGCGTCTTAGCTTGGAAGAAAGCGGCTTATCTCGCATCACTCCTGTTGACCCTTCGGTCGTTTTCATACGATTAACGGATGCGTCATCTGCCGTTTCATCCTGCTCCGGTTTGACTGCAAACAGCATTAACAGAGCGGCCACCCCTCCCACTCCGGCCATTACGCCAAAGAGCAGACCATGTCCACTGCGCCCCTGCAGTAAGGATACAACCGGTGGACCTAACGACACCCCGACAAAGCGCATGCTGCTGTACAAGGCAGTAATGGTTCCGCGCTCCTCTTTTTCAATCCCCTTTGTAATTAAGGCATCCAAACAAGGCAGTGCCAGCCCAATTCCCCCGCCCCCTAGAGTAAACAATCCGATCACCACGTAGATATTTTCAAAAAATCCGAGAATACCAAAGCTAATCGTCAATATCGCCAAACCGCTCAAGCCAATCCATTTCATGCGCTTCTTATGCTTGCCAATGATCTTGCCTCCCAAATAAGAGCACAGACAAAGGGAAATCAGCGGGATGGCCAGCACAAAGCCCTTCCAGACTCCATGAAGGTGATAACGGCTTTCCAGTATGTCGGATAGGTAGAATAAGACGCCAAAAATGACGAACATACAAATACCGCCCATGGCAAAAATAGCATATAGCCAGCGTCCTTTTTCGGCAAGCACCTGCTTTACTTTTCCAGCAAACTCCCGAAACGTAATCGGTTGATTCTTACGCTTGGGCACATGGATCAGCCAAAGCACTAAAATAAGCGAAATCAGACAGAGGACCGGAATCACCGCCAGTGGCAAAAACCACAGAACTGCTCCCAATGCGGCACCGAGTATCGGACTTAACACTTTTCCAAATGTATTATAGGTCTCAACCACACCCAGGTTCTTGCTGGCCTCATTCTCGTCCTCGTACAGATCACCCACAAGCGGAATGACGATTGGAAAAGCTCCTGCCGCTCCCGCGCCCTGAAGCAGGCGACCTCCTATAATGGTCCAATACGCTGCCATATCTTGAAGCAGCCATGCTCCCGCTGCAGAAATTCCCGCTCCTATGACCGTCAGCATCAAGCAGGGAACGATCACCGCTTTGCGTCCAAATCGGTCAGAAAGATAGCCTGCAATCGGAATCAGCAAAATAGCCACCACCGCATACACCGTAATCAGCATGCTTATGCGTAAAGAATTTACATGCAGCTTTCGTCCAATTTCCGGTAATACAGGAATCAGCATCGAATTACCCAGCGTCATCATCAGCGGGATGGAACCTAATGCAAGCAGGATTCCTTTATTTTGTTGCATCCCGTTACCACCTTTGTACAAGTAATAACACAGCTGTACACATTCTTGGAACAGGTATTATTGTGTTTACATAGGTGTAGATTTATGCGGCTATACCTTAAATCCTCCGACCCTTGCATTCAGGAGCTGCGACATATCCGCCAGCGTGTGAATGGATGATGCAATTTCCTCCATGGAAGCCTGCTGCTCCTCAGCCGCTGCGCTGACGCTCTGCGTTCCCCCTGCCGACCGCTCCGCAACCTCGCGAATACGTTCTACGGCTTCTACCATCCGTTCTGAGCTGCCCGACATCTGCTCCACAGACCGATTTACACCGTGAATCTGTTCGCTGACCTGGTGAATGGAGCTTCCAATCTGACGAAATGCTGTTTCAGCGGATTGCATGACCTTTACACCGGACTGCACTTCAACGGTCCCGGCCTCCATACTTGATGACACATTCCCGACATGATCCTGAATATTTTGCACAAAATGTGTGATTTCCGCTGCCGAGACCGTTACCTGCTCGGCCAATCTTCTTACCTCTGAGGCTACCACAGCAAAGCCTTTGCCCTGCTCTCCCGCTCTTGCCGCTTCAATGGACGCGTTAAGCGCAAGCATTCCTGTCTGCTTGGCAATTCCGGTAATGACGGAGCCGATCATTCCAATCTGCTCGGCCTGTTCACTGAGCAAACGTACAGCTTGTGCAGAGCTGTCTACACTTTCGCTGACTTTTACCATTTGACGCATGGCCTGACCTATCGATTGTTCCCCCGCTGCCGCTTCTTTAGTAACCGTATCAGACAACTCGTACACCTGCTGGCTTGTCACTGCAATATGCTCCAGTTCATGGGCAAGCTCCTTCACGGTATCTGTGGTTCGTGCAATATCATCGACCTGATGCTCCATACCAGACGCAAGCTCTTCCATGATCCCGGAAGTATGACGATTGGCCTGGTTCATTTCCCCGGTATTTACGCTAACCCGCTCAGCGGTGACGGATAATGTACGCGCCGTATCCTGGGCATCCACTATAATATTGCGAAATCCCTCGATCAGCTTATTGTAAGAGCTGGCAATCATACCGATCTCGTCTTTGGACATAATATCAAGTCGGCCGCGCAAATCTCCTCCGCCTTTTGACATTTCCAACAACTGCTCGTTCATATGGTGTAACGGACGAATGGAACGAATCAAAATAATAGATTGAGCAATACTGTAAATAATAATAAGAAGTCCTACAATGCTCGTGATCAAGGTTGTATTCGTCATCGTTTGATGTGCCTGTTGCACTTTCACGGTCACCATGTCATCTTGAGCCTTGACGAATGCTAACATCTTAACATCAAGCTGCTTGCGCAGAACCCGTTCATTTTCAAAATCACCCAGCAAATCGGAAAACGGCGGGAACGTGTTTCTTGTACTCCGATACCCCGCTGTGTTCATTAAGCTATGAACCTGGTTCATATAGCCATTGATCCCTGTCTTGAGATCAGCCATCTTTTTCTTCATATCCGCACTGCCTGTACCCAGCAAAGCCTCGGTCTGCTGCAGCAGCTTTACAATTTCACTCTGTTTGTTGTCGATCTCTCGTCCATACTGCTCGTCCCGAGTCAGCAAATATCCCCGTTCATCATTGGATATCCCGTTCAGCAAAAATTGAAGCGACTTTGAGTTATACGCAATCGTCTCCTCACGGTTCAAAATATCCTTGTACTCGTTCTCGCTATGTACGCTTAAGATGTAATTTGTCAGCAGCATGGCCGCAATCACACCTGGAATTAGCAGCGCGCTAAGAATCATTTTGGCCTTAATTGTTAAATTCATAAATCGATCCCCCAGTTATGTCTGAATAAAATGTCAACCTATTATATATCGTTTAATTTAGCGTATTTTTGAAGTTCTCAGGCTTTTATTTGTCGGATTTAAATGTTTAAAATGATATACTATGTTTTTGTATGCCATAAGCCTCAAGGAGGGCCTGTATGAAAAGTTTGGAGCTTACTTCGCTTATTCACGAGCTTCACGAGTTGGAAACCCGTAGTTGCCTGGTTGAGCAACAGGGGAAGATGATATTGGAATACTATCGTGAGCCTGCAATCACAAACGAGCTCTATAAAATAAATTCCTGTACTAAAAGCGTATTGTCGGCATTAGTCAGTATCGCCATCGACCAGCAAATCGTACCCCAATCGGATACGCCGATCCTCGAATTTTTCCCGAGACTGGCTGAAGACAGCGACCCTCAAAAGCGTGAAATTACGATTGAGCATCTGCTAACGATGTCAGCAGGCTTTAACTGGACGGAATTTGGCGGACAAAATTCTTTTCCGACCATGAGCAAAACGTCTGATTGGGTACAATTTGTACTTTCGCAGCCATTATCAGATCCACCGGGTACACGAATGGAGTACAGTTCTGGCTGTTCCCAGCTTTTGGCCACCATACTGCGTCATGCTTCCGGACAAACAGTAGCCGAATTCGCCGAGCAGCAATTATTCCAACCACTCGGTATCGAAAGCTATTATTGGGAAACCGACCCTCAAGGCACTCATACTGGAGGCTTCGGGCTACGTCTCAAGCCGATGGACATGCTCAAATTCGGACGGCTTTATCTGAACGAAGGAGGCTGGGACGGACGCCAGCTCATCCAAAAGGAGACGGTCCGTTACTCCACTCGTCCGTTCCTTCCGGCCGTCAAACCACAAAAAGCATTTTACGGCTGGCATTGGTGGACCTCTTCCTTTTTGGATGATACAGGTTTAGACAAGACAGCAAAAAGCACTGAAACGGAATATTATTACGCACTCGGCTTTGGTGGTCAATATATCGTTGTCGTCCCGTCATATGATATGGTAGTTGTCGTTACCGCCGATAAATTCAAAAAGAAACGAACACCTGTGGATATTTTCCGGCAGTATATTGTACCGCTGCTGCTCCAGCAAACATAGACGGTACATCAAAATCAAAGTTGAAATCCCCCTAATTAGACAACACAAGTGCAAAAAAGGGTCTGCCCGTTTAATCAGGCAAACCCTTTTCTGCGATTCACTCGCCATACTATGCAAATGATACTATGCCATTTTTACCGGCGAACGAGCGCTTTTACCTAGCCCAAGTGAATGATAAGCTCCTGCTGTCCGCTGGAGGCGGGTGTAATGATTACCCCTTGCTTCTCCGTTCGGCTGCTGCCGCCTTCCACTTGAACAGCCCCGTGGATTCCACGTAGAACTAACGACCAAGGCTTAACAGCACCCTCTGCCTTTACCGTAATGGTCGAACCCTTGCGGCTGGCAGTAACCGTAAGTTCTTCCTGACCTGACGTATTCACGATAACGGTCCGAGCCTGCTGGCCTTCACCGAGCTCAAACAAATGGAGTGACACATGCTCCGCGTAATCATAATCCGGGCGACTGTCCTCATGACCGATCGCGAGCAGCGTATTCGGCTTCACAAGTACAGGCAGGGTTGTAAAATCGTGATGCTCGTTGACCCAGCGCCCACCTGTTACGCTTTCATTCGTCAATAAGTTGGTCCACTGACCCTCTGGTACGTAATACTGTACGTCCCCTACTTTATTAAAAATTGGTGCCACCAGGATAGAATCTCCCAGCATGTATTGCAGATCCAGCGTTGCACAGGTTGGGTCCTGCGGGAACTCCAGTACCATAGCCCGCATCATCGGCAGTCCCTTTTCCGAGGATTCTACAGCCGACGAGTACAGGTACGGCATCAGCGAGCATTTGAGTTTGGTAAAGCTGCGCACTACATCTACCGATTCTTCATCGAACAGCCAAGGCACGCGGTACGACTCATTCCCGTGCAGACGGCTATGGGAGGACAAAAGTCCAAACTGTACCCATCGTTTGTACACGTCCGGCGCAGCCGTTAG
>NZ_JH601050.1:737144-741545 GCF_000245715.1 Paenibacillus sp. Aloe-11 | reverse complement strand
ATGTCATGGCTCCAGAAGCCAAAGCCGCTCAAGCCAAGCGATAGGCCGCCCCGCAGTGATTCTGCCATCGACTCATATGTCGACGAGCAGTCGCCGCCCCAGTGAACCGGAAATTGTTGTCCCCCGGCTGTAGCAGAACGCGCAAATAACGCCGCTTCATTTTTACCCAGTTTTTCCTCCAATACATCAAAAACAGCCTTGTTGTACAAATGTGTATAATAATTATGCATTTTTATCGGATCGGAGCCATCATAATAAACCACATCCGTAGGAATACGCTCGCCAAAGTCGGTTTTGAAGCAATCCACGCCCTGATCCAGCAGCCCCTTCAGCTTATCCTGATACCAGGCCACTGCAGCCGGGTTCGTGAAGTCAACCAGCGCCATTCCCGCCTGCCACATATCCCATTGCCAAACGCCGCCATCGGCGGTTTTGACCAGATAGCCGTTCTCCATGCCTTCATCGAACAAAATGGATTTTTCCGCAATATACGGGTTGATCCATGCACAAATTTTGAGGCCCTTCGCTTTCAATCGTTGCAGCATGCCTTCCGGGTCTGGGAACATATCTTGATCCCACTGGAAATCGCACCATTGGTATTCCTTCATCCAGAAGCAGTCAAAATGGAAGACCGAGAGTGGCAAATCCCGCTCCGCCATTCCGTCTACAAAATGATTCACTGTCGCTTCATCATAATCTGTCGTGAACGAAGTCGTCAGCCACAAACCAAAGGTCCAGGCTGGCGGCAACGCGGGTTTCCCCGTCAGCTTGGTGTAATTATCCAGCACCTCTTTAGGATTGGCTCCGCCAATAATAAAATACTCCAACGATTCGCCAGCGACGCTAAACTGTACCTTCGAGACATTTTCCGATGCGATCTCATACGATACCTTTTCCGGGTGGTTGACGAACACACCATACCCTTTGTTGGACAGATAAAATGGGATATTTTTGTACGCCTGCTCACTGCTCGTGCCGCCGTCTTCATTCCATATATCGACTACTTGTCCGTTTTTCACAAACGGAGTGAACCGCTCCCCAAGGCCGTATATATACTCCCCGATTCCCAGTTCCAGCTGTTCCCGGAAAAAAGGCTGCTCCTGCGGGTCTGTAATATAGCCAGGTCCTCGATGTCCACTGCCTGTGATTTTGCGATCCCCCACATAAAAGCCTACGTCCCAGCTCTTGCCACGCCCGACCCGCACGCTCAAGTCGCCGCTTTTCAACACTGCTGCGTTCTCATCGACCGTAATGTCCACTTCTGTCGGCAAGGTATGAATCTCAAAATCCGGTCCATGATGGACCCGTCCTTTATGGTGGTTCAGACGCACCCGAATAACATTCGGCATGGGCGAGCTATAGGTCACTTTCAGCAATGCTCCATTCAGTGTATCTCCTTTATGCTCGATCCGGTGGGTCGCCGCGTATACCGTCATGGAAGCATCATCCGTCACAATATCACGGATTTCAGTAGGATTTTGTATTTCATAGCCCTTGCGAACCAACCAATAGCCATCTGTAAATTTCATCTGTTTGTTCCTCCGTCCTCATCTTTAAAATTGTTGACTTCCAATCACCTGTTGGATTTTTTCGAAATCCTTACTATAATAATATTGATTTATGTAAGGGTTTACTTCTTTTATTTTGACGTTTTGTATCAATATTTTGATATTTGAGGATTTTACAAAAATCCGGATTCCGTTATAAATCAATGAACAGCATAGGAGGGATTGAATTGAAAAGGGAAATGCTGCGGGAAAACCGCATTCACGGCAATCCCATGTATCCAGTCAGCGTGTATCCGAGCGTAGAGCAGTTGAACGGAAACAGCGTGCTGGAGTCCCATTGGCATGAGGAAATGGAGTTTATTCTCGTGGAACAGGGCAGTGCCATATTTCAAACGGATATGATGTATACGGAGGTTTGCGAAGGCGAGGCCCTTTTTGTCAATAGTGGCGAGCTTCATGCAGGATATTTGAAAAAAAGTCCCCGCTGCGTATTCTCTGCTGTGGTGTTTCACCCAAACTTGCTGCACAGCCGCACACAGGATACAGTGCAGACGCAGTTCATTGATCCATTGATCAGCAAAAAGCTTGTCCCTCCTGCCCACATTCGTGGTGTAAAGCCTTGGGAACAGGAGGTGCTGACCGCGTTGCGGCGTATCATCACCAGCCATGAGCAGAATACACCTGCCCGTGAGCTGACGACCAAAGCACAGCTGTACAGCATGATCGCCAGCCTGTATCCACATATGAGACCTGCTAACGGAGAGGACGTCATCATGGCAGGTCAACGCAGCAAGGTTGAACGGATCAAAAAAGCGCTGGCGTACATCAACACTCATGCCCATGAACCCATTCGTTTGCGGGAGATCGCTGATGAGATCGGGATGAGTGAGGGACATTTTTGCCGTTTCTTCAAGCAAATGGTGCAGAAAAGCCCGGTTGAATATATTAATTATCATCGGGTTCAGAAGGCTTGCAGGCTGCTGGAGCAAAGTGACCGCAAGGTGGTCGATATTGCGCTCGACGTAGGCTTCGACAATCTGAGCTATTTTATTGCGACCTTTAAAAAATGGAACGGTCTGACTCCTTCGCAATACCGCAAGCAGCACGAAACAGATCAGACATTTACGGTAGCTCCCTACGTAACAGACATGAATGAAGCCAGCGCAAAAAGGTAAAAATTGAATTTAAAAGTCACCTCTCGTGCCACTCCGCAGGCAGATGGTGCTTCCCATCGCCACCGCCCCCGGATTTCTTGAATTAAGTGTATAACCAGGGGAGAAATCCGGGGACAAAAGCGACCGCTTCGCTTGTACAGCACCATTCTGCCTACTTCGTTTTTGTGTTCATTTTTCCACCTGCAATACTTCTGACTCATAGGACCGGAAAGCATTTTCCATACCCATAATCACATCTTTAATCTTCATGTACCCCTTGGTATACGGCTGGGAGTCGCGAATTTCCTCCCACATATAGTGATATTGCTTCATGTCTTCTGTTTCGCATACGACAAAATCGGTATAGTCCTTTCCTGGCAGCGCTTCTGCATCAAAAAAACGAACCTGAACATGCTTGCTATATTTTTGAATGGTAGCTTGCAAGGCTCCCGCATGCTGCCGCCGTTCTTCCCGGGGCAAAGCCAACCAGGAAGGGTAAAATTCCAATAATACAACCATCATATACCGCATATGCCTGTCTCCTTTTTGGTAAAGCTGGAATGAATGTATCGTTATTGTACGCTGCTACCTGCAAATCCGCATTAACATAGGTTAATGGGGATCGCTACGGAGCAATCGACTAAGGGATACAGGAGATATACCTATGTAGGAAGCGATTTGATACTGTGCAATTCGCTTGTCCAATCCGGGGTATTTGAGAAGAAAAGCATGATAACGCTCCTTAGCGGAAAGATACAATAATTCGCGTTCCCGTTCCTCTTTTCGAATATAAAGTCTTTCTACACTTTTACGCACAAATCTTTCCCACATATGGCTTGTATCCATAAGCTCTGTCAGTACGTTATAGGGAATTTCAATCACAACCGAATCCTCCATAGCCTCGATTGTAAAGGTCGATGCTTCCCCTTTGACCATAGCTCCGTAAGAAGTCACGTAATCGTCTTCTGGTGAAAAACCAACATTATATTCTCTGCCATCCGCCAAGGTATAGAACAAACGAAATAGCCCCTCTGAACAAAAATAAGCATGCTTCACAGGTTCACCCGCTTCAATAAGATACATTCCCTGCTGTACATGCCTCACATGAGTTCGTTCTACAAATCTATCCCAATCTTCCCCGGTAATCGAGGCTTGATGAGCCATTTTTTCTAATGAACGATAATACGGAACCATCTGCCCACCGCTCCCCACATAGGTATAAAAGAATCGAAGATACCCGTTTTCACTTTATATACAGAAAACAGGGGCTATCCCTCAGGTCTTAACAGACCTTGTTAGGACAACCCCCGCAAGCGTATATGATCAGGCTTCCGCTGCGTCCTCTTCCACGAAAAGAGACACCTTGCGGATCCCATCCGCTCCAATCACGACCAGTCCCTGATCCGACAAGCGGATCTCAGGGATGACGACCAGCGCGAGCAGTGACAGTGTCATCAGCGCGTTGTTCAGCATGCAGCCGGCTTGCTGAAGTGCCCGGCTAATGCTCTCGGACTGCGCAGCCACCTCTGCAAACGGGGCTGGGGACATCAGCCCCGCGATAGGCAGCGGGAAGCGCGTCTCGCCCAAGGCGGATACGACCACCACGCCGCCACGCATGGCGACGGCCTGCTTTGCCGCCTGGGTCATAAGCTCGTCATCATTGCCAATGACGAGCAGGTTGTGGCTATCATGCGCCACGGTCATGGCAATCGCGGCCGGCTCGGTGAAGCCGACGCCGG
>NZ_JH601050.1:736817-737120 GCF_000245715.1 Paenibacillus sp. Aloe-11 | reverse complement strand
ACTGGCGTGATGCCGCTCGAAAACGGCTATTTTGCACAAATCCTGCGCGGGATCTGCCGTGACTTCGCCTCCGCGGACCGGAACGGTCATCCGTACTTCCTTCGTGTCCACGTGATTTTCCGTGACACGAATCACCCGTACAGGTACATTCCCCTCCTGTACTGGAGCCGCAATGCGGAAATCCGCAGCACTCAGCTCGTGCCCCAGATTGACCGTGTCCATCACTTCTGCAGGATACACGAAGCTCTCCCAGTCAGCGACCATTTGGCCGTACTCCGCTACCAACTGTCCTGCTGCAATGGT
>NZ_JH601050.1:736432-736773 GCF_000245715.1 Paenibacillus sp. Aloe-11 | reverse complement strand
GTCGGCAATCGCCCCCGGAATAATCGAGCCGATATCCCGGGCTACGCCGAAGCGTTCTGCCGTATTCAGCGTCGCCATCTGGAACGCGGTCACGGGCTTGACCCCCTGTGCAATGGCATGACGCACGACAAAATCCATCTGCCCCTCATGGAGCAAGGATTCCGCGCTGCGATCATCCGTCACCAGCATCATGCGGCGCGTATCGAGGCCCATTTCCGTGCTGGCGCGGATCGTCTCGGCCACATCATGCCATGCGGAGCCCTGCCGCATTTTGGCATACATGCCGAGCCGGATACGCTCGGCCACATCCTCGGGCGTGACACATTCGTGATCGCCCGTAA
>NZ_JH601050.1:726849-736377 GCF_000245715.1 Paenibacillus sp. Aloe-11 | reverse complement strand
CCGTCCGCTACCTTGCCCGCGCGCAGCGTGGCCTGAATTTCCCCGATCATCACATCGTCTCCATAGACGACGCCAGGGAAATTCATGACTTCGCCGAGCCCGATCATATCCGGGCCCCAGCTTAACGCCTCTGCGACTTCCGCCGGGCCGAAGGAGGCACCTGTCGTTTCCAGCTCCGGTCCGGTGGACGGTACGCAGGAAGCCACCTGCATGTAAGCAGCCAGCGGTGTGGTGCGGGCTTCGTCCAGCATCAGACGAAGTCCTTTTAGACCAAACACATTGGAAATTTCATGCGGGTCAAAAAAGCCGCCCGTCACACCCAGCGGCAGTACAGCCTTCGCGAACTCCGTTACGGTGAGCTGCGTACTTTCGATGTGACAATGTCCATCCAGCAATCCCGGTGCCATATAGCGGCCTTCCGCTTCAATGATTACGGTGTCCTCGCCGATCGTATGACTGACGTCCCGACCGACGTATGCGATACGAGAACCTTGCACAGCAATAGACATGCCCGGCAGCAGCTCGCCCGATACCACGTTCACCAGCGTTCCTCCGCGGATAACCAGCGATGCCTTGCGCTCTCCTCTAGCTGTAGCCACCAGCTCCGGTACACAGTCCGCCAGCGGCGGGCGTTGAAATATACTCTTCATGTCCATTACGTTTGTAACCTCCGTTTTTACTTCTTGCCTGTTTTGCTTATTTGCTTATGTTACTGGAATACACACAATTATGCCAGTCGGTCCCCGATGAATCCAATCTTTGCATGGTATTTTGCGGGCTCACTTCTCTTCTTCCAATGTGTACATATACGTATTCGATGCCTGCGAACTGACAAAGGGTGTAATCTCACCCAGTGTATAGACATGCAGCAAATGCATCGCTCGTGTACAAGCGGTATAAAACAGCTTGCGTTCACTTTCACGCCGATATTGCTCAGCCGATCCGTCATAGATCAGGACCGCATCAAACTCCACGCCTTTTGCCAAGTAGGCCGGAATGATATGAATTCCCTTTTCAAAGGCAGGAGTTGTTTTCTTGATCAATTTGGGCTTCACTGGCAATCGTCCTTCCAGCGCTACGTGGGCTGCTGCGCTTTCATCGGCATTTTTACAGATGACTGCGATCGATTCATAGCCTTCCGCCAACAATTCCGTGATATTCCCGGCAATCCGTTGATGCAATTGTTCACGCGAACGCACCTCGATTACACGAGGCTTCTCCCCCTTGCGGTTGAACGGTATGATATGCTCGCCCCCAGCTACCATCCCCCGCGTAAACTCCACAATTTCCTGTGTGGAGCGATAGCTGCGTGTCAGGGAAATCATCTCGGTTTGTTCTGCTCCATACAGATCATACAATGGCTCTGCATCCTGAAGCACCGAGGCATGGGCATAGATCGCCTGATTAAAATCACCCAATGCCGTCATTTTCGCCTGTGGAAACAAACGTTTGAAAAAGGCCAGCTGGAAGGGGGAATAGTCCTGTGCCTCATCAATAAACACGTGACGGATGTTGCTATTGGAACGGAAACCAAGCATCAGCTCGCGCAAGTATAAAAAAGGCGTTACATCCTCATACGCCAGTTCCCCGGCCTGAATACGCTCCAGCGTTTGCCGACTAATTTCACTCCAGCTGTCAGGCAACTCCGCATGATCCGCCAATTGGCTGAGCAGCGACTCATTCAGAAACAGCTCACCGTATAAACGGGTGGTGTCCACAAAGCGAAGCGTCTTGATCCATTTGCGCAAGGGCTTCAAGCGGTCACTAACCACCATGCGCGCCAATATTTCCCGCTCACGTGTAAAATCGTCGAACGTATCGCCCTTGTTCTTCGATTTACGGCGCATACGATTATATGCACGCTGATAATCCTCCGGCTCCATCACATCCATCTGCTGGTCCACCCATGGTGCGGAGCATTCCTCCTTACCGAAGCGGGCCAGCTCCTTGAGCATCCAATCTCTTAGCAGCTCCAGTCGGTTCGCCAGCCGTACAGCAGGATCAAACTCATAAAACTTGCGGGCCATTTGCTCTACCGAAATCACCTCGCGCCCCTGGAAGCGAACGGGTTTAAAATGCATGCCTTCCTGTTCCAAATATGCCTTGTAGCCCGTGATCACACGTAAAAACGTCTTGGACGACTTAAAGCGAATGCCTTCCATTCTCGCTTCGTACCCAGGCTGTGACGATGCTGAAAGCACATATTCCAGCTGCACAAAAGGATCTTCCAGCTGAAACTCCCGACCCAGGCGCCGCTCCAAGTATTCCTGAAAAGTAGCCTGCAGCATATTTTCCTCACCCAGTTCAGGCAATACCGTCGAAACATAGCTGTTAAACATCGGGTTAGGTGAAAATAGCACGACCTGATCCGCTCGCAAGCGATCACGATACTTATACAGCAAATACGCCACTCTCTGAAGCGCAGCGGATGTTTTACCGCTTCCTGCTGCTCCCTGTACGATGAGCATTCGGCTTCGATCATTACGGATGATGCGATTCTGCTCCTTTTGGATGGTAGCAACAATACTCTTCATTTGGGCATCCGAGCTGCGGCTCAATACCGCCTGAAGGAGCTCGTCTCCAATCGTTACACCTGTATCGAACATAAAACGAATCTGTCCATCACGGATCGAAAATTGGCGCTTGAGCGTCAGTTCTCCTTCCATCTCACCTGCCGGAGTCTTATAAGAAGCGGGACCCGGCATATGATCGTAATAGAGATTGGAAATGGGCGCACGCCAGTCATAGATCAGAAATTCCTCGTCCTGATTATCCAGCAGGGAAGCAATCCCTAGATAAACACGTTCCGCCGCCTGACCTTGCTCAGCAAAATCAATACGTGCAAAATAGGGTGATTCAAGCAGCTTTTTCAACCGGCCTAGCGCCTCAGTGGAATGCTTGTGTCTGCGCTCCCGTTCGGACAAAATCTCAGACTGCTGACGCAAGCTGGTGGACGTCTCGCCCACATCATCCGCCTCACTAAAATTGATCGTTACCTCATCCCAAAAATCCTTCCGCATATCTACGACATCTCCGCGCACAGAGCCAACCTCGTTCTCCAGCTTCCGAATACGTCCGCTGATGACTGCGGTCACATCTTCTACTCTTCGTTGCTCCTCATTCCATTGCTGATCAATAGCCATTGGCGTCACTCCTGTTCCGTTTCCTCCTGCTCCACGCAGGGCTCCCTTGCGTCAAACTATGCACTATTATGGACCCGGACATACCTGCGGCATCCTCCTGACCCGAGAAAATTGACTAATACTTTGAAGTATGCTATACTGCTATGAGAAGTGTAGTATCAATTTACGATCATGTTTTTATCCTAAAACATAGCATTCTCTATTGTAGCAAGTTCAGTCCCTGTTCGCAACCAGCGGGCTTTTTTTGTATTCTTTTTATAGACATCTATAAGTTCGTGTAACCTCTTCTTCGATACCTGAATTCATTACATAAAAAGCGACCGTTCATCTGATCGATGCATACGGTCGCTTTTACTTTTGGATGAATCGCTATCTGCTCTCTTCCACAGGATGAATATGATCGGCCAGTCTGCTTAACCGCTCCAGTTGGTGACCATAGTCGTACATGGCCGCAGCCACAATGGAGAGACGCAGCATACCCTCCTGGCAATGGTCAAAACGCGTAATCGCATGCTTCATAAATTCACTGTTCGCCTGCTGGAACATCTCACTCTCGTCCTCGTTCGGTTTGAGCTTGTTTTCAAATTTCAGCAGCGCATGCTCATGAAACCGGATTAGCTGCTCCAGGTGACCATCAAAAAACGCATCCGTTCCCTCTGGTCGTACAGACTGAAAGTAGTGCCTTTCCACCGCATCCAGCACTTCGTACCCTTTGTGCAAGCTTTCGAGCATTTGCTTGTATACTACCATCTGTCTCGTCTGACTGAACCGGGAGCGTTTGAGCTTCTTCTGCTCTTCCTCGAACAAATGATATTTATCCGACAGCGTTTTAATAGCCCCCTCCAGATTCCCTTTTTCCTCTCTAAAGACAGACTCTTTGATTTCATCGGAAATGGCAGTCCGCAGCAGCAAGGACATACTGTTAAATACACTTTGAATTTGATTGATAAACTGTCTTTTCGGTTTCGGTGGAAACACAGCAATATTAATGACAAAAGCAGAAACAATCCCGATTAAAGTAAGCACAAAACGGGTCACAGCAAATTTCCAGTCGTCCGAGGCTTCCATGACCGAAACAACGGTAACCAGTGTGAGTCCTACCGTATCCGCCATATTTAATTTTAGACATATCATAAGGACCAGCACGCATACCAACCCGACCGCAATCGGCTCATTCGAAAATACCATTCCGCCCAGCAGCGCCATAATTGCACCTAGTGTGCTTGTTTGGAGCTGATCCAGAAAATAACGCCACGACCTGTATATCGACGGCTGCATGGCAAAAATAGCGGCTATCGCTGCCCCCACAGGCGAATGGGTGTTCAAAAGCATGCTCAGAAAAAGGGCGAGCGTCACCGCGATTCCCGTTTTTAACACCCGTGCTCCAAAAGCCAAAGCCATCCCTCCTGCTTACCCTTCAAATTTATTCATACCGAATTACTATAATGAAATTTCAAAATAAAGTCTATGCCTTATTATTACCCAAAACAATCGACAACAAGGAATATTTATGAAATGTATGGAATGTTCCGAGAAAAACGCCCGTCCACAGGCCAGCTTTTACAAAACCCGGCAAGCCCGCAAACAAAATCATGACATAATTAAAGCCGGAGCCTCCAAGCGGACTCCCCTGAAAAGTCATAGGATAAATGAGAATGGCGGAGGAGGAATGAAGGCATGCTTCGAGTCGCATTATTTACCGATACGTATGCGCCTGACGTCAATGGCACTGCCCTGACACTGGAACGATGGATTGACTATCTGGAGACACATGGGGTATCTACACTCGTCTTCGCACCCGAGGCAGACAGCCATCTGCCCTCGGGGCCGGGCGTGGAGCGGCTACGGAGCATTCCCTTTTTGCTGTACCGGGAATGCAGACTTGCGATCCCCAACGCCAAGCAGATCAATGAGCGTTTGTCAGCCTTTTCACCACATCTGATTCATGTCGCTACTCCATTTAACCTTGGCCTTTACGGAACAAGCTACGCGGCCAAACATCATATTCCACTCGTTGCCTCATACCATACCCATTTTGATAAATACCTCGAATATTACAAGCTTCGCTGGCTTGAACCTGCCTTATGGAAATACATGCTTTGGTTTCACAGACATTGCGAAAGAGTGTATGTCCCTTCTCGGTCAACCATGGAGTTGTTGCGTAATAAGGGAATGAGTCAACTTGAAATCTGGGGCAGAGGAATTGATACCGATCACTTCCAGCCAAAGGTGGATCGTCATGCGGTATGGGACAAATGGGGCGTTCGTGCAGATGCATTTGTTATTTTGTATGTCGGGAGGCTTGCACCGGAAAAGGGAATAGACACGCTGCTGGATACCTACCTCCAGTTGCCCGACGATGTCCGTGCCGCCTCGGTGTTGGTCATTGCAGGAGATGGTCCATTACACAAGGCAAAGACGGCCGCAGATATGGGGCTGCCGGAGCATGCAGTCCACTGGCTGGGCTTTGTAAAAGGGCGAGAATTGGCTGAATTATACGCCGCAGCCGACGTGTTTCTCTTCCCCTCAACCACCGAAACCTTTGGCAACGTCGTACTGGAGGCCATGGCAAGCGGTACTCCCGTGGTCGGTGCCGATGAAGGCGGAGTAAAAGATAATTTAATTCACGGAAAAACAGGTCTATTGTGTCCTCCCGGGGATGTGGCTGCTTTCGCTGAAGCTGATGTGGCTGCTTTCGCTGAAGCTGTACATCTGTTGTACGAGGATGCCCCGCTTCGCCGCTCTATGTCCATAGCAGGCAGAGCCTACAGCCTGGAGCAGACGTGGGACCGCATTTTTGAGCGGCTGCTGGACAGCTACATGGATGCAGCCACTCTTCATCTCAGCAGCCAGCCCATAACACGAATATAGCCCATGCTTGAGCTGTTTGAGATGCTTGTTATGTACCCCGCTTAACAAAATTACAGCCGTCAGGGCACCGATCAACGCGAGCAGCATATCCCATTGGGTATCCCATACATCTCCCTGTGTCCCCAAAAAAGCTTCTGCTGCCGTTCCGGTTGCCTTGGCTACCACAAACTCAATCAGCTCGTACGCAGCACTGATCGCAAGACACACACTGACGATGAGGAAAGTGAGCCAGCCTCCGCTTCCCAAGGTCGTTTTACGCAGCAGCACTTCCCTTACAATGAGCGCAGGCACAAAGCCTTGCGCAAAATGCCCAAGCCGATCATAATAGTTGCGCTCCAGCCCAAATGTGTCCCGAATCCAGTTGAACAGCGGCATTTCAGCATAGGTATAATGTCCACCGACAATCAGGATCAGTGCATGCAGCCAGATCAGGGTGTACACCAGGTTTGTAAACCGGAATTGGCGGTAAATAGCCAACAACAGCACAGCTCCCACAACCGCCGGGAGAACTTCCAGCAGCCATGTAAAATAATCCGCTGGACGAATCAAGGACCACATGAGAGCAAGCCCCAGCAATATAAGCAAACGGTCATTTTTATAGCTTGCCGTTGTCTGATTTATACGTCATCCCTCCTTTGCCTGTAGCTCTAGCCATCATTCGTTACAATATGTTTGACCCGCCCAACCTGCCCATCTGTCAAACGCACTTTGATTCCATGCGGATGACGCGGGGAATTGGTCAGGATATCCTTCACCGTTCCTCGCGTCAGCTTCCCGGTGGGCTGATCTTTTTTAAGCACAATTTCCACTTCAAGACCAGCACGGATATCGGATCGGTTTTGTCCGTTCATCGAAGCAGTTCCTCCTTTACTTTACATTTTTAAGACGTCTATACAACATGCAGGCGCATCCAAATTACCAGCTGCGCCATTCGTCCCGGCGGCTGTCACCTATCCAGATGATACACATCGTGGACATATAGCTGACCAGCAAAATTACGAATACCAGCCCACTAAACTCTATAAAGTGAGTACGCTGCAGGGAGTCCGCCCATATAGAAGACACCTGTTCATACAGTTGGGAAGGTGCAGAAACAATATCCCACGTATTTCCGCGAAAGAAACGGCCGATGTATATACCCAGGCTGCTCAACAACAGGACTACCACCACAAACAGCCAGCTTACA
Organism: Paenibacillus sp. Aloe-11; assembly: GCF_000245715.1. Classification (NCBI taxonomy): domain Bacteria; kingdom Bacillati; phylum Bacillota; class Bacilli; order Caryophanales; family Paenibacillaceae; genus Paenibacillus; species Paenibacillus sp. Aloe-11. Next base: position 729,177 of record NZ_JH601050.1, on the reverse strand, counting down.
AGCCCGCCACGTGCACGTTGTACCAGCTGTCGTATGGATTCGAGCGATACAAAGCCCATCGTCAGGCCAAGGACAGCTACCAGCAGCATTCCCAGTACATGATTCCAGAAATACGGATTTCCCCAGAAGCGTTGCTCCTCAAGAAATGGATATTTGGCGAATACATGCAACAAATCTGTAATTAAATAGGGCGTATTGGGATAAAAAACGAGCCAGCTCACCCCTGTCACCCACAGTAAAAACGTCCTCATCCCCCTTCTCCAGGAACAATAAATGACATCCAGCAGCAATGTCAGAGCCATGGGAATCCAGGCCAGCATCATATTCCACCATATAAAAAAATAAGGGCGTCCCCCTGAGGGCAACTGCACATTAATGATCCATAAAGTGCTGATCACTGAGCATACGGCCAATACCATAAAAACATACCCTTTTACAGGATAATTTAACGATCTTAAACGGGCATACATGTACGTCTTTTCCCTCCTTTGCAACCGTCCAGCCTTCCCTGACGTTCCAATTTACACCTGTTCTGGACAGTGTACACTACAATGGCTTCAAGCTCAATGGAAGCGCTCATCTCTATGTTTAATGAAGATACAAAAAAAAGCATCTTTTCTCCGGGAATTGGCCATATCCCCGGAAAATAGATGCTCACTGTACTTCAGGCTTCACTCACAGGCAAAGGCGACATACGAATGCTGATCGTCTTATCAAACGGCGCCATCCAGTTGACCAGCAACGTATAGACATCCATAGGATGAGCAGCTCCCCGAACCGAAGTAGCCATATGTTCCATGGCTGTTCCCGTCAGTTCAAACCATGCAACCCCCGATTCATAACGTGCTGTGCCGCCAGTCCAGCATTTTACCGTTTCATTCCCCTGCCTGTACTCTCCGCAAGTAAATCTTCCTTCACGTCCAAAAACAAAACTAATCTGGGTCATGCAGTCCACCGGACCCTCTGAGCGAAAACGCAGCCTCCATACATCCTCCTGACGATCCACATCGACCCGTATTTCATGCCGCTGTTCATGGGTTAGCGGCCGTTTGTGATGCGGGAGCAGATACCATGGGCTGACCTCCTCCTGCGAAGTCGGCGGCAGATCTGAAGCAGCTACAGGACCATAGAAGCCTTTGGCCTGCTGACCTGTCAGCGTCCAACCCGATTCGTAAGCTGTCAATTCCTGCATCGGTACAAAACCGGGCGAGAAATAGGAGGCAGCTTGCACCGCCAGCAGCCGTGCATCTCCATGCCGCAATGACAGAAACGATGAAACCTCGGTCATTAGCGTCGCACTGGTGTCCTCCTGCCGATAGCGAACGACTGGAGCACCAAAGTCTGTATGCAGGCGGCTATGATAGATATGCTGATGATGCCCTGCCTCATCCATCCGGCTCAGATAGCCAGCCCTTGGAAAGTCTCCGTTCAGCAGCTTGTTATAGCGAACTGGTAATGTGGCTGGCGATACCTCGCGAGCTTGCAAACGCGGATCAAGCAAAAAGCGTACAGCCGCATTGACTGGAGCACCGCCCGGATGATCCATGACTTGAATAGCAGCGACAGCCATCGCTTCGAATATGGCATCGTCATCCTCGGTAGCCAGCATGGCATACGGGAGAAGATAAGAGGATAGATTCAACTTCACACCAAAATCCTGTCTTCCTGAATACTCCGTGACCACTTCGCCATCGGGATGGACAAGATATACCATCATGTGCAAATTGCGGCGCACTGGCTCAAGCAGCTCCGGATGCTTCAATAAACGGGCAGCATGAATCAGCATAATATCGCTGACGGCATTGTAAATCCCGTTGCTGCGCTCCGTCCATTCGCCATCTGGCGTCCCGTCCAGCCCTTCTGCCAGCCATGCTTCGGCCCGCACAAGCGCCTCAGGCAAATCAAACAGCTCGTGCAGAAAGCCCAGGGCAGCACATAACACCCAACGGTGATTTGGCGTGTGGCAGCCTCCAGTCAGCATGACCGGGAACGTCCGCTCCAGAAACAAGCGCATCGCATCAGTCACCCCACGCAGCTTCAGCCAGTCGTCCCCAACCAGCAGCTGATAAACCTGAGCGTAGCCCACGACCACGAACGCTGTATCCGGCGGCGAGTGAAAATTGGTCCAGCCTGGCGAAATAGAGCCGTCCTCATGCTGTACACGCAGCATGTACTGCGCTGCCAGCTCCAGCCGGACAAGCACATCCTCATTCCGATAGTAGACCGAATCCGGATTGACGAGCGCGGCCGCCCAGATCGCCATCGTGGCAGGGGTACCGACCGAATGATTAGGCCAGGCGATCCCGTTCTCATCATCGGTCACCCCGC
>NZ_JH601050.1:718266-726839 GCF_000245715.1 Paenibacillus sp. Aloe-11 | reverse complement strand
GGCTGTCGGCATCCAGCACCTGACGGTCCATACCTGATTGCACCCAGGTATCGTTGATCGCTACAATTTTACCGTACATTCCTCTCAACCCCTGTAATATGCATAATCATTCATTAGCCTTGCGTCTCAAGCCTCGCTATCTTGCCTGTCAGCAGCTCATGACTGCGTTCAATATCTTCTGGCTGACAAGCTGCTTTCAGCTCATAGACCTTAATCGGGGCCTGCCGGATGATATTCACGAAACAATCAAAAAATTCCAGATCACCGCTATGAATATAAGGGCACCAGTGATCGGATAATCCTATGGTTTCATGAATGTGGACACCCAGGATATAGTCGATCATTTCATTGGTTTCCTTGGCGTTATCGTACAATCCCATACGGTCCATGATCATACCATGTCCAATGTCATACCACAGGTAGACAGGTGCCCCCTTCAAACCATCTATAATCGTCTTTGCCTCCTGTAGGGTAGGCATCTGATAGCAGCGTGAACGCGTTTCGATGCCGATGGCTACATCATACCCCTTGGAGGCAATGCGGTCGCACACCTCCTCCAAACTGTCGCGAATACGCTGTGCATAATGCCAGCTCAGTGAATCCCGGCGTTCCAGCATTTGTGTCCACAGCGTTTGATATGCAGCCGAATCCCGGCCCTGCTCACGGTAAATACCAGCCAGTTCCTCACTGATATCATATGGAAATGGAACCTCGCCAGGGTGCACAACCACGGCCTTCGCCCCGTAGCGATGCGCATATTCCGCAGATTGCACCAGCAGCTCTATCGCGCGTTTTCGCTTCGCCTCATCATCAAACCCGAGCAGCACGGAATCCGTGCCGTAATCCGGGTCTGGTGTATGAGGAAACGTATTATGCACACTCGATATACCGATTTCTCCCCGTTCAATCATAGGCTCAATCGTCGTCAGCATTTCCCGGGTAATGTTATAATTCAGCTCCACCCGGCTAAAGCCCAGCTCGCGTATTTCCTCAATAAGCTCTCGGCCAACTGTATGCTTTTTAATATTCCAACAGGTGGAAAAGGAGTATTCCCCCTTCGCCTTCATTATCATCATCCTTTCACCGCTCCGACCATCACTCCACTAACAAAATACCTTTGCAGCCACGGATAAACGAGCAGAATCGGAACCGTAGCGAAAATGACACTCGCCGCCTTCAACCCTTCAGGCGTAATTCTCGCGCCACTGGCTCCTTCCAGCCTGGTCAGCTCGGATACCATGTTATTTTGAATCATTTGATACAGCTTGAGCTGTAGGGGAAATAAATCGGGGTTTTGAATATACATCAGCGTATCCTGAAATCCATTCCAGCGTCCCACTCCGTAAAACAGACTTAACGTCGCCAATACAGGCAGGGACAGCGGCAGTACAATACGGATCAAGGTGCCCAATTGACTGCTGCCATCAATCTCCGCCGCTTCTCCCAAGCTTTCCGGAATCCCATTAAAGAATGAAATCAGAATAATCAGATAAAACGGGCTGATCAGACCTGGTAAAATAAGAGACCACATAGTATTCAGCAAATGCAGATCACGCACCAAAATGTATTCGGGAATGATGCCACCGCTGAAAAACATCGTCACCACAATGATAAACATCATGGTTTTGCGGCCCTTCAGGTTTTTCTTCGTTAACGGATATGCCGCTATGACCGTCATCAGCATACTCAGCACTGTCGTAATCACCGTCAGCAGAACTGTAAACCCGAGTGAACGGATCATGCTCATATCGGCAAAGACCTTTCCATATGCCTTCAAATTGAACTCAACCGGAAACAGAGTCACCTCCCCGGACGTAATCGCCCGGTTGGAGCTGAAGGAAATGGACAAAATGTGAATAAACGGGGCCAGGCACAGCAGTACAGCCACAGCCACCAGCACAGTCGTTACGATATCAAAGGTGCGATTTGCAGTACGTTCACTCATCAGATGTCAGCAGCTCCTTTACATAATACTTTCATCCGTCAGCTTCTTGGATGCATAGTTAGCGCCTAGCACAAAGATCAGACCAACCACGGCCTGAAACAGGCCAACCACCGTTGCCAGCGTATATTGCCCGGACTCCATCCCGATGCGATACACAAATGTGCTGAGCACATCGGAGTAATCCCGAACGGCCACATTGCCGATGACATAAGGACGATCAAAGCCAATCGTGATCATATTGCCCAGATTGATGATAAGCAGCGTAGCAATGGTCGTTTTCATACCTGGAATCGTAATGTACCAAATTCTCTTCAAGCGTCCTGCTCCATCTACCTCAGCAGCTTCAAACAATTCCCGGTTAATGCCAGTCAAGGCGGCTAGATACAAAATCGTTCCCCAGCCTGCGCTTTGCCACACACCCGTGAGCAGATATGTCAGCACCCAGTCATTTTTATCTGTCAAAAATGGAATCGCTTGAAAGCCGAGCGCGGTAAGTACATTGTTAATCATGCCAGACTGCGTACCAAACACCTGATACACAATCCCGCCGATAATGACCCACGAAATAAAATGGGGAATGTACAAAATCGTTTGCGACAGCTTTTTAAACCAGACCACTTTCATTTCATAGAGTAAAATCGCCAGGATTAAAGGTGCCGGAAACGAAACCAGCAGATCAAGCAGATTTAATACAATGGTATTGCGCAGCGTTCTATAAAAATCGTCCATGCGGAATACTTCCCGAAACGCATCAAACCCGATCCACTCGCTTCCCGTAATCCCTTGAAAAAAGTTAAAATCCTTAAAAGCGATCTGTACGCCCCACATCGGACCATATTTGAATACAATAAAGTAGGCCAGGGGCAGCACAAGCAACGCGTATAATTGCCAATATCTGCGGAAGTAAACGTTCCCTTTCATGCGCTGTCTCCTCCTTTACTTTCCGCCTTCTTACTTGCCTGTCATGGCCTTGTAGGCTTCGGTACGCTCATCGAGTATCGCCTGGCCGCCGCTCACCATATAATCCTTTAATGACGCATCGTAGACTGCATCAAACTGCGCCGGAGGTGCCATCACAGATTTGACGACCATTTCATCAAACTTATCCAGCAGTGAGTTGCTGTATTTGGACTCGGACTTAATCGGATGGTCAAATTTCACCGGAGGAACGGTATCTGTGTTGGATATATCCATGGCCTTGCGAACATCCCCCTGGAACTGAGGCGGCATAGCCATAATAAAGGCTTCCTTGTTTTTGTTATCGTCTCCTGCGATCTTGCCGTTCGCAATAATGACCACATCACCTTGATTATAGATACGATCCTGTGCTTCTTGTGTAGGGTTTTCCTTGGCAACCGGGATTCCGTCTTTCAAGGTATAGTTCTCGCCTTCCACCCCGTTCTGCATGTCGCGCAGTACCTTTTCAGAAGACATCCAGTCCAGATACTTGATGGCCTCAATCGCATGCTCACTGGATTTAGGCACCATAATGTAAAGACCGTTGGATGCAAATTCCGGCTTGGCATGCTTGCCCTCACTGTTGGTGTACGGGTCCATTGGCGTCAGCTTGGCTTTGGGCTGGTTGGCCAACAGATTGGAATAAGCTCCATCGTTATAAAAGATGTTGTCATAATCATCGCTAAAAAAGCCGATATTTCCACTTTGTATATCCTGAGTCAGCTGTTTTTTGTCCTTATCCAGACCGAAGTCCTTGCTGATCAGGTTTTCATTGTACAGCTTGTTCAGAAACCGGACTCCATCCTTGAATCCAGGCAGCAGCGTCGGATAATCACGGGAACCCAGCTTTTGGGTCAGCGTATATTTCTGCTCATCCGTTACCGGCTTAACAAAAGACCACAGCAGCGGGTCATATTGCCCAGGCTCCATCGTCATCCCCATGGGAACGACCTTGCCCCCCGTCTTGCCGGGATCTTTTTCCTTAAATGCTTTTAACGTGTTATATAGCTCATCTGTCGTTTGAGGGACAGTCATTTTCAGCGTATCAAGCCAATCCTGACGTATAAAAGAAGAGTATTTTCCTAAAATCGTGCGTTTGCCTGGAATTGCGAACTGCTTGCCCTCCACCTGTCCGTAGCTCAGCGTATCCTCACCAAGAAACTTTTTGAGATTGGGACCATACTCATCCAGCAGTGGGGTTAAGTCCGTCAATCCCCCTTGCTCTGCGTACCGTTCAAAGGTGCCGGAATCATAAGTAAATACGATATCAGGTACATCGCCTCCGCTGGCCATCAGGACATTCAGCTTGGTGACCTCTTCCGAGCGCTGAACGGGCACGTATGTTAAATCGATGTTATTGGGTTTGCCAAAGTTTTCTTTTGCATAACGGGTCAAATAGCTGTCAGTAATGGTATAGCCTTGAGGTGTGTTGCCTCTGTCAAAAATTTCAACCTTCAATGAACCACCCTTGTCTCCGGCAGCGGTCGAACTCTTGTCCGCCTCACCTGACGAGCATCCACTCAATACAACCGACAGTGCAACTGTAGCTGCAAGCAGCAGACGCAGCTTCTTCAATGATCCTCCAGCCTTGCTTCTTCTCATTCCTGGACACCCCTTTGTCTGCTTTTTCCCGTTCGTCGCCTCTTCTTATGGATGAGGGTATGGCATATCATGCATCGGCATGAGTCTGTCTCTTGGGTTCGGGATGTGCCTTAGTATGACATGACCGCAGGAAAACTGACAATAAACTAGTTTCCTGAGCATAAACTGTTTATTTGAAAGCGGTTACCAAATGTGATAAAACGCTTACTTTTATATAAGACCACTGTTTTCCTGCGAATAAACCATTTTCATTGTTCGATCTGTGTAAGATATAGTTCCATATCAAGTGACTTGAAAGTTGTTTTTGCGAAAAAAAGAGCACCCTCACCCTTATCGGATGCGATGCCCTCTCTGTATTTTACCAGGCTTCAATGATGTACGAAGCTCGCTATTCCTGCTGTGAAATCTCTGACGGGAGACTCATGGATAGCTTGCGTACCTTTCCTGTTTTCCCATCCTTACGGCTGCGTGATACATACACCATCATTAGCGCACCTAAGGTCGCGCTGATCATACACGCCAAATTCATGAGCTGCGGCCCTCCGGCATGAAGGAGAAACCCGTTTAGCAAATTGCCTACAATCCCTGCCAGTCCGGCAAACACCATATTGAACACGCTTTGTCCGGTCGCCTGCATATCCTTTTCAGTGACATGCGATACATATTCAACCGCAGCAATGTAGAAAAATCCAAACGATAGCCCGTGCAGCACCTGCACAGCGATCATAACGGCAGGATCGGGAAAGGCCCACTGAATCCCCCAGCGGAACATATAAGCGATGGCCCCTAGCAATAGGGTTCTCTCCAATCCGATTTTTCGAATCACTCGTGAAGCGAGCAGCATAGAGGGGACATTCGTAATGGAAGCGATCAGCAGAGCAATCCCGACTAAACTCGGAAGTCCTCCTGACATTTTAAAGGCCAGTACAAAATAGGTGTTGAATGCAGTCAATGTCTGATTCACCAAAAAGCTGCCGCCCAAAAATATTAAAAATGTCCTGTTGCGGAGCAATTGACCAATACCATCTGAAAGTGATTTGCGCAGCACGAGATCTTCTTCCGTTTTTTTCGGCAGCGTCAGCGCCGTCAAGGCTGCAAGGCTGTTCAGCGCCAAAAAAGGCACCCAGAGTATCGTCACAGATAAAAGGAACACAAACAGTCCCCCGATGTAGCCACCCACCGCATTGCCTATACTCGCCATAAATCGTATGCTGCCGTAGGTTGTGCCTGCCTTTTTAGCCGCCACAATCGCATAGGAATCCGCAATCGGTGCCTGTGTTGCCGTAAATATGGCCATGATGGAATAAACTAAAGCCATCAGCACAAAATGCTCTGACTGATAGCATACGGCCATGACTCCCGGGACCGCTACACTCAAAATGAGGACCAGTCGCATTTGACGATATTGATCCACAATCATTCCCCATATCGGCTGAACCAAAATGGAGACAAGCGTACCGATCGCCATCAAAACACCAACGCTGCTGCTCGTCAACCCATTTTGAACCAGCAGCAGGGTCAAATAAGGGTTAAACATGCCCCCCGCCAAACCAATAAACAAATAGAAGCTGCGCAGCTTCAGCATTTGTGAGCCAGCCATCTGGAAACCTCCCTGTTGTTAGCGTACCGCGCTGCCCAGAATTGTCGCCAGACCTCCGATGGCCCCGGCTTCATTACCCAGCTCAGCAGGTACAATGGTGCAAGGAATATCCGTCCATAAGGCTACTCTTTGCCGAATTTCATCCAAATAATACGTGTTGCCTTCTGCCACTCCACCACCTATAACGATCATTTCCGGGTTCAGCAGGCTGATCACATTCGTCAAAGCCATCGCCATATGCGCCAGCGCAGGCTCCACAATCGTCTGTGCTTCGATATCCCCTTCAGCCGCCGCTTGTAAAACATGGCGAGCCCCGACCTTGTCCCTGTCTCCCTCTGCCAGCCGAATCATATGCGCACCAGGCATACCGGATGCGAGCGCCGATTTTACACTGCGTGTAATCGCTGTGCCGGATGTTAAAGATTCGAACACACCAAACTCACCTGTCCCTTTCTGTTTTGCCGCTTGCCGCGCCTGTTCCTCGCCTGCAATCCAGTACGCCATTTCACCAGCTCCGCCTGCGGCACCCTTGTACAGCTCCCCATTTAAAATAAGGCCACTACCAATGCCTGTCCCTACCGTTACCATCATGACATGGCGTAATCCCCGGGCTGCCCCCAGCCATTGTTCTCCGAGCGCAGCCATGTTCACATCATTATCCAGCACCAGGCGACCGCTATATCGCTGTGCAATGATAGATCGTATATTTTCATGCGTACTATCTTCAGAACTCCATTGAATCGCTGGAGCGTGAGTGATCGTTCCGCTATCGTTATCCACCATACCGGGAAAGCCGATGCCAATGCCTTTCAACTGTTCCAGTGACAGCCCTGTCTGCTCCAGACAATTCTCCAGCTCCCAGAACAGACGCTCAAAGAAAAAATGAACATCCTTCGTATGAACCGTCGGGAATTTATGTCTCAACACTACTTGCCTTTCCGCTGTGCCAATACAGATCAGTGTCTTCGTGCCGCCAACATCAATGCCTGCGGCCCAGCCGGAAACCTTCGGCTCATCCCCGTGTTGCTTCTGTACAAATATGTCCGCCATAGCCATCCTCCGTCATTCCGGTTCGCCATTATGCCTACCACTCTATCGGCCATTGACGCCCTGTAGGTTCAAGATATGGACATAAGTATGGCATTTGCACCCCTGTACCGCAATAAACTAAATTCCGCCCCATAAACCGACTCGTTCTCCCCGGCTTTCAAGCAAAAAAGGCGAGCACCTATAGCGCTCCCCCTGCTATTGAATCCTCCGGCTTTAATCTCAGCTTGCGATAATCTCCCGGCGTTACGCCAACGACACGCTTAAATACCCGCCCAAAGGTAATTGAATTGGCATAGCCAACCTGCGTTGCAATATGCTGAACCGTCTCCGTGGTGTTACACAGCATTTGCTGGGCGTGGTTCATACGCAGCCGTGTCAAAAAATCAACGAATTTCATGTCAAATTCGGTTTTAAACAGATGACTGGCATATTTGGGCGACACATCAAAACGCTCACTCAAATGATTTAATGACAAATCCGGATTCGTATAGTGCTCTTCAATATATTGCTTCATCTCGCTGACCATGGCCCGATAGCTTTTGGTTTCACTGGCTGCAACATAAGTCCGATATACAGTGGTCATATGCTCCAGCATTAGCGTATGCATCATAGCCAATGAAGAAGCCGATTCAACCTCGGCTTTCCATTGCTGTCCCTCCGCCCCGTTAAAATAACGATCCAACGCACCCGATACATCCTTCATTTCGCGCATTTCCCGTTCCAGCAGCTCCTGTAGCCACCGCACTACTGTTAAAATATCTCCATCCTTCAGCCTATCCGTCTCCATCGCCCCGAATAGTCCTTCCAGTTGTATACGCCAATCGTGGTTTGCCAGCCGAAAAGAACGAATCGTCTCCGAAATCAGAGGCAGATACGAATACAATGGAATTTCATTAGCCTGCGGAACCTGATCACTGGTCACAATATCGCGCACCCCGAGCGTCAACCGATACCGCAGAGCAGAAACAGCGGCCCGATAGGAATCCTGAATATGCTCCAGCTCGTAAGTTTGGCTGCCAATTCCAATTGTAAGCTGTACACCCAGATGGCCCTGCAGCCACTCACAGCCCGTTTGCGCCATCTCTTGCAGCTTCACCCCCAGCAGACCTTCCCCAACGCTTTCTTCTTTCCGCAGCAAAATGGAGATTCTTTCACGGCTCATCCATTCTGCCCAGCCCTGCCATCCATAGGTGGCTGCAAGCTCCTGTATTACATTAAGCAGTGACAGGCTTAAACGTTGATCTTCATCCCCATGCTCCTCCGAATGTCCGCTGCCGGTTGATTTCCCGCCCGCTGTCTGCGGCAGGTCCAGATCGTGCAGCTCCACCACCATAACAGTGTAGATCGGAGAAGCCTCCCTCTTCCCGCCATCTGCAAAAGGAGAAAGATGATCCAGCCGGAATTCTACCGTTTCGGCGG
>NZ_JH601050.1:652984-718251 GCF_000245715.1 Paenibacillus sp. Aloe-11 | reverse complement strand
ACCTTCCATAAGATCAAGGAACAGCTGCCGTCGCCGAATGAGTATATTCGCATGCTCCTGCTGTTCATAATCAACCGTTTGCCGAATCAGACTTTGCAGCGCATGGTCAATCATCCACAGCTCATCCTTATTGTTTTCCTCACCGGGACGGTCTGGCAGTTGCTGGATACGCTGCATCATCAACTGAATTGGCCTGTAATTTCTGCGGGTCACATAAATAATGTAGACCACCGCCAATATAACCACCGCCAATCCGACCGCAATCCAGACGTAAGAGATCACAGACACCCATTCGAACAATTGCCCGGCACGAATGCCGCTATCAAAGCTCCATCCCAGCCGGGGGGAGAGCAGCTGAGTCAGTTGCTGCCCGTCCTCTGCTTTTACAGCATCCTCGGTACGGGATGCAGCCGGATAAATCACTTGTCCGCTGCCATCATGAATCACCAAATAGGAAACGGCCGGGTTCGTCATTTGAGCGATCACTTGCTCCAACGGATACACACCGATGTTGACCACCAGCAATCCTTGTCCCCCAAATGGCAAGGGGAGCCGCTTATGCATGGAAATCACACGTTCTGATGTATGCTGGCCCGGCTCCTTCCATTCCCGCACAGGCGACCACTGCCGATCCTCCGACCGAAGCGCCTGCTCAATGTACGGATAATCGACAAAGGTCGAAGCCTCCTGAAGACCACTCATGGTTAATACCCTATGATCTTTCGTTCGGTAAATATAAATAGAATGTACCAGCTCATGATTATCTTTCAGCGTACGCAGACTCCCTACCAGCTCATATAACATCATGCTGCCGCTTTGAGCTTGTCCGTTCAGGAAAGTGCTGTAGCTCTTGTTCGTCTCCGCCTCGCTTAAAACGTCCATTTCTACCTTCGTCAGTGAATTTTCCACACTGTCCATCACAAATCCGGTCGTGATCCGATTCGCTTTGCTGGTTTCATTGCGCGATATCTCGTTCACGATCAGGAAGGATAAGAAAATGAGAATCGACACTGTCAACATGAAAATTGGGAAATAGGAAAAAAGCAATCTCCTGTACCAGCTCTTTCGCATCACGTTTCCCCCTTGCCGCCTAATGCTTTCACGACCCTCTCTATAGAGTTCATTCAACAATAAGCATACTTATGATGTCAGTTTTAATACACTCTCGATTATACTTTGAACTTATTCTACCAAATTCAGATGCCAAATAGATAGAATTCTTACAAATTATCCGTTAACAGTTCATTCACAAGCCATTAATTGTTATATATATTAACACAATGAAAGCGCTGTACATATCATGAAAGAGTGAGAGTAGATTCTAGTATCAGAATGGATTTGTGGATTAGCACTAAGTTTTATATTTAACATAGATGTACTTGAGGGAGGGCTGTCTGAGAACGAAGCAGCGCGGAAGTATGGGATGAACCATGTAACGGTTAATGAATGGGTAGCAGCATACTCCAAGCATGCGCTGGGGATTAATCCCAAAGGGAACGCACAAGACTTTTACTGGAGAGCAAAAGCAATACATATTAGAAGATATGCATGAGAATCGGTTGAGTTATAAAGCTGCGGCTAAGAAGCATGACGTACAGATAGATAGATCCATCCAGAATTAGGAACGCATTTAGTATGTCACGCAGAGGAAACTGGCTGGACAACTCCGTGATAGAGAATTCTTTGGAATCCATCGAAGAACCAAGCAAAAGCTCAGAGGACTGTCGCCGGTAGAATACCGCATCCAGTCCTCTGTAGCAGCCTAAGTCTGTCCTGTGTCTAACTTTTTGGGGTCAGTTCATTTAAGGTTAGTGGGGCTGTGCTCTACTTAGGTTTAGAATCCCCCAATTGTATCATGAAGTTGTATTCTCTGTTGACTTTGGTTATTCGACTGAACAGGCACAATAACAATAAACTAACCAATTGAAATAACTTTTTTATATTGTCTAGCCGGACTTGTTTAATATTATTTTTATGAAGCGATGGGGCTTTAAAACTGAAAACAATTAATAAATATCAATAGTAAAATAATCTTTCTCTTTGCCCTTCACTAACTAAAATTTCATACTTTTCGAAAGATCTAACATCCGCAAATTGTTTAAACCGTTCAAATAATCTTATGCATCTAATGAAAAAGGACTCCTTGTTATTGGATAATGATTTAGATAATACGTCTAACAGATATTTGAAGCCGTAAGAGTAGTTGCCTCTATTCAAATAGTATTTAGCAAGTTCATATTTAAAACGTGTTTTTTGCTCTGGTACTACTTGATAAGTATACATATCGGCAGATGGGTTCATTTGAGCAAAAAAATCAATTTCCGTTTTAAACCTTAGAAGTATATTATCTACATCTATGTTATATCGGTTAGCTGCATACATTACGTTCAACAACTTAGTAACCATTTCTTTATCGGCTTTATTGGTTGATGCAGCAATGTATTCAACATAATCCGTAAGCACACTTGTATCCCCAGACAAAAGCTTAAATACGTAAGTATTAACTTCTGCCCAATGTTGAAACAAGCCGATCCAATGCTGGGTATCCTCGTCCGTCTCTTTTACCCAATCTAAATTAGCGTAGGCGTATGTATATTGTAGAGCTTGTTGATAATCACCTTGAGCTTCACAAACACCTGCACACAACAAATCGCCATAGGAGATGTATACAAACATTGGACGACTTAGCTTCTTTGCAGCCTCATTGCATTCTCGGCTGTTCTGTTGATGTTTCATCGAATATTGGATTTCCGCTTTCCCTCTCATTTTCCGAGCTATTTCATCGACCTTGTCCCATTTACGCAAAGACCTATACACGTTAGCCAAATCCTTCAACGCGTCAAGCTGGTCTATTTCATCCAGACGTTCAACAAAGGGTTCAAATAGCGTAGCTGCCCTGAGATTACGGCTTTGATCATCTCCGACCTGAATAGTGAATATACGATATTGACAGACTGCCAAGCGCTCAGAGTGCTGGTACTTCTCCGTTTGTGCTACATTCTCATATAACAGCAGCGCCGCTTCATGTCGTCCCTCTGCGAATAGGTTTTCCGCTATATCAAATAGTTTGGGCGAATAGAGTAGATTGTCCATGATGGCTCCCACCACTTTGCGGATCGTATCCAACTTGTTCAACTCCACACAGCGATACAAAAATGGCTCGATTCGCCTCATATTCGGGGGTACGTCTATGATGTAGTTTTCTATGAACAAGTCGTAAAAGTGGCCTTCCGGTAAACCCATAGCCTCAGTAATTCGGTCAAGCTGGTTTACAGACATAGACTTATTTCCTGTCACAATACTACTTACTATTCCCCGATTCATCCCTGCAATATGTCCAAATTGTATTAGACTCAATCCCTCTTGTTTGAGGTATCTGTCTAATTCCGCCCGAATCGTAGGTGTTTGCTTCATGCCATAGCCACCTTCCGCATAAATATTCCATAATTTTTAAAAACATACTTCATTTTTCACCATAATTAACCATCTGTCAATATACTATGCAACTAATATAAGTATTCAATGTTTAGCATAAAATGAAACAAAAAAACTCTCCGCTAACCTTTGCGGTCAACGGAGAGTGTGATTCTCTATATTTTTTTCTCAGTGTTGTCGTTCTTATTCTTTTTCTCAGCAAGAAGTATACCTAGAAGTATATATCCCCTATACAATATTCCGATTAACAGCACTCCACCCGCAATAGAAATAAGGATAACTAGCATATTAAGTATAAATGGTACTAAATCAAAAGCCACAATAACACCTCCATAAAAAGAACGGGCCAGTTCAATAACTGGTCGGCGGGAATTTTTGGTTCCTCTGCAATTCTCCACGTATCTTGCTCTAACCTTGTATCCAATCTACCAACGAATGTATCGTCAACGCGCCTGGTGAAACGGCCGCAAATGTTGAGGCACCGTTACCGTTACTCAAGGCCAAAAATTCCACGATCTTCGGAATACCAGGGGCCAGATCCAGATGGTTATCGCTGAAAATGCCTTCCCGTTCCGCTGACAGCCACACATGTCTTGCAAGCACATCCGAACAAAGCATAAAACTGCTGCCTCTGCTTCCCGGTACCTCGGTTATCTTAATATTCGTCTGCGGCAAATCCATCTCTTTGGTATCTGCAAAATAAACTTCACAGGAGGCCACCTGTTCACCATTTTGTGTCAGACACGCGACCAGCATATGCTCTGCACGGTTCAGGCCGTTCAGCCATTTGTCGGTTGGCAGTGTATGTACGATCCCTGCAGCGCCCGCTGCCTGCTGTACCTGAATGTCCTCTTCACAGATCACTTGACTGCCACGAATATGCAAAAGCGTCAGCCGCAGCGTACCTGCAATCGTCTTTAGCGTATCGTTAACGATATGCAGCTCCTTATTGCCCTGCTCTGCATCTGTCACGCTCAACAGCACATCGGCAAAGCTGCGCTTCGCCGTATATTGAAGTGCCTTCCAACGGCCAAAATAGTCCATACTCGACCAGGATGCAACGGGCCAGCAGTCATTCATTTGCCAATATAGCGTTCCCATGCAATAGGGCTTGTGACGGCGATGTGACTCTATGGCCATTTTCATCGCCTCTGCCTGCAAAATCTGGCTCATAGGAAGAAAACATGCAAAATCCCTTGGTTCCCGCATATACCGTTCCATATATTCTTTAATCAAGCGATTGCCTGCCCCGTTCTTCTGATGCGCCAGCATGACCGCAGATTCCAGCTCCAAATCCTTTTCCTCCGCATAAGCACGTACCGACTTGTACTCGGGAAAGGACTGAAAACCATATTCACTCATAAAACGTCCCACATGTACATGGTAACTCTCAAATGGCTCAGATGCGTGCCACACCCCCCAGTAGTGAACATCCCCGGCCTTCGAAGACGGATGCGCATGCTGGTTTTGATCTGCGGTCAGGCCAATAAGCGGGGAGGAGGGCCAATAAGCCGTCTGCGGGGTCCAGGCATGCACCGCTTCTGGCAAAATCCGGTGAAAGAGCGTTTCATAATCGGTCCACAGACGCTTTCGTTGCTCAGGCGTGTAATCCTTTTTCCAGCCCCAGCCTCCGTTCTCTTCATAATGCGCCCATGCCGAATCAATCTCATTATTGCCGCACCATAACGCAATACAGGGATGATTCCGCAGTCGCTTGATGTTGTCTTCAGCTTCCTGTGCCACATTATCCACAAAAGTCTCATCCCCCGGATACATGCTGCATGCGAACATAAAATCTTGCCATATCAATAAGCCATATTCATCACAAAGCTCATAAAATACGTCTTCCTCATAAATACCGCCACCCCAAACCCGCAGCATATTCATATGGGAGGCAGCCGCGCTGGCGATTTCATGCCGATACCGTTCCTTCGTAACCTCAGTGACAAAGCTGTCATTTGGAATATGATTGGCTCCCTTGGCAAACACCGGAACTCCGTTCAGCTCAAAGTAAAAGCTCTCACCCTCTGCATCCGGTTCACGTACAAGACGGATCGAACGCAGACCTGTTTTCACCGTTTTTTCCGCTATTACAGCTCCTTGCTTCCGCTCCGCAAGTTCGGCTGTAAACGTATATAGATGGGGCTCTCCCAACCCTCGGCACCACCACAGCTTCGGCTTGCTTATATCTAGCTCCAGCTCTACGGTTTGCTTTCCTTTCTGCAGGTGAACAGGCTTCGACCACACCTTGCTGTCAACGAGGATACGCAGCTCGGCCTCCGTCGCCTCTCCTGCATTCTCGACTTCTATGACCGCCGTGAGCCTGGCCTCTTCTGCATTCACTTCATCCTGTCGAATAAACATATCTCGCACGATCATACCGGACCAGGCCTCGATCCGCACCTCTCTCCAAATGCCGCTTGTCACCAGCCTCGGTCCCCAATCCCAGCCATAATGATAAGGAGCCTTACGCGCGAAAACGCTTACCTTTTTGTCTGCCAAACCACCAGCTTCGGACTGATCATTCGGTGCAGGAAGTGCATAGCCTAACCGTTCCAGCTTGGGGACATCTTCAGCAATCGGTGAACGGAAATAAATTTCCAGCCGATTTCCCCCTACTTGAACAAGCTCCTTCACATCCTGTCTCCATTGCCGAAACATATTATTGGCCGACAACACCTGTTGCCCATTCACTTTTACATCTGCATAGGTGTCCAGTCCTTCCAACACCAATTCTATCCGTTGACATTGGAGCTGTTCTGTACGGGTCTCAAAACAGGCTTCATAGATCCAGTCCTGCTTGTCAATCCACTGTACCTCTGCCTCGTTCATACCGATAAACGGATCAGGAATTCGCCCAAGTCGTAAAAGATCGGTATGCACACAACCCGGCACTTCCGCATTAAACCACTCATCACTTTGCGCTTCCCTAAATCTCCAGCAATCCAGTCCTATCACATTGAACATTGCCACAAGCCTCCCTGTAAGGATGATTGGGAACATCTGGGTCTCTCTTTCAACATAACAAAAATAACATTAAGCTAACAAAGTAGTCAAATTGTTTTTTTCGCAAAACCATTTGTATAGCAACCAAAAAAAGTCGCTCTCTGGCCTTAAACAGGCTAAAAAGCGACATCTTTATTTCTCCACATCAACGGAGTACATCTAATGCGATCTGAACATCAACTATATCTGATTGAGCTGATTGAACGCTCAGGGTCATCTTTTCCCCGACTGTTGCGCGGCGCATATCGTTCCCGTATAACCAGTTCTGCGTGCAGCAGCTTTTTTTCGACAGGCGAATCTGGGTTGGTTATGCGCCATAGCAATTGATCCACCGCACGCATTCCCAGCAGCTCCTTATCCACTCTTACCGTGGCATAAATCGGCATCTGTTCGTTCGTATCATCAAATCCCGTCACCCCGCAGCGCCTCGGGACGTCAATTCCCTTCCGTTTCAGCACATCCACCGCTTGTGCAGCAGTCACATCATTCGCGCACACAAACACCTCCGGCAGCTCGCTCTCGTTCAGCTTGTCCAATTCCTCCTCCAGCGCTTGCACTCCTCCGTGAAGAAAGGCCTTGTTCTGCTGTAATTGTACGCCGCTCATTTCCAATGTGGAGCGAAAAGCTTCCCAACGCTCATAGAAACTGTGAGCATCGTCAATCTGACCGACAAATTGAAAACGTGTATAGCCCCTGCACAGCAAATCCTTCATTAATTCACTCATGCATGTGCGATTATCCGTAAACACCGTATCACTTAAAAAAGCAGAATCCCAATGATCTACCATGACGACTGGAATCCCCATTCGATAAATATTCAGCAGCATCGGCGTTGAAACCGACCCTACCGTAATAATGCCCTTGATCGCTTCCGGATTCAGCAACGAAAACATATCTTCAGTCGAGGGCTCCGTTAACGTGACCATATCCATTCCCTTGCGCTTCAGACGCTCGGAGATTCCTTCAAACACAGGTCCCCAGTATCTGGATTCCCTGTTCTGGTGTCGTATATTTGGAAATAACACCAGCACAGTGCCCGACCATTCCTTGGCATCCGTATCACGCGGCTCTAGCCCGGTCACTTTTGGATGGTTGCGAAAATAGCCCATCTGGGCAGCCAGCTTGACCAGCACCGTCCTTGTCTCTTCACTTACGCCGGGCTTGCCTGACAATGCACGAGAAACAGCGAATTTTGAAACGCCCGCCGCATCCGCAATTTCCTGCAATGTTACTTTTCCACGCATCTTCTCACCCAACCCTATTCGGAATCTAGTACTGCTTCTGCCTGTTTTCAATACACGGGTGTGCCTGTAAACTGGTACCATCGTAGCATACTTTGTTTTAGATCATCAAACGATAGATTTGCACAAATCCACACCATCCACCATAATATATTTGCATAATAAAAAAACAAACAGCATAACAAATCACCATATATCACTTGACGTAAGGTAGTTTATTTCCTACAATTTACTAATGAAAGCACTTACATTATGTGAATCATACTTAAAAAGGGGGATTGCAAATGTTCAAGAACAGATTGGTACGACAAAGCTCCATCCTGCTCCTGGCTGTGCTGTTGCTCGTGACAACGGGCTGTGCGAGCGGAACAGGCGGTACGGCATCAAAAGAAAATCCCGATGACACCAGTCCCATTACCCTAACTTTTTTTGGCGGTGATTCCAGCTCCAACTGGAACAACATGAAAGACGCGGTCGGACAGGAAATTATCAAAAAAACGGGCGTTACACTCAATGCCGAATATGCCGTCAATGGTCGAGGTGAGGAAAAATTTGCACTGATGGTCGCCAGCGGAGAGTATCCTGACCTCGTATATCCCAAAGGGGAAGTCGGAAAGATGGTCGATGCCGGAGCACTCATTGACTTGACCGACCTGATTGACAAATACGGTCCAAATATTAAGAAAGTGTACGGAGACTATTTTAACCGTATCAAATATAGCAGTGAAGATCCTGCCATTTATACGATCCCAACCAATTTGGGCGTAGATCACATCGCATTTGATGCACAGGCCGGCTTTGAAATCCAGCATCAGGCACTTAAAAAGCTCGGATACCCCAAAATTCGTACCGTCCAGGATTTTGAAAAAGCACTCAAGGACTATGTCGCCAAATACCCCACCACCAACGGCCAGCCTACCATCCCCCTCTCACTTGATGCCGAAGACTGGAAAATTCAGATTACCGTGACGAATCCCGCCGTGATCGCTACAGGCGGACCAGACGATGGCGAGTATTATATTGATCCGAAAACACACAAAGCCATCCTTCACTACAAGCGCCCGGAAGAACGGGAATATTTCCGTTGGCTGAATCATATGTACAACGAAGGACTGCTGGATAAGGATACCTTTGTGCAAAAAAGTGATCAGTACAAATCCAAGATTGCTGCAGGTCGGGTCATTGGACTCATTGATCAGGAATGGAACTATCAGGATGCCGAAAACGCCCTCAAGGCAGCAGGCAAGGATGAATTTACCTACGCTCATTTTCCAGTCACCTTAAATGAAAAATATCAGGATCATTCCCTCCAGCCAGTTGGCTTTGACGCTGCATACGGCATCGGAATTACGACTTCATGCAAAAATCCGGTGCGTGCCATCAAGTTTCTGGATTTCCTCGCCTCCGACGAAGGACAAATTTTGCGCAACTGGGGCATTGAAGGCCAGCATTACAATGTAGAAAACGGCAAACGAGTCATTCCGGCTGCCGTACAGCAACGCAAAAACACCGATAATGCCTCTTTTACTAGAGAGTCAGGTATCGGTTTGTACTGGATATGGGGACCTCATTACGGGGACAGCGTCAAAGACCCTTCTGGCAATTACTATACAACCAATTATCCGGAAATGATTACCGAAAATTACAGCCAAGCCGAAAAAGAATCCCTTCAGGCATACAAGGCCCAGACATGGAAGGACCTGTTCCCGAACGAAAAGGATTTCCCGGCAAAAGAGTGGGGTGCCGCCTACAATATGCCTGTTCCGACCGATACGAACTATAATGTCATTTATCAGAAGTCGCAGGACATTGTGCGCAAACGGATTCCTGAGGCTATACTAGCCAAGCCGGATCAGTTCGACACCGTCTATGACCGCATGCTGCAGGAACTGGACCAGGCAGGTGTACCAAAGGCTGAAGAAGTCTACACCGGCCTGATCCAAAACCGGCTGAAGCTATGGTACGGGGAGAAATAATTTATGTTTTTTTCAAATTCTGCTTTATAGTTCAAGTTACACTTATAAAATGAAAGATAAGGGCTGGACAGCCTGATGCTGTCCGCCCGTTTTAAAATAATTGCTGTGCCTTCACGCTCAAGATTCCGTCGCTTGCTCTGCAGCTTCATATTCGCTCCGCAAAATCCCCATCTGAATAATGTCATAGTATTGACCTTCCCTGAACAGCTTTTCCCGTAGCCGACCTTCCTCTTTGAAGCCGCAAGCCAGATAGCAACGGTATGCACGTTCATTGAACGCATAGACCTCCAGCTCCAGCCGATGCAGGTTCAGAGCATGAAATGCAAATTTCTGTATTAGCCGGATCGCTTCCCGTCCGTAGCCCTTGCCCAGGTCACCATCACGCCCGATTACAATACCAAGTGTGGCGTGCCGATTCACCCAGTTGATTTTAAATAAATCCAGTTGTCCGATATAGTCCAGTGTGTCTTTATGCGCAATGATAAAGCCCTTGATCTCGGAGTTGCCGTCAATCATCATCTGTACAAAGGATTCGCTATTGAATTGTGAATGCGGATAGATAAACACATCGCTTAAGCCATATGTAATTTCCGGGTCATTGACCCATTTTCGTATATCAGGTATATCCTCCAGACGGTATTCTCTCAATACAATTCGTTCCCCAATGATATGCGGCATCGTCATCTTCCCTCCGGTATGTATTTTTTTTCAGTCATTCCAGCTCTCTACAATATACTTTACGCTATACTTTACGCTTCCATCATTCTCACAAACCCCACAACACGTGTACCCTTATAATGAAGCTCCCCACGGTCCCCGACCACAATCATACCGAAGTCCGTATCCTTCACCTCCAGTTCCTTACGTTCACCCCCGTCAAACTCAAAGGTAATATAATAATATGTCGAAGCCGAAAAATCGCCCGACCCTCCGCGTACCCTCGTCCGCTTATCCACAACTTTGCATGATCGTTGTACCAGTTCGGCGGCTTGATTGGAAAGCCCTGCTCCTATCGTCTTGCCAATACCGATAATCATTAAAAGAGCCATAATGCCAAACACAGTAAAAAAGATCATATTAAACGATTCAGCCTCATTTATATAACTGCTTCCCATCTATTTCATCCTTTCTACAGCAATATGTAAATTTTCCATTCTATTGCCCATTGACAAATGGTACATCTTCAACCTCAAAAACTCCAATACTTTTTTAACATACTTACGAAAAAAAAGTTCTTTCGCTCTTTTCCGCACCCCGCTTGGACTTATACCCGATCTGGGCCCTCTGATCCCCTTTGGACCGATTGACAAAACTATATATAGATATAAAATAGAAAATGTGCTCTAAATATAGTGTGAAAAACGTGTTTTCGCCCGATATCTTGAACTTACAGGAATGAAAATACATGTACATATAGAGTCCAACATTTTAAATGGCTGGTAATGCCGTTTTCTTTTTTTCGTTAATTGTTAAGGAGGATGCCTACAATGCTGATTGCTTATGATTCCAAGACCGGCAATGTAAAAAGATTTATTGGAAAGCTCAAGCTTCCGGCGGTTCAGATCCAGGAGCAAATGACTATAGATGAACCATACGTACTCATTACATATACGACAGGGTTTGGTCAGATACCTGAGAGGGTATCTTCCTTTTTGCAAAGAAACGCTAAAAACCTTGTCGGTGTAGCTGCAAGCGGCAATCGAAACTGGGGAGATTTCTTTGCAAAAAGCGCAGATTTGATTGCTGATTATTATAATGTCCCTGTGATTAGTAAATTTGAATTATCTGGAACGTTCGGAGATGTAGAGCGTTTTAAACAGGAGGTGAGCCGAGTTGCGGCATATTGAATTAAACAACATGTTGATGAAACGCGATACAGACGGCTTTTTCCAATTGGAAAAGGATCAAGAGGCTGTCGCAGAATTTATGAAGGAAGTTCAGGAACGCAGCCTGAAGTTTGCAGATACAGCGGCTCAAGTGCTGTACATGATTGAGAATGATTATTACGAGAATTTCTATAATAGCTATACAGCAGATGAAGTTAAAGATATTTTCCATATCACGCATAGCTATCAG
Source organism: Paenibacillus sp. Aloe-11 (assembly GCF_000245715.1). Taxonomy (NCBI): domain Bacteria; kingdom Bacillati; phylum Bacillota; class Bacilli; order Caryophanales; family Paenibacillaceae; genus Paenibacillus; species Paenibacillus sp. Aloe-11. Next base: position 706,517 of record NZ_JH601050.1, on the reverse strand, counting down.
TTTAAATTCCCTTCCTATATGGCGGCATCCAAGTTTTATACCGATTATGCACTAAAAAGCAATGACCGTAAGGTCTATCTGGAGCATTATCCTGACCGGGTTGCAGCAGTCGCACTGCATTTGGGACGCGGTAATGTTGATACGGCGCGGCTGTTGGCCCGCTCGATGATGGAGCAGCGCCTCCAGCCGGCTACACCCACCTTCCTGAATGCAGGCAAAAGTCGCCGTGGAGAGCTGGTATCCTGCTTCCTGCTCGAAATGGACGACTCTCTCAACTCGATCAACTACGTGCTTAATACATGCATGCAGCTGTCGAAAATCGGCGGCGGCGTCGCGGTCAACCTGTCGAAGCTGCGGTCACGCGGTGAAGCGATTAAAGGCGTAGAAGGCGCAGCCAAAGGTATTATGCCTGTGCTGAAGCTGATGGAAGACGGATTCTCCTACGCGGATCAAATGGGGCAGCGCAAGGGCTCCGGCGCGGCGTACTACAACATTTTTGGTTGGGATGTACTGGAGTTCCTGGATAGTAAAAAAATCAATGCTGACGAAAGAGTGCGCCTTAAAACCCTCTCCATCGGATTGCTGGTGCCGAACCGCTTTTACAAGCTGGCTCAGGATAATGAACCCTTGCATGTATTTGCTCCGTACAGTGTGTACAAGGCCTATGGAACGCATCTGGACGACATGGATCTGGATGTAATGTACGATACACTGCTTGCCGACGATCGGGTGAAGAAGAAAATAGCGATGAGCGCACGTGACATGCTGACGAAAATTGCCATGATTCAGCTGGAATCCGGCTATCCATACATGATGAATAAAAGTAACGCTAATCAGGCACATGCCCTTAAAAATGTGGGTCAAGTGAAGATGTCGAACCTGTGTACGGAAATATTCCAGTTGCAGGAAACTTCCGAAATTGCAGATTATGGCAAACAGGATATCATCCGCCGCGATGTGAGCTGCAATCTGGCTTCCCTGAACATTGTCAATGTGATGGAGCATGGCAAAATTCGCGAATCCGTTCATGAGGGCATGATTGCGCTCACCGCGGTCAGCGATATGACACAAGTGGCTAATGCACCGGGTGTTGCCAAAGCGAACCGCGAAATGCATTCCGTGGGTCTGGGCGTCATGAATCTGCACGGCTACCTGGCCAAAAACAAAATTGCGTATGAAAGCAACGAAGCGAAGGATTTTGTCCGCACCTTCTTCATGACGATGAACTATCATTCCATAGAGAAAAGTATGGAAATCGCGAAAGCGGCTGCACAAAGTTTTTATGGATTCGAGGAATCCGATTATGCGACCGGTGTGTATTTTGACCGTTATCTCAATACAGATTACCGTCCGACAACCGCACGTGTGCAAGAGCTGTTCAGCGGTATTTATGTTCCGACTCCTGCGGATTGGGACAAGCTGAAAACCGACGTCATGAAAAATGGTCTGTACCACGCCTATCGTATGGCGATTGCGCCGACGGCCAGCATTTCGTATATTCAAAATGCAACCTCCAGCGTGATGCCGATTGTTGAGCAGATTGAAACACGTACTTATGCCAATTCGACGACTTACTATCCAATGCCTTATTTGCAAAAGGATAATGTGTTCTTCTATAAATCCGCTTATCAAATGGATCAATTCAAAGTGCTTGATTTGATCGCAGAAATTCAACCTCACGTGGACCAAGGGATTTCGACAGTGCTTCATGTGAACAGTGATGTAACCACACGTCAGTTAGCCCGTTGCTATCTGTATGCTGCACATAAAGGACTTAAATCGTTGTACTACACACGTACCAAAAAGCTGTCTGTGGAAGAGTGCCTCACCTGCTCGATCTAAAGCATGATAAATTTAGCATGATGTTTAGAAAATTGATGATATAAAAATGCTTTTCATTAGAAGCTGTATCCAGCGTGACGTCCAGGCCAGTGAAGTGCAGATTTGGCCAGATCACGGCTTTGCGGATGCAGCTTCCGTATGTCAAGCATACGATGATTCGCCTGCATCATTTTATTGAGATCCTGGGGAATCTCGCAAGCTGAAGGGAGAATGCTAAACAATGACAGGTATACAAGCTGTAAACTGGAATCGCTCGGACGATGATTTCACTCTGATGTTCTGGAACCAGAATATTATGCAATTTTGGACAGATGATGAAATTCCATTGTCTGACGATAAGATGACCTGGGTGACCCTCAGTGATATCGAAAAAGAGGCCTACATGAAGGTGCTTGGCGGCTTGACACTGCTGGATACTATTCAAGGCGGCGTGGGTATGCCGCAAATTATGGAGCATGTGGACGGGTTGCAGCGTAAAGCCGTACTGAGCTTTATGGCGATGATGGAGCAAATTCATGCCAAGTCGTACAGCAGCATCTTTACAACACTGGCTTCCACAGAAGAAATTGACGGTGTGTTTCGCTGGGTAGAAGAAAATCCATATCTCCAGACCAAAGCGGAAACCATTCGTCAGTATTATATGAATATCCATACACCGAAAGACCTGTATCTCGCGATGGCCGCTTCGGTGCTGTTGGAAAGCTATTTATTTTACAGTGGCTTCTTCTACCCTCTCTATCTGGCAGGGCAGGGCAAGCTGACCTGCAGCGGAGAAATTATCGACCTGATCTTGCGGGACGAAAGTATTCACGGTGTATATGTAGGTGTGCTGGCACAGGAAATTTATGCAGAGCTGGACGAGGAAGAGCAACGCGATCTTTACCAGACGCTGGTCGGATTGCTGCGCTATCTGCACAATAATGAGGAGCAATACACGGAGCAAATTTACGCCCCGATCGGGCTAGTTGATGATGTTAAAGTCTTTTTACGCTACAACGCCAACAAAGCCATGATGAACTTGGGCTTTGATCCGCTGTTTGAAGAAGAAGAGGTTAATCCGATCGTATTCAACGGCATTAGCACCCACACCAAGCAGCATGACTTCTTTTCCAAAAAAGGAAACGGGTATGTGCGCGCCATGAATGTAGAGCCGCTGACCGATGATGATTTTAATTTTGGTGAATAAGATATCCGTACTTTAATCAATAGATTCAAAAAGCCCATTCCGCTTGTCGGAGGGCTCTTTTTTTTTGTTGAACGATGGCATGCACGCAAAAAACGGCCAGACCGCCAAGGTAGCGAAATCTGACCTTTTTCCATTTTTTATAATCAAGCTTCTGTGAAAATTTGGAATGTGACCCCAAACTTGTCCGTTACATTCCCATAGGCCGGACTGAAGTGGGTTTCTTGCAAGGGCATGCCCACCTGTCCTCCTTGCTGTAGAGCAGCAAACATTTTTCCGGCTTGCTCCACACTGTCGGTTGTAATACAGATACTCACCTGGTTCCCGCTGCTAAACGGCGATCCAGGAAAGGTATCGGAAAACATAAGCTCGGTCTCTCCAACTTTAAGGGTAGCATGTCCAATACGACCTTTGACCTCTGCGGGAATCGGAAAATCCGGGTTCTCCGGCATTTCGCCAAAGGTTTGAACAAAAAGCTGTTGCGCATCCAATGCCTTTTCATAAAATTCGATCGCTTCTTTTGCATTTCCATCCATGGTGATGTAGGGAATCAAACGTTTGGACATCTTCAACACAGCTCCTTTATTGTCATTTTACCAGGCACTTCACCTGTATTATATGCAAAACTTGTTAAGAAAAACAGAGCTGTTTTATAGCTTCCTTCCATCCAGTAATTTCTGCCCTATTGAGGCTTCTCAATCACGATCAGACAAGTACTGTCTGGCAAAGGAACCGGCTGTCCCTGTTCATCCGTCAACTCAATACGTCCGGACAACGCCTTAGTATAACCCTCCTGCAAATAGTGGCGGTTCACCCGAATAATCGCCTGTGATCCAAGCGTGTTACGAATGCATTCCTCATACTGTGAGGGGGTAAAATAACCAAACTGCTCCTGCACTTCATGTACATAGGCTTCTGCCCCCCAGGTGTAGGTGTACAGAAATTCCATCGCATCATTGACAGGCATAACAGCCTCAGACTCACTTACAAGCTCCATTTCAATATGGCGACCTGCAAAATCTTCGGCAAATCGCAGCAGCCATTCCATCCCGTCTGGCTTCAGAAACCGGATACGTCTGCGCTGCTCTGTCGGTTCGGTCATAATGCCGTCACGAATAATGATGCGCCCGCCGGGTGCCAGCACACGATAGGCGCTCTGCAAAGCAGCCTCCACCGTTTGCGGATTGAACCGGGTCCCATCTCGCTCGATGTAAGAATACAGCTCATGGAGAATGGAAGAAAAAATGATCGTGTCCATGCTCCCTGTTTCCACAAATTCCTCCAATCGGAGCGCGTCCCCTTTGATAACATCCCAACGGTGACCCTCCGATTGTTTTTTCCGTTTTAATGCTTCAATCACATTTACTGAGATATCAAGCCCCAGCGGCTTTGCATCCGGTCTTTCCTGCTCAATCAGATCCAGCAGCACGCCCCCGCCAGGCCCTATATCCAGAATGCGGGTTCCAGTCACGTAATCCAGAATGACCCTTTTGTAATCTACGGTCTGGTTCATATCCGCAAGATACGTCTCCTCATTGTGAAAACGATCATACGCATCACGCCGTAAACCGAACAGATCGAACAGCAGCAATACAGCTTTGTCATACAGCGGTGTTTTTTCTGCCTCAATACAAAAGTCAATCAGCTTCTCTGCCGCAGATGAAAATGCAAAATTAAAAAATACGGTGCTCGGCAGCTCCTCCTTATGCTCCACGATCACACTCAGATGAGGATTATGTTTGCGCTTTCCTTTTAAAAGATCTTGCCAAGACAGCGCACTTAAATATTTCTCAATCATTCGTTTTTTGTATACGTTAATTTTCTTGACACCACGATAATCATAATACATCGTGTTCATGAGAGGTTCAAAGCTGATATGACGTACCGTAGCTGGCTGCTCCTGTCCTGTACCCTCTCTCCCCGTACCCTCTCTCAATGTAAGTAAAAATACCTTTACCAGTTCTTCGAGCGAAAAATCCTGTAAAGCGGACTCTACATACCAAAGCGTACGATTTTCCAGTGGAGCAAGCGCCTTTTCTACATTCAACTCACGCTCCAACTCCGCGTAAGCCTGTTCAAACGGCTCGCCTTCATGAATAGAAACGGACCGCAATCTCTCTAGCCGTTCTTTTACGCCCCAAGCCACAGGTGCGTTATCCCACGCGATCCAGCCGATCAACTGCTCCACTTCACTGCGTACCTGCTCCCATAGAGCAGGATCTACCCCAGCGATAATACATTCGTTCAGAGCACGTAAAACAAGCTCCAGCTCCTCAGCGCTTAGCCAGCCCTTGCGAGTAATTTCCAGCAACGGCCGATTTTCTGCAAAAGGAATTTCACCCCGTATATACTGTCCGATTAGTCCGTGCGTCTCAATCAAAATCCGGGTCATGCTGTTGCGCGGGTACGCAGGGGATTCCGCTTGGGCCTGTCTGACATATAGCTGGGAAGAGCCAATATTATGCACAAATAAATTAATGCCCTCCTGCTGCCAGCGCAGACGTTCACGCCCTGTCCCCCCTTTAGCCGCCTCAGACCATACCAGCACATCCTCCAGCAGCTCTTTAATCCAGAAAGACAATGGAAGACCGTCCAAAATGAGCAACGTACGCTCCACATAATCCAGGACAGGATTGGAATCCTTTAGTTCTCCTATGGAGCGGATGCGTTCCAGATTGACAATACGCTCCTCAGCCGAAACGAGCAGCTTCAGCCAAGTCGGCATATCCCAGGCCAGATCATTTTCTTTCCGATAGTTAGCTATGGCTTTTAATGATTGCAGCATTTTTCTCACCTCGTGTGATTCGGATTAGTATGCACAGGAGACTTTGGAAAAAAACTTCTGGATACACTCTTTTATAAACTACACTTTACCATACATTTGCAGCTTCCATCCCGTGGAAAATATTAAACATTTTGATCATGTAAAAAGAAGTCCCCTTGCTTTCACAAATGAAAAAAGATATCCTCTAGCCTTTAGCTTAGAAGATATCTTATTCACCTTGTTATACGTAGCAAGATTATATTTCTTATTTATTCACAGGAGCTCCGTCTGGTACTGGAATGCCAAAATCAGGGGTTCCATCTTCATTCCACTTCAACGGCTGCACGCGTGTATGGCGATTGGGATCATACAGCGGGTCACCTGTAATTTCCTTGTAATTACGGGCGTGATATACGAGAACATCGCTACCGTCAGGCGCCACTGTAAAGCTGTTGTGGCCTGGCCCGAATTGACCTGTTTCCTCATTCGTGCAGAATACCGGCACAGGAGACTTCGCCCACGATTGCGGATCGAGCAAATCCGCATTCTCATCTGCCATTAGCAGACCCATGCAATAATTGTGGTCGGTCGCGCTGGCTGAATAACTGATAAAGATCCGTCCATTGCGTTTCAGAACCGCCGCTCCCTCATTCACCTTAAAACCGATGACCTCCCAATCATATTCAGGGGTAGAGATCATCACTTGCTCACCACGCAGCGTCCATGGATTATTCATTTCAGAAATGTACAGATTGGAATTACCGACAATGTCCGGGTCCTTCTGGGCCCACACATAATACAGAACTCCATTATGCTGGAAGGTTGTTGCATCAAGAGCGAAGGATTCCCATCGGGTTTTGATCTGTCCCTTCTCCACCCACTCTCCTTCCAGCGGGTTGGCAGAATCATTTTCCAGCACAAACATCCGGTGATCGAACAAGCCTTCCTTCGTTTCTGTTGTACGAGCTGCTGCAAAATAAATGTACCATTTATCATGAATAAAATGAATTTCCGGTGCCCAAATGTTCGCGCTTAATGGACCTGTCTCATATTTGTGCCACACTGCGACAGGCTCTGCCGTGTTCAATCCTTGAATGGTCCGGGCCCGCCGCACCTCAATGCGGTCATACTCCGGCACAGAGCCGGTAAAATAATAGTATCCATCACTGTGCTTGTAAATCCAGGGGTCTGCCCGTTGCTCAATGACCGGATTAATAAAAGGTACAGGTTGATTCATGGTTTTTCTCTCCTCCATGTGTAATATGTAGTTCATAACTTTAATTGCTGATACGCTTACCCCAAATGGAAATTCCCTTATTGTTCATGCCTGTAAAAACGAGCGTCTGGCGACCCAGCTCCCAATCCCATGAAGGAAGCAATAACAGTTGCTCCTGGGTTCCTTCGGATGTATCGCTCCAATTCAGTGTTAAAGTACGCTTGCCGTCAAAGGTCCACTGGCCTTCAAGCGTTCCGCTGGTTGCCCTTCCTCCGTCTTCCAGACGAAGCGCTTCAGCTTCCACCTGACCATCGACTTCCTGCTTCATGACGATGCGTTCCCAACTGCCGGATAATAATCTTTGAGGTATATCCTGCTCCTTCTCGCCTGCATACCGTTCCGGTGATACGACAGGCCAGCCATCAGCCGTCCACAATATTTTGCGTACATGCAGGTACGGCCAACTCTTGTCCGTTTCTCCCCGCGCATGATGAACCATATAATAATCCTCTCCGTCCTTCAGCACGGAATTATGACCTGGCGCAACCCAGCCTTCTCCTTCGCTGAATCGATAACCGCCCAGTACCTTATTGCCAATCTCGTATTGAGGCAAATAACTGGTGTCAGCCATATCATGTCCGTTTATATCCACGTAAGGCCCTGTGATAGAGTCCGAGCGGGCAACGCGCACATTATAGTCCTCAAACAAAGAATCATACGAGACGAACAAGTAATATTTACGGAAGGCTGGATTGTACACAATGTAAGGTCCTTCCACTGCACCGTCCTCAGTTGCCCGGTCTCTGGCAGCGATATTTGTGCCATAACCTGGCTCTTGAAGCTTCCCGGTCCAGGGATCAAGCCGCGTAATATAAATACCGCCAAAAAAAGAACCGTACACCATCCACGGATTTCCCTCCGCATCCAGCACCGGATTAGCATCAATCGCATTCAGCTTGTCATGCTCATCCGTTTTAACGACCAGTCCCTCGTCCTTCCAAGGGCCTTCCGGGGATTGGGATGTCTGCAACCCGATGGCTGACCGCCTACTGCCAAAGGTAGAGGCGGAGTAATACATCCGATAGGTATCCCCCATCTTGATAACATCTGGCGCCCACAGATTTGTTGCGGATGACCATGCCCCCGCTTCCTCGGGTATGCCGGGCAATGCATACTGAACCCAGTTCCAGTGAATCAGGTCGTTCGATTTGCGCACCATAACACCCGGTCTCGGCTCTCCACCTGTCTTTACATCCGTCGAGTAGACATAATAGCCCTGATCTGTTTTGATAATCGCCGGATCATGTGCATTGTTAATGGTCCAGCGGTGTTCATCGTTTATCACGCTTTGATCATACAAGTGATCAGGAGGCGGAGCCTGCGGATACACAGGGTCCGGGGTGTTATCCCCACAGCCGGATAGGCCCAGCATCAGCAGCATAACCATAACCGTTCTTCTCCTCCTTCCTTTATTCATTACATATTGCAATCGTCTTCCATCGATCCCCGGTGCCTTCCATGTACCCACTTATCCTTTGACACCGGAAATGGCAACCGACTCAATAATTTGTTTTTGGAAGATCAGGAATATAATCAATACAGGCAACAACGCTATAATGGAAGCTGCCATAATAAGCGGATAGTCCGTCTGAATGGCATAAGTCGCATTAAAATTCGCAATAACCAGCTGCAATGTCTGCGTTTCTGGTGAGTTCAAGTAGATAATCGGCGCCAAATAATCGTTCCAAATTCCCATGAACCATAAAATAAGCTGGGCCGCAACTGCCGGCTTAATGAGCGGGAACGTAATGGACGAATACAGTCGGAAATAAGAGCTGCCGTCAATTTTAGCTGCTTCAATAATGGCATCCGGTACACTGAGCAAATACTGCCGCAGGAAAAAGATCATAACCACATTTCCGAACAAACCAGGAACAATCAGAGGCAACAGCGTATCGACCCAACCTAGCTTGGAAAACATCATAAACTGCGGAATCATAACCGTTGGATATGGAATCATCATAGATGCAATAAGTGCAAGAAACAGTTTATTTTTATGAGGAAATCTCAGCTTTGCAAAGGCAAAGGCAGCTACACTGGATGTAAAGGTACCTACAACGGTAACACTTACAGCCACAATCACGCTGTTCTTGATCCCGCTTAGCAGGGGTCCTGCTTCCCAAATTTCCTTGTACTTGCCAAACTGGAACACCTCTGGTATCCATACCGGCGGAAGAGCAAAGACATCCTGCTTTTCCTTCACCGAAGTGGACAGCATCCACAGCAGCGGTGCGATCATCGCAATCGCTCCAATGGCCAATACAATAAAGATAATGGTATTGGTCACTTTCGTTCTTTGACTATGGGACATAATCAGACTCACTCCTTTCCGCGAAAATCAATCCCCATCAAAGGACGATTTTTCATTCATTTTGAATTGAATCAAAGTTACGATAAAAATGAAGATGCCAAGAATCATAGCCATCGCGGAGGCATATCCCATTTGCAGGTTTTTAAATGCCTTATCCCAGATATAGAAGACGATTGAGGCGGATGAATATTCCGGACCACCTGTAGGTGTCATAATGTTCATTTCAGTAAAGATTTGCGAACCACCAATGATATTGGTTACGACCAGAAAAAAGGTTACCGGTTTTACCATTGGCCATGTGATGTTGCGGAACATTTGAAATCCGCTGGCTCCATCCAGCTCTGCTGCTTCATAATAAGAACGAGATACGCTTTGCAGAGCGGCCAAGTACAATAGCATCGTGTAGCCAAGACCTTTCCAGACTGTCATCAGGATCAAGGCCGGCTTAACCGTATCCTTATCCATCAGCCAGTTGGGACCTTTAATGCCAAACAACTCCAGGAATTGGTTCACCAGACCGTAGTCTCCGTTGTATGCCCAGTTCCACATGATGGAAACCGCAGCCAGCGAAGAAATAACCGGAATATAGTAGATCACACGAAATGTCGTCGTGCCTGGAATTTTGCGATTCAATCCCAGTGCCAGCAGTAAAGCCAGTACAAGACCAATTGGAATACCCAGCATTAAGAAAAAAGTATTGTACATCGATTTGTAAAACAGCTCATCCGTAAATAAATCTCTAAAATTGTCGAAACCGATAAAGTTCATTTGTCCTAATCCGTCCCAGTCTGTAAAAGAGCCGTATAACGAATAGACAAACGGGAACAACGTAAAGATTAGCAAACCGAGAATAGGAGGAAGGATAAATAAATATCCATATATCTTCTCTTTGCGATAGAGATTAGATTTGGTTATCACAGGACTCACCTCTGTTTCTAATTTGGATAGAGGATGATGCCAGCAGCATGATATCAGCCGCTAACATCATCCTCAATTCGTTGCTTGCGTATTATTTCTGTGATTTTTTCTCTTGCTCCACCGCTTTATCCAGCAGTTTCTGCATCTTAGGCTGTTCCTGCTTCACATAATCGGCTGCCGTAACTTTACCGTCCAGCACTGGCTGAATATCCGTGAAGAAAATATCATACCATTCCGCGTTATACGTATAGTTGCCAGGCAATGCGCGGCCATAGTCATTTACGATATCAATAAATTCCTGCTTATTGCTAGGCTTGGTTTTTGAATCCTTCACCCACTCATCCGCCATATCCAGCAGATTCGGAATTTGTACCTTCGCGTCAACGAGCTGCTTCATGCCTTCTTGGGAAGTGGTCAAATAGTTAACCAGTTCTACGGCTTCATCCGGGTATTTTGTTTTAGAAGAAACACCGATACCCAAAGAGCCAATCCATGTTGCCGGTTTGCCAGTCGACCCAACTGGGTATGGCATTAAATCATATTCAAAAGGCAGCTTTTCAAACGTACTCATATCCCATGGACCTACAGGGAAAAATGCCATTTCACCTTTCATCCAGCGTTGATATGTGTCCAATGTTTGTGATTGTTCGATTCCAGGCGTAATTTTATATTTGTTTTGCATATCGGCAAAGAACTGAAGCGCTTCCGCAAATTTCGGATCATCAATCGCTACTTTTGTTTTGCTCGCGTCTAGCCAATCCGCACCATTACTCCATACAAAGGCTTGCAATGCCCACTGAACATTAAAGCCTGTACCGTACTGATCCGGTTTACCATCACCATTTGTATCTTTGGTTAACTCTTGGCTGACCTTGATAAACTCATCCCAAGTATACGGTTTGTCTTTATCAGGTACAGGAATGCCCGCTTTTTCGAACATGGTTTTGTTGTAGCCAAGTGCGAATGGACCTACGTCCTTCGGCATACCGTAAATATTACCTTGACCAGCCATTTTACCGTCATACCGATACAAATCCACACCATATTTCCAGATATTATCCAGATTTATATCCTTGCTCTTCTCAATATAAGGTGTAAGATCCTTCAGCACGCCGCTATTTACATACGCTTTCAAGTCTCCAGGGGCAAAATAAAAGATATCTGGAAGATTGTTGCCTGTAATCGCAGCTCTAAGCTTTGTAGCATATTGATCTGCTGCCGTCACGACCATTTTAACCTTCACGCCAGGATGTTCCTCTTCAAATTTCTTGATAACTTCCTTATAAGCCTTCTGCTCATCCGTACCTCCACGGAACATGAACGTCAATTCCTTGGTTCCATCGCTACTGGAGCTTCCTCCTCCACAGCCAGTCAATGCAGCAACCATCAACAACAGAACAACCATTGTTATCGCAAAACCTTTTTTCTTTCTCAACGCGACCCCTCCTAAAATTAAATGAAACCGCATACATTTGGTGTTAAAATAATCTTTCACGATTCGGCTTTATCCTTTACTTGTGCGGTACATAAACCGTTGTTCACTGCCGCTGTGGTTATCATCCCTCTCATGCACTATATAATTAACATTTTACTTTATCAATAATGAATTCGTTTACAAACAAAATATAGCACGCCCTTCTACAGTTCGTCAATGCATTTAGAAATCTTTTTAAATAAATATAAAACATTGATTCGAACCACATAAAAAGCAAAAATAAATACGTATTCAAGTTGATTATCATTAAAAAAATCGATACAATAACTTAAATACGATATATTTTTAAGAATAAATTTATTTTTGTGTCTATTTCTCTCCCCTCTTTTTTAGTAAAAATTAATTAAAGAAAAGCAGTTTACTTCTTTCTGATTTTATTTTAACATAAATCAAAGTAAATATATAAGCGCTTACATTGCATAATTTATAGGTAAGGAAGGTCTATAGCTATGATTTATATTAAGAACTTAATGTCCGGGTTGGATATTTTCAAAGCACTAGGCTCGGAAATCCGCATTCAAATACTCGAGTTACTCGCCTATCAAGGACAAAGTATGAATGATATTGCTAACAAGCTGCATTTGAGCAACGGCACCATTACGATGCATATTCGCAAGCTGGAAGAATGCGGCCTTGTGGAAATTAATACAGTGAGCGGTAAACACGGTACCCGAAAAATGTGCTATTTGAATAAGGAAAAGCTAATGGTGGATCTGCGTAGCAGAGAGCAAAAAAATGTGTATGAGGTGGAGATTCGCATCGGTCATTATAGCAACTACCAAGTGTTCCCCACTTGCGGATTGGTAACCCGAGACAGCATTATCGGCGATTTTGATGATCCACGCTATTTTGCAGATCCCGGGCGGCTGGAGTCGGAAATGATCTGGATGGCCGAAGGCTTTTTGGAGTACCGTATCCCCAACTATCTGAAAGCGAATCAATCCTTTAAAGAAATTCAGTTCTCCGCAGAACTGGGCTCAGAAGCACCGTGCTTTTGTGAGGAATATCCTTCTGACATCTGGTTTCACATCAATGGTATCCCTATTGGATACTGGACCAGCCCCGGAGATTTTGGAGAAGTACCGGGAGTTCTGAATCCCGATTGGTGGCCACCGCATTTGAATCAATATGGCATGCTCAAATTAATTCGCATCAATCAGCATGGCAGCTTCATTGACGGGTGCCGTATATCCGAAGTCACAATAGACGATATTGGCCTTAACTATAAAAGCGATATTACCCTCCGTTTATCCGTATCCGATCCATCGGAGAATAAAGGGGGGCTCACCATTTTTGGCAAAAGATTCGGCAACTTCAGTCAGGATTTGCTGGTGCGCGTGCTTTATGATGTACACGGGGAAGAGAACGCCAGCGACTAGCCCGCCACATGCAATAAGGCCGAAGACCGTATGCATTACATACGTATCCTCGGCCTATAGGTCCTTCTCGCTTAAAGAGATATACATCATTAGATAAAAGATGATCATAATCCCAAACACCAGCCAGCTAAAGGACAGCAAATGTTGTCTTTCCCCTGCCAGGCTCACCCATTTCCAAACATCTGTAAGGATGACCAAGGGCTTTAACACCGCATCCCAGCTGTTCCAGCGGGCAAATCTGCCGATATATACGCCCACGCTGGCCAGCCACAGCAAAACAAAAACGATGGCCCACGCAAGCCAGCCATTGCAAGCCTTTTGCAGCATTCGATGGATGCTCCATACACAGAGGGATGTAAGAAAAAGGCCAAGCCCTGCTGCCAAAAAAGACGTAAATAAGATCAACCAAAATGTGGTGTCCAACCAAAAACGCGAATCTGGATTTACCTTGTAAATACGAAACACATGCAATAACTCAGTCAGTAAATATAGAGCATTCGGCAGAAAAAACAGCCATATTACTCCACTAAGCAACATAAGAACCCGTCTGACTGTCACATTCCCCATTCTGGATAACGCCATCATTATTAGAGTCATAAAGACCGGAACCCAGGCCAGGAATATATCCCAGTACAAAAATTGATACATCTTCGTCCCACTTGCAGACTGCAAATACATAATGAGCCCAAAGCAGCCCAACGTAGCTACAAGCAGCACCCCCAACAAAGCGGGCAGCTTGTACCCCTTCCCTGTAAACAGCAAGCTTATGTCTCCCCTGTCCCTATATACGTATATACGTCTTTTTGAACTCGCATCAAGTGTTAAAACTAAGCCTGTGATTGTGCAGACACCTGTAAAGAGCTGAGCCCTTCTCATATCACTATATACGTAAACTTCCAATCGTCAATGATAATCCTGCTGTCGCTGCATTTTATAAGAAACCGTCTATCGACGTACTTTCACGGAAGCCAGACCGTGCCTAGCGGAAGTCTTTCTCGCAGTTATAGAATTGTTCAGCTCTGCTGAAAATTTATAAATTCTATAATCTAAAAAAAAGACTTGCCATCCTGAAATGTTGTGCTTATAATTACACCTAACTTGATACGGCAACAAATTTCAATGACGAGAACGAGTAAGCTATACAGCGGATTTGCAGAGAGTTGGGGCAGGTGAAAGCCAACATTCCGAGGATAGCCGAACGCCATCTCCGAGAAGCGGGCTGAACCTGAAGTAAGCTCTGCCGCCTTTCCAGCGTTAACCGGAACACGTATTGATGGATACGTGAACAGAGTGTCATTTCGTATGGAATGAAACTAGGGTGGTAACACGGGTATGAACTCGTCCCTTTTACAGGGGCGGGTTTTTTTGTTTTTCAAAAAGGAGGAAATCAACATGACGAACGTATCCACAGTAGCATCTATAACTGATTTTTTGACTCCAGCTGTACGGGAAATGCCACCTTCAGGCATTCGTAAGTTTTTTGAATATAGTACGGGCAGAAAAGATATCGTTTCGCTCGGGGTCGGTGAACCTGACTTTGTGACCCCTCAGCATGTCATAAAGGCCTGTATCACAGCTCTCGAAAATGGAAAAACCTCATACACACCCAATGCCGGTCTTCCCGAGCTTCGTGAGGAGATTGCCGGATATTTGGAGAGCAGCTTTAACACGTCCTATAACCCGGCGAATGAAATCATGGTCACCATTGGCAGCAGTGAAGCGCTGGATTTGGCACTGCGTGCCCTGATTACAGAGCACGATGAAATACTCATTCCGGATCCATGTTATATTTCGTATGCGCCTATTACGTTTCTGAACGGAGGACACACCGTAACGGTCGAAACCTCTGCTGACCAGCAATTCAAGCTGACAGCAGAGGCGCTTAAGGCCAAGCTGAGCCCACGCTCCAAAGTGCTTATTCTCTGTTATCCGAACAACCCGACTGGCGGAATCATGACCTATGAGGATTGGCTCCCCATTGCCCGCCTGGTTGAGGAGCATAATTTAGTTGTAATATCCGACGAAATTTATGCTGAACTGACCTATGGACAGCGGCATGCAAGCTTCGCTGCTCTGCCGGGAATGAAAGAGCGGACCCTGCTCATCAGCGGTTTTTCCAAAGCATTTGCAATGACTGGCTGGCGGGTCGGTTATGTATGTGGTCCGAGAGAGCTGATTGCTGCCATGCTGAAGATTCATCAATATACCGCCATGTGCGCTCCAATTATCGGGCAAATTGCCGCTATCGAATCCCTGCGCAACGGGCTGGAGGAAAAAGACCGTATGATGGAATCTTACAATCTGCGCAGAAAATGGTTCGTTGAAAGCCTGTGTCAGACAGGACTGCCCTGTCATGAACCGAATGGAACCTTCTACGCTTTCCCTTCTATTATGCACACGGGGTTAAGCTCAGAGCAGTTTGCCAAGCGACTGCTGGACGAAGAAGGAGTTATTACGGTTCCCGGTTCCGCATTCGGCCCGGGCGGCGAGGGCTTTATCCGCTGCTCGTACGCATCGTCACGAGAACAGCTGGAAATGGCTTTGGAGCGTATCGGCGTATTTTTGAAACGCCTCTAACCTGTGTTTGATACAACAGCCACCAATGGTAAAAACAAGCGATTTCCTTTTGACAGGAGATCGCTTGTTGTGGCATCCTCGACTACCTTGCGGGCGTCATTTTGGACGATTTGTGTGACTGGCCGTTTGCATAAGGAAACCGATTCCTCCCACGACCAAAGCTGCAATCAAGATCAGCATCAAGTTGCTGTAATGAAATGCGTCAACATCAGTCACAGTCGGAAGGAGAGGAAAGGCGAGCCATGATTTTGTCAGCAGGCCCCCGACCGTGGCCACGCCAATTCCTTCGGCCAGGAAGCAGGCAAAATTCAACAAGCCCATGCCCGAACCGGAATCCTCGGAACCCAAGGCTCC
This sequence comes from Paenibacillus sp. Aloe-11, assembly GCF_000245715.1. NCBI lineage: Bacteria > Bacillati > Bacillota > Bacilli > Caryophanales > Paenibacillaceae > Paenibacillus > Paenibacillus sp. Aloe-11. The sequence continues at coordinate 690,418 of NZ_JH601050.1, read as the reverse complement.
CGCAACACTGGTGGATATGACGGTTTTCACAAATGAAAGTCCGCCGAATGTCAGCACCATGGTGCCAGAAACAAGCCATGGCGTTCGATCTGGGAACAAGGAAACGGCCAGAAAGCTTGCGCCGATCATGCATAAGCCGAGCAGCATCGTGAATACCGTCCCTAATTTGTCGACCAATACACCGCCGACAATTCCGAACAGCACCACACTGACTGTCCCGGGAAACAGGACGCCGATTCCGATAAGACTTGTCGGCAGTTGATGGACCTCTTTCATCAGATACGGAACCATAGATACATAACCGGCGACCGTTCCTAACAACAGGCTTCCTGTGAGCACACCGACAATAAACGTCCGCTTTCCAAACAAATCAGGCTCTATAAACGGCTGCTCCGCATGTCGAATACGCAGGCCAAATGCGGTGAATAGCAGCACACAGACGACCAGAAATCCCCAGTGGTATGCCGTTGTGAAGAGCGTAAAAGCAACAATTCCGCCACTTAATAAAGAGGCGCCGATGATATCGGTCTTTCCCCTTTTTGAAGTTTCGTCAGGCATCATTCTCATGAAAAATGGAATGGTTAGCAGCGTCATCATCGGCAAAAGGAACAACATGGACCAATGGAGGTACTCGGTTATAACCCCTCCGATCACTGGACCGATTCCTTCACCGCAAGCTACCATCGATCCCACCATACCGAAAGCTTTTCCCTGATGTTCCGCATCAATGTACCGGGCTATAATGACCATGATCAACGCTGGAACCGCAGATACTCCCGCACCTTGTATTAATCGAGCCGCCAGGACGCCCGGATACCATAAATGAAATAAAATCCCCATGAAGGACCCCATGCCGTAGATCCACAGACCGAACAGGAGCAGCTTTTTCGTACCATACAAATCGGACAGCTTTCCATACACTGCTGTACCTATTGCAAACGTAAGTATAAAGCTGGTATTGACCCAATTCGCGGATGAAGGCGCAATGCTGAACTGGGTGGCGATATCCGGCAACGATACATTAAAAATGGTCTCATTGAGAACGCTGAAAAACGCAAGAAAGCTAAGCCAGACGATAGATTTGGAATTGCTGCCTGCCATGATTAACTTCTTCAATTAGATAACCCCTTAATGAGTCAAGGGGAATCGCGCAGTTTACAGGGCCAATGATGCGTATTCCCCTTTATTTTGTGCCCTCTTCTGTATGTTGTATCTCATCGTAACGCCTCCAAATTAGAGTAGCCCATGGAAATGGACCTAGTAAATTATACCATGTGAATCAAGATCAGTCTAAAAGATATTACCCTGATATGTCTATTGGGAGCGGGTGTCAGCGCTGTGGCGCTTCTCTTTTGGGCAGTGACTCGCCCCTCGTGTTAAGGCAGATAATACGGCGAGCTGAAGCAGCAAAAAGCCGCCCGGACCACAAACCTTGGCCGGACGGCTCTCTTTCGTCACCACAACATGTATCACTTGATCGCGATGTAAATCAAAACAGATTCATCCGGGCCGCCATACACTTCAAAGTCACCTGTGTAGGTCCGCTCCGCTTGTCCTGTCGCCGCCCACTGCCAGATGGTTTGCCACACACGGATGACAGAAGAGGGCTCTGTTGATGCCTGGAAAACAGCATAGCGTGCTGCAGGGATGAGCATTTCCTCAAGATCAGCAGGAGTTTGGAAATCCGCGGCCGCTTCCTTTCCAGCAAAAAAAGTATATTCGCCCAAGGCTCCATTTTCATAATCCGTATAACATCCATAGACGAAAGATTGTCCTTCATGACCTTTGATCCGACCAGGCACGTCCTCACTCCAAAAACGCTCCCACATCTTTGGAATGATCCCGTGGGATGTTTGTTCATTCAGATTGCTCGTACGTGCTTTCAGCCCGACCAAACGGATGTCCCCTCGGCATTCCTCCCGAATCGGTCCATCTCCATGAAGCCACGTATCCTCTAAAAACCTCCACCGCTTCAAGTTCGGCAGGTAATTGCGCAGCATCGTATCCGCCTCTCCTGCCTGCATTCCCTCCCCTGCGAGGATAGGCACACACTGCTGAATCATTTCTTCCATGGTCAAGTCAGGCTGTACAAATACACCTTCCTTGTAACAATATTTGCAATACTCATCCGTTTTGGCATGCTTTGCATCTGTTCCATATTGCTCCTCATGCTCCAGTGGCATACCACAGCTTTGACATACTTTATCCATTCCTGTTAAGCTCCCTTCGCTAACTGATATCTGATATGCAACCAGTATAACGAAACAAACCTGACAACTATCCGTCAGGTTCGGCTTGCTTTAGTCCAGCATGTCCTATATTTCCCGATCATCCTCATAATTAGATGCAATACGGAGCGCCATCTCCCGAATCTTGTCTCGCAAATGGGCTGGTTCTTTGACGACCACATCGGGTCCCAGGCTTAGAATAAATCCGTACGCCCACGCATCCTCGGGAAACGGGACTGAAACCGTATAGATACCTTCCTCCTGCTCGTGCAATGCTTCCACGCCAAACCAGTCCTCCGCCAGATGCCTGGAATTGCGGTTAAATTGTAATGTAAACGGCTGTATAGCTCTGGACGCTGTCATCCGGCCCTCATTCCACGGCAGCACCTCATAGGAAAGATCCTTACGGGTGAAAGGTGTCTCTGTCACTACAGGGTTACTCATGCGGGAAAGCTTAAACAGACGAAACTGCTCCCTGCCGCGGCAATAAGCATACACAAACCATTGCTGTCCTTTCAAAACGAGCGTGTGCGGTTCCACATTGCGCTCCGTGATCGCTCCTTCCGCATTTCGATAGGTAAAAGTGATCGTATGCGTCTGGCTTATTGCTTCTTTTACCTTAATCAATTTGCCTTCCTGTGCAGCCTGATTTCCCCAGCCGGAATGATCGACGATAAACTGAGTCGTGCGGACACGAAATTGCTCTTTTTCAGATGCTGGTACAATGCTCTCAAATTTGTGAAGCAACCGCGACACATTCGGACCGCCGAGCGATGAGGACAAGCTCTGCAGCCCCATGACAATGTCCTTGATATCATGATCCGTCAGCATACTGCGATCCAGACGATACCCTTCCATCAGGCCGATTCCCCCACCTGCTCCCTGAAAGGTCACCACCGGAATACCTGCCATGCTGATCGCTTCAATATCTCTATAGATCGTCCGTATCGAAACCTCATACAAATCGGCAAGTTCCTTCGCTTGTATTCTATTTTTTTGCAGCAGCAAAATGACGATAGAAAGCAGTCTGTCTATTTTCATTTTTCCAAACCTTTCACCATTACTCGTGCTTATCCCTGTATCTTGATCCTATTAGCAGTCATCCAGATATACCAAAGCATTCTTCTCACAACCATACGTTTCGATCAGGGATTCCAGTCTTAAATCCCAATACGTTGGGCGTTTGCCGACTCTATGTTTCCTCCATCTTACTCTATCTCTTATCTAAAAATGAATCTGTTTCTCAAACTAAAAACCTCAAGGATTCCATCCAGCTGGATAGAATGCCTGAGGTTTTAACCACTCATTACACTTATGACTCGTAGCGCTTCAGCACAATGACCGCATTATGACCGCCAAAGCCAAAAGAATTGGATAGCCCGATATTTAATGATGCCTTACGCGCCTGGTGAGGCACGTAATCCAGATCACAAGCCGGGTCCGGGTTGTCCAGGTGCATCGTTGGCGGTATGATGCCTTCTCGCAGGCTTTGTACAAGCGCAATCGCTTCGACGCCGCCTGCGGCTCCCAGCATATGGCCCAGCATGGACTTATTCCCGGTCACCGGAATTTGATAGGCATATTCACCAAATAGCTTGTGGATTGCAAGGGTTTCAGCGACATCCCCGACTGTACCCGTTGCGTGGGCGCTAATCACATCCACTTCTTCAGGGGAGATGCGGGCCGAATGAAGAGCCGCTTTCATCGCCAAGTAAGCTCCGGTTCCTTCGGGATGCGGTGCAACCATGTGATAGGCATCCGAACTGGCTCCATAACCGATGACCTCACCATAGATTTCCGCACCTCGCGCGATGGCGTGCTCCAATGATTCCAATACCAGAATACCTGCACCTTCGCTCATGACAAACCCGTCCCGATCCTGATCAAAAGGTCGGCTTGCTATAGAAGGCTCCTCGTTACGTGTGGACAATGCAGTCGCATTAGCGAAGCTCGCCAAGGCTAATCTAGTCACCGCGGCTTCAGCCCCACCGGCAAAAATGACATCCGCGTCCCCTGTACGAATCGTCCGAAACGCCTCTCCAATTGCTGTATTCCCAATAGAGCAGGCCGTAACGGGCGAAAGCGTAGGGCCCATGGCTCCGAACGCAATACTAATTTGAGCGGCAGCCATATTGGAGATCATCATAGGTACCAGTGTCGGGCTGACTCTGCCCGGACCACGGTTTAGCATCACCTCTATATTGTCCACCATCGTATCCAAACCGCCGATTCCAGATCCTACATAGACCCCGACACGCTCCAGATTAATATGATCCAGATCCAAAGCTGAATCCTTTAGCGCCTGCTCTGCCGCATACAATGCAAACTGAGTAAAGCGATCCATTCGTCTGACATCCTTGCGTCCCCATCGCTGTTCTGCGTCAAAATCCTGTACCTGCCCGGCGATTTGTGTTTTCAAATCAGACACTTCGAATCTATCAATTTTACGTATACCTGAATTGCCTTCCAGCAAATTGTTCCACAATGTGTCTACTTCATTGCCCAGTGGCGAAACGACACCCATACCTGTTATTACTACTCTTTGCATAGCTATTCATTCCTCCTGCTCGATAACTGACTTACAATCCTCATTTTACCCTTACTTTATCCTATTACAAGTTTTTATTTATCCTGGTATAATTAGCACTACTATAGGGAGAGTTGCATATGCTCAATTCTCGTTGACCCATGAATGGAGTGAAAACATCTATGAAAACGGAAGCACGCCTGGAAGCATTATCTGTTTTTCTCAAAACAAAAAGAGCACGTCTACACCCGCATATGGTTGGCCTGCCCCAAGGATCACGTCGCAGAACACCCGGCTTGCGTAGAGAAGAAGTGGCTCAACTGGCTGGTGTGAGTACGACCTGGTACACCTGGCTGGAGCAGGGACGGGATATCAAGGTGTCCGCCTCCGTATTGGACGCTATTGCCGCCGCCTTGCAGTTAAACACCGATGAACGCAAATATTTGTATGATTTGGCGCTGGAAGCCGGGTTTCATGCCCCGCCTGCTCCTGCGGAACAAACGGTCATATCCCCCTCACTGCAAAAGATTGTGCAGGAGCTGCACTACTGCCCGGCTATTATTTCAGATCGGCGCTGCCATATTGTCGGCTGGAATGCGGCTGCAGCCCATGTTTTTATGGATTTTGCCGAGCTGCCACATGAGCAGCGCAATATGATTGAACTGCTGTTCACCAAAAAGGAGTTTAAGAGTCTTGCCGTCAATTGGGAGCATTTTGTAAAAGGGTTTCTTGCCATTTTCCGCGCCTATTACGGACAATACGTGACAGACCCTTGGTATGCACAATTTATACAAAATATGAGTCAGGCTTACGGAGAGTTCAACGAGCTTTGGAATCAGAGTGAGGTAAGCTCCGCGCCGGAGGTGCTCATAGAGTTTCGTCATGCCAAGGCCGGTAAAATGCTGTTTGACCTAACCTCCCTTCAGGTACAGGGGGGCGTCGATCTGCGCTGCAGCATTTACACGCCTAACGCGCAATCCTCTACGGAAAGCAAACTCCAAAAGTTAATGGAGGGCAGCTAACGGATTTCATCCCTCTTGTTATGAAGATATCTTTTTCCGTCCATACTACATCTACGATCTGTGCAAAATAGATGCCATAGATGTGACAGGGCCAAGAGCTTCAGCTGTGCTACTACCAGGAGGGAGGGAATCATCATGAAAGCCAAGTCGACAAGTTCCCCGCATACACAAAATCAAGTGCCATTACCTGTTCCGGTGCAATTTGACCGCAGCTGGCAGGACGAGCTGGACCAGCGTCTGCACAAGGGAGGCCCATGGGGAGATTGGAATCTGTATCAGCTGGCAATTGAGGCGGAAAGAGCCAAACTGGTGCCGAGCTTTGATGAGCTTCAATGTTTGCAGCATTTGCAAGACCTCACTCCACTGCCCCATCAGCTGGATACGGCTCGAAAGGTGCTGTTTCAAATGTCTGGACGCGCCATTCTTGCCGATGAAGTCGGCTTGGGCAAAACCATCGAAGCTGGTATGATCCTCAAGGAATATCTGGTTCGCGGGCTTGCTACTAAAGTGCTCATTCTTGTACCCGCTTCCTTAGTCCTGCAATGGGTGCGTGAGCTGAACAGCAAATTTGGCATTCCTGCTATCGCCCAGAAAAAGGCACATTCCTGGTCATCCGAGGTCGTCGTGGCCTCTATGGATACCGCCAAGCGGGAGCCACACAGCAGCATCCTGCTGGATACTGATTATGATCTGCTCATTATCGACGAAGCTCACAAGCTGAAAAACAAAAAGACATCCAACTACCAGTTCATTATGAAACTGCGTAAAAAATATTGTTTGCTCCTGACGGCAACTCCCGTCCAAAATGACTTGTCAGAGCTGTTTAATCTCATTACATTGCTCAAGCCCGGTCAGTTGGGAAGGCAAGGCGATTTTTCAGCCAATTTTGTGGTGGATAAGCGTCTGCCCAAAAATGAGGATCAACTCAAGGATGAGCTATCCAAAGTCATGATCCGCAATCGCCGCGGAGAGGGACCGGTTCAATTCACCAAACGAAATGTTTCCAATATTCATTTGGAGCTTTCACCAGAGGAGCAGGCGCTGTACGATGGAGTGACCTCTTTTGTCAAAGAGCAATATCAGGCGAATGGCGGAAATTTAAGCAGTATGCTGTCTCTCGTTACCCTTCAACGGGAAGTATGCAGCAGCCGGGATGCCGTATTCGTCACGCTCGTTAATTTGTCCAAAAAGATGGCACCGGACTCTCCTCTGCGCGATCGCGTCTGGGATTTGGTCGCACACATTAAGGCGATCAAGGCCAATTCCAAAGCGGAAAAAGCGCTCGAACTCATCCGTCAGATGAACGAAAAGGTGATCATTTTTACCGAATACCGGGCTACACAGGAATATTTGTTGAATTATTTCCGTGACCGTGGGCTGTCTGCCGTTCCTTACCGGGGCGGCATGAACCGGGGACGCAAGGATTGGATGATGGATCTGTTCCGCGGACGCATTCAGGTCATGATCGCTACCGAAGCGGGCGGTGAAGGCATTAACCTGCAATTTTGCCACCATATGATTAACTTTGATTTGCCGTGGAACCCCATGCGGGTGGAGCAGCGGATCGGACGGGTGCATCGGCTTGGACAGCAGCATGATGTTCATATTTTCAACTTGTCCACCACCGGAACGATTGAGGAGCATATTCTTCATCTCCTGCATGAAAAGATTAATATGTTCGAAATGGTCATTGGCGGACTGGACGTCATTCTTGAGAAATTCGAGAAAAAGGAATCGATAGAAAAAAGTCTGTACAAAATCATGCTTGAATCCAGCAGCGATGATGAAATTCGCCGCAAGATGCAGGAGCTGGGTCACTCGCTGGACTCCATCAAAATGGAAATGGAGCAAGTACCTGCGACCAAAGCTCGGCGCAGCGTGAAAGGAGGTCGCTAATGTGAGCATGAGTTCGCAGCAAGTTCAGCGTTTTGTCCTAACGTATCTGGAAGCTACTGGATGCAGCATAATCGAGAGATCGCCCAACCATGTAACCGTCAAGCTTTCTATCGAAGCGGATAAAGCCTTAACCAACCGACCCTACTATTGGGGGTACGTAGAGCGTACCGGCGTTCCAGCACAGACGATGTCCTTCACGTTCATCTTTGATGGAGAAGCCTACCGAGCGGAACAGGAACGCTTGTCCAATCAGGCACCGCCAGCTCCAGCAGCAGGCAATCCCGCTCAGGATCAGGTAATGGGCCGATATTTCGGCCATGTTCCGGCGTTGCCGCAGTTCGGGCCCGGACGTGTTTTGCAAGAGGAGCTTCATTATGGAAGCCGTCGTTTGCATCAAATTTTTGAAGCAGCACGGGACGGGGGAAAATATGTTTATTTGTTTGAGCAGCCTGATGCCCGTCAGTTGACTGCCCGTTCTCCCGTAGTCTATGAAGCCTGGCTAGGAGTCTGCTACAAGGTTGAATTTGCCTGTGATTTGAAGCGAGAGGAGCTTCATTGGCTGGGCATTTCACTCAAGAGCGGCACAATCATGTCCGACTTTGGCGACATGCTCGAAGCCCGTCAATTAAGCCCGCTGTTGGCGGGCAATATGCATGTGCAGTCTGCCAAGCTAACTGTCCCCGAGGCTTCCAATTCGCTTGAAAGCTACCTTACCGACCAGCTCCGGCAGCAGGATTATAGCTGGGCAGAGCAAGCAAAGGAACGATTGCGGGAGGAATTGGAGGTCATTGACCACTACTACGAAGATCTAACCAAGGAGCAGAAAGATCAGGATAAAGAAGAAGTGGACAAAAAAGAAGCCATAATAGAGCAGCATCAAGCCCGTCGTAAAGAAATGGTATGGCAATATGAGCCCAAGGTACTCGTATCCGCCATTAACTGCGGCATATTTCACCTGCGGTAACCGATATCTCTCGTTCCTTCGCAGGCTAGTTGCAGAAGTATCGTCAGCTTGTAACATCGTGCTTCAGACTGGAACGGTTTCCGCTATGAGAACGACAAGCTTTGCTGAGCCTGCCCCTATTTATCGACAGCAAAAAGCGAACACGGTCAGAAGCTTTGCGCCGACAAGGTGCAGCAGTCTTTTCACCGGACAAGCTGTATGCTGGATAAAAAAGAATGCCTCCGCCAGCCAAGCAGGCTGGCAGAAAGGTGGATTTCATTTGAAGAAAAATAATTCCGGGCACTATAGCGTGGGCATGATCGTAGTTGCTCTAATCGGCCTGTCCGCAATCTGTCCGTTCGCTTCTATCCATGCGGCTCCCTCAGCTGCTCAGAGCAACCATGTAAGCTCAGACATCTTTTACCAGGCAAGCTCTGGCGTTTCCCCAGTGGAATCTACAAGTCCGGTCCAGAAGCGGACTGGAACAGGGTCAATCAGCCCTTCCCTTCCCTCGGGTGACGCTTCTGCTGGTTCCCCTGCTCAAGGGCAAGGTGTGCCTTCGGACGTAAAACGAACTGCGGGCGACACGATACAATCCCTATCATCGCAGCCTCCTTTTGCCCAGTGGAAAGATGCCGAGCTTAGCTACCATCCACTCGGACCTGGAACCCACAGTTGGCTTGTTCAAGTGAACCGTGCGGGAGAATCCATTGGCTACCTGATTATCGGAACAGACACAAATGGTGTCTATCAGCTTAACGAATACGGGAACGGTCCAGGCGGGCCATACAGTATGGATATGCTTCGCCAATCTCTTAAGTCTCTCGCAGAGGCCGAATTTTCATCTAGCGACAAGCTGCAAATCACGCCTATGTATGAGGAACCGCTATTAGCCTACTGGCTGGTACGTTCCTCTACAGGCAGCGAGTTATGTATTGATGCCGTAACCGGCGATCCGTTGCCGGTAGAAGTAGCCGATGGGAGCTGGAAGCATAAGCTCAATCACACCCCTTCTTCAACTATAAATTTTTCACAAACAAGGGCACAATCTGTTACTTTCTCGGCTGATCCTTTTGACCCTTATGACGATCTTGGCTGGCTTCAATCCAAGCAAAAGCTTGCCATCCATAACGCAAACCAATTGATAGACACGCTGCATATATCACCACGTATTATATTTTCTGCCACAAGCATCAACTTTGCTTTTGGCGGGCCCTTATCCATTAACGGGTATCAATCCTGGATATCCCCGGATGATCCGTCACATCCAATTTTATATGCGCTAACCCATCACAACGGCCTCGCCCGTTTTGTACCCCTCAAGCAGTTGCTGTCAGCTGGCGAATTTTATCGTTTGGACTCTTAGCTATTACATGACGAAGCCTTCCGAAATAATCTCTGCAACATAAAAAGAGACCTCAAACGGCATACCCTATGCCCATTGTGGTCTCTTTCACAGGTTCAATGTCGCTCCCTTCGTCTTCTGCGTGCGGATTTTATCCACATTTTAAGAGCGAGCGGCAGCATGCCAAACCATTTGTTCATCCACGGCTCTCTGGCCCGTTTTTGGCTGCGTCGCACATCACGCGGCGTTTCGATATACCGAACAATCCGCTCCGTAATATATGTCACCAACTCGTCACTCTTCGCCATCCTCCACTACCTCCTTCAATCTGCTCCTTTTAGCTTGCTCATTTTTCAAGAAGTCTAATCCCTACGAGAATAACGATGCATGGTTTCCCTTAAATGGAACATACTATCTTCAACATTATCTGTACCCGAAAGCTAATGATTTATTTGGAGGCAGCTATGCTGCAATCAATCCGTCTACTGGAGGAATAGAACGTGCAAAATAAGAAATTGAACAAGATATGGCTGACAGGACTTGGGGTGACTTTATGCATCCTTTGCAGTTCTGTATTTGCGCCCTTTGTTGATGCAGCTTCTCAGCCCGGTAAAAAAAGCATTGAACTGAACAAGACCACAGATGGTCAATCCAGCACATCTTCACCCTATCATGCATTTGCCAAGCCTGTTGTCCTGATCGATGTCGGCCATGGCGGTGTGGATGGCGGAACAAGTCACAAGAAACTTTTGGAAAAAGACATCAACCTTGCCATCGGTCAAAAACTGTACCTGATTTTGCGCTCGCAGGGCTATCCTGCTGTCCTGAATCGGGACAAGGATTACGCACTGAGTGACGATAACCGCTGGCTTCCCTCCAAATCGAGACACCTAAAAGACCTTGCCCAGCGGAAAAGTCTCACCGAGCAGCTGCCTACCTCCTTGGTTGTAAGCCTCCATGTTAATTGGGCCAAGCGCTCCGAAAAACGGGGACCGATTGTTTTATATCAGGATGAAGGCGGCAGTTATCTGTTAGCTGAGCGAATTCAGCATTCATTAAACCGCTTATTTTGCATGAACAGAGAAACCATTTACGGAAAACCCTTTTATCTTCTGAATACAATCCAGCATCCCGCAGTCATTGTGGAAACGGGATTTATCAGTAATGCACAAGACAGAGCCATGCTTTCAGCGGATCGCGGACAGAAAAACATTGCTGAGGCTATTGCTGAAGGCATTATTGCACATCTGACGGTATGGTAGTGTTGGCCGCAGGATTCCCCTTCCATCCCCATTCAGAACGCACCAGATCGCTAATGCCAACAAACTTGGCATGATCTTTTAGCGTAGGAACCGATGATTGGAGGGCCGAGGACGTGTACCTGCCAGCTACACCGACATGTCCAATCGTTACGCAGGTGTCGTGCTTGTCAAGCCATTCAATTACCTTTGTAATTTGCCGATTCACATGGGCGAGCGTATGAGTATCGTCCAGAAAAATATCATTGCGCACGGGTGGCATTCCCTTTTCAGCGGCAAGTTCAGGTACCACAGACCAATAATTTGTACGGCTATCGACAAAAAATAGCCCATGCTCCTTGCAAACATCAAGCACAATGGACATAATGCGCTTGTCTGAGGTGACTTTGGAACCCATGTGGTTATTCATCCCTATCGCATAAGGGACATTCTTAATGGCTGCTGTCACCTTGGCGCGTACTTCATCATCCGTCATATTGGCCTTGATCGCTCCCGGTCCAAGCCATTCCGGCTTTCCCTGCTTTGGCTCCATGGGAAGATGAACGATGACATCGTGACCGCGCTTATGCGCTTCGATGGCATCCTGTTGGGTTGTAGGCAAAAAGGGCATCACAGCCACCGTGATTTTAACGGGTAATTGTAAAATCTGCTCTGTCCCTTTCATGTTGTTCCCCATGTCATCGATAATGATGGCAACCATTTTTTTCTCCCGTTCCTGCTTGTCTGTTGCGTTTGCATTATCAGTTCCCATGCTCCAAGCAGTCCCACACACCATGAACATCAAACAGGCCGAAATACAGACCACAGCGGTTCTTCGTATTTTAGAGCTTGGGCGATAAACATGCGCATACGTTGGTTGGTTTCGATCACGAAATGCCTGTATCGCTTTTTTAATGATATTTCTCATGTTCAGCTTCCGTCGTTTACTCATTGCGGGTCAGCCTCCTTCTCTGTCCCTTCATTGTGTGAGTAACCTCGTCTAATTATGTATAAGGCAGACCAAGGAATTCATCCCGACCTGCCTCAGCATCGTAAACGCGTATATTTAAAATCGTTTACCAGTTCTTGTTGATAAACTCATCACGACCTGATTGGGCGCGATCTTCCTTATAGTGCTTCACATTTTTCTTGTGGTAATCCTGATGATACTCCTCAGCCGGATAAAATACCGAAGCCGGAAGAATTTCCGTTACGATTGGCTTGTCAAAACGTCCGCTTTGTGCCAGTTGTTGCTTTGACTGCTCTGCAAGCTCCCGCTGCTGCTCGGTATGATAAAAAATAGCAGGTTTATACTGTGTACCCCGATCCTGAAATTGACCTTCCCCATCGGTGGGATCGGTTTGCGGCCAATATAATTCCAGCAGCTTTTCATATGGAAACAGTTCAGGCTCAAACGTAATCTGCACTACCTCGTAGTGACCTGTAGTTCCTGTTTTAACCTGTTCATAAGTCGGATCGGGAACCGTCCCTCCAGTATAGCCTGAGACAATGCCATGAATGCCAGGCAGCTCCTCAAACGGAGTTACCATGCACCAAAAGCATCCACCTGCAAAAGTAGCTTTTTCCATTTTAAATCCAGCCTTTCCATTGATCTTCTGACTTTCGCCTCAAATTTGCATAGAATGCTACTTATCTAATCAATAATATACAATTATTCTTTCTCTATTAGCTACTCATCAAGAACTATTCATAGAACGGCAATTGGATCAGATCCTTTTTCGGAGATCCTGTCAATACCAGGCTTTTCTCTTTTCTGACCAGAACATCATCCTCAATCCGAACTCCTCCAAGGCCTGGCAAGTATAAGCCCGGTTCAACCGTCATAATCATATTCTCCACGAATTCGTCTTCAGACCGATAACTGATATAAGGCGCTTCATGGTTATCCAGTCCAATGCTGTGGCCAGCACCATGATTAAATCGATCATTCATATTTTCTCTTACAAATGGACTACGAATCATCGAATCCAGTTCTTTGCTTTTCATCCCGTGACAAATAGCGTCCACACCCGCCAACTCCGCCTCCAAAACCAAATCATAAATTTCACTAAAGCGTGAATCAGGCTTGCCAACCGCAATCGTTCTGGTCATGTCTGAAGAATATCCCTGGAAGGTGGCACCAAAATCCAGGATCACCATATCTCCCAGCTCGATCATTTTCTCGCTGGCCACTCCGTGGGGATAAGCAGAGCGGATGCCGGATACAACGAGGGTTTCGAAGGGAGCCCTCTCGGACCCGATACACTTCATGAAATACTCCATTTCCGTTGCCACCTGCTTCTCGGAAATTCCCGGGCGTATAAAATTTAAAATGTGCATAAACGTCCGATCAACTATTTTTACGGCTTCTAAAGTTTTACAGATTTCATCATCGTCTTTAACCGCTCTGAACGCCTCTACCCAACCATCCGTTATTCTGGTCTTGATTTGGGCCAACGACTTGAAAAGCTCTCCATGGCTGTAGCTTAAATAGGAGCCTTCAAATCCAATCTCTTGAATATGATGCTTACGGATAATTTCTGCTGTTTCGTCCAGCAATGATCGATTCCAGCACACAATCTGAATCAGATCACTTAACTCTTCGCGGGCCTGTTCCACATAGCGGCTGTCAGTAATGAACAAAACAGCATCTCCAGTAAGGATCAAAGATGAATCCTCCCCTGTAAACCCGCACAGATAACGGACATTCTTCGGATTGCTTACGTACATGGCCGGCAGCTTTTCCCCCGCCATTTTCTTCAGTAAACGTTCGATTCGCTTCATCACCCACAGCCTCCGTTATAACTAGAAAGAGAGGGGGAATTCATTAATTCCCCCCTTCTGGTCTAATCATTTAGTCTTAATATATAGATGGTAGTGTTCATGGTTCAGTTCAGCTAGTGGCGCAAATTCGAGATGCAGATCCTTGAAGATAAAACGGTTTAAATTTGCCACTCGCTCAAATTTTTCCGGGAGATTCCCCTGATTCAACGGCAGTTTAAAATAATCTTTTTGGTCCGAGACAGCAGCTAAAATGTAGGGGCCAAAGGCCAGAGATGCAATATCGGCTTTATCTGGTGTATGCTCCAGACGCAGCCGGGGTGTAAACTTCATGGTCACTTGATCTCCTTTGTTCCACTCTTGCGAAAGAACAAGGTAACCGTTCTCCTCTATAGTATTCACTTTTGTATGATTTACGAAGGTCGTGATTTCTCCTTGATGCCAGTAGGGAATGCGAACTCTTAAATTCGTTCTCGTCAACGTTTCAATGTGAATTTCGACTTCACCGTTGAAAATTTCCGGTACGGATTGTACAACCTGCAATCCCTTACCCTCATCATTCAATGCCGCTGGAACGAACAGGTTGACATATAAGGAATCGACATCCTCGAAGAAAATCGCTTCGGCATACTTAAAGTGGTTTTCTAATCCCGTACCGTGGCAGCAGGAGTTTTCCTCATCATATCCTTTTTGTCCTCCTGGACTAGTGGGCATAAAGTACGTGCTGGCGCCCAGGCATTCATGATCCGTCGAAGAAAGAATATGGTTTAGCATTGTTCTTTCGTAATAATCCATGTACTTTGCATCGTTCTCATACACATATAGCTGTTTGGTCAGTTTCAGCAAATTGTATGAAGCACAGGTTTCAGCCGTATGTTCCGTAAGATGCGTGCCTATTTTATGCGGCTGCTTAAACATTTCCCCTTCGCCGGTTCCTCCGATGGAGTAGATATGCGCGTTCACAACAGATTCCCAGAAAAACTTTGCGATATCATAATATTTTTGTTCCCCGGTAGCCTCGAAAATCTTGAATGCGCCTACGATTTGTGGAATATGCTGGTTGGCATGCATTGCGCCCAAAGCATCAACTTGTTGTTCCATCGGAAAGAACAAACGATCATTATCGAACAGCTTTGCAGCAGCAATATGATGTTCCTTTTGCGTGTAAGTAAAGAGTTCGGCTAGCGATTCATTGATGCCTCCAAATTCGCCAGCAATATACAAGCCCCACATTTTTTTCAATTGTTCATGTGGCAGTACGCTTAACCGATTGTAAATCCAGTCCCCAACTTTGTCCGCAATGGCCAGCGCCAGTTCTATTCCCGCTATATGATAGCTATCCAACAAGCCGGCTAATATTTTGTGCAAGGTATAATAAGGAGCCCAAATCTCCGGGTATCGTGTATACACTTCTAGCAAATCGAACTGCTCTTCGGAATAAGCGCTAAGAAATCCGTAATGGTAACGATCATCCGCCTCGAAGGCTAGTTGCACTTTGTTTAACTCATCGACCAGGTAAGCCAATTTCTGGTGAATCCGTTCATTCCCGGTGGATGCATAGCATAAAGCCAGAGCGGAGAGGTAATGGCCGGTGGTATGCCCTTTCAGCAAGCTTTCATCCGAGTCCCACCCGATCATGGCCGGTGCATTTAACGTATCCAAACTGGCGGCCTTCCTAAAATTGTATAGCATTTGATCATCATTGACTGTCAATAAAAATTGCAGTCTCCGATTCTGCGCGGATTTCAACAAAGAGGGGCCTTCCAGATGTACTTTTTGTGTCGAAATGCCATGCAGTTGAGGTGCTTTTTTGCTCTTATTTTCAACCTTGCTCTCAATGAAGATAACAGCCTCTACCTCATAAAGCGTATCCGTCAAATAGCCAGCAGCTTTTTGCTCCCCGACTTCCGAAAAACAACGATGTTCTCCCCCGTTCCATGTCACGGAATGGGCCAGGACATCCCCACTTGCGGTTCGAATGGAGACCGCGGAAGGCAAGTAAAATTCCTTGTTCACTTCCTGCTTTATAACGATGGGAAAGACTTTTTCGACCTGGATTTTATTTTTCTCCTCCAAAATCTTAACTTCAAAAATCTTTTGAAGGCTCGACTCTCCATACTGAAAGGTAGCGGTAATCGGAACCACCCGATCCCCCTTCCCGTACTCGGGCTGGTGTACTTTCCCCGAACCGTCAATCCAACGATCATCTTTCGACACCCAAGTAATTTTAGAACCATTTTTGCCTTCAGTCGGCAAATGAATATCGAACTCAACCGTCTTCAAATTTCCCAGGTGCAAAACCTCAATATCCCCTTGAACGATTTCCAGATCACTCCGTTTATTTGACATCGGTTTTCCTCCTTACCCACTTTTAAAATCGCTTTCACACCATTCATGTTACAAGAAAACATTTTTAAAGTAAGTAGTTTAAAAAAAGATTAGGTGGATTATATTTACTATATGGCAGATTCGATTGGAGGGTCTTATGATGTACTTCGTTAATAAAGAGTATTTGGAGCAGGCCACCTTCTTGTCCGCTGGCACTTTTATTACAGATCAGCCCTGGATCCACAAAGAAAGAATCATCGATAGTTATGAAATCATCAGTCCCGTGGATTCGACCCTGTACATCGAAAGCAATAACGTTCCCTATGCTATTGAATCGGGTGAGATTCTTGTTGTCCCTCCTCACACGCTTCACCGGGGACTTAAAGTTTACCAAGGCCGTATGAAATTTCACTGGCTTCATTTTTCGGCAAACTGTTTAAAACTTAAAACAGAAGCGGAGGTCATCCAGGAAATTAGCGAAAACGATCTGGACCGGTTGATTATTTTGCCCGTTTACACCAACAAAGTAGACTCCAGGCGCTTCCATATCATGTTTAATCAATTGCTCGATTTATACGAGGAAAAGAAACATAAAAATTACTTAAATGCTTATTTATCCTGCCTCTTATACGAATTGACCTCAGAAATTATGAATTATCTGATCCAAAAAAATTTTAACGGAAACCAGTTGCAACCGATTCAAGACTGGATCAGAATTCATGCCTTTGAGAATATCACACTCGAACACATTGCAAATCATTTTAAATATAACAAAAACTATTTATCCCGGATTTACAAGGAAAACACAGGAATCGGAATTTCGGAACAGATTATTAAATTCAGGCTAAAGCACGCTAAAGAGCTATTAACCGAGACAGACCTGAGCATTATCGAAATCGCTTCGGAAGTTGGGTATGATGATTCGAAATATTTCATGCGCCTGTTTAAAAAATATGAGACCGTCACCCCCACACAGTATCGAAAAACTTTTTATCGCAAGCACTTTAACAAAAAATGATTGATGACGTATACTATTACCGATTAACAGTAAGAACCCAAACCTGACGGTTCGAGTTCTTGCTGTTCATCTGCTTTTATTCAGCTTCCAGAATAAATAATCTGGACAGAAAATCTCCCTTGGGAACTTTGGATAGATAGTCTCCGGAAGTACTGTCATTCAGCAAGATGCCGATTTCCATCAATTCGTCTCCATAGTAGTAACGTTCGTCGGTATGGGCAACATGATACTTTTTATCCGCATCTAGCCCGGCTAGTTTCAACCGCTTATACCCTACATTGACCTCGGTAAGTGTACGATAATACCCCACAATGGCGCGGTTTTTATTCTTTGCCAGTATCATCCAGGCGGTTGTATTTCCTTCAAATGGACTCACCAGTCGATAGAAGATTCCCTGATGTAATAGCTCCCGGTTCTCTTTCATAAAGTCGATCTGTTCTCTTATCGTTGCTTTGTCCGCATCGGATAGCAGGTTTAAATCCAGCTCATATCCGAAGGTTCCGAAATAAGCCACATCTCCTCGTGTGACAAGCGAAGTGCTGCGGTTGGTTTGATGGTTAGGGACCGCCGATACATGAGACCCCATACTGCTAATTGGATATACCATAGATGTGCCGTATTGGATTTTCAATCGCTCAATCGCATCCGTATCATCTGAGATCCAGCCTTGCGGACAGAAATACAGCATACCTGGATCAAACCTGCCTCCTCCGCTGGCACAAGATTCAAATAGCACTTCCGGAAACTTACGGGTCAGTCGTTCGAATAGTTCATACAATCCTAAAATGTATTGATGATACACTTTTCCTTGAAAATCGCTCTCTCTGCCTGCGGAGAACACTTCCGACATCGAGCGGTTCATATCCCATTTTACGTAGGAGATGTCCGACCCGGCCAGTATTTTACTCATAACCTCATCCAAAAAATCAATGACTTCGGCCTTCGTCAAGTCCAATACGTATTGATTGCGGCCCGGGCTCATGGAGCGATAAGGAACAGACAACGTCCAATCGCTGTGATTCCGATAAAGCTCGCTTTCCTTGCTAATCATCTCCGGTTCAAACCAAAGTCCGAATTTCAGGCCCAAATCCGTTATTTTACGGGCAAGACCGGAAATCCCGTCAGGCAATTTATCCTTGTTGGGATACCAGTCCCCCAATGAGGTCGTATCCGTATTTCGCTCACCGAACCATCCATCATCCAGCACAAATAACTCAATTCCCAACTCGGCGGCCGACCGCGCAATCCCCAATATTTTCTCTTCATTAAACTTCATGTAAGTGGCTTCCCAGTTATTAATTAAAATAGGCCGCGTCCTGTCTCTCCAAGTCCCTCTCACTAATCGTGTTCGATAGAGCTCATGAAAAGCCTGGCTCATTTGATTCAACCCTTTATCCGCATACACCATCACGACTTCAGGAGTCTGGAAGCTTTCTCCCGGCAGCAAACTCCAACTGAATCCATGCGGATGAATCCCCATCATCACACGCGTGACATCGTAAGTATCCACCTCTACTTGAGCCAGAAAGTTGCCGCTATAGATCAGGCTCAATCCGATCACTTCCCCGAAAAATTCCGTTGTCCCCTTTCTTTTCAATCCGATGAACGGATTATAATGATGACTGCTATGTCCGCGCAAACTATAAATACTCTGAATGCCCTGATGAAGTGCGTGTGTTTGAATATGCCGCTCTCTTCCCCAAGCTCCGGTTAGTTCGATCATTTCATATTCTTTGTCTGGAAGATCCAGATTCAAGCTCATCGCGGAATCAAGCCGAATTTTCTGCTCTCCTAAGTTGCTTAACTTTATGCTTCTGGTCAATACAGGCAAGTCGCTATATAGGGTATACTGCAATTCCACTTGACAACCAAGCCAATGGTCAATTAGAAAAACACGAAGCGTTTGAGCTTCCCCGTCAGTCTCAACATAGGTTGCAGGTAATCCTTCAAGCAAGGGTTTGCCGGAGAGAATCTCATGATTCCTGTATTCAAAACACGCGGTATGGCTGCCATCTTCCTG
Source organism: Paenibacillus sp. Aloe-11 (assembly GCF_000245715.1). Classification (NCBI taxonomy): domain Bacteria; kingdom Bacillati; phylum Bacillota; class Bacilli; order Caryophanales; family Paenibacillaceae; genus Paenibacillus; species Paenibacillus sp. Aloe-11. The sequence goes on along the minus strand of NZ_JH601050.1, from coordinate 671,072 downwards.
GAGAATATGCAATCCGCAATGTCTCAGATCCCCTGAGCCGAATACGGAAAGCTCTTGCTTGACCTGTTCGAGCGAAAACTTGGCGTTCCCCTCGAACACACAGGGGGACATGTCGCGAAAGCCCAGTTCCAGAAGATGCGAAAAATCCTCGCGGTCGCGGATTTTTTTGCCGTAATACAAGTGTCCCAGTTGATGATTGGACATGATGCCAAAAATATAACTGATTTCATTATTAAATAGATGAAACTGCCTAGACTTTTTATGATAGACAATTGGCACGCCCATTCGCTCCCTTTCAAAAAAGTGCTGACAAATGGCTCTGTCAGCACTTTGTATTTTTATACCATGTCCTTCTCAATATTCTTCGAGAAACCAAAGATAAGCAGGGCCGTAACAAGCAAAAGCCCGGTCATAATTGGGAATAAATTCACTTGCTGATCGGCCGTTTGATAGAAGCTGAACAAAATTAAAGCAATACCGTTCCCTATCGTGCCGGCTTGCCCCCAGGCGGTCTGCATCTGGGTATCATAAGCCTCAGGTGATAATTTAGCGACCAAAGATGAACCGATCGGCCAGACTAAATTATCCGAGAAGGTTAGAAACAGGTAATAGAATACCATCCACAGCAAGCTATACGGAGCCTGGTCCTTAAACAGGACAATCGGAATGGTTAATAAGCCGTAGCCCAGGGCTGAAAAGATGATGCCCAAGCCGTATTTATATGTTGTACGAATATGCGTTGCGCGTGTCTTTGTCCAGAGCCATACAAAGACCGGCGCCAGTACCAAACCTAAGACGGTATAGATGGTCCCTACCGATCCCGGAGCGACCTCAAATCCCAAAATCTTACGGTCAATTTTCTGATCTATGAAGATAGCCACCGTCGAGGTCAACATAACTCCGCACAGCGCCATCACGATTTGCGCCGCGAACAATTTGAGGAAAGGCTTCATTCTTCTTCGATCTAGAGCTGTTAAATCTTTTTTACTCAGCAGATTGGTCAGGAAGACAATCGGAATAATAAAGGTCGCCGAAGTAATAATATTTAGCACTCCCTGGAAAGAAATTACTTCTGCCAGGACCAATGCTACAATGGTGCCGATTAAAACAATCAGGACTAACATAAATCGAATAAATATTTTTCTGAATTTCCCCTCCTCAAGAGGCTTGATCGGCTTTTCACCCAGGGGTCCAAAAAACTTGTGTTGGGTGAAAAAGATAACGGCACCATAGAGAAAAGCGGCCACGGCGGCAATAAGAAAGCCGATATGGTAGTTTTTCATGCCAATTTGACCGACTAACACCGGAGCAACAAGACCTGCTATGTTGTTGGCAATGGTATGAATCGTAAAAGCAGCATCACGTCTTCCATTATCGGTTTTGCGATACAGTTGACCGGTCAGAGAAGCATTGCTTGCCCCCATAATTGGAAGCGACATCAAAAACAAAGCGATGAATGCAAAGATTCTTCCTTGAGTGAGGGAAAAAGCCGGAATGGCCAGAAGTCCGAAAGCCGTCCCTTTTATGATGTTCCCTATGATCAAGGCTTTACGCAGTCCCAATACCCGGTCCGCCAGCCAGCTTCCCAAAATAACGAAGATTGAATTACATGCACCCATTGCCGTCACCATAGATGCGGCCTGTCCTTGTGTAAATTCCAATCCCTTCGTAAAGGGAGAATAGAGGTAAAAAATTAAAATCGCGTACAGGGCTCCCCAAGCGAAGGAATTAAAAAAATTACCCGCCGCCAGAGCTCCCACACCCCTTGGATGCCCAAAAAATTTGCTGTCGTCAAGGACTACCTCTAGCCTTGCATTGTTGGAACCTGGCCCATGCTGCAATTCATTGTTCATCGCATTTCCTTCTTTCGTCAGTATTTCTGTTACCGCTTTCTTTTTAAAATATATCAGATAACCCTTTCCAAAACGGTAGCGGATAGTTGGGATAGGTGGACTTTTCTTACCTGGGTTGCATTACGAAGGTCGTCTATATCGGCTGCCTGTGTTATGGGACGAAGCAAGCCTCGGCCGAAACTCCACAAAAAAAGCTCTCAAATCTCCATTTAGGAAATTCAAGAGCTTGTAAAATCGTAAGTATGATAACCTTTACACTGCGATGGCCTTCAAGTGTGGTGAAACGATCAGCTCAGCCTCTGTTGCCATTTGAACATCTCCCACCGACAAACCCGGAGCAATTTCCTTCAGCATCAGACCTCTACCCGGAATAACATCGATGACAGCCTTTTCGGTTACGATGGTCTTTACAACATTTACAGCGGTCAGGGGCAGCTTGCATTGTTTCAATATTTTCGGTGCCCCATTTTTGTTCACATGCTCCATGGCTACAATCACTCTCTTGGCTCCAACCACCAAATCCATGGCTCCTCCCATACCCGGCACCTTTTTCCCTGGGATCATCCAGCTTGCAAGGTTGCCTTTCTCATCGACCTCCAGGGCGCCCAAAACAGTGATATCCACATGCCCTCCGCGGATGATGGAAAATGAAAGCGAACTGTCAAAAAAGCAAGCTCCTTCCACAGTTGTAACATAGTTTCCGCCTGAATCGATACAATCAAGTCTTTCTTTTCCCTGAGCCGCTTTGGGACCAACGCCGACGATTCCGTTTTCCGCTTGCAGCATAATATTTACGTTTTCGGGGATATAGTCTACCACCATTGTAGGCATTCCAACACCAAGGTTGACAACTTCGCCATTTTTGAATTCCTGGGCTATTCTTCGAGCAATTAATTCTCTGTTATTCATGCGTTTCCACCTACCTTTACAATTGCGTCGACAAATATTCCGGGAACGTTGACATGATTGGGGTCAATTTCTCCCGTCTTTACGTATTCGTCTGTCTGAGCAACTACATACTCTGCCGCTGTAGCCATAACTAAATTGAAGTTGCGTGAAGAGCCGTTGATGACAAGATTCCCCGCTTCATCAGCCTTATGGGCTCTGATTAGCGCCACATCCGCTTTGAGCGGGAGTTCGAGCAAATATTCCCTTTCGTCAATTTCTATTTTCTTTTTTCCTTCCTCTACAATGGTGCCTACACCTACTGGTGTTAAAACACCGCCCAAACCGGCTCCTCCTGCGCGTATTTTTTCCGCGAGCGTGCCTTGCGGGAAGAGCTGGACCTCCGCTTCTTTCGTCATAAGGAGCCTTCCCGTTTCGGGATTGGAGCCGATATAGGATGCAAAAATCCGCTCTACTCTGCCGCTTTTTACAAGTTTATAGATCGATAATTCCGGTGTACCTGTGTCATTGGATATAACCGTAAGATTACTTGCGGAATTTGTGTCGACAAGCGCACGCACCAGGTCCTCCGGAAAGCCTCCTGCCAGAAAACCTCCAACCATCACTGTGTCCCCGTCTTTGACCTTCTTCACTGCTTCTTCAGCGGAGATTACTTTGTTATTCATGGTTCCTTCTCCTTATTTATATATATTTTAGGAAAGCAAACTTTATTGGAGATAATCGTAAAGGACTCTTCCATATGGAAGCGTTAAATCGGCAATAAAATGTTTTCCGCCCGTATAAGCTTTAACCGGCAAATCTGCCACAGGAGCATTGACATGAGGGATTAGGCTTAATCTGGCAGGCCCTGACCAGGCGCCTTTTACAGTAATGTTTTCGAGATTATACGCCACTAACTGAGCAATTTTGGGGGTACCGTCAACGTCAGGAATTAATTTTAAATTAACTTGTGTTTTTGCGATGGATTTAGCCGTTTCCTTTTCATCAAGCATGTTATATTTGAAAGGCATCGTTCCCATGGCCACCAGGACGTTATTATAATGCAATGTACCCGTCAGCGTCTCCGTATCCTCAACGCTCAGGCGGGGCTTCGCCCATTTTTTCGGAAATCCCCAAATTTCACGCCCCCCAAGAATAGCAGGCGCGTTATCCAGATACATTTGGGCCACAAAATTACAGTGTTCTCCATGAAAAGTACACGGAATGACAATACCGCTTTCCTCATAGCTTCCTAAACCTGATGAATCGGGCATTTTGATCCATTCATAGGAAACCGTATTGCTTCCATCCGGCTGAAGAGGCTCCGGGACCGCCTGTCTAATCGCTGCGGGGTCGGATTCATAGGTAATGATAAAAAATTCCCGGTTGATGAAACGGCATGGCGGGCGTCCATAACTGGCGCTGGCCGCAGGCATGGATTGGAGTGAAAGTACATCTTTTTGATTCATAACGATCTCCTTTCCTTTTGAGAGGTAGTCCAAAAAGTTAGCTTTTTATCACGAAGTGGATTCGATGTCGAACGCGCACTTTAAATGAGTGCATTTTCAACCAGCATCGCTATTCCCATTCCCGTTCCGATGCATAACGAGGCGATGCCGTAACGTGAAGATCTTCGCGCCATTTCATGAACCAACGTAACCAAGATCCTAGCACCGCTTGCACCGACAGGATGCCCGATCGCGATCGCGCCGCCATTGACGTTCACCTTCTCCGGATTGACCCCAAGCTCTTTCATTACTGCTACTGCTTGTGCGGCGAACGCTTCATTAATTTCAAAAAGATCAATGTCATCGATGGACATTCCCTGTTGCTTAAGAAGGGTCGAAATGGCTTTCACCGGTCCCATTCCCATATATGCAGGGTCAACGCCAACAAGTGAATAACCCTTGATATATGCCAACGGCTTTAACGCATGTTCCTTGCATTTGTCTTCCGACACTACAAGCATAGCTGCCGCGCCATCATTGATTCCTGAAGCATTTCCGGCGGTAACCGTTCCGTTCTCCTTAAACGCAGTTTTTAAAGTAGCAAGTTTTTCTTTCGTTGTATTTCCTCTTATGTGTTCATCCTCTGTGAAATAAATCGTTTCTTTTTTGGTTTTGATCATGACCGGAACAATCTGCTCTTCAAAAACCTTTTTGTTTTTTGCCTCTACAGCCTTTATTTGGCTTTCATAGGCAAATTCATCTTGCTCAAGTCTTGAAATTCCATATTTCTCGGCAACATTTTCTGCGGTAATTCCCATATGGTAATTGTTGATCGGGCACGTTAGGCCGTCGGCCACCAGGGAGTCTACTAATTCACCGTTGCCAAGCTTGTAGCCGTTTCTTGCATTTCTTAGCAGATAAGGGGCGTTCGACATGCTCTCCATGCCTCCGGCCAATACGATGTTTCCTTGTTCCGCCAATATTGAATTGTAGGCTAAAGCGACGGCATGAAGTCCAGAACCGCAAACCGTGTTTATCGTTGTTTCGGGTACACCGATAGGGATACCGGCTTTTAGGGCCGCCTGTCTGGCAGGATTTTGGCCGTTGCCCGCCTGAAGAACATTTCCCAAATAAATTTGATCAATCAAATCAGGCTCTAATTTACTTTGCTGAAGGCATGCTGTCATCACGGTTGCTCCCAGTTCAGGAGCGCTTAGGGGCGCAAGGGTTTTGTTAAAAGAGCCGACCGCTGTTCTTAACGGACTTACTAAAGCTACTTTTTTCATAAAAACTCACATTCCTTTCGCTGTGTTCAAGACACTATACATCCATGACTGCACTTCAATTCGTAATTTCCACTCTTCACTTACGAAACGTAGCGATTGCAAAATACATTGGCATGCGAGCATATCATGGTGCCTAAGACGGTGAGTGTGACGATTCGATCGCCTTCTTTCTTTCATTGGAAATAAGAACCAGTTTCATCATAGTTCCAATACGAATTTTGCTCAATGTTCAAAAAAATACATATTTTTCTATAAAGATATGTATAAAGCTATATACTCCAACATAAACAGGCCATTCTAATGTTTTCTGTTAATTTCTTTATTTTTCTGAAAATCATGATCACAAATTGAATTTACTGTTAAAAATGAAATTCCTAATCAATACGTGAAAAGACGAGGCCAATCGCCTGAGTTTGCCTTTAAATATTCATGATCTTCGTCATAATTGTGCCCGCTTGCTTCTTGTTAATGGTGTCACCCCAATTACGTAAAAAAGCTCCTGAATCTCCACAGAAAGAAATTCAAGAGCTCTTTCATTGCTATATCCTCACTTCTTCATACGCAAAGAGAATTAATTTGGCTGTTTGGCCGTCGCCCCTTAACGTATTAGGATAGCTGTGGGTATATCGCAGCAACACCGCCGGCGAGACTGCTTTGGACAGTGCGGCTTACGTCGTCGGTGACAATTTCAAAGCTATCGGACTCTATACCATCAATAGCAATTTTTGCAATATCCGCGGGGTTGGATTTGGGAGCTTCAACACCTGCCGTCATGTCTGTATCCATAAATCCCACATGCAAGCTGGCAACTCTCACATTTTGAGGATACAGATTTAAGCGCAGTACGTTTGTCAGTCCCCACTCCGCTGCCTTTGCAGCCGTATACGCGCCTTCATTTCCCATACTAACCCAAGATAATACGGAAAGAATATTCAGAATTGAACCCCCGCCATTCTTTGCAATATTAGGTGCAAAAGCACGGACCATGGATAGTGTACCAAAGACGTGTGTATTAAACTCCAAATGTATTTTTTCGAGATCTGCGTCAAGCAAAGAAGCGCCTGTAGACGTGCCTGCATTATTGATCAGAAGCGTAACATCCTTAGCTGCCACGGCAGCTGCAGCTACCTCTTGAGGGTTGGTAATATCAAGTTTTACAGGTATAACACCAGGAATGTCAACGGAATCCGGATTTCTTGCACCAGCATAAACCTTAGCTCCTCTAGATAGAAGTTCAAGCGCAAGATGGCGACCAAGACCTCGGTTCGCACCCGTGACAAAGGCTACTTGTTCAGAGATATTCATTTTTATGTGCTCCTTTTATTGTTTTTGGTTACAACAGATCATAAAAGAACGATCATTCTAGTAAAGTGAAAAAAATAAATACTGGTATTGTATCTAATAGCTTCTATGCCATTTCATTTCCCCTCATCATCAATATAACATATCTAGAACGATTGGTAAATAATTTTCCCTTGCATAATTCGTTATTAAAGCACCACTGATCTTCGCTATTCAGATCAGCGGCTTTAAAATACATATTTTCCCTTTTCAATCTAAAATGCTCAGTGCGGTATTAATAATACCCGATAGCTTCTCTTGATTAGTTGCTGTTTTGACCATCGTACGTAATCCTAACCAAACATTCATGAAGTAATGAGAAAGAGCTTCAGGGTCAAGACGAGCTTTGATTTCACCTGTTTGTTGACCAAAAAGGATGAGATTATATAACGACTTCTCCATTTTTGAATAGCTATCTTCAACAAAGGAGGAAACTTCTGGATCTAATACTCCCAGCTCCACACCCGAATTTACGATGAAACACCCTTGGGGTTCTCCTTCTTTCTCTAGCGAGTACTCAAAAAATTGTCGAATTAATTCCTTAACCGGTTCTTGCTTCTCAACCAATAATCTCATTTTTTTATTTTGAATAGCCTCGTACCGCTCAAGTGCTTTCATATATAAGGAATGCTTATCCCCAAAAGTATCATAGATGCTTCTTCTGTGTATTCCCATAAAATTCACTAATTCTTGCATCGAGGTTTTCTCGTAACCTTGCTCCCAAAAGAGTTGTATCGCTTTATCTAATACTTCATTCACTTCAAATTCCTTATATCTTGCCATTGTCATCACCTCATGCATTCATTATACATTTAAGTGAATTGAAAAACAGTTTAATTGCCCATTTATGTTGTTGATTCTCCCGCTCGTATTATGTCACCCTTAAAAATTAATAATAACCTTCCCTTTTGGACGTCCATTTGCGACTAATTCTAGCGCGTCATTTACGTTGTTTATGGTAAATAGTGTTGGATAAATTGGTGGAACAATGTTGTTTTTTTCAATGATTTTGGTAATTTCTTTTAGTTGTGCGCCGTCAGAACGAACGAAGATAAAGCGGTATTCCACGTCATGTTTCTTGGCTTTGTTGTCATACTTTGCGCCAACAACAGAAAATAGCTTTTGTTTCCACCATGGAAAATTATTGTCTTCTGCGAAACGTTTATTGGGTCCTGTACGGAGAGAGAGCAATCTTCCGCCCGGTTTTATGATTTTTAATTCATTGTTAAATTCTTCGGCTCCCAAGGTATCAATCACATAATCGACATTCGACAACAAGCCAACATAGTTTTCTTTTGTGTAATCCAAATATTGGTCTGCACCAATTTCCAAAGTGCGTTCGCGCGCTTGTGCGTTGCCACTAACAATGACATTTAGACCCATTGCCTTTGCGATTGGGACAGCCATTTGACCAAAGCTACCCGATCCACCTGGAATGAAAACAGATTTACCTGACCGTGCCTCAAGTTCTTCATGCAGACCTTGATACGCTGTGAGTCCAGTCAATGCTGCAGCAGCGGCTTCCACGTAGGATAAGTTTTTTGGCATAAGAGCAATAGCCGCAGCATCAATTGCTGCATATTCCGCAAAAGCACCAATTTTTTTCAGTGGGAGACGTGTATAGATATCGTCTCCTACGTGAAAATCTGTCACATTTTTTCCGACTTTTTCGATAACGCCTGCCAATTCATTACCAAGCGTTAATGGGAAATCATAATTTTGAATCAGTTTCACGCTACCTGTGATAACTAACATTTCGAGTGGATTGACCGCCGCGGCTTTAACCTTTACCAAAACTTCGTTGTCATTGATTTCTGGAATTGGAATATTATTAACTTCCGCATGGATCTTTTTTGAGTACTCGGTGATCTGAGCTGCTTTCATGAGTGTTTTCATTTTTATTCATCACCCTTTTGTTGAATTACCTCCATTGGGTTTCTTTACCTTACTCAAACCTTCCCGACTTGCCAGCCAGTAGTTGTGCGCCATTTTTTAGCATTACTGCTGAGCTATACTTACCCCTTCTGAGATTCTAATTCTTTCATCATAGGATAATCCGTATAGCCTTTGCTTCCGCCACCAAAGAATGTTGCAGGATCTGCTTCATTCAACGGCGCACCTTTTTGAAGTCGTTCTACTAAATCTGGATTAGCCAATGACCATACACCAACGGGTACCAGATCAGCCAGACCACTATCGATATCAACGCTAAGATCTTCCAGTGCTCGTCCAGCCCGATTGACTAACAACGGATTCGTCCATAGAGATCGAATGTCTTGAAGCAGTTCTTCGTTTCCAAGGTGCATAATATGAAGATAAGCTAAATTTAATTTAGCTAATTCTTGCGTCAGGTAACGATAAAGATCAGGACCTTGTTCACCATCTTGAATCCCACCAAGAGGAGTTCCTGGAGAAATACGGAAGCCTGTTCTCTCTGCACCAATCTCGTCCACGATGGCTTTTGCTACTTCAATAGCGAAGCGAGCACGATTTTCTATAGAACCACCATATTCATCCGTCCGCGTATTCGAACTTTCTCCGATAAATTGATTAATCAGATAACCATTTGCTCCATGAATTTCAACACCATCAGCTCCTGCTGCAATAGCCGCCGCCGCGGCTTTACGATAATCTGCAATGGTCATTTGAATATCTTTTTTACTCAACTCACGTGGTACGGGTATGTCCTGCATGCCTGTAGCCGTAAACATTTCTTTTCCTGGTGCGATTGCAGAAGGTGCAACGGGCTGCCGATGATGGGGTGTATTGTCGGGGTGCGACATACGACCGGCATGCATTATTTGGATATAAATATATCCGCCTGCTTCATGCACTGCGTCTGTAACCTTTTTCCACCCTTCAATATGCTTTTCCGTATAGATCCCAGGTGACCATAAGTAACCTTGACCATCATCTGAAGGTTGTGCCCCTTCCGTAATAAGAAGTCCCATGGATGCACGTTGAGCATAATAAAGCGAAGTCAGCTCTCCCGGTGTACCATCTTCTTGTGCTCGACTACGTGTCATTGGCGCCATCGCTAACCGATGAGGCAATTCCATTTTTCCAATTCTTGTTTGGCTCCATAATTTCCCCACTTTTATTCCTCCTACTCAAATGAGTTGTACAGATGTACAATTGGATTTAAAATTCTGAAATTATCGGATAGATTTGCCCTCTCAAATTGAAATCATAGTTCTGGTCTACAATTCCTACCACTTCGTTGCTATCATAAAGATCCACCATGAAACCCGCCATTTGCTTGGCAGTATGGTACTTAGGCATGTTCGCTTTGTAATCGAAATCTTCGACATCTACTGATTTATTGGCAAATTCCGTTTCCGTTATGGCTGGTGCTAGAATTTTTGCCTTTATTTTCGCACCCTTCAGTTCGAGTTCCTTGGCAAGCCCTTCTGTAAAGGCACTAACATAATATTTAGATGCAGAATATGCAACATTGCCAACAGCAATAGCATATCCGAGTGCTGATGATACGTTAATTAACTGAGTACCTTCTACATCAGCATAGTCTCGCACATATAGTGTAGAAAGAATGGTCAAGGATTCGATGTTAACACGTAACATGGTTTCTACTTTTTCCAGTTTCTGATCAGCAACAAAGGAGCCTTCTCCAAGCCCTGCATTATTAATCCATGTCTCGATTTGATATTCCTTTAAATCGTTATACAGAGTATAGGCCTGATCAGTAACCGACAGGTCACTTGTAAGAATAACAACGTCTAAATCAGAATTTATTTCCTGAATTTTTGATTTAAGCTCTTCTAATTTGTCCAATCTTCTAGCTACAATAATCAGGTTTTTGCCCCGAGCCGCAAACGCCAATGCTGTCTCATAACCTATTCCTGAACTTGCTCCTGTAATAACTGTATACTTCATATAATTCTCTCCCTTTTAAGAAACATTATTTTGATAATTGAAGAATGATCATTCTATTTTAGTGATAAAAGAACGATTTGATCTAACTTGGCCTAAGCATATCATTTCTAGAATGATCAGTAAAGTATTTTTTATAAAAGACAATAGTCTCTTTGCTGTGCCATTACTTATATAGGTTGTTGGTCATTTTATACATATTATGAAAGTTGCCTTTTTTTGATTCTGCTCCCCATTTATATAACAAGGAGCAATCAAGAACACATATTGTAGATTTCTCTTCTCTGCCCAAGTCATGAGCAACAGCTTGAAACTGCAACCCACGTAAAAAAGGCCCGTAATTGCTTCAGCAATTACGAACCATGATTGTAAGGTGATGCGGTCGAGAGGACTCGAACCTCCACGGGGGGTTAGCCCACACGGACCTGAACCGTGCGCGTCTGCCAATTCCGCCACGACCGCATATATATTGTCGAATCTTCGAAAAATAACTTTCTTAGCGACAAGATAGATCATACCATGCTCACATCAAGATGTCAAATCTTTTTATTTTTTGATTCTCTCTTGATAAATCAGGAATAATACATTAGAATAGGAACATAAGTTCCTGAGAACGTAGGTTCTATGCTCATTCAGCCAAATATGTGTTATCACCATATTTCCCTAAGGCGGTGAATGGTTATGATCTCTTCAACTACTGCTCAGAATGAATTGTCAATTGTGAAAAGTTATTTGCTTCTTACCTTTATTCAAAAAGTATTTGAGCGGGACAGTCTGATTCTTGAAGAGAGCGGTGTTCTGAAAACACCTGGTCTTTATGTCGAAATGATCAACGCAGGAGTAGATCGTACTGGAATCTTACTATCGGAAGTAAAACATGAATTCAATAAATGTCATATTCGTGTTGTGGATGTACAACAAAACCTCTCAGGCGTTTACGCCACCTATATAAGTAATGGAAATAAAAAGCAGTTTAGTATGGCTATGCCTGTATTCCGCAAAGAAATGTATGAACGAATGCGCGCTTATCTGGGGCTCTCAACCTCTATGCCTCATACAGCTGCCTTTCCTTTACCTGAAAAACATCACCCCGTTCCAGATAGCCGCTCAGCTACCAAGCCTCTACGGTTCGCTGAACGGAATCTGGTTAGCCCTTCCCCGGCCTATAAGCGTAAATCGCTTCGCCCCGCTGCTTCTGCCACAAGCGGAAGCGCATAATCCCCGCACAGCTCGCAAGCAAAAGAAGCTTCCGCAAGCATCAACCGTGCTCGGAAGCTTCTATGCATAATTGTCAGCTATAAGTATCCATTTCTACCCGCTATGAGCGGTGTATGATGAATTTCCATACATCATTCGCTTTATTGCAGCGCCTTCTGTACACGTGTAACTCCTTGGCTAAGTGCGTGTCCTCCGCCTACCGCTGCAGCTACAGCAATGGTCTCCATAATCTCCTGATCACTGGCTCCCTTGGATCGGGCCTCGTCCACATGATAAAAGGTACATATCTCATTGTTAGCAAATAAACCAATGCCGAGCGCAATCAGTTGCTTGGTTTTCTCATCTAGACTCCCGGCTTGAAAGCACTCTCCGGTGAAACGATGATAGGCATGGACTACCTCCGGGAGCTTATTTTCCAAATGGCTAATTTGATCCTTGTAGGCATGTACTTTTTCATTCATAACCGTCATTGACACAGCACGTCCTCTCATGTTGAGTTATTCTTCATTACTGTGTCCGGTTTGGAGTTACTGTATGCCTGATGAGCCATCAAGTTATGATATTCAACCACATTTGAAGCCATGCTTCTAATTATCCAGTTCTACCGGATTGTGACGCGGCTCACTGAACGGCTGATATGTATAACTGCGATCCAGCTTGACCACACGTCGATTCTGGCGGCGAATAAGCACTTGCTCATCATCCCACGCCAGAACAATACCAATGACATCGTTGGACTCCAATCCATCCCGCACGACACGCACTTTCTCACCGGAAAGCCGATAGGCATCCAATTCTTCATCTAAAATCATCCTGTTCTCCCCCTTTACACACTTTTTGGCACAACGATCAGCACATATATAATTAAAAAGCTTAAAAAAGAGACCTAAACGAATCATCTAGGTCTCTTCTCTCTTACTACTTATATGGATTGCCAACAGAGCGACAAATTATCCCGACTGATTTACACTGTGATCATGTTCTTTTGTATCATTCTTCTCGTACCAGAAGTCCAGCACTTGTGCAGACAACACTCGCTGATCTACATACTCCACTTGATGGGCAGTAAATTCTTCTTTCCAAGAGAAGGACAATTCCTCGCATAGGTTAACCAACGTCAACAACTCTGACCAGGCCACATAGCGTTTATACCAAAAAAACTGAGGATGTTCTATCATATAGGGATACAAATCGTCGAATTCCGTATGCTTACAATCCAAGGCGCGTTCAAAATGTACTTTAGCCGCTGCCAGTTTTTCCAGAAAAAACTGTTCGGTCAATTGTTCTTTCCCCATGTTGCTGCCTCCTCTCCCAAAACCTTATCTATATTATAAGCGAAATTAAGGTTCATGCAAAGGATATTATTACAAATAAGGATCAGGAGCAGCCGAATTGTTACTATTCAGCAAACTCGATCTTACCGTCAGCCAGCGATGTGATTTTGACCAATGACTCTACACGAATGCCCTGTTCACGAATTGTTCTCGCTCCAGCTTGGAAGCATTTCTCCACCGCGACACCGAATCCGACCAGTTCGGCTCCCGAACGCTGAATGATTTTAACCATGCCTCGCGCGGCATCGCCATTGGCGATAATATCATCAATGAACAACACACGATCCTGTTCGTGAATAAATTGACGGGATAGCATAATATCCGTGACAATCCCTTTCGTAAACGAAGGTACGCGTTCGCACAGCGCGTCCGGATCAGCCAATAAAGTCTTTTTTCGACGAGCAAATACCAACGGAACACCTAACTCCAGCGCTGTGGCAAAGCCTACGGCAATGCCTGAAGATTCCACGGTCACGACTCTGGTGATTTTTTCTTCCCGGAAACGGGCTGCGAACTCTCGTCCCATTTCCATCGTCAGTTCCGGGTCAACTTGGTGGTTAAGCAAACCATCCAGCTTCAATACCTGATCTGACGCAATCACACCCTCATTTAAAATTCGTTTCTTTAATACTTCCATTTCATGACCTCCCAAGGCATTCCTATGCGGTAAAAGTACCATACTTCACCTGCCGCTTTCAAGCCAAAGCCTGCTTTCCAGATGGTCATGTAACATTTTTTTTACGCTTGTTCCAGAACCATGCGGTGATTCCACCCAAAACGATTAAAAGAATGACGACCAAACCTACCCGATGCGTCACCTTCTCCATCAGCTTTGCCACCTGTTCCCAGTGCATGCCCACCGCATGTCCAATCCCCAGAAACGTACCGCACCACAGCAGCGCTCCTGCTGATGCATAACTGATATAGCGAAAAACGCTTAGACGGGTTGTACCTGCTAAATATGAGGACACATGTCTCAGGCCGGGGACAAAATAACCAAACAGAATCCCCCAGGTGCCGTAACGTCCGAACCAATTTTCGGAAGAAGCAATCCTGGAGGGGGTAAGCCTCACCCATTTACCGTATCGGTGCAACAGCGGCTTGCCCAGCAGACGACCCAGCGTGTAGCTGAGCATCATTCCCGTCATACTTCCGGAAAATGTAACTGCCAGCGCTGCGATAAAGTTGTAGTGTCCTTGAGACACGAGCCCGCCGAAGGCGATCATCAGCACTTCGTCAGGGATCGGCATACCAGCTACTCCAAGGGCAAGCAAGCCGAACATTGCCAAATATCCGTATTCTAGTATCCATGCAAGGATTTGACCCATAAATTACGCTCCCGTCAAGCTATTCATTGAATTCACTATAATTATTTCAGTATCATCCAGTCATGTCCCATTTCAGTTGAACATAGTTTGTATTATATGCTCACTGTAGCGTTATTCAAGCGTGCAAGGAGGGACTGGGGATGAAACGTAATATTCATGTTTTGCAGATTGCTTTTACATACATCGGTACAATCGTCGGTGCCGGATTTGCTACCGGACAAGAAATATTGCAATTTTTTACGCAGTATGGACGGTGGGCTACACTCACGATTATTCTGTCCACAATCATATTTGTATGGCTGGGTACGAAAATGATGCTAATCGCTCATGATATTTCAGCCAGGTCCTACGAGGATCTGAACAAGCACCTTTTTGGCGCCAAGGCCGGAAAATGGATCACCTGGTCCACGCTCACTGTGCTGGTCGGCGTGAACAGCGTCATGCTGGCAGGAGCCGGCTCAGTTTTTGTGGAGCATCTTCATCTGCACTACCAGACTGGACTGCTCATTACACTGATCGGAACTTACTTGCTGCTGAATAAAGGCATTAAAGCGATTCTGCATATGAACACCATTGTTGTCCCGCTGATGATTACCATATCTCTTCTGCTCGTTCACAGCACACTGTCCATGCCAAATCCGCAGAGCTTTATTACGAATACGACAGATCACAGTACATTACGGACATGGATTTCTCCACTCCTGTACACGTCCTTCAATCTGACGATGGCACAGGCCGTGCTTGTCCCGCTTGGCAGCCAAACTTTCTCCCGCAGAACCATCCGTTGGGGCGGCATTTTGGGCGGAATTGGCGTCGGGTGTATGCTGATGGCTGCACATTTTGTCATGTCAGCGCATATGCCTGGCATTCAGCAATTTGAAATTCCGATGGGCAGCATTGCTTACCAGTTGGGCTCGATGGTCGAAATTATATACATTGTACTTATTTTTATGGAAATCTTCAGTACCTTTGTCGCCGACATCTATGGAATCAGTCTGCAAATTCGTCAGCATATCCAAATTTCGCCCAAGCTTATCACATTATTCATTATGCTCACATGTTTTCTAATCAGTCAGTTCGGTTTCAGCTCACTGTTATCCGTCCTCTATCCTATTTTCGGAATGCTCAGTCTGATGTGGATTAGTAAACTAATTATGGCAGGACGCAGGAGACCCTTCCACTCCTCACGTCCCCACTCCAGCTTTCGGCATTCAGATTCCAAACCCGATAATACGCGCCATGGTTAACGTGGAAACTTCAAATACATTTTCTTCAGCTCATTAACCGCCTTACTCAAGGAATAACTTGATTTAGCCTTTTCGCAGGCAGATCTAGCCAGCTCATAACGATAGGCAGGATCTGCAATAACCTTTTCCAATGCGTCTGCCAGTGCCTTCGGATTGTCGGGTGGCACGAGCAGACCATTTACCCCATCCTCAATTTGCTCCGGTATTCCCCCCACCTCTGTACCGACCAATGCCAGACAGCTCAACGCAGCTTCCGCAAATACGGAACCAAAAGCCTCCGCCCGCGAAGGCAGAACGAACACATCAAAAAAAGGCATAAATTCTTCCGGATGAAGAGTATATCCATAAAAAATCGTCTCATGGTAAATATCCAGCTGACGTGCCATCTCTTCCAGCTCAGGGCGAATCGGGCCGTCTCCGATAATATGAAGGACATAGCTCTGATTTCTTTTTTTCAATTCAGCACAGGCCCTCAACAATATATCCAGTCCTTTGGCCGGAACGAGGCGGCAGACTGTGATCAGCTGTGTCACTTCATTATCGTGTGGGATAGGCTTAAAGCGCTTCTCATCGTATCCATTCGGAATGACCACAATATCTTCCGGATTCTGTACATACGGCGCTAAATAATGCTTGAAAGAACGAGATACCGCAATCAGGCGGTCTGCCTTATACTCCATTTCTCGATAGAGCGATATCAGAAATTGATGTTCAGGCCCGTGTTCCTCTATTTTACCGTTTAGAATGAGCTCCTTCTCATAAGAAGAGTGGATCGTCTGCACAAGCGGGATGTCAGGAAAAACATTTTTCATGGCGATCCCGGCAATAGGATGATGAGCATGAATAAGATCATAGGGCTTCTGAATGCGAAGCCGGGTCCACCACAAATAGTCACGGTACGTCTGGATATATTTTTGTACAACTGGATACTGTCCATACTGCGTCCAGTCAAAGGTTTCGAAGTTTACTTCATCCCTACCCTTGTTACGAATCCGTTTAGGGATAGAAAATAGCTCCATCTCCCAACGGGGAGAAGCAAATCGCTCTTGCAAATATGGAATCATAGATGAAACGCCGCCCGGTTGCTCGGGTGGGAAAAAGAGAGCCTGTAGCAATTTCATGACGTGCTTCCCCTTTCAAGCCATTGTACTGACCGGAACACAGGTTGTATGTATAGGTTTCCGGATTTTCTGAAAGATGATATATTGAGAATAAATATTAAGTACAAAAGAAAATTATAACATTTTAATTGGGATCAATCCTGTCTATTGTATCGGAACGATATCGCCCGTTCAATAGATTTACTATCAAGACAGATGGAGTCGGTGACGTTGACGTTGTTGTCCTTAATGGGAACATGGGGTTTCCCATCTTTAGCCGGGGCCGTAACTGCAGCCTGCGGTTTGTATATTATACTCATGATGGCGCTTATGTGCGTGATCATATATAGCAGACAACGAAAAAAAGCCTATATTCTTTTTTCCGTTGCCGCTATTTTTATTATGACATATGAAGCCATGAATCTCTATTCGGCGAGTGGAGGCAAGATGCTGCTGCACGGAATCGTGTGGAAAAACACGCTGGAGGCGTTTGCCTTCATGCTCATCAATACCGCCGTATTTCAACTCTACCGAAAGCTAAAACGTGCGGAAACATGGACTCTGCTGCTACTGGGCGCGTTATTGATATTGCCGGTTCTTGCCTGGACTTTCAGCCTGCTGCCCGCTTGGATCAGCGCAGCAAAGCTGGTGGAATTTACTCTGTTTTATCGAGTATTGGTGCTTATACTGAGTATGGTGTTCATCACCCCGAGAATCGGCCAGCCCAGGAAATTTACAGTCGGCTTGCTTCTGTATTTGCTCTGGCTCGGCTGCCTGTGGCTGGGAAGTGATATCCCTGTAGAGGAAGGCACGGAAAATACAGTTCTGTGGATGTCGTTTTTGCCGCTGCTGTATTACACCACGTTGTTTATCATTCTGTTTGAACGGATTGTGGAGCTGCTTCAAAGGATTTACCGTTCTTCCATCACAGATGGTCTGACGGGTCTGTACAACCGCAAATACTTTTCGGGACGACTGCGACGATACATGGAGCAGGGAATACGCGTATCGGTCATTTTTTGCGATATCGACAATTTCAAAAAACTGAATGATACACAGGGTCACGCCCGCGCGGATGAAGTGCTGAAGCAGGTCGCGCAGATTATGGAGGATGAGCTGGATGAAATCGGACTGACCGGGCGTTACGGCGGCGGGGG
>NZ_JH601050.1:591189-652962 GCF_000245715.1 Paenibacillus sp. Aloe-11 | reverse complement strand
GACGAGCCAAGGTCGAACATGTCGCAGAACGCATTCGCAAGCGGGTCGCCGAGGAAAGCATCGTGACCATCAGTGTCGGCCATAGTACAGTCAAAAAGGAAATGGACCCGGATGAACTGGTCAAGCAGGCGGATCAGGCGATGTACATATCCAAAACGACAGGTAAAAACAAGGTTACAGCTTATAAAGCAACAGAAGTGAAAAAAAGCCGAACAGCAAAGGCACAATAATTTGTAGCCGTCATCCGTATCTATACGATATAAAACGACGCACAGTGAACTCTAATATGAGCCTGTGCGTCATTTTATTGCATATCCTCATGAAGTCTCTCATGAAGTCTCCGAGGTTGCAGATGCCAAATCCCGCCCGATCCATGCCAGCTCCTCGTGGGTCAGCTCACGATAGCTGCCCAGCGGCAGCTGTTCGTCCAGCGTTAACGGGCCCATGGCCGTTCTTTTAAGATAGGTCACCTTTTTACCAACCGCCTCGAACATACGCTTCACCTGATGAAATTTCCCTTCATGGATCACAAGCGAAATATAGGAAATGACTTCTTTATCCGCCTGCTGCAGATGTTCATGCCGAAGAATGGTGAGCTGAGCGGGAAGGGTAACATAGCCGTCATCCAGCTCCACTCCAGCAGCAAACTGATGAATATCCTCTTCCGTGACATGACCCGATACGGTAGCTTCATACGTTTTGGGGACATGACGTCGTGGAGACAGTAGTTCATGCGCCAGCTTGCCGTCGTTGGTCAACAACAAGAGCCCTTCTGTATCTTTATCCAATCGCCCTACTGGAAAAGGCTCAAAATGTCGTTCCTCCGCACTCAGCAAATCCAGCACCGTCCGTTCACGCGTATCCTCGGTTGCAGAAATTACACCAGGCGGCTTGTGCAACATAATATAAATATACTCCCGAAAAACAACACGTTCCCCGTTCACTTCGATCTGATCGTTGTACGGATGAACCTGCAAGCCGCTATCCTTGATGGTTCGACCGTTCACCGTAATGATCCCTTGCTTCACCTGTCTCTTGATATCACTGCGCGAACCATATCCCATATGGGTTAAAACTTTGTCCAAACGCTGCGTTTGTCTGCCCTTTTCACTCATCTCCAGCCTGTTGGATATTCATTTTTGAGCATACCGTCCTGCCACTTTCCCCATCCGGCTGTATATCCATCAATACATATGAGAACGTAGCCTTTGGGCTGTGCGTCGTTCTTCAATGTGATTCGCTGAACCGGGATGGATAAGGTTTCACCCTTCAAATAACGGATCGCTTCAGCATCTGAACTGGAGAGGTTTATGCTTCTAACCGCCTCAGACGGACGCAAAGCTACCGCGAGCGGGTGTGAAGGGACAAATCGACCATTCTTGTCAGTTCCTATAAACCAGCCTGGACGCACTACTTTAAGGCCGTTCAGACGATGTGAGGCCAGCGGCGACTGATAGATGCGATCTCCATAGACGACCGTGTAGCCTGCAAACGATATCTCAAGCTGCTCTTGTACAAACTGGTGATAGGACTCCATTACATCATGTGATGTGCGCGCAGCCTTTACAGCCTCTTTGCCAGAACGGGACTTGCTACCCTCAAAGCCGCG
This sequence comes from Paenibacillus sp. Aloe-11, assembly GCF_000245715.1. Classification (NCBI taxonomy): domain Bacteria; kingdom Bacillati; phylum Bacillota; class Bacilli; order Caryophanales; family Paenibacillaceae; genus Paenibacillus; species Paenibacillus sp. Aloe-11. The sequence goes on along the minus strand of NZ_JH601050.1, from coordinate 651,353 downwards.
TCCGGACGCTCCTTTACCTGGCTTCCCATCCATTCCTTTTTTATTTCGTTTAGCTTCTCCACTGGCATACCTGCTCTGTACGTTTCGAGTCAGCGATTCCTCGACAGACAAATGCTGTTCCCTACGTGGCCGTTCTGCATCCATATTCAAAGCCTTTTCTGCCACAGCGGCACGACTGCCCTGATGCTGCAATACAGCGATAAAATGCCCCTCGCCCTCTACAAGATGCGGCCAGAGGCGTGCCGTCCCACGCAGCTCAGGGTGGGCTGACGCAACCGTTTCACTCACCCATTCCGGATGTCCTGGTGCAAAGCCTGCTCCTGAAGGAACAGGAATAACCTCAAAATCAGGGTGAGCCGCCAGAAACTCTGCAATCATCCCCTCATTTTCCTCCGGTGCAAAGGTACAGGTCGAATAAACAATCCTTCCCCCGTCGCTCAACATCGAAGCCGCTACGCGCAAAATGTCTCGTTGCATGACCACACATTTTTCCACAGAGTGCGTTTCCCATTGCTTCGCCATGTCCTCATCCTTGCGGAACATGCCTTCTCCCGAGCAAGGCGCATCAATTAAAATCTTGTCAAAAAAATGAGGAAAGGCCTCGGCGATCCGGTCCGGGCTTTCATTCAATACCACGGCATTACGCACACCGTATAATTCCACATTTTTAGCCAACGCTTTGGTTCGTTCCGCGCTAATATCATTCGTTACCAATACACCGCTTCCTTGCAGCTTGGCGGCTATTTGAGTCGATTTCCCCCCCGGTGCAGCGCACAGGTCCAATACAGTCTCATCCACAGCTACATTTAGCAGCTCTACCGGAGACATTGCACTGGGTTCCTGCACATAATACAGCCCCGCATGGTAGTAAGGATGCAACCCGGGCTTCGTACCGTGCGGAATGTAAAAACCTGTACTACACCACGGTATCGGACGCAGCTCAAATGGCGAAATCGCCTTAAACGCCTCCACCGGAATTTTTAATGTATTGACTCGTATTCCCGCATGTGGCGTATGCTCATAAGCAGCCATAAAAGCTTCAAATTCGTCACCGAGCAGTTGCTCCATGCGCTTCACAAATGCTGTAGGAAGCTGTACACCCATAATCGTAATCATCCTGTCCTGTTAAAATAAAATTTATTGTACCATAATCAATCCGTTATGCCGCAATATTTCTGTGTTTTACAAACTTTCACTACACGCTGTAATGTTGTATAATAATGAGATTCTTAGCTACATAATTTGAATTTTGATAGGAGAGATTATATTGAACGCCCAAAAATCCAACAAAAAAAAGCTTATACCTGTCATCGGCTTTTTTGTTGTGCTGGCCATTTTGATTGGAGTGCTGCTTGCTTTAAATTCAGGTTCTAAAAACGAGCTGTATGGCGTGCCCACAGCTTCTTTAAAGCCAGCCACTCAAGAACTGCTGAATGATCCGAACTATCAGCAGATTATTAAGCCAGAAGATCTGCAAAGCAAAATTGATAATAAAGAAAGCTTTTTCGTATATCATTTTGCCTCCGACTGTGTTCATTGCCGCGCCACTACTCCCCAACTGATGCCTTTGAGCAAGCAGGAGAACATTACGATGCACGAGTTTAATCTGCGTGAGTATGAAGACGGCTGGGACAAGTACAACATTGAATATACCCCAACGCTCGTTTATTATGAAAAAGGCGTTGAAAAAGATCGCATGGTCGGCGGCTTGAAGGAAAACCCTTCCGACAACGGCTTTACATTAGATGATTTCAAAACTTTTTTTGAAAAATATAAAAAGAACGTGACCTCCTAGAGGACGTTCGCATATTCTGGAACGATAAAGTAGCCCGATCCCCTCAAAATGGATCGGGCTGCTTGCTTTTTATGATGCGCTTCGAATTACGTCGCGTCCTTCGTTTCGGGCGAGGCTATGCAGGAGTCGTCAGCGCCCAGTCTGCGCCTGATTGAAGCTTCCAGCGCCTGCTGACGCTGCTTATGCTTTTCCCCACGCTGCGGGCTTCGCTGCTGCGGGATATTGGCGGGAATGAGCGCCGATGCATTCTCTACGGCCTGCCGTAACGCGGTCTCGACGATTTCAATCGTCAGATCCCTATAAACTGGTGGCCGATGTTGAAGGTCTTCCTTGACAGCGGCAACAAATTCGGCTAGCTGACGGGCACAAACACGTGCTTCGTCCACCAGCTTCGCCATATTAATGCCCAGCGCCTGCGGTGGAGCATGTTCCAGCCTGTGTACCGCACTGTCCAGCATCATATGCCCACCACGATAGTTCCCATTGCGAAAATGAAACAGCCCAACAGCTATTTGCAGTAAACCTTTATATACAGGGTCACGGTCCAGCTTAAGCCACAGCTCTTCCAGTACCTCATGACATTCAAAATAATCCCGATCCCGATTGAAGTATACCAAGTATGTCACGTACAACGGTTCATAGGAAAGGTTCACCATTCATTGTTCATCCCTGTCTTCTTCCTTGGTTGAGGATTCCAGCATCTGCTTGACTTCATCGTGAAGCTGCTTGATTCCTTCCATATCGTGTTGCTCCCACAGCTCATTAAACCTGCGCTGTGCATCAATCGTTTCGCTAATCTTATGGTAAAAATACAAGCGATGCATACCTGTCAGCACTTTGGAAACGATATTTGCTTCATCCTCAAATTTTTTCTGTGCTTCTAATATTTCAAGGCGAATGGAAGACATCTCATTATCCAATACAAAGGCTGCTTCAGCGGCCTTTTTCAACCGTGCCCGCATTTCATCCGGCAAGCTTTCACGATACTTATAGCTGAGTGAGTGCTCGATGGTGGCCCAGAAATTCATAGCCAATGTACGGATCTGAATTTCCGCCAGCACAATTTTCAATCCCAGCGCCGTTTGCACCGGATATTCCACAATCATATGAAAGCTGCGATAGCCACTATCTTTATAGTTGGTGATATAGTCCTTTTCATATAGAACAGTCAAATCCTTGCGCCCTCGAATGTACTCGGCTACCCGCCGAATATCCTCAACGAATTGACACATAATACGGATGCCCGCAATATCCTCGATTCCCGTCTCCAGCTGATCAGGAGAAACCTGCAATCTTTTCGCTTTATCGAGGATGCTTGATATTTTTTTAACCCGTCCGGTTACGAATTCGATAGGAGCGTATTCCTCGCGCTTCTTCAGCTCCGCACGCATTGTTTTGAACTTGACCTTAAGCTCCTCCACCGCCTGATCGTATGGCAGCAAAAATGTTCCCCAGTCTCTTCCGTCCATCCCCGTACCTCCTGTCTCTTCCGACACCACATTTTTTATCTGTGATCTGCACCAACAGCCTCGGTTATGCGTCTAAAGCCGTCCTTTCGAAGCAGTTCACGCAGACCGGCGTGTAAAGCCCGGTTGACTTCCGGTCCCTCGTAGATCAATGCTGTATAAATTTCAATCAGGCTCGCGCCTGCTTTAATTTTGTCATAGGCATCACGGCTGGTGAAAATACCGCCCGATCCGATAATAGGCAGCTTCCCCTCCGTCTGGCGGTATACCCGCCCGATAACCTCTGTAGAACGGTCACGCAGCGGCTTGCCGCTCAGTCCTCCCGTTTCGCTCGCATTTCGGTGTGTCAGACCAGCCCTGGATATTGTTGTATTGGTCGCAATAATACCGTCCACTCCACTGGCAGCAATCGCATCCGTCATATATTCCAGTTCCTCATCTGATACGTCTGGCGCTATTTTAACCAGCACAGACTTGGTTTCGCCATACTTGGCCGCCTGCACGCCCATCTCTGCCCGAACCGCTTCCAGCAATGATTTCAGTTCACTGCCATGCTGGAGCTTACGCAAATCCGGTGTATTCGGGGAGCTAATATTCACTACAAAGAAGGCCGCATACGGATATAGCGCGGATATACACTTTTCATAATCCTTATGCGCATCCTCATTGGGCGTGGTTTTGTTTTTGCCAATATTAACAGCGACCGGAACGGGCCGATGTTTGAGTGCAGCCAATCGTTCGGCCATACTCTCCGCTCCCAGATTGTTAAAGCCCATCCGATTGACCAATGCCTCATCGGGAGGCAACCGGAACAAACGGGGCCGATCATTTCCGGGCTGTCCGACAGGTGTCACCGTACCTACTTCCATAAATCCAAACCCAATCGAGGAAAAGCCGGCAACCGCTTCCGCATTTTTATCCAATCCCGCAGCCAGTCCAATCGGGTTGGGAAAATGAAGGCCGAACAGATCAACGGCAAGGTCCTCCGTTTCCTTGACTCCGTACATGCCTCGCAGCGTTGCTGCTCCGCCGGGAAGCGCCCCCGCGTACTTTAAGCCACCAATGACTACATGATGGGCCGTTTCCGGACTCATTTTGAAAAAAACAGGTTTTGCAATCCTTCGATACAACACGTTATCATCCACTCCGTTCTATGCCCTTGCACATTCCTAAAAAAACATCTTTACAAAATAGTTTAGCTTTTTCCATACCAAAAAGAAAGTAATTTGCGAGGTATGGCAGCAGAACCATTCAGTTGTCATAGAGATGTCATTGAAAATGTATAATCAAACCATTTACAATGGACATAGTAAGACAGGGTTTTAGCCCGTCAGAAAAGAGGGATTGCTGATATGAAGACCAAGCGCAAGCCGCCCAGTCTGCAAAAGAAAAAGGACGAGGTGAACAAGAAGGCGATTGTATGGACCGCCGTCAGCTTTGTTCTCCTCATCGTTGTGATCGTCCTGGTCATTGTTTTAGCACAAGCGGGAACCCGTTAAACAACAAGTAGCTCTTGCATCGAAAAGGTTAATTCAGCCAGTGGTAGGTTTTGCGGGGATTCGTCTGATCGTGCTTCGACTCGCTCGTAAATCGGGAATCAGGCACAAGCACTTGATCAGGCAATCCCCCAGTACCAATGACTACCTCCGTACCTGAAGGCACAAGAGCAAACAATTCCTCCACATCCCTCTTGCCCATGCGGACGCAGCCCAACGACTCATTTTTCCCGATGCTGTCTGGCTCGTTGGTGCCATGGATGGCATAATTCGTTGCAGACAGCTGCATTCCACGGCTACCGAACTCACCATTGGATTTACCGTTTGGATTCACTACTTTATCGGTAATTACAAATTTCCCTTCCGGCGTTTTTTCTCCACCCAATCCCACTGAATAATTCCGGAACAAATTTCCCTTCCGGCGTTTTTTCTCCACCCAATCCCACTGAATAATTCCGGATGAGCACATTGCCACTCAACAGTCCGAGCCTGTGCCTGGATTTGTCTACCACAATTCGCAGCGGCTGCCCCAGAAAAGGCCGTCCATGCAGCGACGATGCCAGTAAAGGACTGCTTTCAGCCGACGAGCCAGCCTGTTGATAAAAGCCTTCTTCATCTCCTCTGTCGTACCGTACATCATGTTATCAGGAAAATTTCGGGTCAGCTCATCAAGGCTCCGGGGAAGACGTTGATGCTGCGAACGAAAAGCACGCATGGAGCTATTCAGCACAGCCAGTTCCTCCTGGCCAGCAGCCCATTCCAGACCTGCTTTGCGAAGATTCTCCCTGTCCGACGGCTTGCAAGCACACGCAGCAGCGTCATAAGACTGAACAGCTAATCCACCATTCCCTCTGTTTTGCACACTGAGTAATGGCTGCATTCCATCTCTCCAAAGTAACCATGAGCCGCTTTGCTCCATGCCCAGCACGGTGGTTTTGGAGGGCAGGCGATCCGTCTTTGTCAGCATATCAGCAAGCGCCGTTTCAGCTCCGCTCCCTTTTCGACCTTGAGCCGTAAACACGCCACCAGCATTAGTCCCACCGAGCTGAGCTGTCTCCTTTGGATCAACATCCGGTATTTCTGCAGCTTTCACGTTATCGACTGCTGTGCGCTCGGTTCCGGGTGACACGGATGCGTTCTCATTTGAATGCTTCGGCGCATTGGCTGAGGGCACCCATATGAGCAAGAGTACCATGAGGGCAGTTAGCAGATGGCGTGCTCGGGCTGTTCGTCGCTCCTTCTCCTTGGACATCTGAACCAGTTTATCCTGATATTCCATCCATACGTCTGCCGGAATCTGTTTATGCTCGAAGGCTTCAAACACTTCCCCCGCGCGATTGAAGCAATAATTTGCTTTGCCCTCCTGACCGCTGCTCTCATACTCCTTACCGAGTAAATACCAGGCCATTTTATTATCAGGATGCTTTTTTACATACGATTTAAGATGAGGCGAATGGTCCATCGGATCCTCCTGATCGTGTAATCTTGCATACTTCCTATTATGTATATCGGTCGAAGTGGGCCAGATGGACAGCATAAAAAAAACAGCATCGACAGCATACCTTCACCGTTATACGGCGAAGGAAGCTGTCGATGCTGTGTCCATCCAAGAAGCCTACACTTAACCTTCTTTGTTGAACGGCTCGTCCGCAACTTTGATAGAATCTGTAGGGCAACCATCACAAGCATCCTGCATATCATCATACAGGTCTTCTGAGATCGCCTTGATGCCTTGGTTTGCATCTCCCTCAAAGATGACTTCAGCCAAACCTTCATCATCATAATCATAAATGTCTGGTGCTGTAGCGCCACAAGCTCCACAAGCAATGCATGTATCTTTTTCTACCCAAGTGTATTTAGCCATAACTATTCTCTTCCTCCTATACAATCAAACAAACCAGCTTTTGCATTCTATTCACATATTAATACAAACGAAAAATTATTACAAATTATTTTCATTTATCCTTGATGTAAAAAACACTTATAGTATAACCTTCTGCTGTTCTGCATAAATTCACCAAAAAATTCACTCAGGGGACGGAAGATTGTCTTTTTGCAGTGAAGTTCCACGCAGTTTGGAATTGCGAAGAAGCACTGAAGGATCATCTCCCAGCATCCCGGCAGTCAAAATTGCATTTTCACCAAATTTGTCGCGCAGCGCATCCATCGTCTTCAATAGACTTTCTTTCTTCGGCTGATCTTGGTATTCGAAAAGATCCAGCTGAACGGCCGCTTCCTCCTTCGGAATGAGCTGCTGCAGCGTAATTCCCAGCAAACGCACATGCTTGTCCTCTCCCCAATGACGACGATACAGCGCACAAGCTTCCTTATATATGTCTTCAGCACTTTCCGTAGGAGTACTTCTAATCTGAGAACGCGTAAAAGTTTTCATATCTGGCGTCCGAATCGTCAGCTGAATACCTCCTGCCAGCATACCGTGTCGTCGAAGCCTCCGGGCTACCTGGTCGCTAATGTTAAGAAGTACCCGCTGAGCCTCTTCCAGCTTCACCACATCCATAGGCAAAGTAGTCGTATGACCGATGGACTTGTTAGGTTCCCGTTCCGTGCTGACTGGAGAATGATTAATCCCGTTAGCCGCCAATTTGAGCCACGATCCTGTCACGCCAAATGCACCAATTAACATTTGTTCATCCGCCTTGGCCAGTTGCCCGATCGTGCGAATGTTCATTTGCAGGAGTTTGTCTGCCGTTTTGCGACCCACACCAAACAATTGACTGCAAGGTAGCTTCCACAAAATGCCGGGCACATCACGCAGACGCAAAACCGATATTCCACGCGGCTTTTTTAAATCAGAGGCCATTTTCGCTAACAGCTTGTTGGGCGCCACTCCGATTGAGCAGGGCAAGCCAAGCTCATCATTGACTCTGCGCTGGATTTCCTCTGCAATTTCCAGAGGTGTTCCAAACTGCCTGGAACCTGTAATGTCCAGATAACATTCATCAATCGAAGTGGCCTCCAGCATAGGCGTATACGAATAAGCAATGCTCATAAACGCTTTGGAATAACGACGGTACAAGTGAAAATCAGGCTGTATTACGATGAGCTGTGGACAAATCCGGCGCGCCTGCTGAACAACCATCCCTGTTGAAATACCCAAGCGTCGGGCTTCGTAGGAACAGGTTACAATTACACCTCTGCGCAGCTCACTACTGCCAGCTACGGCGGTAGGCAACCCCTTATATTTCTCCGGTTCCTCCGCTGCATGAACGGAACAATAAAATGCATTCATATCCACATGCAAAATAACTCGCCCATCGACCGGATAATAAGCACTGACATCTTTCACGCTCAACCCTTCTTTTACCTGTAAATTCACCCGTTCTTACGGGAATATGTCTCTTGGTTTAAATTTAGATCCGGATTCTCCTTCTATTTTACATGAGATTTTACATGAGAATAAAGACTTTCCGGCCATAAAATGATAATTATATATTACATTTGCAGTCATTAGTTGATATAATCGAGTATCATACGAACAAGGCAGGCTGACGCTTTCCTGTTTTTAAGCGTTAAACAACTAAACAAATCGGCTTAAAAAGCAAAGTTTCATTAAAATCTGAGCAATCCGCAAAGGAGGAGTCCCTCATGTCCACCGCTATTTCTATCTTTGATACAACGCTGCGAGACGGTACTCAAGGAGAAGGAATTAGCTTGTCTGCTGACGACAAATTGAAAATCGCCAAAAAACTTGATGATCTCGGTGTTCATTATATTGAAGGCGGGATTCCCGGGAGCAACAGCAAGGATATCGAATTTTTCAAACGGGTTCAAGAGCTGGGACTTCAGGCCAAAATTGTCGCCTTCGGCAGCACGCGCCGCAAGAATAGCATCGCAGCACAGGATGTCAATCTGCAGCGGATTCTGGAATCCGGCGCCCAGGCTGCTACGCTGGTAGGTAAATCATGGGACTTCCATGTAGACACCGCTTTGCAGACGACATTGGAGGAAAATTTGTCCATGATTTATGATTCCATTGCCTTTTTAAAGCAAGGAGGCATGGAGGTTATTTTTGATGCCGAGCATTTTTTTGACGGCTATAAAAACAACCCGGAATACGCACTCGCCGTTTTGAAAAAAGCAGAAGAAGCAGGCGCGGACTGGCTCGTGATGTGCGATACAAACGGTGGCACCATGCCGCATGAAGTACAGGAAATTGTCACTACGTTGCATAGTCAATTGACAAGATCTCAATTGGGTATTCATACACACAATGACTGTGAATTGGCAGTAGCCAACACGCTTAGCGCAGTTCAGGCAGGCGCAAGACAGGTTCAAGGCACTCTTAACGGATATGGCGAGAGATGTGGTAATGCCAACCTATGCTCCGTTATTCCAAATTTGCAACTCAAGCTCGGCTACGATTGTCTGGGTGATGACAAGCTGAAGCAGCTCTACAATACAGCCCGCTTTGTAAGCGAGGTGGCCAACGTCAATATGCCTGTGAACCAGCCTTATGTCGGCAATGCAGCCTTTGCCCATAAGGGCGGCATCCATGTGTCAGCTATTTTGCGCGATTCGCGAACTTACGAGCACATCGTTCCTGAGCTGGTGGGCAACAAACAGCGGGTACTGGTCTCCGAATTGGCTGGACAAAGCAATGTTGTGTCCAAGGCGCAGGAGCTAGGCATCACCCTTGATCCGTCCAGTGATGAAGCGCGTGGCGTCATTAGCCGCATCAAGGAGCTGGAGCATCAGGGCTACCAGTTTGAAGGGGCCGATGCTTCACTGGAATTGCTCATTCGGGAAGCAGGCGGTCAAGTGAAGGAAATGTTTTCGTTCGAGTCCTTCAAGGTGCTGGTAGAAAAAACAGCAGGCAGACCGGTCGTATCCGAGGCGTTCTTGAAGCTAAATGTCGCAGGGACGAGTGTTTATACCGCTGCTGAAGGAAATGGTCCTGTCAATGCACTCGATAATGCACTTCGCAAGGCCCTTTCCCAATATTTCCCTGCCTTGCGGGACATGCATCTGGCTGATTACAAGGTGCGTGTGCTCGACGAAAAAGATGCCACCACCGCCAAAGTACGAGTACTCATAGAATCCAAAAATTACGAAGACGTCTGGAGTAACGTAGGTGTATCCGAAAATGTAATTGAAGCCAGTTGGGAAGCTCTCCTGGACAGCTTCCGTTATGCGTTGCTGGAAGCACCGATTCCCAAAAACGAGCAGGCAGACCTTACTCACCAGGGATTAATTAACCACTAATCCTAATCAGACGAAGGAATGCTTCTAAAAGGTGTCTTTAGGACCTATCGGGACCTCAAAGACACCTTCTTTTTTTGAAGCATCTGTATTTTACGATCCAATTCCTGCTCACTCAGCATGCCGATGATAATTTCGTGCACCTGTCCATGATGATCAACCAATACATGAGTCGGAAACGCTGCTCCCCCAAACCGTTCAAATAATGCCCCTTGCTCATCAAGCAAAATCGGAAATTGCAGGCCCAAAGCGCGGGAAAATTTCTGCACATCCTCCAGTCGATCATAGCGAGTTACATTGATCCCATATACATCTACATCTTGTTTGTACTTGCGATACAACTCATTTAGCATAGGCGCTTCCACACGGCACGGATCACACCATGAAGCCCAAAAGCTAATAACCAGCGGTTTGTTGCGTGTAGCCCCCACATCGTAGGAGTTACCGTTTAAACCCTTTAAAATCATAGTTGGAAGCCGTTGACCAGGTTTTAGCTTTTTGATTTCCCCATCCTTATATCCCTCCTGGGAAAGTACATTTTTAATGGGCAGACTTGTTGCATAAGCCACGTTTGCAATAACTCCCCATGCAGTCGCTCCCACAACCAGCATAGCTATCCCTAATCTCATACAATCAAGCCTTTTCACAATCCAATCACCTGACTTTCATTAAACTTACCTTGAACTTCTCCATAGGATACCCAGTCTGCTCCCAACTCTAACCTTCCCCATCTGCATATGTGCACAAAAAAAACAGCAAACCCACGAACAGTCGCGGACTTGCTGTTTTTGTGCAACCTGAGCGCTAGCGACGTACACGAGATCAGGCATGACTTAAATGTGCATAAACATCTGCCAAGTTAGTCACATTACGCTCTAGCATTTCCTGTACATACGCCACCCACAGCTTAGCTGTCATTTTTGCATCCTCTAACGCATGATGCCGCCCCTCAATCGGAATGCTTTGATAGGTCAGCAATTCATCCAGGCTATACGTTTGGTGCTGTTGCGGCTCAAGCCACTTGGCAAGCATCATCGTATCGAGAACTCGGTGAGTCAGCTGAACTTTAGATGTTTTCCATAAAGCAGCATTCAAAAAAGCCTTGTCATGAGCGCTGGCATGCGCTACAAGTACACGCCCACCTACAAAGGACATAAAATCATGCAGCCCATTCATAAGCGGTGGAGCCTCATCCGTCATTTCCCGGGTAATCCCGGTTAGCTCGGTAATATGCTCAGGAATCACTGTACGTGGATTGACAAGCGTATAAAACTGCTCTTTTTCCATAATTGTATCCCCGACAACCCGAATCGCTCCAAACGATAAAATCTCATCACCATGCTGCGCAGAAAATCCCGTCGTCTCCAGATCAAAAACAACCGTCTCCAAACGCTCCAGCGGGGTCCGCAAAACTTCAGAGCGCCGCTGCTCCCGGGTTAAGGAGCGAATAAACGCCATCTGCTGAGCCGTAGGAGCCCCCATTACTGAAGCGATGGCAGACGGTACTCCTCCTCTACGGAGAGCGCTCCAAAAGCCGCCTCCCTGCGCTGGTTCCTTCATGGCCTTCTCCCTTCCATAAATCGCAACTGTCTTTGCAGCGCACGATGGAGCCGTCGCACCGTCGAAAGAGCCTCACGCAGCTCGTGCCAGCCCTTGCCTTGCTTCAGCGGCTTGACGGCCAGGTAGCCGTTGCTGATCAGCAATCCATCCTTTTCCTGCACCGGAGTTGCCGTTCGAAGCTGAAGTGCAATCCGAAAGGCCCGCTCACAAGCGTCCAGCAAAGGCAGCGGTGCGGCCTCCAATTGCGCCAGGCGTCTCAGTCTTTTCAGCGTAGAGGTTTCCTCTACTCCGTGCTGCAACGCCAGAAAGCGTACTGCATTTACCAGTGGAATATACAGCCCGTATTTCACATCAAAATCGCCCGCGTGCTCCCCAAAGCGTTCGGTGACGATCTGACCCAAAATATTAAGTGTCGCTTTATGCCTGACCGTGTTCCTGAGTACCGCTATAGGCAAATCGGGATGTTTTCGGAACAGCCCATAAAAGCTACGTTTCCATTCGCATGACAACTGTTCATCTCCAGCGATATGCCTCATATCAGACGAGATGATCAGATAACGGATCGGCTCCCAGGCAAAATCATCCGACCATTTCGTTAGCTGCTCCTGCCATTCAGACAATGTACGACGCCACAACGGCTCCGAACACATCACTTTCCCCTCACATTTGGGGTAGCCCAAATTCTCCAGAATCGCGGATACTCTGCGACCCAATTCGCTAAAATACAATTCTTTGTCCGCGGATACCATATCACTGATAATCATACCGTTATCCTGGTCACTCCATAGCGTCGATTCCGAGCGCCCCATGCTTCCGAAGGCTATAAATGCGTAAGGGACGGGAGGGGGGCCGAAGCCATCCTCAACCATCCCTTTTTCGCACACTTGTACAGCTCTGGCCGCGATACGGTCATGCATTTCATTCGCCGTTTGTAACCAGTCTGATAACGGAGCGGAGGCTTGGGAAGCCAGCAGCCATTTTTGAGAATCGACCCTGGCCTGCCTCAGCGATTCAGGCGTGTCTGCTTGGTCAATCGCTTCGGCGGAACTCACCCAAGGGGCCATATTTTGCAGTTCCATACTACCATCTCCTCCGCTCTCCATACTGGCTCTTTATATTCTACAACTTAGTTTACAATACCAGAACGCTTTTCAGCCTCTGCAACCAACTTCATTTGTTCTGGATAGCCGTACGTACCGTGTTCACTGATATCCAGCCCCATGGTTTCTTCCTCTTCTGTAACGCGAATGCCCATCATTGCTTTCATTGCACCCAGAATAATGAAGGAAATGACGAACACAAAGGCAAAGGTACCAACCAGTCCAAGCAGCTGTACTCCTAATTGTGTAAATCCGCCGCCATAAAACAGCCCCGCTTGACCTACACCTGTTACTTTTACAAGCTCAGGAGTAGCGAACAATCCTGTCGATACCGCACCCCACATCCCTGCAATACCATGCACAGAAAAAGCATACACCGGATCATCTACTCTTGCACGCTCAAACCATTGTGCTGTGAAGAAGGTGACAATCCCTGCTACGGCACCGATGACCAGAGCTGCCCAAGGAGCTACAAAAGCACAAGAACCGGTAATGGCAACCAACGCCGCCAGTACACCATTCAGCATCGAAGGAATATCTGCTTTTCCGTATACCATCCAGGATACGAGCAAAGCAAAAACCCCGCCTGCCGCAGCTGCAATATTGGTAGTCAACGCCACATATCCGAAAAATCCGTCATTCATAGCCGATACTGCACTACCCGGGTTAAATCCAAACCAGCCAAACCAAAGAATAATAACGCCCAGAATCGAATACACCTGATTGTGGCCAGGAATAATGTTCGGCTTGCCATCCTTATTAAATTTGCCCAGACGCGGTTTGAGTAGCAGCGTAGCGACAAGTGCCGCCGTAGCGCCCGTCAGATGAACTACTGTCGAACCGGCATAATCCTGCATACCCAGTTTACCAAGCCAGCCACCGCCCCATACCCAGTGAGCTACAACCGGATAAATCACGATGGAGAACAAAATACCGAAAATAATGTATACACTTAATTTTGCACGCTCTGCCATTCCTCCACATGCGATGGAAAGAGAAACCGCAGCAAAAGCGAAATGGAATAAAAACATAATGGTGATTGGAACATCCAGAGCGGAGAGAGAATCAAATGATGCTGCAGCATCAATACCACTCATAAAGAAACCCGTCAATCCCATAAATCCGTTGCCGCCATCGTTGCCAAAGCCGAGTCCAAATCCAAGTGCCCAGAAGGACAAGGCCGCAACTCCCGTAGTAAGAATCGTTTTACCAGCGACATGCCCCGCATTCTTCATTCGTGTAGAACCAGCCTCCAGCAACGCAAATCCCGCTTGCATGAAGAACACGAGTATAAATGCCAAGAAGGTAAATGCCGTATTTAAGCCTGCTTGAAGCTGCACATTTGTCGGACCGTCAGCAGCGAATGCACCTACCGGAAAAGCCAGTACCGTCACCATGGCCAATAATGCAACTAACCACTTTTTTCTCATGAAGCCCACTCCCTTGAATGTTATGTTTCTTTACATTTCGTGAAATTCTTATTGTCATTATAAGCAGAACACATGAAAGTTGACAAGATTTTTTTTACCATGTTAAAAAAACAAGCAATAGAACTTCTCATGTCACATTTACTAACTATAAAAGTAGCTTGTTTCAGTCCTGAAAAAGTATAACGTTTGACTGTATGGTTGAGAATCATGTAAAATATTCTTATTAAGCACTTGATTTGCAGATCGAAATTTTGAAGGTTGAATGAAGAGCGTGAGGTGAGGATAGATGGGGATATGAAGCTGTATCGAATTGGTGAACTAGCCAAGGCGGCTGGTGTCAGCGAACGAACCATTGATTATTACACAAAGCTCGGTTTGATCACACCTGAAGAACGATCATTGAAAAATTATCGGCTTTATAATGATGAAACCTTAAAAAGGCTTGAACGTATTAACCAAATGAAACAAGAGAAGTATAGCCTCGAGGAAATCAAACAGACGCTTATTAAATGGAGCTCGGTTGCAGGGGAAGATCACGTCACAGACAAGCTGACGAGTCTGGAGATGCACATGCAGCGTCTGGAGCGTGAAGTCAATGAGCTACAGCCTCTTCTGGGGCAGCTCAAGCCCGTTCAAGCTCGCAAGTTACTTACGGGTCTACTCCCGCAAAGCGCTGCTTGTATCGAAGCTCTGAAGTATTTGCTGGAGCATAGCTCTTTGATGTAGGTTCCCGGGCTGTATGATGAAACAATAATGGAGGGATTGCTTTATGATGGGTATGTATATATTGATTATTCTTGCGTTCGGATTATCCTTATGGGCGCAATTTCGTGTGAAAGGTACTTTTAACAAGTGGTCTGACGTCCCCAACGAAAATGGGCTGACAGGTTATGATGCCGCCCGGCACATGCTGGATCGTAATGGTTTGCATGATATTCCGATTGAACCGGTACCGGGTGCGTTATCTGACCACTATGACCCGATACATCGAGTGGTACGCCTGTCCGAGCCAGTATATTATGAAAAATCCATTTCCGCGGTTGCTGTGGCTTGTCACGAGGTCGGTCATGCGATTCAGCATAAAGAGCATTATCCGATGCTGACACTGCGTCACCGTATCTTTCCGATCGTCAACTTTGCATCCGGTATTGCACCGTTTCTGCTGATTGCCGGTTTCTTGTTCAGCTTTACGAACCTGATCGGTCTGGGTATTATCTTTTTCTCGGCTACGGTTGCTTTTCAATTAATTACATTGCCGGTCGAATTTAACGCTTCCAACCGCGCACGTGAAATTATGGTTTCTGAAGGCTTTATCCGTAGTGATGAAGAACGAGGTATCGCTAAAGTATTGAATGCAGCTGCATTAACCTATGTGGCCGCCGCTCTCGTTTCCTTGCTGGAACTGATCCGCTTGATTGGTATTTTTAACAGTCGCGACTAATCGCTTGTATTGCAAAAAAGGTTGTTCCTCCGCCATGTGATGGTAGAGGAACAACCTTTTTTTCTATCTATGCTAATACTCTGCACTCACTTGCGTTCAATCTGCTTTAGCACTCCCATTCGGAGCAACTGCACTGCCTTGAAGACCAAAGTAGTCCAACAAAAAAGTGCGAAACGATTTGGCAACGAGCGGAAGCTTGTCATCCCTGCGGTGAATCAAGCCAATCGTTCGCGTCACCTCTGGATCAACAATCGACACTCTTGCTGGCTGAAGTGGATTGGTCTGAAATAATGCCATTTCAGGCAAAAGACTGACCCCCATACCGGCTGCAACTAATCCGCGAATTGTATCCGTCTCCTCACCTTCAAAAGCGATATCCGGCGTAAAACCAGCCTCCAGACAAGCCTGCCATACAATCGGACGCAGTGAATATCCATCTCTGAACAGGATAAACTTCTCACCTTTAAGCTGACTTAGCGTGATATGTTTGGCTGTAGCCAAAGGATGATTAGGCGGCAGGACTGCAAACAACTCCTCAGTCAGTACCACGTCCCCCTCAACATGATCATGCCGATCCGGAAATGGAGATACAAAAGCCAAATCCACCTCACCTGCGGACACATCACGGATCAAACTCGGATACATCCCCTGTTTAAATCTGAATTTAACATTGGGATACCGCTTACGGAACTCAGCCACCACCGTAGGAATAAGATGAATCCCCAAACTGTGTGGAAAACCGATGCGGATTTCGCCCCTTTCAGGGTCCAAAAACTCATGTACCTCCAAAACAGCCCGTTCCAAGTCCTTTATAATCGTTTCAACCCGTTTGCAAAATAGCTGTCCCACCGGCGTAAGCTGCAAGTTGCGGCCTTTTTGCATAAAAAGGTTAACCCCCAACTCCTCTTCAAGCTGATGAATTTGCCGACTAACCGCAGATTGCGCCACATGTAGCTCCTCGGCTGCCTGAGTGACATGTTCTTTTTGCGCTACTTTCATGAAGTATTGCAACTGTCGTAATTCCACTCCGATATTCGCTCCAATCTGTTTTTCAACATCCGAAGGAAGATGTTATCGAACATCATCCTCATTATTCCCCTGCCTACTTACGATAAAGCTGTCTTTAGTGACGTTTACGTTGACCAGTTAATCTAACCATCAATCCATATAGGAAAAACCCACTGAGCAAGCCGCCAAAATGAGCGGTCCAGTTAATGTTCGCCACAGCGAAAGAAAACAGGATACCAAATCCGAGCAGCGTGTACAGTGTTTTGCGTGAAGCATCATCCATAAATGAGCGTTGAAACAGGGCAACGTACAGAAATGCACCATAGATGCCATATATCGCTCCTGAGGCTCCTACAGAGACAGTCGTTTCCGCTACCATGTTGTAATGCGCGATGGACATCACATTCCCTACAATACCTGTGACCAAATACAGCAAAACATAGCGCAAGGAGCCCAGCAAGCGCTCCAGCGGTGGAGCAAAAACAAGGATCGCGAAGGAATTAAACAAAAGATGATCGAACCCTGCATGTAAAAATATAGCTGACACATAGCGCCATAGCTGATCAGTGAAAGGTGCCTCATTAATCAGGGCGCCATACCGAATCAGTGTTAAACTATTCTGCGATCCCCCCTGTACGGTAAGCACAATAAACATCACAATATTGATGAGCAAAATCAGACAGGTCACCGGGTAAAAACGCAAATAACTTTTCCAGTTCTCATAACGTAAAAAAATCAAGGCAATCCTTCCTTCACGGGGTGTCTCCACCTTATTCAAATTGGACAATGTCTTTTATAAAAGATTATAATAGATTTCGGCAACGATAACCAATCTAAAAACCAAGGAGGCTATTACATATGGCACAAGAACGTACAGGAGCTGCTACTTTTAAAGGCAATCCATTGACTCTCTTAGGTCCTGAATTGAAAATTGGAGATCAGGCACCTGATTTCAAATTGCAGAAAAACCTGCTGGAAGCAGCTACGCTTCAAGACTTTGCAGGAAAAGTCAAACTGATCAGTGTAGTTCCTTCTTTGGATACAGGCGTGTGTGACGCACAGACTCGACGTTTTAACCAAGAAGCCGATTCCCTTGGAGATCAAGTCGTAGTATTGACTGTCAGCGTGGACCTTCCGTTTGCACAAGCTCGTTGGTGCGGAGCTGCGGGCATTGACCGCGTTTTGACATTGTCCGACTACAAGGATCATTCCTTCGGTGAAGCTTATGGCGTGTTCATCAAGGAATTCCATTTGGATCATCGGGCTATTTTTGTTATTGACCAAAATGACAAAATCGCTTATGTGGAATACTTGAGCGAAATGTCCGAGCACCCTGACTATGATCAAGCGATTGCAGCGGTGAAAAAACTCGTCTAAATCACGAAAGAATATTAAAAAAGCGAGTGAAGGGTTGCCTTCCTCGCTTTTTTTGACATGGGTCTGTCTCACCACTGCTCACACGTACAATTACTGCACGACCTTATAAGCGGACAGCTTCTTGTCAATCATCGTGAACAGCTGCAAAATGATACGATAATTCGCACCTAAGTCCCCCAGCGATCCGCGTGACGCGGAATAAATATCCACCGCACTCCGAACTGGCGAAACAGATAATATAGAAACAGTAATATCGACAGTTCTGCCGAACGCCGTTCGCTTCTCCAACGTAATCTCACCTACGGATGCTACCTCATGGAGTACCTTATAGCCAGGAATCTTTTTTAAGATCGATGTCACTTCTTCCCAAGCCTTGTCTCTCGATAAGTTATAATAGCGTGTCTTCATTTGGGGGTCCTTGACCCGGTCGCTTGTACTTTCTTGGCTGCGCACAATCCCTACCAGAGTCCTCTTCAACGACAAGACATTTCCTCCTTCACGATAATCGTTGCCATCATGCGGCACACCGAACCTCTTTTGCTGCAAGCGCTTTATAAAATACGATAAACAACCAAAAGTGAGCCCGATCATACCTGTGGCATGCGACCTTAGTGCCTCATGTCTTAGTTTAACATTGTTGCATACAAAAAACACCCTGTTTCTGCATAAAGCAGTACCAGAGTGTGTTCATTACGTTGCGGAATACCCGCTGATGCCGTTCGACCATAGCGTCTTCTGAACCTGCTTTAGCAGGTGGGTGATCGCAGAACAAACTTTTGAAGTCCCCTTGTCAGGAATTGACAGGGCTTTTCAGCTATTCATCCGTATTGATCTCCCTAGACATTGTCATTGGTTCAAAACAACAAATGACCGTAACGCGCATCGCAGGATGTGACCTTATTATAGCGCTTCTAACTCAGAAAGTAAATGCTAGGAGAAATCTGTTTTATTTTTGGAGGTTATCACTTTTCTTGTCCTCAACGCTTTCTTGCTCCTCATCCTTCTGCTTCATCTTTTCCATCTGATCCTGCATTTTGAGAAATGTTCCGTAAAAATTAAAGAAAGCAAACCAGGCAACAACACTGCCGATAAAGAATAAGAAGAGCACGGGATATTTGACCCCGATAAATATAACAACAGCGCTGCCGAGCATAGTGGAAAATACACGAAATGGTCGAATCAGCGTCAGTAAAACCGCATTTTTCATAATTTGTCCGATAGACATATGGTAATGAGCTACCATCGAAAAGAAGTTAAACATAGACACGAGCAGAATAATGATAAGAATAAGCATGATAACGCCTACGATTTGCAGGTTGCTGAGTTGTGTCATATAAACGGTATAATCCACATACATGATAACAAACAGCAACGTGTAAAAGATGCCCCCGATCAGGCTCTGCTTATAGTTTTCCTTGTAGCCTTTAAAGAAAGTACGAAACACACCGGTATCTGTGTCACCCATCACCCATTTGCGAACAACGGTAAACATAGCCGATGTGGCCGGGAATAAGGTAAGCGGTGCCAAAATAGCCATTGCCCAGTTCATTTGTAAAGATTCATTAGCCAAATTCTGATTCATGACAAGTAGTTTGAGTATGAGGCAGAACATAAAAGGCGACGAACATAACACCCATAATAAATTGGTAGCTGCCAGTCGGGTAATCCATTCCGTCAAGCGGTAAATACCACCCATAGCTCCTTTAAACTCCAATGCTAGTCTCTCCCTCCGTGAGCCTTGACAGTCCAAGACTCATGTTGCTATGCCTGTAAATTCCGGCTGTTGACTATATCATAACGTATTTCATCCCTAATGCGCCAGTGAATTCAACAGGTAGTTCGTCACAGCAGGTCCCTTTGCCAAGCAGGGGGTTATTGAGCATCTCTGCCACTAAAACAAAAAAAAGCCGAAGCTGGTATTCACTTCGGCTTTTCAATATATTAATGCTTATTCGGAAGAGGAATCTTCACGTCTTGCAGGACGACGAGTTTCTCCATTGCTGCTCGTGCGTGGTTTGCGATCTCCACTGTAGCGGCTTCCGGAATCACGGTTGTAGCCACCGCCTTCTTTGCCACGGTTGTAACCGCCATATCCACCTTTACCGCCACTACCGCCAGAACGGTTGGAATTATAGCCTCCATTGCTGCGACCGCTATAGTTGGACGGCTTGCGACCACCAGAACGAATGTCCGGTTTACGACGTTTTGCACGGATTGGATCTTCAGGAGTCAGCTCAATTGATGCTTCTCTCTTCTCACCAGTCATCAGCTTCAGAGCTGCGGAAAGAAGTTGTACAGAATCATATTGCTCCAGCATTTGAATCGCCAAACCTTTGTACTCGTTCAACTCACCTTTTTCTACAGCTTCCAAAAGGCGTTCTGCGATGATGCGTTGTTTGCCTTCCAGAGCCTCGGCCAGTGTTGGAAGCGGCTTGCGAGGAATACGGTGACGAGTTACACGTTCGATGAAATGTAAATGATCAATTTCACGAGGCGTTACGAAAGACCATGCTTCCCCTTCTTTACCTGCACGGCCAGTACGGCCAATACGGTGAACATAGCTTTCCGGATCTTGTGGAAGGTCAAAGTTCACAACGTGAGTTACGCCGGAAACGTCCAAACCACGAGCAGCCACGTCAGTCGCCACGAGCACGTCAATGCTTCCATCGCGGAATTTGCGCATAACAGCATCGCGCTGGTTTTGAGATAAGTCACCATGCAAACCATCTGCAGAATATCCACGTTTTTGCAGAGCTTCAGCCAGCTCGTCTACCCGACGCTTGGTACGACCGAATACGATGGCGAGTTCTGGGGATTCCATATCGATCAGACGGCTCAATGCTTCGAATTTTTGCCGTTCAGGAACTTCAATATAGGCCTGTTCAATCAGTGGAGCGCTAACTTGTTTAGGAATAACTGAAACATGCTCAGGATCTTTGAGGAATTGCTCAGCCAGTCTTTTAATATTAGGAGGCATTGTAGCCGAGAAGAGCATCGTTTGGCGCTCGTCCGGAACTTGCTTCAAAATGGATTGGATATCTTCCATGAAGCCCATATCCAACATTTCATCCGCTTCATCCAAAACAACCGTGTTTACGTCTTCCAGCTTGATGGTTTTGCGGTTAATATGATCGAGCAGGCGTCCTGGTGTACCAATAATAATTTGAGGTTTCTTTTTCAAAGCGCGAATCTGGCGCACGATATCTTGGCCGCCATAGATTGGCAACGTGCGGAGACCTTTAAAGCGGGACAGTTTTTCAATTTCTTCAGCTACCTGAATCGCAAGCTCGCGTGTTGGAGCCATAATCAGGGCTCTGATTTTTTCGTCGTTTCTGGCAATTTTGCTGATCAGTGGAATACCAAAGGCTGCGGTTTTACCAGTACCTGTTTGGGCTTGGCCAATCATGTCTTTGCCTTGCAGTGCAATCGGAATGGATTTGGCCTGAATTGGTGTAGCTTCTTCAAAACCCAGCTCCGTAATCGCCTGAATTACTTTAGGTTCAAGATCAAATTCTGCAAATGTCGTCAAATTTATTCATACTCCTTCATAATGGTGGATGTGGTGGACAATCCACAATGTTGTCTGTATTCTTAAGTAGCGATATTATTGTATAAGTTTTCCCCAATACAGTAACAGTTTATTTTGGCTTAAAACTGCAACTTTCTGTAATGACTCAGGGAACCCTATCCGATACATCTTAAACGAATTTACCCTTTTTAAAACAGTTTAAATTTTAAGTGTTTCTCTGGACATAGGTCCCTACTCAAGAATATCCACATCGCATTATAGCACAGAACAATTCATGAATACCAGCAAGTTGCTTCCCGCATAATTTAAATGAGGTGAAAAAAAGTTGTTAAAAATAGTGTTAAACTGCTTCACAGTCATTCTTGGAGCCGCTGCCATAGCATGCGGTTTTAATCTGTTTCTCGTGCCCCATCACCTGCTGAGCGGGGGAGTAGCCGGGCTTTCCATGTTAATCGGCTATTTCACAAAATTCAATATCAGCACCATGTATTTTGTCATCAATATCCCGATGCTTATTGCAGGCTGGTTTATTTTGGGCAAGCGATTTATTAGCCTGAGCATCTTATCCGTTGTTGTTACAACGTGGATTTTGGCCTGGGTTCCGGTACAATCTGTCGTATCGGATACACTGCTGGCCTCCGTCTTTGGCGGGGTACTGATCGGCGTTGGAGCAGGGGTTTCCTTCAGGGTGGGAGGGTCTACTGGCGGTTTTGACATTATCGGCTCCATTGTTACCCGTTATCGTGACTTCCCCGTAGGAACTGTACTTGTCGGTTTGAATGGGCTGATCATTCTCGCGGCAGGATTTTTGAACGGAGATTGGAATATTGCGCTGGCATCAATGCTGTCCATTTTCGTGACAGGGAAAGTCCTGGATCAAATTTATGTAAGCCATACGAAAATCACCGTCTACATCATTACAGGACACACCGAAAAACTGTTGAGCCGGATGTTGACCACGCCACGCGGTGTCAGCAAAATCAAAATTGAAGGTGCATTCTCACATACGGAAAAGGATATGCTAATGACTGTTACAACACGCTATGAGCTGGTCGAATTAAAGCGTATCATTAAGGAAGTGGACCCGTCTGCTTTCGTTAATATTGTGGAAACCGTTGGAGTCATGGGATTCTTCCGCCGAAGATAAGCATGTACCTGAGTGTCAAAATTCAGTTCTTGTGGTACACTATACGTGCGCTGTTCCCATCATATTTAAAAGACCGCTTTACCTGCTATTTCACAGGCACTTTGCTTTTCCGATTCGTAATGAATGATTCTTTTGGAATGATTCCGAACAGGAAAGGGTGATTATTGTGGAAATGGAAACGGTAAAACTGTCCGACATCGTCTTAAGATGGTATCCTGAAATGCTCCCTTCTCTCAAAAAGAATGAGCTGAACTCGATGATTGTCCTTCGGGACGGGATGTCCATTCTCAAGCCAACGGATGCGCTAGAAATTATTCAGTACAGTATTTGTGAGCACCAGAACGATAATTATCTTCAATAAATCGCTTCACTCAGTGCCGCTTCTTCCGGTTGTGCCTACAGCCGCGAAGAAGCGGCATTATTTATGCAATGATGTGGATTCATCGATCGATCGTTGGGTTAATCATGTAAGACTGTGCCTGATGGCTTTCACCAGTTTTGGTTACAAAGATGTTGTTTTTTGGATACCTGAATTTACGTATAATCAGGTAAGCAACAGACATAAGGGAGAGAACTGGGGAATGAATATGATTTGGGCAATGATGTTAATCGCCTTGGGGATGAGTGGAAATGGAGAACAGACAGCCAATATACCAAGTTTAAAAGATACGGTAGCAACAACGCTCGGCAGCGCCATGATTCAGGCCCAGCACAGTAGCATGAAGGTAGATGCATCCAATCCTCCGGTCAAATTAGACCCGCAGCCGACCACGCCAGCTATCAAAGGCATTTATGTAACGGCTTATAGCGCAGGCGGGTCGCGCATGAATCAGCTGCTGGATTTGATCGATAAAACAGAGCTCAATGCTATGGTCATTGACATTAAAGATGATGCAGGCTACATAACTTATCCAACGACCAGCCCCGAACTGCTGAAATTGGGCAAGCCCCAAAAATTTATTCGCGATATTTCCGGTTTGATGGACCGTTTGAAAAAGCATAAGGTTTATCCAATCGCCCGGATCGTCGTATTTAAAGATACCGTGCTGGCTAACAAAAATCCCGAAATGTCGTTCCGCAATCCTGACGGGTCGGTCTGGAAAAACGGCAAGGGAGACGGGTTCGTCAATCCTTATAACAAAGAGGTATGGGATTATAATATCGCCATTGCCAAGGAAGCAGCCCAGCTCGGTTTTAAGGAGATTCAGTTTGACTATGTACGTTTTCCCGAAGGCTTTGAGAAAAGAGCAGATAAGCTAAAATATACCAAGTCGGAGCAATCACGCTCGAATGCTGTAGCCGAGTTCGTACAATATGCTCGCAAACAGCTTGCTCCCATAGGTGTGCGGGTGTCTGTAGATATTTTCGGATATGCCGCTTCTGTTCCTGCTGCCGAGGGAATCGGACAGGATTTTACTAAAATCTCTGAGAACGTGGACGTCATTTCGCCAATGGTCTATCCAAGTCATTACACAACAGGCTGGTTTGGTGTACAAGACCCTGATAAAAATCCTTATCAGACGATAAAAGGCTCCATGGTCGATACACATAAAAAGCTGGATCCAACAGGCAAGCTGAAGCCGATTATTCGTCCGTGGATTCAGGATTTTACCGCCAGCTGGTTAGGCAGTGGCCATTATGCCAGGTATGGGAAAATCCAGGTCGAGGATCAAATTCGAGCGCTCAAGGATATGAAGGTGGATGAATATTTGCTTTGGAATGCAACAAACCGCTATACGAGCGGAGTAACGTACAAGTAACGTCATAGTAACAATTATTTAGTAAATGAGGAAATAAAATGCAATCAACAATTACAATGAGTCAGAAATGGAAACAGCTACTTTACATTTTGCTACCCATCCTGATTACCCAACTCGCATTATCCGCGATGACTTTTTTTGATACCAATATGTCCGGGCACTTTTCTCCTGCCGACCTGGCTGGTGTAGCTATCGGAGTAAGTCTTTGGATTCCCGTACAAACAGGCCTCAATGGCATACTGATGGCGATCACGCCGATTGTGTCCCAACTGGTCGGGGCACAGCGCAAAGATAAAGTTTCCTACTATGTCATTCAAGCGCTTTGGCTCTCTCTTGCCTTGTCCATGATCGTTCTGATTGCAGGCATTTTTCTCGTTAATCCTATTTTGAACGGCATGAAATTGGAACCAAGGGTTCATAACGTTGCACTTTACTATCTTTGTGCGATGGCATTTGGGGTTATTCCATTATTCGCCTACACTGTGCTCCGAAGCTTTATGGATGCCTTGGGACAAACACGATTTACAATGGCAATCACGCTGATGTCACTCCCCATCAATATTCTGTTAAACTATTTGCTTATTTACGGAAACTGGGGTTTTCCACGTCTGGGTGGTGTGGGATCTGGGGTTGCAACCGCCACCACCTATTGGATCATTATGCTGGTCGCTGGCATTACTGCGCATCGAGGCAAGAATTTTGCCGAATATCGAATTTTCCGCAAAATATACGGAATTGCTGCCAGCGCCTGGAAAGAGCTTATTCATATTGGAGTACCGATTGGATTTGCGATATTTTTTGAAACTGCCATTTTCTCTGCCGTTACTCTCTTGATGAGCAATTATAATACATCCACCATCGCGGCTCATCAGGCCGCCATGAACTTTGCAAGCACGCTGTATATGCTTCCACTTAGCATTTGTATGGCACTTACGATTCTGGTTGGTTATGAAACAGGGGCTAATCGTCCACGGGATGCTAGAACCTATAGTATACTGGGCATCAGCACCGCAGTGGTTCTGTCACTGATTACAGCTATTGTGCTGCTCATCTGGGGTGAACAGGTGGCCAGGCTGTATTCCACCGATCCGCAAGTTATTCAGTTGACTCAGCATTTTCTAATCTATGCGATTTTCTTTCAAATCTCAGATGCGATCGCTACACCTACTCAAGGAGCACTACGCGGGTATAAAGATGTCAATGCGGCCTTTCTGCTCACATTCCTGTCCTATTGGGTCATTGGGCTTCCCGTGGGGTATATGCTCGCACGTTGGACATCCTGGGGTCCCTATGGCTACTGGATCGGTTTGATTACAGGTTTGGCAGTAGGCGCTGTATTGCTGCTCTGGCGTCTGATGCTGGTACAACGTCGTTTTACCGCAAAAAAACAACACGCAGAGGCTGTCTAGCCTTTGCGTGTCTCGATAACATATGCTGTGCCTGGAGTTATTCTTTTCTTCTCCACAATAGCCACCTCATTCAGCTTGGGGGGATACAGAAAGTGTCTCTCCACATGCTGATCAATCTCCTTAAATGCCTGTTCTTCATTTTCAGCCGCGAGAATGACTGTCAAAGCACCTTCTGAGCTATCCACTTCGATTTTGAACAAATACATGCGTTACAGCCTCCTCACAGGTTTCAAAGTTCAGGATTTTGCAAAATCCTCAGTTAAAAAAATAGCGGATGACTCACTCGGGTCATCCGCATGATTTTACGTTTCTTCAGAGATTAGTACCGATCTGCTATAAGTAAAGGCTCCTATTATTGGGACAAACGCAATGCCAGCTCGTAGAGTTCCATATTGAATTCTTTTTTCGTGCTTACTACCTTGCCAATATCTGTAGCTACCAGTTTACCATCAATCATTCCGCAAGCCTTGTCAGATACGCCTTCGATCAATTGGCGAACAGCAAAGTCACCCAAACGGCTGGCCAGATTACGGTCAAACGCAGTTGGCGTGCCCCCACGCTGGATATGCCCAAGCACCGTAACACGCGGCTCATACGCCGGACAGTTTTCCTGAATTACTTTTGCTACATCTTCGCCTTTGCCTACACCCTCAGCAACGATAACAATACTGTGGCGTTTGCCATGCTTGAAGTTTTGTGTCATCCGATCAGCTACTTCTTGCAGGTTAAACTCTACCTCAGGCACCAAAATAGTTTCCGCGCCGGAAGCCAGCCCTGCATGCAAAGCAATATCTCCGCAATGACGTCCCATAACTTCCACAATGGAAGAACGTTCGTGGGATGACATCGTATCACGCAGCTTATTGATCGCGTCCACTACGATACTAACCGCCGTATCAAAACCAATGGTGTAGTCCGTAAAGGAAATGTCGTTGTCAATCGTACCCGGAAGACACATGGTTTTAATTCCTTGCTTGGTCAGTTTATTAGCCCCTTGGTAGGAACCATCGCCACCGATCACGACTACGCCATCAATTCCACGGTCACGCAAAATTTGCGCGCCTTTCTTTTGTCCTTCCTCAGTCGTAAACTCAAGGCAGCGGGCAGATTGGAGTACCGTACCCCCACGTTGGATAATATCTCCGACGCTTCTCAGATCCATCGGGAAAATATCATCGTTCAAAAGGCCTTGGTAGCCGCGTTGAATCCCGAACACTTCCAGTCCAAAATACAAACCGCTGCGCACAACGGCGCGAACTGCTGCGTTCATCCCTTGTGAATCTCCACCACTTGTTAATACTGCAATTTTCTTAACTGCTGTCATGATTTATGACCTCCTCAAAATAATCATATAAGCCTTCTTATCCATCGACTGTTCAATAAGAAAAACAAACGCATGAGCGGACTGTTTTTCATCAAACGTCTCGAAACAGCGCGCACATCCTGCTGCTCGCTAACTTTGGGGTCGGATAAATATAAAGCCAGCAATCCCTCGATAATCATCCGGTGAAAGGAGCTGGCAGGGACATCTGCAATATCAGCCCGCGCCCGATTCACAACGTAGGCGATCCGGTCCAGCATCATGTCGGTATCTTTATAATAGTTGCAAAAGTTCAGATCTCCGCCCTTCCGGTCTTCGTCTTGATCGATTAGATAATCCAGCAAAATATGAAGACTGCACACATGTGGAAAATACGATGCATGTATTGAGGCAGCCCCCGCATCTGTGAGATGCCGATCGCTGGCAGCAAGAAACAGCATAAAGACCCCCAGGGTTGAGCCCGTAGCCGCGGCAAACTCGTTCCAGCGCAACTCCGGTGTACGATCCTTATGTAACGACCACCAGTCCAAAAGCGCTTGTTCCCGCAGCTCGGGTTTAATATGCTTGTATACTTGCAAATCCGTGTATAATCCCGCTAAATCCTGAACGTAAGGCATTGCCGCCTCATAGCCCGGAAGCCTGCTTACACAAGACTGACAGGTTGTCACCAGCCCGGTCAAATAACCGTCATCCTCCTGCTCCCGACGCAATTCATAATAGTTCACTGGCTTAGCCGCCGGATTAACCGCATCCAGCATAGACTGATGCAGCAGCCTGAAATCATCCGGGTCCATAGACGTACTGCGATCACACAAGTTGTCCAGGTAATCGCTAATGGTCTGGTACGCCACAATCAGCGGAATTAGCGTCTGCCGCGCAGACATATTGGCTGCGGCATAAACCGCGCCACCTATGCAGTGAAACGTCTTTTCCGCTATACTCGCAAGTGCCTGACCTCTCAACTCGGGATCCGGGATCTGCTCCGCCTTGCTCTTCCAGTTGCCCAATTCTTGTTTTGTTTCAGGGAGAATATGCTTGTACATTCGGCTCATTAGACCTATGGGGCCTCTCGGTACTTGATAACGTCCTTGCTCAACATAACTCAAATGACGGTGCCTCCACATTGTTGTCTACGTAATTATACCTATCCAAACCATATTCATTATAATATGATCGTCCTTTTAGCACAAATGAACAACCTCACTTTTTTCTTTATTATCCGAGGATTTTGCAAAATCATGATCCAAGAAAAATGGGCTATTTTCACAAAAAGAGGCACACCTGTAATATTTAATAGTCATGAATAGCACAAACGTCCTACTTATCCCTCATCCTTTGCTGGCTTCATACCTTGTGAGACCTCTACCATGCTCGCTTGCTTCCACTTCCCGGAAGCATAATAGAACACGACGGCCACCGCAGAGATAACAAAACCAACAGGAAAGCTCCACCATACAGCATCTAAACCATACTCATCGACAAACGCATAGGCCAAAGGTATACGGATGCCCCATAATGAAATAATGGTAATTAAAAGCGGTATCATTACGGAGCCCGTAGATCGAACAACGCCTGTAATGACATTGGTGATGCCAAATATAACAAAGGACCACAAGGTAATCAGATTAATCCGCATCCCCAATTCCAATGCACCACCTGTAGAAGGAAGGAACATTAGCAGGGCCTGACGGTTAAACACGTAAATGAGTACCACAGCTCCGCCAGTCAACACAAAATTGTACACAATCCCAATCCAGGTTGTCCTGCGCACTCGATCCCAACGTCCGGCTCCGATATTTTGGGCAGCAAAGGAAGACACTGCTGCACCTAGCGCCATTGCGGGCATCTGCACATAGCTGGACAAATTATTCGCTGCCGTATATGCCGCAGCTGCCACAGTCCCGTAGCCGTTAATCAAATTCATTAACGCAATTGCGCTGGTGGAGACAGCAATCATTTGCAGACCCATCGGCACTCCCTTACGGATCAGGGTCCAAATAATCTTCCAGTCGAATCTCAGCAAGTGAAGCTCTGAAGAGGTAATACGCAAAAAATATTTTACACGATAAAGATAAATGAGAATCAGCACAAAACTGATCCCTTGAGCGATCAGGGTAGCCACTGCGGAACCTCCTATGCCCATTGCGGGTATCGGCCCCCATCCGAATATGAACAGCGGGTTAAGCAGTACATCCAGCACGACGGAGACGAGCAGAAAATAAAACGGTGTTTTGGAATCCCCTGCCCCTCTCATGACGGTCATAATGTAGTTATAGCCGTACAAAAAGGGCATGCCCGCGAAAATAATACGCGTATACGTGATTGCCATGTCCACCGATTCGGCAGGTGTATTAAGCACATGGAGAATCCACGGAACACCCAAAAAACCGATAATGCCTATAGCCAAAGCAAGCACTAGAAAAAAAACGGCGCTTGTGCCTACGACACGCTTGGTTTCAGCAATGTCTCCTGCACCGATATGTTGTCCGATCAATATGGTAGCGGCCATCGTGACGCCAAAGATCGAACTGATCAGAAAAAACATAATAATATTTCCGTTGGAAGCGGCAGTCAATGCGGCCTCGCCGAGAAACTTCCCTACCCAGATCGAATTGATGGTTCCATTCAAGGATTGCAGAATGTTTCCGAACAGCATCGGCAAAGAGAACATAAACAGCGTTTTGGCAATGGGACCTTCAATTAAGGAAGGCTGGGGACTAGCCTCTGCTGTGCTCATTTTATCAACTCCTTCAATTAAAATGATTTCCAACTCAGCCTCTTCATATCATAAACGTTTTTACGCAAAAAAGCGCAGTTCCTTAAATTTAAGGAACTGCGCTTTCAATTCATTGTTTAACCGTAATATATAAGACATCCGTAGAACGGAACAATTCTTACAATTCAGTTACACTTACAGTTTGATAACGTTAGCTGCTTGTGGTCCACGGTTACCTTCAGTAATTTCGAATTCAACCGCTTGACCTTCTTCCAAAGTTTTGAAGCCGTCGCCTTGGATTGCGGAGAAGTGTACGAATACGTCCTCGCCACCATCCACTTGGATGAAGCCATAACCTTTTTCTGCGTTAAACCATTTAACTGTACCTTTCAAGTGAACAACCTCCTAAAAATACCGCCATCTATGGCGAATATCCATATTATACTTCATGCTTTTTCACAATGCAATTGATGTTTTTGATGAATTTTCAAGCTGGAATGATTTGCTTTTGCGGCGGAAACTGCGGTATCATGAACCAAAACATCTATTAACGGAGACATGCATATGATGAAAAAACACGAAATATACAAAAAAGACAAGTGGAACATGATGACAGTCGAAGTGCAGGGCCGTTACATCGTTCTAAGGGAAATATCCGATGATTGGGGCGAGGAAGCCCACACTTTTTTGAGCCGTCCGGCGCTGATGCAGTGGGCTCAAAATCGGTTTCCCAAGCAGTCCTTTCAAGATAACGAGGAAGAGTGGCAGCGGATCATGGACGCTTTCAAACAGGTATAGCTGACTCATGGTATCCAACAGCTATCTCATCTTCATTATTTTGGCCTTCACGCTGGGCGGAGTGCTGATTATGAAACGTGATACGATACCGGCTCCTCTCAAAAAGTGGATGGCCCTCACTGCCGTGATCATGGTTTGCCTTGCCTTTTATCTTATTGTATACAGCTTATTAAATATAGGTTCCAACCCACAGTAAGGAAAATTATACTTTCGGAGGCAAGAGGTCATACTATGGCTACAAGCCATGGTATAAGGAGGATATGCCGTTATATGCATCCTGTAAAACCTCTTGCCCTGCTGCTTGCGGTAAGCGTGGCGGTTTCTTCGTTTTGGCATCCGTCCCTTGCCGCCGCAGCCCTACCCCACATTATGTTCGATCAGAGGAGGCTCCCCATGAGTAAAATTGTAAAACGCGCCGATGCGCCGGTGGAAAATACATGGAAACTGGAAGACCTGTTTCCTGACCGCAAAGCATGGGACCAAGAATACGAAGAAGTCAAACAATTAGCCAAAAAGGCTGCACAATTCCAAGGCAAGCTGAATTCAGCCGAAGCGATTGGCAACTGCTTTAAACTGGAAGATGAACTGTCGCTCAAAACCGAGCGGGTCTATGTGTACGCCCATCTGCATCATGATGAGGATACGGCTGAACCTACATATCAAGGGCTTTCCCAAAAAGCCAAAAAATTAGGCGTTGAGGTTAGTGAGTCGCTTTCTTTCGTGACACCGGAAATTTTGGCCCTGCCGGATCAACAGCTTGATGCCTTCATTGAAGATCCGAAGCTGACGGATTACAAATTTACCCTTCAAGAAATGAAGCGGGAAAAGGCGCATGTTTTGGGCAAAGCAGAAGAAGCGCTGCTTGCTCAGGTTGGCAATCTGGCTCAGGCTCCGCAAACGATTTTCGGTATGCTGAACAACGCCGATTTAAAATTCCCTAAAATTAAGGATGAAAACGGCAAAGAGGTTGAGCTGACCCATGGCAGCTATATTCAATTTCTCGAAAGTCCGCATCGTGAAGTACGTGAGCGTGCTTTTAAAGCAGTCTATGACACGTATGCCAAAAATAAAAATACGATTGCTTCCACACTGAATGCCAATGTGAATAAAAATATTTTTTATTCTCGTGTTCGCAAATATCCTTCCGTATTGGAAATGTCACTATACGGTGACAATATTCCGAAGGAAGTGTATACGAATCTCATTGATACCATTCATGAAAGTCTGCCTCTGCTCCATCGTTATATCAAGCTGCGTAAAAAGCTGTTAGGTGTGGATGAGCTTCATATGTATGATTTGTTCGCTCCGCTTGTGGACGAATACAAAATGGACATTACGTATGAAGACGCCAAAAAGCAAACGTTGGAAGGTCTTAAGCCACTCGGTAAGGATTATCTGGCCTCATTGCAAAAAGGCTATGATGAGCGCTGGATTGACGTATACGAAAATGAAAATAAACGTACAGGCGCTTACAGCTGGGGAGCTTATGGCACCCATCCTTATGTACTCCTAAATCATAAGGATAACCTGAACAGCATGTTTACACTTGCTCATGAAATGGGGCACGCGTTGCACTCCTATTATTCAGACAACGCGTTGAAGTACAGGGATGCACAGTACACCATTTTCCTGGCTGAAGTAGCTTCCACGACCAATGAAGCGTTGCTGATGGACTACCTGCTGAACAAATCTACCGATCCAAAAGAGAAAATGTATCTCCTTACCTACTATGCGGACCAATTCCGTACAACGGTATTCCGTCAAACGATGTTTGCGGAATTCGAGAAGATCGTACATGAACGCGCAGAACAGGGAGAATCCCTTACGCCGCAGCTTTTGTCGGAAATTTACTATGATCTGAATGTGAAATATCACGGCCCAGGCATGAAGGTAGACAAAGACATTGAAATGGAATGGGCGCGTATCCCCCATTTTTATAACAGTTTTTATGTCTACAAATATGCTACCGGCTTCTCGGCAGCAACCAGCTTCTCGAAACAAATTCTCGAAGAAGGCCAGCCGGCCGTTGACCGTTACTTAGGCTTCTTGAAGAGCGGCGGCAGCGATTATTCTATCAATATTTTGAAGAATGCTGGTGTCGATATGTCCTCACCGCAGCCAATTCGCGAGGCGATGAGCGTATTCGAGGAAGTCATTACGGAAATGGAAAAGCTGACAGAAGGCAAATAGAACCGTGTACGCATACAATCCAGCATTGAAACGATGCACGGATAAATCCCTTGTCCATGGCGGGCAAGGGATTTTATAATGTACCGTAAGAATGGAACGGGAGGAGGTGGCAATTTGAAAACACAATGGTCTTTAATCGCTGCTCTTGTTATCGCTTTGTTAACGGCTGTATTTGCTGTCATTAATGTGAACTCGGTTCAAGTGAACCTTCTGTTTAGTGTAGTGAATATCCCCTTGATCCTACTTATTCTTGGCTGCACTCTTTTAGGTGGACTTATCGTCGGTTCATTCGGTATCTTCCGCCAATACAAGCTTCAGAGAGAACTTAAACGTCTGACTGTTCAGCTTCATACACTGCAAGAAGAGCATAACTCCGCGATGGAAGCATATGCGCATACGACCTATGACACACCTGATTCATCCAGCACATTGTCTATATCCGACAGAGTTACAGAGCAACCGTCCTCTAACCCTGATCGGTTGTCCAAATGAGGAGGAGCACCAAATGACGATTCAATTGAATGAAAATTACATGATGAGCTTTCTACAACAGCTGCTGAACACACCCAGCCCCAGCGGGTATACTCATCATGTAATGGAACTGATCCGCAAGGAAGCCGAAAGCCTCGGGGTTCCGATCGAATGGAACGCCAAGGGAGGCGCCATCTTAACCTTGGAAGGTCAGGAAACAGGCCATACGCTGGCGCTGAGCGCGCATGTGGATACATTGGGCGCGATGGTGCGCTCGATTACCAATCAAGGCGCCTTGCGTCTGACATCCGTCGGCGGCTTTATGATGAATAGCATTGAGAACGAATACTGTCTTATTCATACCAGAAGCGGACAAACGTATACAGGCACCATTCTGTCCACTCATCCATCCGTGCATGTCTATGACGATGCACGAAGTTTTGAGCGCAAAGAAAGTCATATGGAGATACGGATTGACGAACGGGTCGAATCAAAGGAAGACGTGCTACAGCTAGGCATTGCGGTGGGCGATTTTATTTCGTTTGATGCCCGTCCGGTTGTAACACCAAGCGGCTTCATCAAATCACGGCATCTGGATGATAAAGCCAGTGTGGCTGCGCTATTTGGTTTACTGCAATCCGCCGTACACGAAGGCTGGAAGCCTCGGCATACTATTAAATTGCTCATTTCCAACTATGAGGAAGTAGGACACGGAGCGGCATACATACCCGAAGGAATCACTGAGATGATAGCTGTCGATATGGGCTGTATAGGTGAAGATCTGAACTGCAAGGAAACGGATGTTTCGATCTGTGCCAAGGATTCCTCCGGGCCCTATGATTATCATATGACAACTCGTCTGATTGAGCTGGCCAAAGAGCTTCGTATTCCGTATGCAGTTGATATTTATCCGCACTACGGCTCGGACGCCTCGGCTGCGCTGAAAGCAGGCAACAATATCCGGGCCGCACTGATCGGCCCCGGTGTACACGCCTCCCACGCGATGGAGCGTACGCATAAGCAGGCTGTGTTGAACACTGCCCGTCTGCTTGCGGCTTATGTGACGGTTTAATCTGGATGATGACAGCCGCCCTGTTACATCAGGCAATAGACCAGTAATTAAAAAAAGCAAGTCTTCCGGTTTTACGGAGACTTGCTTTTTTAGTCTGAGCAACGAGAAAAAAATCGCTCCTGCACCATGTTGGTTACGTGCTATATGAATGCTTATGACTTGCTTTGTTCAATTTGCTCGGCAAGCTCGTTCAGGTAGGTCCACCGCTCCATTTGATACTCCAGATGCTCTTCAGCCTTTGCTTGCTCAGCCATAAGCTCCTGTAGCCGGGCAGAATCACTGAAAGCCTCCTCCATTTGTCGCTGGATGTCGGCTAACTTCTCTTCGGCTTGTTCAATCAGGTCGTCAATTTGCTCATATTCCCGCTGTTCCTTAAAGGTGAATTTAAGCTTGGTTTTGCTTGTCTCCTTGACCGAATTCGAAGCACCTGCTGACTTTGACGCAGAAGACCGGGCCGCAGAAGCTGTACCCGGCGAGACAGGCGTAGCCGCAGATGATTGAGCATTTTTGCTCATCCATTCTGCATACTCGCTGTAGTCGCCCACATGCACTCGTACCTGTCCTTCGCCTTCAAATGCCAGTATTTTATCCACCGTCCGGTCTAGGAAGTAGCGATCATGAGAAACGATGAAAACCACGCCCGGAAATTCATCCAGATAGTCTTCCAGTACAGAAAGGGTCTGAATATCCAGATCATTTGTAGGCTCATCCAGTAGCAGCACATTGGGGGCGGACATCAGGACACGCAGCAGGTACAAGCGCCGTTTCTCCCCCCCGGACAGTCGCGAAATTACCGTCCATTGCGCGTTGGGCGCAAACAGGAAACGCTCCAGCATTTGCGCAGCTGTAATCGTTGATCCGTCTGCTGTACGAATCACTTCAGCCTCTTCCTTGATGTACTCAATGACACGCAGTGATTCGTTCATTTCCTGATGTTCCTGAGTAAAATAGCCAAGTTTCACGGTCGGTCCCAGCACAACACTGCCGGAATCCGGTTCCACACGCTGGGCAATCATTTGCAGCAGGGTAGATTTCCCACTGCCATTGGGACCCAGGATACCGACACGATCCCCTGGAACCGCGATATAGCTCAAATCGTGTATCAGCTTGCGGGAATCTACCGATTTGGACAGATGCTCCAGCTCCAATATCTTTTTACCGAGACGCGTAGAGGCTACAGACATTTCTACAGACCCTGAACGAGCTTCCGGCTGCTGATCCCTGAGCTGCTCATAGCGCTCAATACGCGCTTTCTGCTTGGTCGAACGAGCCTTTGCTCCCCGCCGAATCCAGGCCAGCTCATTACGCAGCAGGTTTTTCCTTTTCTGTTCCGAAGACGCCTCCCGCTCCTCTCGTTCTGCTTTCAGCTCCAGAAAACGGGTGTAATTGGCCTCATAGCGGAAAAGCCGTCCATGATCCAGCTCCAGCATGACATTCGCAACTCGATCCAGAAAATAACGATCATGCGTGATCATTAATAGCGCACCGCGTCTTTTTTGTAAATATTGCTCCAGCCACTCCACGGACTCATTATCAATATGGTTGGTAGGCTCGTCCAGAATGAGCAGCTCGCAGGGTTGGATCAAAGCCGCCGCTAAAGCTACCCGCTTGCGCTGACCGCCGGAAAGAACGCCCATACGCGCCTCAAACTGGGTAATTCCCAGCCGGGTAAGTATATTTTTGGCCTCGCTCTCCAACTGCCATGCCTGAAACGTATCCATTTGCTGGCTTGCCCGCAACAGACGGCTTTGAAGCTCCTCACTGCCCGGATTCAGTTCCAGCAGCTCCATGGTTTCCGTGTATTCACGCACGGCTTTCATTTCTGGCTGGTTGCCGTGAAAAATATGCTGGAGTACCTTCATCTCAGGATCAAACTCCGGGTTTTGCGCCAAATACTGAATACGTACATCATTGTTCACTGCAATATTGCCATCATCTGGCGGCTCCAGCCCGGAAATCACTCGTAAAAACGTCGATTTACCGGTACCGTTCACACCGACAACTCCTATTTTGTCACGTTCATCCATACCAAAGGAAGCATCCTGAAACAACACTTTTTCACCATAGCTTTTCATTATATGTTCAACGGTCATAATATTCATACGGATTCCCTACTCTTCCCCAGTTTTGTACTGCATCCTGTTTATTTTAACACAGACATAGCTAATGATTAAAAAAAACCGTTACCTGAGCAATGTCAGTACGGTTTTTAGCTACGAGATGCCAGGATTATTCAGATTAAAAGAAAATACCTACAAGAGCAACCAGTCCTCCGAAAATAGAACTAATGCTATTCACGCGATCATTACTCATCCAATGCCAGCCACGCATATATACTGTTGCTTGTCCACAATGCGAGTCTACTTCTACTTCCCGTCCACAAACCGTGCAGGAACGCATCCTCTGCACCGTAGCACCAAGATAGGAATCAGCAAAGGCTCCCGCACTGCCGGATATGCCTCCAATCAATGCCCACAGCCATATCGGCAAGATCGGCGTTCCTATGGCATATTCAAAGGCCCATGCACCTATTCCGATCAGTACGCCCCCAGCCAGGGCCGCAGTCGTTCCCATTGCAGATACGCCTCCCGAGGTTCCGGGTGCCAGCACCTTTCCGTTAAGCACCGAACGTGGCGGCTTACGGCTCAGACTGCCGAATTCCGTTGCCCATGTATCGGATGTGACTGTAGCCATGACACCAACAAATGCCAGCTGCCAGGCCATGTGGGGCCATATGGTATACCCCAGACATAGCAGCATACCTAATCCCCCATTAGCCCATACCTGGCCTGCATCCCGATTGCCGGTTTTGGCATACGATTTTTCAAGCTCAGCCTTGCGCTCCTTTTTGAACCTTGACAGGAGAGTTGATGTTATGAAAAACAGGAGCAATGTACCGAACCAGAACAGATTGCCTGCCCCATAATACACGGTTCCCATCAATACAGCTGCGACAAAGCCGGATAGCGTTAAGGATTTTTTATAAAAAGCAGCCCCCGCCACCACAGCAGCGCAAAGCAAGCCGATGATCCAATCCATGAAATCCCCCCGCTTGTGAATGGAATCTTTCTATTCGACCTTTACTATCCGACCAATAGACCCAACCACTAATCGAATCACCAAGAAAATCCCTACTTTACTCATCTTCATTGATATTGTTTCACGGACTATTTAGGCGATGGTGCAGCTTCCCTGACGATCACTTCCCCAGAAAAGCTCGAAGTGATCCCCGCTTGTGATTGGACCAACGCCGTCCGGAGTGCCTGTAAAAATGATATCACCCTCACCCAGCCCATAATGAGTCGCTATGTATTCAACGATGTTTTCGATGGAAAAAATCATATCCTTGATATGCCCGCGTTGTACTTCCTGTCCATTTTTGAGCAAGCTAAAATCCTGCTGCCCCAGTACGTCCAGGTTCTCCAAGGGCAGGAAAGGCGTCACAGGAGCAGCCGACTTAAAGCCCTTGGCAGCCGTCCATGGATGACCTTTTTTCTTAAGAGCACTTTGTACATCACGCAGCGTAAAATCAATGCCGAATGCAAAAGCGCTCAGACACGTATCTGCGGACATCCCCGGCTCGTAATTACGCCCGACAGCCACAACCAGCTCAGCCTCAAAATGAATATCACCTTTCCCCTGAGGAAGCTCCAGCGTGGCACCATCCAGCGGCACAACCGCATGGGAAGGCTTTAAAAAAATCATCGGTTCTGTAGGAACATCATTCCCCAATTCCTCTGCATGCAGCTTATAATTGCGTCCGACACAGTAAACATTACGAATTTCCGTGTTCATTACAACCGCCATCCTTCCCACATATGTAGTACATTGATTTAACGAATAAGATTACGTAT
Organism: Paenibacillus sp. Aloe-11; assembly: GCF_000245715.1. NCBI lineage: Bacteria > Bacillati > Bacillota > Bacilli > Caryophanales > Paenibacillaceae > Paenibacillus > Paenibacillus sp. Aloe-11. The sequence continues at coordinate 613,193 of NZ_JH601050.1, read as the reverse complement.
ATAATGCCACAAGCGGTGCTTGGAATGCAAAAAAACCTGCTCCCAGCGGTCCGGCCAGTTGGTACAAATCATCAATTCAGGATGTAGTGCGGATAATCTCCGCATGATACGGCGATCATCCACCGTCCACGCCATAACCGTAATACCACGTCCTATCAGGTTCTTCAATAAACTACGATCCAGACGCGGATAGCCCATGGATAAAAAAGAGCATTGCAGCTTTTCCAGTTGCTTCGCCAAATCGTCCGGACGCGCGTCGATAATAAGTCCGGTACGGATCGCAGGTGCCAGCTCTTTGGTGTGGCGTAAAGCAGCACGCTCAAAGGAGGTCAATACCACCTCACCCTCCATGTCTCTCATTATAATTTCACGGAGTACGGCTTTCTCCAGACCTGGATACATATCGCCCGCTGTTTTAAGCTCAATATTGAGTGATACCCGGCCGCGGCACAGATCCAACACCTGTGCGAGAGAAGGGATTTTTTCTCCATAATATTTCGCATTTTTCCAGCTACCTGCATCTAGTTGTTGCAGCTCTTTCCAATCTGAATCCTTTACCCGTCCCGTCCCATTCGTCGTTCGCTCCAGCGTAAAATCATGGATGACCACCGGAACACCGTCCTTCGACAGTTGTACATCCAGCTCAATCCAGTGTACAAACGGCTGCTCCAGCGCAAGTCTAAAGGCCGCCATCGTGTTCTCGGGAGCAATGCCTGAAAAACCACGGTGAGCCACACACAAATGCTTCATCCCAATCATGACCTCCATCCACAAAGGAGTTCTTCATCTTACTGTACCATCCGCACCTATCGTGACATTTCCCGGCGATAGTGCTGCTACTCTCTGCAAAATTTTGCTGGCCTCCGCATCCTGCAGCGGGATCGGTTGACCGAGCTCGGCCCGGTAAGGAGTCAGCTTCATGTCGCAAGCCCCGCTACGGGTACAGGTTGCCTGAAATATCGCTGTGTCCCAAGTGGCTGGCACCGTTGATTTGGAAAAAATAAAATTGCCTGTGCTGTATGCGATCCATTTGCCTTTATATTGCTCCAGCCCTTGAAGCACATGCGGGTGACCGCCGATGACAATATCGGCCCCGGCATCAATAAAGGCGTGCGACAACTCGATTTGATGTGGCTCCAGAGTAGTGGCGCGCTCCTTCCCCCAATGGGCAATGACAATCACCAGATCTGCCTGCCTTCGTGCCTCGCGGATGGCCTTCACGATCGCAGTCGAATCATATGCTCCGGCAACACCAGGCTGTTTGACACCTGCATTCCAATTGGCATCAGGCATGACACGTGTAGCTCCTAACAACGCAATTTTAATGCCTTTGCGGTCAAAATAGTGCGGCGCGTACGCTTCTTTGGCATTACGTCCGGCTCCAACATGCGCTATACCCTTTTCATCCAAATATTTTAGTGTATCCAGTAACCCGCCTGTACCCTGATCCAAAATATGATTATTGGCCAAATTTACAGCATCTATCCCCGCCGCTGCTAATGCAGTTAACGCCTTGGGAGAAGATTTGTACACGTACGTTTTATTTAACGCACCAACACCACCGGTTGTCACCGGCGTTTCCAGATTGGCAATCGTCAGATCATCTTTGCGAAACAAGTTTCCAAGATATTGATATGGGAAATCAAATCCGTTTTTCTCCAACCTCTGCTCAACCTTACCGGAAAACTGCACATCCCCTACAAAGTGAAGCGTGACTGTGGATGAAGCCTTCCCGTCATTCTCCTGAGGTGAACCCGAGTCTGAAGTGTTGCCTACGGGGGCTTGCGTATCAGACGGTGCTACGGAACGATTGCCCGTATCTACAGCAGCATCAGCAGCTTGCTTCGTTCCATCGTCAGCAGCTTGCTCATCTACATTGGAGCCATCGTTCAGTTGTTTACTGGACAAGGCTGTAACATTTTTACTCACCGGAATAGAAGACCGTTCTTCCCCGGAAGATTCCGGTTGAACGTTTTGCTGTGATTGCGAAGGCTCCGCGTTGTCCGCAAGTGTACTGCTGCCGCGTTCAAATATGTAATAATAACCGAAAAGACCTATGATCATAAGCAGCAGGACAAGATTCGTCATAATCCAAGCCTTGCCTATTTTGATTTTTCTCGCTTTCTTCCTACCTTCATTTCGCTTTGTTCTGGGAGGGTGCATTCTTCACTCCTTCTATGCCATAGCATATACATGAATTCCTTTTATTCGGTGAATTTTTCACCTTCTCCATTATATATCAAATTTCAATATAAATAGAACCCCTCGCCTGGAACACGAAGGGCTCATCAACGAACATTTACACCTGTAACTTAACCGCTTCCTGCTGTGCTGCTTGGACGGCATTAGCGGCCCACTCCTTGGCCTGACGGATGCAATCCGGCAAGCCAATCGCATCATAGCCAGCGCCCAAAACATACACTCCCGGCATGGCAGTTCGCAGTTCTTCCCGCAGATCGGCTATAGCTTGCGGATGCCCAACTGGATATTGCGGCATGGAATTGCGAAGACGCGTGATTTCCGTAAACAGTGGAGTCGCTGTAACTCCCATCATTTCTTTTAAATCCTGCCGTACCAGCGCAATCAAATCATCATCCGGCAGGTCTACGGTTTCTTCCGCCCCTGCTCGCCCAACATAGCAGCGCAGCAGCACCTTATCATCCGGGCTAGTATGCAGCCACTTCGCAGACGTCCACGTACAAGCCGTCACACTGCGTCCCTCTTTGCGAGGAACGAGAAAACCGGAACCGTCAAAGACGTTCTCAATATCTTTTTTATCGAAGGCCATGACCACGTTTGCCACGGATACGTAATTTACGGCCTCCAGTGCAGCCACATTCACATGCTCTCGCAAGAGTGGTGCAGCGACAAAGTTTGGAGTCGTTACAAAAATATCGTCCGCCTCCAGCGTCTCTCCATTGTCCAGTAAAACGCGATAAGCGCTATCTTCACTTTCTGTTGTCTTTGTGAATTCGGTAACAGCAATTCCCGTGCGTAAATCGCAGTCATGCAAATCATTCAGCAACGCATGGACCAAACTTTGCAGGCCCTGACGAAAGGTCAAAAAGACGCTTTTTTTCGTGCCTGTATGCGTCTCGGCTGGTTTTCTCCCAGTCATCATCCCGTGAATGAGGCTTCCGTATTGCTGTTCAACCTCAGCAAATTGCGGGAAGGTCGCTTGCAAACTTAGCGTCTTCATGTTGGCGGCGTAGATACCGGCCAGCAGCGGCTCGGTCACATTCTCCAGCACTTCCTTGCCCAGTCGACGTTCAATAAAATCACCTAACGACTCGTCACCTTGTTCGCGACGGGGAGGAATAACAAAATCCATCATAGCCCGTAATTTCCCACCCAAAGAGATCAATCCGCTGCGCAGAAATGGTTGCAGCTCTGTTGGAATGCCCAATACCAGACCGGGAGGCATCGGATGAAGCTTTCCTTCATGCAAAATGTATGTCTTTTTGGCGTCGGGGTTCGTGCTTACCAGCTCATGATCCAACTCCAGCTCTTTCGCCAGGTCTACCATGGCCGTTTTACGGGCCAGAAAGGAATCCGGTCCCTTTTCAATCACAAACCCGTCTTTATGCAGTGTTTCAATTTTGCCGCCCAGCACAGGAGCTTTCTCCACCAGTGTAATTCGTGGTGTATAGTCAGCTTCCCTGTACATTTTCCGTGTGTAAAAAGCTGCGCTAAGTCCGGTCAAGCCGCCGCCTACAATCACAATCTTGCGTAATTTTTGCTCCATTATGTCCTCATCCCTTTTTCCATTGGTCTATGATGACATCACTAAGCGTCTCCATATACAGCGGATCACTGTTGAGTGAATCTATGCGCTGAAAACGCATATCCAGCTCCTTCGCCAAAGCCTGCGCTTCAATATCCAGATCGTATAGCACTTCCAAGTGATCGGATACGAAGCCAACTGGCGCAGCGAGCACATACTCTACCTGCTCTTCCTTGAGACTGTGCATGGTATCCAAAATGTCCGGCCCCAGCCAAGGCTCTGCTGTACGACCAGCGCTTTGCCACGTAAACTGCCAATTGGCAATCCCAGCCTTGTCAGCAACAGCCTGCGATGTAGCCATTAATTGCTCCACATAGGGATCACCCATAGCCAAAATCCGCTCAGGCAAGCTGTGTGCACTGAACAGAACACGAACCTCGTCCCTATTGGCCCCAACTTCTTCAAAAAGCGCCAGCTTGGCATTCACACGCTCGGTGAGCGTCTTAATCAGCTTTGGATGAAGATGATAGCTCTCCACAAAAGAGATGGCCAGATCAAGCTCCTGTGCCTTGGCCTGCGCACGCTTAATGTAAGTACCAACACTCATAACAGAATAATGGGGAGCCAGAACAACACCCACCGCTTTACGGATGCCATCCTGCACCATCGCTTCCACACCATCCTCAATAAACGGCTTGGCATGTTTGAGTCCCTGATAACAGATAAATTCAATGTCCGGGTTGCGATTCTCCCGATTTAAGGTTTCCTGCAGGTTTTGAACCTGACGATCCGTATTCTGACGCAGCGGAAAAACACCGCCCACAATAGCTTCATAGCGGTCTTTCAATTCTTTTAATTGCTCCGGCGAGGGGGCATTGCCGCGACGAATATGTGTATAATAGGCTTCCACCTGATCCAGACTCTCCGGCGTCCCGTAGGACATAACCAGTACACCCACTTTGGTTTTCATTAGCAGTCACCTCTTGAATAGTTCTAATGTCAATTCTTTGGCAAAACGGTGCGGGAATACTCGTGTACATATTCGGTGAGCTCTCTTAATTTATCTAGCGAGGCTTCAGGAAATAATCCGTGTCCCAGATTAAAAATATATCCTGGCTCCAGTATTCCTTCATCTACGATTTTTTTTGCATACTGCTTGATAACATCCATTGGGGCAGTGAGCACATAAGGGTCCAGGTTTCCCTGCACACCAAAACCGTTCCCCAGACGGCGACGTCCTTCAGGTATACTTACCCGCCAGTCCAGTCCAATCACATCGGCTTTTACCCCATTTAAATGGGGGAGCAACTCACCGGAGCTTACACCTGGAAAATAAATTTTAGGTACATTCAGATCGGACAATTCATGAAAAATACGTGTAATGGTGGGCAGTACAAAAGTCTGGAAATCATAAGGCGTAAGCGCGCCTACCCAGCTGTCAAACAATTGAAATGCCTTACCGCCGTTAGCGATATGAGCACGCACGTATGTAATAACCATATCCCCCAGCTTATCCATCAGACGATACCACAGCTCAGGCTCCCCATACATCATCGCTTTGGTGCGAATATATCCTTTGGATGGTCTTCCTTCTATTAAATAGCTTGCAATTGTAAAAGGTGCTCCAGCGAACGTAATTAATGGCACTTTCAGTTCACGGTCCAAAATACGAATCGTTTCCAAAATATGACCCAGATCGCGTTCCACATCAATCGGGCGCAGATTGTCTACATCCGCAGCTGACCGGATCGGATTATCGATAACCGGACCAATATTTTTGACAATATCAAAATCAACCCCAAGCGAGGCCACCGGATTCATAATATCAGAATATAAAATAGCAGCGTCTACCCCAAGCTTGCGCACGGGCATTAAAGTCACTTCTGCGGCCAGCTCGGGCTGACGGCAAATTTCTAGCAACGTGTATTTTTCTTTAATTTTGCGATACTCAGGGTCATACCTTCCGGCCTGCCGCATGTACCATACGGGAATATGATCCACAGCCTGCTTGCGGCAAGCGCGAATAAAGGTATCATTGTAGGTCATGACTTCAGCCTCCAGTTCGAATCATAAATACTATATTTTAATTATGCCCTTTTTCAAGAGTCGTAACAACCGCCGCTCTCGAACAAACCATGACAAACCCATGACATTTGGATAAAGTTTCAATGAAGTGTGTTATACTAGAGGAATGGCTTTTTTAAAGCTCCGGGGAAATTATATATAGATAAGCATTTATTACAACAGGATAAGAATGGCAGAAAGGAAGTGAGCGCACATTGAAATCGTGGGAGACATGGAAAATCAACCTTATAGTGCTTTGGTTCGGTCAATTTCTGGTCAACGCGGGTATTACAATGGTAACTCCGTTCCTCGCCCTGTATCTGGCTCATGATCTCCATGTAAAGGGAGAGCACGATATCGGTCTATGGGCCGGAGTTATTTTTGCCGCAAACTTTATGACCTCATTTATATTCCAGCCTTTATGGGGCAAGCTGGCTGATCGATATGGGCGCAAAGTCATGCTGCTTCGCTCAGGCTTCGGTATGGCTCTCGTGATCGGATGCATGGGCTTGGTCACCCATCCTTGGCAGCTGTTGGCACTTCGTCTGCTGAACGGTACGATTTCGGGCTTCAACCCGGCCTCCATTTCCCTGGTTTCGGGTACCACGCCTAAAGAGCGAACCGGATTCGCTATGGGTATTATGCAATCTGGCCAGATGGCCGGCACGATTCTTGGCCCTCTGCTAGGTGGCTTTTTGGCTGACTTGGTCGGGTTCAGACCGATCTTTTACATTACTGGAGCTCTTGTTTTCCTCGCCTCTTTAATTGCAATGTTCCTGGTTAAAGAAAACTTCAGCAAAGCGGAAGCCGCACGCACTCCGCAAATTTCGGTGCTTGCCGGACTAAAGGAGCTAAGCCATACGCCTCAGCTCCCAGCTTTGTTCACCGTAACATTCCTGCTCCAGTTTGCCATGATCAGCACAGTGTCACTGCTGCCATTGTATGTGCAGAAGTTATATGGCTCCGCAGAAGGAATCGCACTGATTGCCGGCTTTGTAACGGCTATTACCGGCGTATCCAATATGGTAGCTGCACCGCTGCTTGGAAGATTGAGTGATCAAGTAGGAGCCCACAAAATTTTGACCATCTCACTACTCGGAACGGCAGTCATGCTCATTCCGCAGGCTTTTGTCAATGAAGTTTGGCAACTTGTCATTATCCGCTTTTTTATGGGTGTGTTTATGGGAGGCTTGCTGCCAAGTGTAAATGCACTGATTCGGCTGTATACGCCAGAAGGTATGGAAAGCCGCTCTTTCGGCTTCAATACCAGCTCGCTGGCGCTAGGGAATATGCTGGGTGCTGCTATTGGTGGGGTACTGTCCGGGTTTATCGGCATCGAAGGACTGTTCATCATGTCAGGTGTTCTGCTGATCCTCAACATATTCTGGGTACGTATGAAGCTTTTTAGTCATAAGACCACGCATGATTTCAGGTAAGACAACCCTCTGATGAAATATAGCCCTCCAGAACAGATAAGAACCTCCACTCCACATTACTGTGGACAAGGAGGTTCTTTTGGGTGCAGCTATAGAAGATGGGAGGCTACGAGCTATTTTACTCTTGCTAGTGCTAAACCATCATAGGCCGGCAAAAGCGTACTGACCAGACGCGGGTCTGTAGCGATCATTTCATTAAAGCGTCTCACGGCCTGTACGGCAGGTCCATTTTTATCTGTATTCAGCGTACGTCCACGAAGGAAGCAGTTATCCCCGGCAATAATGGCACCCGGCTTCGCCAGAGCAATCGCATATTCCAAATATACCGGGTAATTTTCCTTATCCGCATCAATGAAAAAAAAGTCGAAGGTTCGTCCTTCTTCCTGAAGCGCCTTCAAACTGTCCACTGCAGGCCCAATACGATATTCGACACGGTCACCATAACCGTTGTCCTCCATATGCTTATGCGCAAGTAGCGCATAAGCTTTTTTCAGCTCCAGTGATACAATTCGTCCCTTTTCCCCCAGCCCACGGGCCAGACATAATCCGCTGTATCCGCCCAGTGCGCCAATTTCCAGCACCTCCCCGGCACCGGACACCTCAATTAAAAAAGTCAGCAGCTTGCCGTAGGGATGAGCAACCGATACCTCAGGCATCCCCTCTCCAATGATCGCCTCCCTGATGCTGCGCAGCGCTTCATCCTCCTGTACCAGTTGGTCTACATATTGTTCAGGCGTCATATTTGGTGTAATTTCCATGTATCATCTCTCCTTCTTGCTTTTATCATAACGCAGGTTGGTCACGGTGTCCTTCGCAAATGATTTGTCTGAATGATTTGCCTGATTGATTTGTCTCTTTGTGTACAATGACCTATACTATAGGGATTGAACCAAGCTTACATGATTATGGGGACGGAGTGAATACGTTTAATGACTCAACTGCAACTAATTGCAACTGCGCCGATGGGACTTGAAGCCGTCGTGGCCCGGGAGCTCAGAGAACTCGGGTATGAGAATCTGAGCGTCGAGAATGGCCGCGTCGTGTTTTCCGGGGATTACATAGATATATGCCGATGTAATCTGTGGCTTCGCACATCAGACCGCGTTCTTATTAAAATGGGTGAATTCGCTGCAACTACCTTCGACGAGCTGTTCGAGGGCACCAAAGCATTGCCATGGCAGGATTGGATTCCTGTGGATGGTGAGTTTCCCGTAGAGGGACGTTCGCACAAATCACAGCTTAGTAGCGTACCAGCCTGTCAGGGAATCGTCAAGAAGGCCATTGTAGAAAAGCTCAAGGAAACCTACCACACAGATTGGTTTGCCGAGGACGGCCCTCGTTACGTCATTGAGGTCATTCTATTGAATGACCGGGCATTGCTGACGCTTGATACGACCGGGCCAGGGCTGCACAAACGCGGCTACCGCAAGCTTGTTACCGAGGCCCCTCTCAAAGAGACGATGGCTTCTGCTCTTATTCAGCTTAGCCGCTGGAGCCCGGATCGCCCCTTCTACGATCCGTGCTGCGGTTCCGGTACTTTATTGGTCGAAGCCGCCATGCAAGCCTGGAATATTGCGCCAGGCCTGAGACGCACCTTTAATTCTGAAAACTGGCCTGTCCTCGGGAAAGAGTTATGGAATCAAGCTCGCGACGAGGCGATGGATTTGACCCGAGATGATATTCCTTTTGAGATTGCAGGCAGCGATATTGACCCAAGTGCCATCGAAGTAGCGGAGGCGGCTGTGAAGGCGGCAGGCTTCGCTAAAGACATCTCACTGAAGGTGATGCCTGCAAGCAAGGTTAGACTCGAGGGCCAATATGGTGTAATGATTACAAATCCACCTTATGGCGAAAGACTGAGCGAGCAAGCCGAGGTGGAAAAGCTGATCCGTACACTCGCACGCACGGCCGCCGAAATGAAGACCTGGTCCTTCTTTGCGATCAGTTCCACCAAGCAATTTGAGCATTATTGGGGCCGCAAGGCAGACAAGCGCCGCAAGCTGTTTAACGGCCGCATTGAATGTCAATACTATCAGTATCTAGGTCCTCTACCTCCGCGTCGCAAAGATATTTCGCCGTCGTAGTCCTAAATAGATGTAGCTCAGGCCAGGAAACGAACCCACGTTCGACTCCTGGCCTGGTTTGTGCTGCACAGCCTGATAAACGGTATCGCTGCATCTATTACTGAAAGGAAAATGCTGTATTTTTATTACTTAATCATTGAAATGCGCCAGATGAGCGCTATAATGATTAAAGGCATTTCGGTTTTAACATGATGTTAATCTATAGTTTATACTAGCCGAACATTTCTGCCGAAGGGGGTAAAGTGTTGGTTATTCGCACGGCCAGTGCAAGTCGCACTGGAAACATGTTCAGCAGATTACTGCTGTCCCGATATTTCGGGTTGGGTCTGTTTCTTGTATTTATGATTGGCAAGCTCGTACTGATTCATTATAGCCTGCATGCCCAAAATATTGACATGACTACACTGGATTATGTCATCGCGCTTGGTTCACTCTTGCTTGTGAGCTTCTGGACCTTGTGGCTGCCACGTCGCGGACGTCTGGTTGCGCTGGTGGTGCTCGATATTCTGCTCACCGCGCTCATTTATTCCGATATGGTCTATTATCGGTATTTTCAGGATTTCATTACGATTCCTGTCCTGCTTCAAGCCGGACAAGTTGATTCCCTGGGGGGAAGCATCCTATCCCTTATGTACTGGTGGGATATTCTCTTTTTTGCAGACTGGATTCTGTTCATTCCCTATGCGATATTCGTCGCTTCCTTAAGGCGCCGGTACACCACAAATGATACTTATGTGGAAACATCCCGAAGCTCGCTGACCAAAAGATTTCTGCTTGGCTTCTCCAAAGGCGCTTTGGCCTTCCTGATTGGCTATATTTTCACCTTTGGACCGATCAAATATTATACCTCCACGTGGGCAACCGGCATATTTGTCGGTAATTGGTGGTCGATGGCCTTATACAACGTAACCGGATTGATCGGATTCCACGGATATGATATCTACCGCTATGGTCAGGATCATTTTGGATCTCAGCCTACATTGGCTCAAGCAGAATCCAACAAGGACAAGGAATGGTTTAATCAGCATCAGAAGCTGCTTCAAGTGAAAAATGACCTGTCCGGCAAATATAAAGGCAAAAATGTGATGGTCATTCAAGCTGAAGCGTTCATGAACTTTTTTATCGGCAAACAGATCAACGGTCAAGCAATTACGCCTAACTTTGACAAGCTGATGCAGGAAAGTATGTATTTCAACAATTATTTTCACCAAACTGCACAGGGTCGCACTTCGGACGCGGACTTTTCTACACATGCTTCATTGCATCCGCTACCTACGGGTTCGGTATTTATCCGTTATGCAGATCATAAGTTTGATACATTGCCTTCTATTTTAAAAGATACTGGCTATAGTCCAAATGCGTTTCACGTATACGACAGCAGCTTCTGGAACCGCTACACAATGTACAAGGCGATGAATTATGACAAGTTTTACAGTAAAAAAGATTTTGAAATAGATGAGCCACTGGGCTGGTCATTGGGAGACAAATCTTTCTTCCGTCAAACGCTCAATGATCTCACTACCGAAGTCAAACAACCGTTCTATGCCTATATGGTCGGCATTTCCAGCCATCATCCGTACAACCTTTCCCCTGACGCAGTAGATCTGGACGTCGGCGAGTTTGAAGGCACAATGTTCGGAGACTATCTGAAATCCGTCCATTATGTGGATGAAGCCTTGGGCGAACTGGTAGAGCAGATGAAGAAAGACGGTTTGTGGGACAATACGATCCTGATGTTCTACGGGGATCATGACAACTCTATTAAAGATAAAGCACTATATGAAAAGTTTCTGGGCAAGCCACTCACAGACTTGGACATGCAGAAGATCATGAACCAGGTGCCGCTGCTTGTGCATCTTCCTGACGGAAGTCATGCTGGGACCTATACGGAACCGGCTGGACAGCTGGATTTGACGCCTTCCGTCATGCATCTGCTCGGGATCTCTACTAAACCTTATCATTTTATGGGGAATGATCTGTTTAGCGGGAAACCACGTATGGTCGTGCTGCGCAGTGGTGCTTTCACGGATGGTCAAGTGTACTATATTCCATCTGAGGATGGTACATTCTCCAAAGGGACCTGTTACAACCTGTCTACAGGCCAGCCTACGGATGTGAACGCCTGCGGACCGGGGTATACCGAGGCTCTCAATCGGTTGAACATTTCCGATCAGGTCATCACGTACGACCTCATTCGCCAGTGGGAATCACGGACGAATAAGTGACGAGGGAAACAAAAAATCCCGATCAATCAGCCTATACGTGCTGTTGATCGGGATTTTTGTATTCACAGTCGCTAGACTGCGCTCATGTGCAATGACGAATGTCTAGGGACGCAACGTTTTTTTTGCCTGCTCAAGCCGTCCTACCTCTTCATCCAGCATTTCCTCGGCAACTTCTACTGCATCGTCACCAAGACTATCCTTCGCCTGCTGTATGGCATGCTCTGCATGAGTGCGAGACTGCTCCGCCTGCTCAATTAATTGCTCAGCCGGATGTGACAACGCCTGAGACACGGCATTGTGGAGCTTGTCCACCGAGTTTTGCGTCTGGGCCTCGACACTGTGATCGTCGAGATTGGAATCATACTGGGCCATGAGTCACTCCTCCTTCTGGGCAGTGGTCTACACCCATTAGCATGGATCAGAAGAAGGGGAACTATGCAGAAAGTTGTGAATCCTGTGCAACGGGAGCTATTTTATAAAACGCGCAGCCTTTTCCAAGACCTCATCCTCTGTGGCCGCACTCACATAACGTCCGTTCACATACACAAACGCCCGCTTTCCACAAGGACCACAATACGATTTGCAGCCGATTTTGATCTCGGCATCCGGTGCCATCTTTTGCAATTTGGGCAAGATCGTTTTCAAGCGAATATGATTACATTCATCACATACGCGAATATCATTGGCCATCTTTCATCCCTCCGTGCTCCGGCTTAGTGGTCGCCGTGATTGCCTTGGGAAGGGTTAGTAATGACAAATCCTTCTTGGGGGAAGTACAAGTAATCAATTTTCACACCATCCAGCAGTGGCTGACCTGTTTCCAAAATAACATCAATATCTTTATCTGTAGATACTACAGTATCTGTTTCTTTAGGCGTGTCCAAATCAAGCCCGTAATGAGCATGATCTCCGTGAGCATGAGTAATGACAACGCGCAAGCTCTTTCCTTGGTTTTCTGCCTTATCCAGTTCAAGCTTCAATACTTTAGCTGCGTTACGAGTAATTTTGCAGTTCATGTAACTCCATCTCCTTCATATTCTTTAAATGAAATGTGGTCTTTGGGATACCTATCACACCACATAATTTTTCTCAGTATAACAAAAGGCAATATTCCTATTGTAAAGAAAATCGCGAAAAATCGCAATCACAAAATTCATAAGTTTACGTCTACCGAACACGTATATGCTGCTTTTCAAGCACATCGGGATACTTTCGTTCGGCGCGGGTTACAAACCAATTCATGAGCAGCAGCGTCACCCCAATGTCATCAATGGGCATAAAGGGCATAGCATCAGGCAGTACCCAATAAAGCAACACAGGAACAGCAAAAAGTAATTTTTCACTCCAGGGAATCCTCGAAGAGGTAATCAATCGGGGCATACGCCGAAATACATGTGACCATTGACGGAGAGACAGTAATCTTTTCCACTTCATAGGATGTTCACTCCATTTCCATGCTCCTAAGTAGTATATATACCCGTATAAATAACAAAAAACTACCGATGGATAGTGTGTTTTTTGCTGCTATATCGAACTGTTTTTTAAGTATTCGGCTAATTGATCGAACGTCCCGGTAAATCCGTTTTGAACCATCTCTTGTGAAGAAAAGTAGGTTTTGAACTCTTCCTCAGTCGGGGATAAAGGAGCCATAATTATTGTAAGGGTTGTTTTTCCTTCGTCCTCGATGAACGTCATGTTATTCAGGGTTTCCAGATGTAGATCCTCCACATCCCGTTCCGCCATTCCCTAAAGGAAAATGAGAGAGCTGCTAACGTAGAATACGTCAAAGCCCTCACATATTATAGGCTTGATAAGTAAAAAACGTGTTCCTCTACATACGTACGAATGAATCATTGCGTTTCAGACGGCTTTGTCTTTCACCATGATAGCACCGCTGCCATTAACATCCCCACTTCTGCTGCAATGTCGTCGTAATCACGCATGGGCAGCGGGTTTACGCCCAGACCAACCTCAACCGTAAATCCCGGTTTACCAAACCGCTGTATAAACCAATCCTTGTAGCCTGCATCGCTCCCCCTGAGCTTTACCGCCCGATATCCTGTCGCGGCAGCTAGTCGCAAGGCCAAATCTCTGCTCTCCTTGGGCTCCAGATCCCGATAATTCCAATAGATTTCCTGTCCCTGACTGTGGATGGATAACACCACATCAAACTGTTCGCACTCCGTCAGATCGACAAGCGCCCTGGATTCCGGCTCAGACAAAGGGGCAGGCCCTGCATAGTCTCTTCGAGACGGCCCTGCTTTACCGCGTCTGCGCACCTCCTCTTCCCAATACGCCGGAAATTGATCGTTGAGGTCGACACCACGAATATTCGCCTTCCACCCCCGATAATCAGTACGGCCTTCATTCCATTTTCTGAGGTTTTGATACATCGGATGAGTCGGAAGCACACCCTGCTGCACCAATTCTACCCCATCCGGGTTGACCATCGGTACCACCCATAACGAAGCGTGTTCCAGCCAATCCTGCGGGGAACCACCATACACCCATGGTGAAGTCCCCGCTTGCTTCGCTCCCTCACCCCGGAACTCTCTTTCTTCCTGTTCCCCAGCAGCACTAATTCCTTGCGCATATTGCTCTATAAAACGCAGCAAACAAGGCGTCGTCAGCCATTCATTCGCATGTACAGAGGCGTTGGCGTGAATTTTTCGCGGTCCCCTCCCGATGCGTACATAGGGGATATCCTTCCCCATGACACTCGTGCCGATGCTGCCAACTTCAATAAACGGATACCTGCGGGCCAAGGCCGCAAGGTCTTCCATCAAATCCTCATACCCATACTCTCCACGCAAACGTACAATCTGATCCTGATGACCATCAGGAATAACAATTGTTTGCCCTTCCACAAACTCATGCTTCGCAAGTTCGGGATTCGCCAGCAGCAGTTCATCAAGTTCCACACCAAACTGCTTGGCAATTTGCCCTGCGTACTCACCGGGCTGAATGACGTATTGACGATCCGCTGACGGACGAATATATAGCACTTGACCACAAATCAGATAGGGTTGAGTGGTGGCCCACGGATTATCTGCAATCAAAGTATCCGCCGTTAATTTAAAAGCCGAGGCGACCCGGTGTAATGTATCTCCTTTTTGAACGATGTATTCCCTCATCTTCTACGCCCCTTCCATCTGCCTTAATGCATGTTATGCACATGCTGCGTGTCTTGATGTAGCGAAAAGCAAAACAACCGTCTTCTTTTGTCCAATGACAAAAAAAGACGGTTGTCTCGTCAATCCAGATTGGTCACTTGCCAGACGACAGGGGTTTGCCGAATTTGCTCCCCGAGCCACTTGGCGGCAATGCGCTGAAACAGCTCCGGATCGCCGGAGCAAAAAAGCTGATGCACCGGCGTTTCATCCCCGGCCTCCAGCCTGCCCTTGTTATACAAAATGGTACTCGTCTCACGAGCCGTTTCGTCTGCCGAGCTAATCAGTTTCACCGCAGGTCCCATCACTTCCTGAATCGTTTCCTTTAAAAAAGGATAATGTGTACAACCCAGAATCAGGCAATCAATCGGATACGCTTGAATGGGCTTCAGCGACGCCTCCACAACCTGCGATGTCGTCTTTGAACGGAACTGTCCTTGTTCCACCAAAGGAACAAGCGCAGGACAAGCGTGGCTCACCACGTCTACATAGGGGGACAACTGCTTAAGCGCAGCTGTATATGCCCCGCTTCGGATGGTGCCGACAGTCCCAATCACCCCGACATGTCCGGTGGCAGTTGCGCTCATCGCAGCACGAGCCCCGGGATGAATGACTCCGATCACCGGAATGGACACCTTTTGGCTTATATAGTCCAATGCCGCGGCTGTTGCCGTGTTGCAAGCAATAATAATGACTTTCGGATCAAACTGAATCAGAAAATCAACCATCTGCTCCGTAAATTTCTTAACCTCTTCCGATGGTCGGGGGCCATACGGGGTGCGCGCAGTATCTCCAAAATAAATGATTTTTTCCCGCGGAAGCTGACGCATGACTTCTTTGACAACCGTCAAACCTCCTACACCGGAATCCAATATTGCAATCGCTTGCTGCACGTACACACCGCTTCCTTTTTTGTTCAAATATAAGTTGTTCCCTCTCGGGAAGCTATCCGTTGCTACATACCTTATGTCGCAATCATATAAAAGGTACCCCAAAAGATTACCCTAAAACAATGAAGTGAGCAACAAAAAGGCTTCACCCGGATGGGAGAAGCCACGAATCCAAACGATACTCAGTTATCTCACCTATCGCTTACAGACCATTACAGAGCATCTTCTTCTGTATCCTCTTGAACAGGAGTAGACGAAACGCTTGCCTCATGAATAATTTCGCCATCTTTTTTACGCCATTGCCCAATTTCATGAATGACGGCTGAGGCCGCTTCCTTAATCTTGTCCGTATACTCGATTGAGGTATCTGAAATTTTCCCCGCAAGTTCTTGTCCCTTGTTGCTTACGTGACGCGCCTGATCTGTAATATCCTGACGCAACTCGCGACCTGATTTGGGGGCAAATAACAACGCAGCCAGTGAACCGGCAAGACTACCTGCCAACGCGCCACGGATAAAGCTTTTGTAGTTCTCCTTCATCATCATCTCTCCCTTGTGCCCGGGCGAATGCCCATCTGTTAGTGCATTATAAGCACGGAAAGCTTGTCATGATACAGGGAACAAGCCAGAAAAGCTTTTACTTTTTTCGGGAGCGGATACGGTACAGGCAGCAACGGCCTCCATCTGCCAAACAATCCTCACGAACCACCTCGGCATCAAGCAACTCCTCGAACATTTGCTGCTCACATTCACAAGCCTTACGGTAGCGGCCTGCAATTTGAGAGATAGGGCAATTGTACTCCACAAGAGAGTAACTGCCATCCTCTTCTTCGCGCCACTCTGCCATATAGCCAGAAGCGTTCTGAATACTTGAAAGCTTTTCCACACGTGAAGCCAGTGTAGTCTCACTTACTATGTGTGGGGCGTACCGCTTCATCATTTTTCGTTTTCTACCATCAAACAGAGAGTGAACGGCTTCCATTCCCTGCTCTTCATCCAGCTCCTCTAACAGTTCCAGCAGCAGATGATCATAATTGCGGGGAAACTGCTCACTGCCCTGCTCGCTCAAACTGTACAAAAACGTCGGACGTCCCATCGCCTGTCTCACAATCGTAGCTACGATCAGCCCATCCTGCTCCATCAATTTGAGATGCCTGCGCACCCCCATTTCGGTAATGCCCAATTGAGCTGCCAAGCTTCCGACGCCCACAGGTCCCTGGGTTTTCAATAGTGTCATAATCATGCGCCTGGTGGGCATTTCGGGTACGATATACTTATCCGTCACTTTTGCCTTTACACTCCCTCGGGCTGCGGACCCAATTCCTTATTTAAATAATCATGCACGCTGAAAACAAAATGCTCCAGCAACTCAGGCAGCTTAGGTGTGAGCGGGTGAAGGCTTGTCCGGTCCCAATGAAAATACTCCTGTACTAGAGGTTTACGCAAAGATACCAACTCTAACAGCGAACGAAATACGGTATCATCCAATACGCCTTCCTCATGAATGATACCGATAATATCTTCATAGCTACTGGCGTCGCGCATAATAAATCCGTCAATGATATAGCTTCCTACGTCCGTTACCGTCTCAATCGCCAGATGAAGACAGCGCTCCTGCACCAGCCCCTGCAACAAATCCCCGTTCCAGGTGCCAGATATATGGCGGAGCCCTGCGGCAATGTCGGGAACGGCTTCTAGGCGAAGCTCAATTTGTTCCCGGTTGACATAATACAAGTTACTGCACCTCCAGTCATCGCTTTAGATTTCATAGTCAACTGCGATAGATACATCCTTCGCTTCATTCATGTGTACAATGATTTCCTGATGCACAGGGTGTACCTGATACGTTTGCAGGTCCTCCAGTGTTTCGACAACAGCTGTAAGGGAAATATCGTAAGATCGTTCTGAACGAATTACATCCGTACCTACTTCGAGCGACAGCAATTCCTTGATCTTGCCATTCATACTACGCAAAATGGATGCCGTATGCTCAATGCTTTCAGGGGAGCGGTCTTTCAACTTGAACAAAACAATATGTTTAATCATGCGTATAGGCTCCTTATCTAAAAAATGTTCTCTTGAAAATTTTATCATAACGCCCCACATACGGAAAGAAGCATTGTAATTCTAGCGATCTTTTCCACTATCTTTTCCTCCATCTTTCCCGTCAGACTCCTTGTCCTTCAGCAGAGCAAAAAAATTCTTGAGCTTCGGTGGGAGCGGCAGACCCATTCGTGAACAGTTTTCCGTAATAGAGATCAGTTCGTTGGATAAATAAAAATACGTCGCTGCTCCTTTCATAATTTCCGTCCCCATCAGGAGATCCACGTGATGTGCCAAAGAAATCACCATTAGCATAAAAGCCTTTCTCATCAACCCCCAAAAACCGGCCTTGCTGCTCAGACCTTGTCCAGTCTTAATCGCTGCGGCAACTCCTGTCACATAATCAACAGCCATAGCAACTGTGAATAGCACCATCAGCTGATTCCAGCCGCCAAAAGCAAACGTAATAATGGCTCCTGTGGTAGCGCAAAACACACTAAACATGCTTGGATTAATATTCATACCTGCTCCTCCTCTCGGGGCGGTTACTGTAATATATGCAGCGACGCAGCAACCCGTAAAGCCGTATGACCTGATATGGATGCCAATTCATAGATTCATATAAACAAACGCCAAGCGTAGTCTGTAGGCACAACAAAAAACCGTGGAATTTATCCACGGTTCTCCCCATTCATTCTATTCAATTAACGATGATCATTCCAAAAATTAAGCGGAGTCAGGTTGTTGTTCAATGGCTTGAACGAATATCCTTCTTTTTGCAAAGCAGCCATGATTTGCGGAAGCACCTTGATCGTAGATGGCTTATCATGCATCAGGACGACTGGTGTTCTGCCCTGCTTTTTCAATCTTCGAATGTCACTTAGAACAGTCTTTACAAAATGCTCGGGATTTTTGGTATAACGCCAATCATTAGAATCTATATTCCAATCCCAAATATGATAGCCTGCACCCGTCAGTTGGTCGCGGTAAGCTTTCTTCAAATACGGTTTGCTGCCATAAGGCGTACGAATTAAAGAAGTGCGTTTCCCGGTTGCCTGGAATAAAATCTCATTATCCTGATTCATTTCTGCAAGTGCTGCTGCAGGAGATGCATAGATTTTCTTCACCTGATGGCTCATTCCATGTAAGCCCAGACCATGCCCCTCTTCTACCATTCTCTTCATCACTGCACTATGTTGGCGAATTTCCGGTCCCAGCATAAAGAAAGTAGCCTTGGCATTATATTTGTCCAGAATATCCAGCAGCTGCGAAGTGTGCGCTGTAGGACCATCATCGAAGCTTAAATAAATCGTGCGGCTGGAAGGCTTGGAATTTCCCGTATTGCCTGGCTTGACAGTTGCGTGCTGCTTAATTTCCGCTGCAAATGTATTCACAAATTGTGCATCAGACAAGCTTGCATTTGCGTTCTGAATTCGATACAGATTACTTGATGGAAGCGTAATGGTGAATCCGAATGCATCTGCCAAAGTGCGAATTGGCACCATCGTGTGTCCTCCACGTTCGAAAACATCACCTTTGGTCAAGCTCAGCGTAAAGCTGCGGTTATGTCCAGTCAGTATCAGTGTGTTTCCGCTAGCCGAAGCAGAAATGCCCATCTTTTGCCCTAATATAACGATAGGTACATATAACTTGTCATTTTTCATCACTGGCTGAACCGTATTCGAATCTAGTAATACGTCATTGACCCCCAGCAAAGGAGCCTTTGCTTGCGCACTCGCCGTATTCGTATGTATGCCCAGCAGACCCAAACAACAGATTGCCATCAAGCACACTGCCATCCATTTTACTTTTAAAAGCTTCATCCATTACACCATCCTGTGCTGTATTTTATTATCTGCGGGAGCTATCTCTAGCTTGTCTATGAAGTTATACAGACATGACGATATAGACATGGCAATATAGACATTCACTCAACATTTAGAACATAAACGCATCTCAACCGATTGAATCCAAACGTCTTTTCGTCCCCCATATATATTAATAGATTACCAGACTGTAGTAAGTAAACATAGGAAAACAATTTGACAACAATCTCGCAACCCCCATAACCGAGAGGTTACAAAGTTGTGAATAAATCCGTTCGTACTGTAAATATTTTTTTGAGGTTATAACAGGGGGCGGAGGTTTAACTAAACGGGTATATTTTTCAACACTTCTACGTGCGTACATTCATTTTAAAGGAATCTCATACAGGGATGATGAGGGTTAAGTACTTTCAGGACATGCTACCCAATTCATTCGGCACTGGGTGTACCTTTAAAGTTTTAAATGAAAACAAAAAGAAACCCACTAATATTCTTAGTGGGCGCATAACAACAATAAATCATTTAACTGCTGTAAGGATAATAAGACGATAAATCTTCGAATAAACACTTATTATATACATTCTCTATAACTCTTATTATATCCGCCAAAATAGTCAATCGTTAAGGTATTTCCGCTACTCTGTTGTAGCCTATCCCCCACCTGCAAGTCTGCCGCTAGCAACCATCCTTTACCTTCAACCCAAAACGGATGATTGTCCGTTGTCTCAATGACTTGGTTACCTACTGTAAGTTCATAGATGATTTCCTTTTCATTTCGATACAGATGCGTGACTTCCTTGTAAGCCTGCTCACCAGTCTCTTCATTCTTGGAAAGAACCTTATTACCTACCTCAATCAGGCATGTACAGCAAAGCGTTAAATGCCAAAATGGCTGTAAGAAACCATACCATTACCTTTTTATAATGCATCTAGCTGTATAATCCTCCTTTTTCTCTTTGAAAAAATCACATACCGAGCTGCAAAAACCACTTTTCTCTCTGTACATCCTCACATTCATAAGGGAAGAACATATTACCTCAATTTCCAAAATAATGTCAAAATTTGATATGTCGACACCTTAAACTTCCAATTTTATAGGCCTAATGGACCTTATTTTCCATAAACCGGTTAAGCCCATGGGATTAAAAGAAAATCGGGAGAAGAGTCACTTGCAAAGCCCCCTTCGGATATAGTAGTATGTGGTTAAAAAAATCGGAGGGTATATGCCTAAACAACAAGACAAACATTCCATTCAGGCGTGGTCTCTGATCAATCGCAAATATTTGGGAAAAGGTGTGCGTGTCAAACGTTTTCGCAAGCCAACACGCTGTCAAGTACGCAATCGCGTTCTGCTTGCCGTTCTGATGGCAAATGACATTAAACTGTCCCAACTTGCCGAGGAGCTTTCCATCTCCTCACGCAGCGTTAGCGCGTGGGTATATGAGGGCCGTATTCCTGGCAACACCAATCTGGAAAAGACGTGTAATACACTTGGTTATCCGCACCATATTCTGTTTAATGAAGAAGTTGTTCGGCGTTCACCGCTCATCTGTCAACCTGCACCGTCTCGTTTTATGAAACGGACTGTAACTCGTTCTCCGGTCAAAAATCGGATCTTGGCGGGTCTATGCATGGTTCATGATATTTCGGTGACCGATGTCAGTCATTGGATTGGCGTTCATCCCGGCACATTCCGAAAATGGTTGCACCAGGGTACCGTTCCTTCGCAAACCTTCCAGGATCAGGCGGAACAGTTTTTCCGTATTCCAAAATCCATTTTGTTTGCTGATGCCATGCTGAAAAAGTAAAAATGTCCCTTGAAACGAAACGGATGTATTTTTTATGATGTACTTTTCATGAAAGTCTTTGAAAGGAATGCATTACCATCTTTCATTTGATGAGACTTTCACATCATGTAATTCACACAATATAACAAGCAAAAAAAAGCACAGTTTGCCGATTTCTCGGTGTACTGTGCTTTTTTAGATACCATAGAGCCTCACGAGGCTTCTGGTTAATTTGTTCTTTAGCTTCTTAAGATTGAGTGCTTGTCACTTCTGATGAACGTCCAGCTTCTTCCTTGATGACCTTCAGCTTTTTCATGACCGGGTTGCCTCCACGTCCAAAGTAGTCGTGAAGACGGCTGTATTCCTCGTACAGCTTATCGTATACGGCAGCGTTCTCAGGGATCGGCTTGAAGCTCTCGTCCCGTACACGCGCCATATGGCGCGCTGCTTCGACGATATCGTCGTATCCCCCGGCTTCAGCTCCCGCAGCCACGGCCGCGAACATAGCCGCGCCCAGCGCAGGAGTTTGGGTAGAAGCAGCCACCTTAATCTCACGTCCGGTTACATCGGCATAAATTTGCATCAGCAGACGGTTTTTCTGCGGCAATCCACCACACGCATACAATACATCTACCGGTACGCCATTATGATGGAACGCATCGACAATTTTACGTGTGCCGAATGCTGTTGCTTCCAGCAATGTACGATACACTTCCTCTGGTTTCGTCAGCAGCGTATACCCGACAATCAGACCTG
>NZ_JH601050.1:563186-591179 GCF_000245715.1 Paenibacillus sp. Aloe-11 | reverse complement strand
TGGTATCAACCAGGACAGAACGATTACCGTTCCACCAGTCCAGTGCGAGCAATCCGGTTTCACCCGGTTTATATTCAGCCGCTTTACGCTCCAGCCATACATGGACGTTTACGCCTTCCGCAGCTGCCTGCTCCTTCACCTCAGCCGGAACAGCATGCTCCACGAACCAGGCGAAAATATCTCCTACTGCCGATTGTCCAGCCTCATATCCGTAATATCCCGGGATAATTCCGTTCTCTACAACACCGCACATACCTTCTACTTCTTTTTCTTCCTCGCCGAGCAGCATATGGCAAATAGAAGTTCCCATCGCCATGACCAGCTTGCCTGGTGTAACGACGCCTACTGCCGGAACAGCCGCATGTGCATCCACATTGCCTACCGCTACCGCTGTTCCCGGATTCAGCCCGAGTTTTGCAGCCATTTCTTCTGTCAATCCACCTGCACGGCTACCCAAATCATAAATCTCACCGCGCAGCTTCGTATCCGTCAGATTTTCCAGACGCGGATCAAGCGCCTTAAAAAATTCGCGGTCCGGATAACCATCGCGATGATGGTAAATGGACTTATAGCCAGCTGTACACTGATTACGCTTCAGCTCCCCGCTGAGCTGAGAAATAACCCAGTCTGTCGCTTCTACAAAACGGTCTGTCTGATCATAAATGTCCGGTGCCTCATTCAGAATTTGCCAGATTTTTGCGATCATCCATTCGGACGAAATTTTTCCTCCATAGCGGGGTTGAAACGCCTCTCCGCGCTGAGAAGCAATTTCATTCAAACGATCTGCTTCATCCTGTGCTGCATGGTGCTTCCACAGCTTTACCCAACTGTGCGGGTTATCCTTCAGCTTCTCGTCAAAGCACAACGGTTGTCCTTGTGCGTCGATCGGGAGCATCGTACAGGCCGTAAAATCAATCCCGATCCCGATGATGTCATCTGGGGAAATCCCCGTTTCCTTCATAACAGCAGGTACAGAAGTGGTCAGCACTTCAATATAATCAGCCGGATGCTCCAGCGCCCAGTCCATTTCCAGCTTGCGTCCGCTACCTGGCAGCACTTCATCAATAACCCCATGGCGATATGGTGTTACATGCGTAGCAATTTCGGCTCCATTTGACAGGTCAACAATGACCGCACGGCCGGACTCCGTTCCATAATCGACACCAATGGTATACTTGCTCATTTGTGTGCCTCCTCCTTTTTCGTTTGCCCATAATAGGCATTTGCCCCATGCTTGCGCAGAAAATGCTTATCCAGCAACGCCTGATCCATCGAGGTTAATTCCGGATTCAGAATGAGGGAACGGTATGCCATTTTGGCAACTTCCTCCAGCACAACCGCATTATGAACTGCATCATGAGCATTTTTACC
This sequence comes from Paenibacillus sp. Aloe-11, assembly GCF_000245715.1. Taxonomy (NCBI): domain Bacteria; kingdom Bacillati; phylum Bacillota; class Bacilli; order Caryophanales; family Paenibacillaceae; genus Paenibacillus; species Paenibacillus sp. Aloe-11. Next base: position 589,808 of record NZ_JH601050.1, on the reverse strand, counting down.
CCAAGTGAACGGCGCGTGCTGATTCACGAGTACACCCGGAATGTCTGTTGGACTAATATCCTTAAAGGTCTCAATGATCACATTCCCTGTCTCCAGCTCATATTCCCCGGCAATCTCCTCCGAAGTCATCGCACGAGTACATGGAACGGTTCCATAAAAATAGTCGCCTTGCGTTGTACCTAACGCCGGAATCGCACGTCCTGCTTGCGCCCAGCTTGTAGCCCAGGAGGAGTGGGTGTGCACAATGCCTCCAATTTGCGGGAAAGCACGGTACAGCGCCAAATGTGTAGGCGTATCAGATGAAGGACGAAGATCACCCTCAACAATATCATCTTGAAGATTAAGTACAACCAATTGTTCAGCCTTCAGATCTTCATAGGCCACACCGCTTGGCTTGATAACAACTAATCCCTGCTCACGGTCGATACCGCTTACATTTCCCCAAGTAAAAGTAACCAGACCATGCTTTGGAAGCGCCAGATTGGCCTCCCATACTTCCTTTTTCAATTGTTCCAACATGTATAAGACACTCCTTTTACTATCATTTCTGAAATCTGCAATGGAAGTGACTGAACCCAACTTCTGATGAAAATGACAGGAAGGTCGTTACGACCCTTTATCCTTGGTTCCGCTTTCATTATACACTTGTACGTACAACTTAGCCAGTCTTTTTTTATCTCTTTTTTCGATCAATTCCCACACCCGTTTTCAGAAAAAACATAGTAAAAACAGCCTATTTTCTGCAATTGAGAAAACAGGCTGCTATAGTGTGACGAGAAGTGCGGCGAGAAGTATGCCGAGAAAATATACCGCTTTGAAGCCGTATACTCACTAACTTGTCCTTACATGTTCATAAAAATAAAAGTAACTGAAATTCTACCCTACGTTTCCCGGGGCTGGCCCTGTGGATTCGCGAACAATAAGCTCAGGCGGTATAATCCACTGACGATCCTCTTCACGATAGCCCTTCTCTTCAATCATTGACAGCATGGTATCGGCAGCACGCAGCCCCAATTCTTCCTTGGGATGCCGAATGGTCGTTAGCTTGATTTCCGTTGCTGTCGCCAAAAATGAATCATCAAACCCAATCAGCGATAAATCATTGGGAATGCTCAGACCTGCCGAACGTACAATATCCAGCAGTCGAACAGCCAGCTCATCATTATAGGTCACCCATCCGGTCGGGCGCTCCCCCGCTTCCATCGCCAACAGCTCCGATGCACGTTGTAATGGAAGCTCATTTTTTTCTTCTGTCCGGTAAGTCGTTACTGCATTCGGGTGTAATGTCACCCCATATTTGCGGTGAGCAGCCACAAACCCCTTCATCCGCAAAATTCCCTGCATATCATCGGTTTTGAAAAATCCGGCCAACCGTCGATGACCCAGCTTGATCAAATGCTCAGCCGCCAAAAAACCACCCTTTTCATCATCTACACGCAGACAAGGCGCATCCATTTCCTCATAACGCGCATTGATCATCAAATAAGGGATTTGGCGATTTTCCACGGTCAAGTAATAATTCAAGTTGGGATTACGCTCCCCGCTTTTGGTCGGTTCAATAATAATTCCACTCAGCGGCTGACTCAGCAGCATTTCCAGACACTGGCGTTCCTGCTCGGGGTCATTCCCTGTGCTGGACAGCAGCAGCTTGTAGCCCTGACGGCTTAATTTGGATTCAATCCCCTGTACAATAGAGGGAAAAATATAATCCGATATATAGGTCGTGACCACCCCAATCGTCCGTGGATCTTCGGGTTGCTTACGATCCCGTGTCGCGACAAAGGTGCCCTTGCCCTGCATGCGAAACAGCCAGCCTTCCTGTACCAGCTCGCCCAGCGCCTGCCGCACCGTTTGCCGACTAACCGCAAATTGCTCAGACATTTCATGTTCAGATGGAAGCTGGCTTTGAGGCTCCAGTTTGGATGAATGAATCCATGATAAAATTTCCTGTTTAACCTGTATATATTTGGGTGCCATAATTTCCTCCGTACTTGCAATATCGTGTACCCGTTCATATTCCACGATTATAGCATATCGTTCATTTGTACATACAAATGTTATAGGACCAGGATATTGTTGTATAGCCGCCGGAGGCGTAAACCCATTCGCCAATCCTTTCCTTTGTTACGCATGCTTGGCTAAATATCTATAGACCATCCGCAAAGATAGCACATTACGAACGAAGCAGTTGATGCTCATTCATATACTTGAGTCCTGTATAGCGGTCACGCAAAGTATGAGCCGTGCGCAAAGCACGAGCAAGCTGCTCCTCCGTAACTCCAAGCTCGACAATAGTGGATGGGCCACCGACATGAGCGAGCCATGCGCGGATCTGTTCCGATGTAGGCAAAGCCTGATATACTTTAAAAGCCTCCACATCCTGGCTAGCAGCCAATTCCCTGTACATGTCAGACAGCAAGGCGGAAGCTACGCCCACTTTGGCCCCATGCAAAACCTGCTTGCGTCCCTCTGCAATAAAATCCATTTCAATTCGGTGGGAAATATGGTGTTCTCCCCCCGACGCTGGACGCGAATGATCGATCATCAGCATCGAAATACCGGATGCAATCAGTGCATTCATCAACACCTCGACGCCTGCCCTGCTGCCTGCCGCAATCTCATCGACATGCTCTACACAGGCACGTAAAGCCTCCTCGGTAATCCGGTTAGCCACGGGTGAATACGGCTCATTTCCCAAATCTCTGGATACATGCCAATCTGCTAATGAGGTGAATTTACCGAGCATATCGCCAAAGCCTGCGGCAGTCATCGTCTGTGGTGCACTCGCCAGCACGGACAGATCCGCAAAGATCGCTTCCGGCGGAACCGCCTGAAATGTTTGCTTGCTGCCGTCTACGATCAGCGGCGCTCCTGCAGAGGTAAAACCATCCACGGAAGCGGCCGTCGGTACGGACAAGAACGGACGATTCATTTTATAGCATACGAAGCGAACCAGATCGTGAATCGTACCGGAGCCTACAGCCAGTACAGCCTGACTCTGATCTTTCACGCCCAGCAGCACCTTCATAATATAGGTTTCATCAGCGATGACATCTCCCACAGCATTCGGAGGCAGTCGGACCACATCAACCGTCAATCCTGCCTCGCGTATCAGCTTAGCCACCTTTTGGCCTGCCGCTGCCGAAGTATGCTCATCCTCTACCAAGGTTACATGACGATACCCCTGTTGATTTAAATAAGGGACGACAGCTTCAAGCGCTCCATCACGCACCTCAATGAACAACTCTACCTTGCGGTGAGGGTGATCAGCGTTGCTTGCCTGCGCCTCTTCGTTCCACTGCTTGATCTGCTCATTCATATTCATTTCATCAGCCTCCTGAAAAGGAATAATTTGCATAAGAATGACCCATAATGATAAAAAATTCAGTTTGAAAACGATTACTACTCAATTGTACGCACAAGTTCATGTCCAAGTCCAGAGAAAAGTACAAGTTACTGTTTCATTCATACATTAGAAAGGAATATGATTATGAAATATAGAACGGACATTGCCTGTGCGCTTGGATTACTGGCAGGTACGACTTTTGGCAGCGGTATTGCTTTTTTGTTCGGCTGGCAAGCCTATCGAGCTCTGACTTCTGTCAGCGTCTTTGGTATTGCTGGAATTATCATCACCATTGCTGTTTTTCGCTTGCTTCACCGCAAATCGCTTTCTTCGTCCAATTCCCGATAAATTCAATCGGTGGAATAAACAAAATGTACACATGTCCGCATACATAAAAAACGGGCCACACAAGCCATTTGCATCGCTTGAGTGTACCCGTTTTTATTTGACTCATATTTGAGTCTTAATGGGTGTGAACCTCTGGATCAACATCCAATTCATAATCAATTTCATCAAACCCGAATCCAAATAATTGAAGGAAGTCCAGACGGTACTGTTCGAGATCGCCCCGTTCAGACACGTTTTCTGTAGTGATCTCGGACCAGGCTGCTTTGACAGCCTCCTGTACATCCTCTCTCATTTCCCAGTTATCCAGACGAATGCGCCCTTCCTCGTCCGTTTCCACAGTTGACCCGCTATACAGCTTCTCGAACAGACGCTGCGCCTGCTCAATGCATCCCTCATGTAATCCCTTTTCTTTCATGACCTTAAACAGTAAGGAAATATACAGAGGCACAACAGGAATAGCCGAACTCGATTGTGTAACTAAAGCTTTATTTACAGAAACGTAGGCTTTACCATGATAACGCTCCAGTTGCTTCGTTAATGTATGCGCTGTGGCCTCCAAATCGTTTTTGGCTTGACCAATCGTTCCTTTGCGATAGATGGCCTCCGTGATCTCCGGACCAATATACGAGTAGGCCAGTGTGGTTACCCCATCAGCCAGCAGATCGGCTTCTTCCAGCGCCTTGAGCCATAAAGACCAATCTTCGCCCCCCATGACCGTGATGGTGTTCTCAATTTCCTCCTGCGTAGCCGGTTCCAGCGTAATTTCTGATACGACACCTGTATTCGTATTCACCGTTTTATTCGTAAACGGCTGCCCAATGGGCTTGAGAACGGAATTGAAGGTTTCACCAGTATCTGGATGTGTCCGCCGCGGTGAGGCGACACTATACACAATCAGATCTACCTTGCCCAGCTTTTCCTTTACCAGCTTCAACGTCTCCTGCTTCATTTCATGAGAAAAAGCATCTCCATTAATGCTTTCCGCTATGTAGCCAGCCGCTCTGGCCGCTCTTTCAAAGGCCACCGTGTTGTACCAGCCTGCCGAAGCCGTGCGTCCCTCTGAAGCGGGACGTTCGAAGGATACTCCTATGGTATCAGCTCCCATACCAAAGCTCGCAGCAATGCGGGAAGCCAGCCCATAGCCTGTAGATGCGCCGATCACGAGTACCTTTTTAGCTCCTTGTAGAGGCGTGCTGTCTTTGATGTAATCGATTTGACGATTGACATGAGCCGCACATCCTGCAGGATGCGCAGTCGTACATATGAAACCACGAATTTTCGGTTTAATAATCATTGCAAGGGTCCCCCTATTTAGGCATTCATTTAATATCGATGGAATGATTGTCCAGTCATAACTATATAGTAAAATAGCTTGCGGCTCAACACCTAACATAGTGCTTGAGACAACTGATGAGTATACTACTATAACGGAATCCCGGAACTGCCAACTCTACAAAAAAAGAAAAACGCAGCAAACATCATAGTCTGCAACGCTCTTGTACTCCATTATTCATTTTGAGTCATTTTCTAACAACACAACATCTTCTCCCTGCTGCTGTCTTATTTTAATATTAGCTCTCCCCCAGGAACACATCAAGCCAATAATTTCATTCGCTGTAATTCCATATTCGGTTATATAATACTCGACTTTTGGAGGCATTTGATTATATACATGCCTGCCGATAATGCCGTCCCTTTCAAGCTCACGAAGCTGCTGTATGAGTACCTTCTGAGAAATCCCCGGAATACTGCGCTGTAATTCACTTGTCCTTTTTGCGCCAGACATTAATAAACATATGATTAAGGCTTTCCATTTTCCGCCGATTATTTCAAGAGTTGCTTCTATACCCAAGTTATATTGTTTCATAATACCACCTTGTTCACACTAAAAATCACAAAGCTCATACTAATGTTTTATTATCGTATACATTATCATGGAGTCCAATACACACTTTCAAGTAACCTTCTTACTTCATTGTGTGTATTTACTCTTTTTGGAATGAATCATAATATGAATCTAGCATATGCAAACATTTTACGTAAGAAGGGTGATTTATTATGAAAACTCTTGTGATTTTAGCACATCCGAATATTGAAGATTCAAGAGTAAACAGAAGATGGAAACAGGAATTATCTAAATATCCAGAGGAAATTACAATTCATGAGATTTACAAAGCGTACCCAAACTGGAGCATTGATGTTTTGAAAGAGCAAAAATTACTAGAAGCATACAACCATGTAATATTCCAATTTCCTTTGTATTGGTATAGCTACCCGCCTTTATTAAAAAAGTGGTTGGATGATGTCTTCACTCATGGATGGGCTTATGGTTCAAAAGGCGATAAGCTAAAAGGAAAGAAGCTAGGGATAGCAATGTCAATTGGTGATAAAAAAGAAAATTACTCACCAACTTGTTCTGTTTCTTTTACTGTAGATGAAGTTATAGCACCTTTTATAGCGAGCACAGTACATGTTGGCGCAATCGCATTACCATATTTTTCCGTCTTCGGAGCGTCCTTTCAAGCGAGCGATGAAGACATTAATCAAAGTGCAAAAGAGTATATTCAGTATATTTTCCAGCATAAATAGAATGATTATTTATGATGAGCAGTACACGAAGCCTTTTAATCATATGAAAACAGACTCTCGGTGGCATTCAGCCCATCCAAGAGTCTGTAATTGTTAAGGTAGTATTGCGGTCGAGAGGACTCGGAAGAACACGAATATATCCAGCCCCGCTCCCTGCCATTGACAAATCTCCGCACAGGATTCATGGCTCTTGATTCTTGTTCATCTGCCCTTATTTCTTGCGTCTGATCGTAAAACCATTCTCAATTTTTTCAAAGCCGACTTTAGGGTAGTACGCCATTGCACTTGGTGCGGCTAACAAAATCAGTGCGACCTCTTCCCCAATTTCTTCTTGCACCTTGGCAATGAGATCCCGTCCTACTCCGGATTTCTGAGCTTCTTTGTCAACGGCCAGATCAGACAGATAGCAACAATAACTCCAATCGGTTAGCGCACGGGCCACACCGATCATTTTATCCCCAAGCCAGGCGGTCAGCAGGATATCCGCGTTATTCACCATCGCTTGAATTCGTTCAGTTTGATCAATTGGTCGTACAATCCCGCTATTTTTAAACACCCGAATTACATCTTCAACATTCACATCTTTATTGTTCCTGTATGTGATATTCAGCCTTTTTCGTCTCCTTTCAGCAGTGGAAAAGTTGTGTTCCACATGAATTAGCTTCCGGACTTAGCCGCGCGACAAAATTCTAGCGGACGATTTCTCACTCCTCTCCATTCTTAAATCCCTGAATCGATCCTCTTCCGACTAAGACCGATCCAAGCCTCAACCAAGTTGCCCCTTCTTCGATCGCGACTTCGAAATCGTTGGACATCCCCATGGAAAGATGCGGCACGGGATAAGCAAAGATTTCTCTTGTATTAAGTTCATCGCGTAATCGTTTTAATTCTCTAAAGACCGGTCTGGTCGCTTCGGCGTCGGATTCGTGTGGAGCCATCGTCATCAGCCCCACCACTCGGATCTGCTTCATCCGCGAAACCTCCTGCGCAAATGAAAATAAAGCTTCTGGGGAAAGTCCTTGTTTGCTTTTCTCCCCCGAAACGTTGACTTGGATAAAACAATTCACGACGACATTGAGACCGGCAGCCTTCTTCTCTATTTCTTTCATCAAGGATAAGCGGTCAAGCGAATGGATATACTCGAATTTGCCGATAACCTCTTTTACTTTATTGGTTTGCAAATGACCGATAAAGTGCCACATTCCTCGTGGTTGAAGGGCCTCCCATTTGGACTGCGCTTCTTGCGCGCGACTCTCACCGACATGGGTTAATCCGGACAGCAACACTTGCTCCGTTGCTTTTGTCGTTGTATATTTGGTCACGGCTATGATCTGGATTTCCTCTTCGCTTCTGCCGCATCGCCCGCAAGCTTCGCGGATGCGATGTTCGACTACGGACAGACGATCTTGCAGACTCATTGAATCACTCCCACCTTACGAATTGCCTGTTAGTCTTTCCCGAGAATCCGTCTCGGTTCCCGCCAAACGTTTTAGAAACGTATTTCTCCAGTTTGCAGACAATTCTTCCACTTCGAGGATTTGTTTAATGCCCTCGATATGATCCTTCTCTTGATGCATCATACGATTGGCGAATGAAACCGTAATTGCTTTCGGATGACGATGAAGGAGGAACAGTCCGTCGGCTTTAGAGGCAACTCCCTCTTCCAGAACGCGGAAGTAGAATCCCGTGTAGCCTGTTTGCTGTACCTTCAAGGGCATGTCCGGTACGCCGTACTTGATGGACAACTTGTAACAAGGCTGTCTCGGCTGGCTAACTTGAACGATTGCTTTGCCAAGCTTAAAGATGTCTCCAATGCAAACGTCAGATTCCAGCAAACCCTTTATCGTTAAATTTTCCCCGAACGCGCCGTAGTCGAGCGGTCTCCGCAATTCATTTTCCCAGAATGGGTAGTGCTCGTAGGGATAGACGCATACAGCTTTCTCTTTGCCTCCGTGATGAACTAGATCGCCCTGTCCATCCCCTTCAAAGTTTAGATAAGATAAATACAGTGATTCATCTGTGGCCGACTTGAATATCCCCGTAGAAACGTCCTTCTGATTAAACCGGACCTGCTTGGGCATGCCGACATTAAATGAAAGGATTTTGATAGATGCCATTCGGATCACCCCTACTCCAAATTTTGATCAACGAGTTCGCCAGATGCGTCTATATACCGCGTTCCTGCATTCGTTCGCCTGCCTGAAGCGAGGAAATTTCAATCCCTTTCATCGGAGTCCCCAGGTTTTTGGAGATATTCGCAATATACCCGAAGTCCGTATAATGCGTCGTCGCTTCCACGATGGCCCGGGCAAACTTCTCCGGCTGATCGGATTTGAATATGCCCGACCCGACAAAAACGCCATCCGCCCCCAAGTGCATCATCAACGCGGCATCGGCCGGCGTAGCAATGCCCCCCGCGGCAAAGTTGACTACAGGCAATCTGCCGGTTTCTTTGACTTGGAGCAATAAATCGTAAGGCGCGCCGAGTTGCTTAGCCTCGACCATTAATTCGTCTTTACTCAATCCTTGCACTTTGCGGATTTGGCCTAACAACAAGCGCATATGGCGCACGGCCTCGATGATATTGCCTGTTCCCGGCTCCCCTTTGGTGCGAATCATGGATGCGCCTTCCCCGATCCGACGCAACGCTTCTCCCAAATCCCTTGCCCCACAAACGAATGGAATCGTAAACACTTGTTTGTCGATATGGAAAATGTCGTCGGCTGGCGTTAATACTTCGCTTTCGTCAATATAGTCTACCCCGAGTGCTTCAAGGACTCTAGCTTCAACATAATGACCGATGCGCGCTTTCGCCATCACGGGTATGGTAACGGCTTTCATCACCTGCTCTACAATAACCGGATCGGCCATCCGGGCGACTCCGCCCGCCGCGCGGATATCCGCCGGCACTTTCTCCAGCGCCATGACCGCGGTGGCTCCGGCGGCTTCCGCGACTTTTGCCTGCTCCGCATTCATCACGTCCATGATGACGCCGCCTTTTTGCATTTCGGCCATTCCTCTTTTGACTCTGTTCGTTCCCGTTTCCATTTCACATTCCTCCATGCGCTATTTGCGAATTTTCGACGTATATGACTGAGTGTAATAGCGGCTTCAACCTAAAACAATTATATTATTTATATAGAAACTATAGTGAATTCCTATCGATTCTCAGCGTGCAACATACGAATTATTTCGTCGGGACAATACTGACTCCTCCCTTATCCGAATCGTTTCTGAAAGTCCATCATAAATTCCTTTAGCGCTTTGCATTGTTCATAGGTAACGGCATTATAGATCGAAGCTCGCAGATGACCAGCATCCCGGTGACCTTTCAATCCTACAAAACCGTTACGCTCCGACTCCAGAAGGAAGTGTTTTTCCAACTCCTCGTTAGAAGTTCGAAAAGTAACGTTCATCAGGGATCGACTATCCCGATCAGCCAACCTGCTGTAAAACCCTTCGCTGTCGTCGATTGCGTCATAGATCAAATCGGCTTTCGCACGATTCCGATTTTCTACCCCGCCCACCCCGCCGTTTGCTTGCATCCATTTCAGCACCAGATTGACGATGTGCACCGCGAATACGGGTGGCGTGTGATAGAGAGAGCGGCTATCCGCATGAATCCGGTAATTCATAATATCCGGAATAGGTGTAGAGATTCTTTGCAGAAGCTCGCGTCGGACGATCACGACAGTTACCCCCGAAGGCCCCAGATTTTTTTGCGCGCCTGCATAAATCAGCGCAAAGTCGGAAACATCGATCGATCGGGATAAAATATCGCTGGACATATCCGCGATGAGCGGTATACTGCCCGTGTCCACGAAATTTTTGTATTGAGTGCCTGCAATCGTTTCATTGGAAGTGAGATGAATGTAGGCCGTTCCCTGAGGAACCTTCATGTTATCGAGAGCGGGAAGCTTCTTAAAATGTGAGGATTCAGAGCTTGCCACAATGGCAACTTGGCCGAACTTTTGCGCTTCCGCAATCGCTTTGCCTGCCCATGTGCCGCTATAAACATAACTGGCCACGCTTCCGGCTGTCAAAAAATTCATTGGAACCATGGCAAATTGCGTACTTGCACCGCCTTGCAGGAACAACACCTCGTAATCGAGAGAAATATTCAGCAGCTCCTTCAGCAACTGCTGCGTCTCGCCATTGATCTTCTCGTATTCTTTACTTCTATGCGAGATTTCCAGGATGGATAAGCCGGCTCCCTGTAAGTCAAGGAGTTCCTCCTGTATTTGCAGCAGAACTTCCGAAGGTAAGGCTGCCGGGCCTGCATTGAAGTTATGGATTCGTCTCATCTCCATCCTAACCCCCAGATCAGTTAGATTTTTATAATGATTTTGTATAAAATAATAGGAGGTTCCTATCATTATAACGGAAAGGAATGATCACGATGGAACTGAAGCAATTGGAGTATTTTATGGCCGTATGCCGGGAACTGCACTTTACCCGTGCCGCCGAGAAACTCGGTATCGCTCAACCTTCCCTGAGCCAACAAATTCGTTTGCTCGAGCACGAAATGGGAACCCCTCTCTTTGATCGCGTCGGCAAGAAAACGTTGATCACCGAAGCGGGGAAAATCTTGTTGGACCATAGCTATAACGTGTTCCATGAACTCTCGCAAGCAAAGACGGCAATCAGCGAACTTCAAGGTTTAAAACGTGGCACGCTAAAGATAGGCGCGCTTCTAACCGTCGTCAATTACTTACTGCCTCCAACGGTGATTGGGTTCCATCACAGCTATCCCAATGTAGAGCTATCGGTACTCGGATTGCGGACAGGCGATATTTATGAGGGAATTCTGCAAAACAAACTGGATTTAGGAATCGTCTATTTACCGATGGAGCATGCAGATCTGGCGACGATTCCGCTCTACAAACAGAATCTTGCCCTTGCGGCGCCCATAGACCACCCCATTGCCAAGGAAAGGTTTGTGCACCTCGACGTGTTGAAAGACGTTCCCTCCGTTCTATTGCCGAGCACTTATTATATGCGGCAATTGATTAATGAGGCGTGCCGTTCCCTTGATTTCACGCCCCACCCGGTATTGGAATTGTCGACGATGGAATCGATCATCAATATGGTTAATCAAGGCGTCGGCGTAACCATTCTGCCTAAGGCATACCTCGACTATATCGCACATAAGGGAATTCGGACGATCCCGATCCAAAACCCAACGCTGACAACGCAAATCGGCATCGTGTATCGGAAGAACAAATATTTATGCGCGGCTAGCCGAGTCTTTATGGAACAATTAATCGCGACGATAAAAAACGAACATTTCGATTAATACCGCTCAAGCACCGCAGTAAGGATGCCAACTGCTTGGTCGATTTCTTCTTCGGTGATATAAAGATTCGGGATAAATCGAATGACGTTGGCGCCTGCAGCCAGTACCAATAAACCCTGCTGAAGCAGTTCTTGAATGATGGGGGCAACAGGTACGCGGCATTCAATTCCCAGCAATAAGCCGATGCCGCGAATGGCACGCACGACAGCATAATGGCAAAGCTGATCCGACAGCCTTCGTAAAGCATATTCCCCCATCTCTTCAGCACGCGAGTACAAACGCTCCTCCAGGATCGTCTCAAGCGTGGCCAACCCAGCAGCGGCCGCAAGAGGGGCACCCCCGAACGTCGAGGCATGTGTACCGGCGGAAAAAGCGTTCCGGAGCTTTTTCTTCCCCATCATCGCGCCGATCGGGAATCCGCTGGCAAGTCCTTTCGCAAGCGTAATGATATCCGGTTCGATGCCATAGTGCTCGTAGGCAAACAATTTCCCCGTTCGCCCCATTCCCGTCTGGACTTCGTCAATTATGAGGAGCAGACCGTGCTCCTGGCATAAAGCGGAAAGCTCGGTCACGAACCCGGGATTTGCAGGATAAACGCCCCCCTCTCCTTGTACGAGCTCTACCAGGACGGCCGCGGTTCGATCGGTGATTTTGTCTTTTACACCCTCGATTTCGTTATAAGGCGCATATGTAAAACCGGCCGGTAGGGGAAAAAATCCATCCTTGACTTTATCCTGTCCCGTCGCAGTTAATGTGGCCATCGTTTGCCCATGAAACGACTTTTCGAAAGTGATGATCTCGTATCGATTGTTCCCAAGCACTCGCTGTTGATATCTTCTGGCGCATTTGATCGCGGCTTCATTTGCCTCCGCCCCGCTGTTGCAAAAGAATACATGATCCATGCAGCTATGATCGGCAAGCATTTGCGCCAGTTTTTGCTGATTGGGGATATGAAAGAGATTGGAGACATGCCACAATTGCTCAAGCTGTTCTTGAATTCGCTGTTTCACTTTCATGGGGACATGTCCTAAATTACACACCGCTATACCTGACATGCAATCAAGATACTCTTTGCCTTGATCGTCCCATACGCGGCTTCCCTCACCTTTCAGCAGCGTTATGGGATATTTCGTGTACGTCGGAAATAAAGGATGGCTCTCCGATACATCCATATTGGATCACTCCTTAAAGTACTCTTTGGTTTTTTGCAGAGCGAACAACAGCCGATCAACATCCTCTTCGGTATTGTACAAATAAAAGCTGGCCCTAGCCGTAGAACCGACATTGAAAAAATTCATTAACGGCTGACAGCAGTGGTGACCCGCGCGGATGGCCACGCCGTAAGTATCGAGTACCGTAGCGACGTCATGCGAATGAATTTGGTCCAAATTAAAGGTAACGAGTCCCACCCGTCCTTCCGTCGGGCCATAGATCGTCAAATGCTCCATGCGCTTCATTTGTTCTTCAGCATAGCGGGTCAGTTGCCTATCGTGCTCCGCAATCGCGTCTAATCCGATTTGCTCCAGAAAACGGATGGCCGCACTCAGCCCGATTGCACCCGCGATGATCGGGGTTCCTCCTTCAAATTTCCAAGGCGCCTCTTTCCATGAAGCATCCTGCAGCCCGACACGATCGACCATTTCTCCTCCGAACTCAATCGGCTCCATTTGCTTAAGGAGACCTTTTCTCCCATACAGGACGCCGATTCCGGTCGGCGCGCACATCTTATGGCCCGAAAAGGCATAGAAGTCGCAATCCATCTCTCGGACGTCGACCTTGAGATGAGGTGCGCTCTGCGCTCCATCGACAACCAGGACGGCTCCTTTCTTGTGGGCGATGTCAGCCATTTGCTTCACCGGATTAGCGATGCCCAGTACATTCGAGACTTGCGAGACCGTCACCACTTTCGTACGGTTCGTGACTGTTTGCTCTACATCTTCTATTGAAAACGTCCCGTCCGATTTAAGAGGGATATATTTTAATACGGCTCCCGAAGCTTTTGCCGCTTGTTGCCAAGGAATCAGGTTGCTGTGATGCTCCATCTCCGAAAGGACAATCTCATCCCCCTCTGAGCATACCGTTCGTGCATAGCTGCTCGCGACAAGATTTAGGGACGACGTCGCTCCGCGGGTAAAAACGATTTCCCGTTCCGAACCAGCGCCAATAAACCGAGCCACTGCGACTCTCGCTTCCTCATAAGCTTCCGTAGCGCGCATGCCTAGTGTGTGAACGCCGCGGTGAACGTTCGCATTGTCCCATTCGTAATATCGCTTCACCGCCTCGATCACCTGAATCGGCTTTTGCGCCGAGGCGGCACTATCCAAATAAACGAGAGGACAATCGTGTACCTTCTGGTCTAAAATCGGAAATAACTCACGGATTTCAGCGGCATTCATGGTCAATCCCCGCTTTCCTTCTTTATCGTATTTAAGGCTTGATAATGGGCCTCAATCGTGTTTTCGATATCTTCGTCCGAATGCGCAGTCGATACGAACATGACTTCGTAGGGTGTGGGCGCAGTTAAGATTCCGAGGTCCAACATCGCGGCATGGTATCTCTTAAACCGGTGCATATTTGATCGTTGCGCGGTTTCATAATTCACAACGTCTTGCTCCGTAAAATAAGGAGAAAGCATGGAGCCTACGCGATTCACTTTTAAGGGCACGCTGGTCCTCCTTGCATTTTGCAAAAAACCTTGCGCCAGTTTCGCTGTTTTTCGATCCAACTCTTCATAGATTCCGGGCTTTTCGAGCAGTCGCAACGTTCGATATCCGGCCGACATGGCGAGCGGATTGCCCGATAACGTGCCCGCTTGATAGATGGGGCCGACGGGAGCGATTTGCTCCATGATTTCGCGCTTGCCGCCGTAAGCTCCGACGGGGAGCCCTCCTCCGATCACTTTGCCAAGACAAGTGAGATCCGGTTCGATTCCGTACAATCCTTGCGCCCCCTGATAGCTTACACGAAATCCCGTCATCACCTCGTCGAAGATCAGGAGGCTTCCGTATTTCACGGTAATTTCTCTCAGTTTCTGAAGAAACCCCGGCAATGGCGGAACGACGCCCATGTTCCCGGCGACCGGCTCGACCATGACGGCAGCGATTTGTTCGCCATAACGTTCGAATGCAAGATGGATGCTCTCCAGACTGTTATAAGGAATCGTGATCGTATTCATGGTAACGTTATCAGGCACTCCCGGGCTGTCCGGCAAACCCAACGTTGCCACGCCTGATCCTGATTTGATCAATAAAGCATCCGCATGTCCGTGATAGTTCCCTTGGAATTTTACGATTTTTTGCCGCTTGGTGTACCCCCTGGCCAAGCGAATTGCACTCATGGCGGCTTCCGTACCTGAGTTGACCATGCGGACCATTTCGACGGATGGAAGACTACTGCAAATCTGCGTTGCCATCTTCGTTTCGATTTGCGTGGACAAACCGAAACTCGTCCCTCGAATAGCCGCCATTTGAATAGACTCGACCACCTTCGGATGAGCATGACCCAAAATTAACGGCCCCCATGAGCCGATGTAATCGATATATTCGTTCCCATCGATGTCCCAAACACGAGCCCCCTGACCTCGGCTCACAAATACAGGCGTCGTACCAACGCTAGTAAACGCGCGAACCGGGCTGTTCACCCCGCCCGGAATCACCCGATTGGCTTCCAAAAATGCTTCTTGGGCACAAGCAGTGTTACGCTTCATAGCAGCTCCCCCCTAATTCCCGATCATTTCATTCTTGTATAAAGGGAAGCGAGACGTAATGTCTTTCACCTTACCTCTCATTTGTTCCCTTATATCTGAACGTTGAGGTTGTTTTAAGGTCTGCGCAATAATGATGGCAATTTCTTTCATTTCTTCAGCCCCCATCCCCCTGGTGGTCGCCGCAGGCGTTCCTAGTCGAATCCCGCTCGTGACGCGAGGACTTGTCGGATCGAAAGGAATCGCGTTCTTATTGACCGTGATTCCGATATCGTCTAGCAATTGCTGAGCCGCTTGTCCGGTCAGTCCGATATTGCGCAAATCCAGAAGGATTAGATGATTGTCCGTGCCGCCCGAAACGACTTGCAAACCTGCCTCCATTAACTTTTCCGCGAGCAGTCTAGCGTTCTGAATAACGCGTTGCATATATAGCTTGTATCCGGGCTGGGCGTTCTCGCCAAATGCGACGGCCTTAGCCGCGATGATATGCATAAACGGTCCGCCTTGGGTAGTTGGAAATACCGCTTTATCGATCGCTTGCGCCCAGGATTTACGACATAAGATAACTCCTCCTCTTGGCCCACGCAAGGTTTTGTGAGTCGTTGTCGTGACAAAGTGAGCGTGTGGCACAGGACTCGGGTGTAGGCCAGCGGCTACGATTCCCGCAATATGGGCCATATCCACGAGAAATAATGCGCCTACCTCCTCGGCAATTTGGGCAAAGGGCTCAAACTCGATCGTGCGAGGATAAGCGCTTGCGCCTACGACAATCATTCTGGGCTTATGCCGATGAGCAAGCTTTCGAACTTCATCAAAATCGATGCGGAAGGTTTGAGCATCAACCCCATAAGGGACAAAGTTATACATCATTCCTGAAGCGTTCACGGGGCTTCCATGCGTCAAGTGGCCGCCATGTGCCAGGTTCATACCGAGAATCGTATCTCCGGGTTTTACCGAAGCGAAATAAACGGCCATGTTGGCCTGGGCTCCTGAATGAGGCTGAACATTGGCATGCTCTGCACCGAACAACTCCTTGACCCTGTTCCTGGCCAGATCTTCAACGAGATCTACGTATTCACAACCCCCGTAATACCTTTTTCCGGGATAGCCTTCTGCATATTTGTTGGTCAGGACCGTGCTCATTGTCTCCATGACCGCTCGGCTTACAAAATTCTCAGAAGCGATCAATTCGATTTTATCGCGTTGCCGTTCCAGCTCCTGCCGGATCGCTCCGGCTATTGCAGGATCTTGTTGATCTAAATAATTCATTCCGACGCCCCCTTTAGCTTATCGCTTTTGTCTCAACAACGACTTTAACGTTTTGAGTGGATAAATCTTCCATGCCTTTAATGGAAGGCCGACATCCATGTGTTGCAAGATGTAACATCCCTACTCCTTTCTTGTGACCGGGAATATGGAATGGGATCGGATTTCGCTTGGCATGCTCCTGCAAAGCCGTAAACAAAGAAGTCCGATAATGTTCGTTAATGACACTCAATTCTTTTCGAATATTGAATTCTATTTCTATTTAGAATAATCCCGATCAATAGTATCGTTCAATCCAATAATTATTATCATTTCAATAGGATTCACCTATGGTTCGAAGAATGTAAAGCCTCTTTCTCATGCGAAGACTTAGGCTGCTAGAGAGGGGGTATGTTCGGATATCTGTTTCATCCTGTTATAATTAAAGTGTCAATGGTAGGAATTGGGGGGCTGCTAAACCAAGGAGGGACTTTTCATCCGGCACAGTTGCGCTAGCCTATTGCTGGCGAACGGTGTAAGCATGAAGGAGATTCAAGAATGGCTCGGTCATAGTCATTTCTCCACTACAGCTAATATCTACGCTCATTTGGATTATAGTTCCAAGCTCTCACTGCCCAGGTGATAGGCACTAGCTTAAAGATATTAAATAATAAACAGGTTCCTGCTCTGCCAGAAAAAGCAGATCAGAAACCTGTTTATCAATAAAATGATGCGGTCGAGAGGACTCGAACCTCCACGGGGGGTTAGCCCACACGGACCTGAACCGTGCGCGTCTGCCAATTCCGCCACGACCGCATGCTATGTATGAACACCGATGTTTTCAACCACCGTAATTAAGATTATATCTCTCATAGACCATAAAATCAAGTAGTTTTTATATTATATTTTTTATAAATGATCCCTGAAAAACATACAAAAAACTGGATATCAAACACCATATATGGTAAGATGAACGCATCAGGAAAGGAGGTGCGTCAACATTAGCAATCCTATGTTGAGCGTATCCCTTACCCGGTCCGTCATTCTCTAATTCTCAGAGCTGACGGAGGCGCGGGATACGGATCAAGGCTTTAGCAAGCGCCACGGGTAGAAAGGCCGTCCACGGACGGTCTTTTTTATTTTCAACAGCATACTTAATGATCGATAAGATACATACTGTGAAAAGAGGCGATACCATGTCTATTAGACTAGCGAAAGTGGAAGAGTTCAAGGAGCTGGCAGCCATCTGGCTGGATGCTTCCATAGAAGCCCATCGTTTTATTGCTCCGCAATATTGGACATCACAAGTTACCGAGATGGAGAACAGATATAGTCTCTTATTTAAGCCCATAAACCTCGGTATATAAAATCTCCTTAAACGGAGCAAACGCCTGTTCATCCAGCGTACCTGGATAGCTCATAATTTGAAGCCGCAGATCGGCCTGTCCTTCTCTTAAAGGAGGCTGCACATACTCAAAATGGTTCAAATGGAACCCCAAACGTTCATAAAAACCGATTCTTCTCTGAGTCCATTCATCCACTGGCGGCTCAACCTCCAGCACCACCGGTTTATCAGACTCTGAGATATACCTGATCATGAGCTTTTTACCTAACCCGCCACCACGTATACCTTGATCTACCGCAATATGCTCTACAAACCGAAACTGTGTAAATTCCCAGCACGCCAAAAAAGCAATCGTTTTGTCTTGCTCATTCTTTTCAGTAATGATGTGATAGCTGGGATGCTTCAATAAAGCCTTTTGTGAATCAAACGTCCTGCATTCTGATGCTGGAAAAGAAGCCTCCATGATCGCATATATTTCAGAGAAATCATGTTCATTCATTGTATTATCTCTAAGCCCCTTTCCTCTAACTTTAGACCTTGTTCAACTCCATAAGCGTCAGCAAAATATGTTCCAACAGCTCTGGAATATCCTCCATCTGTTCTTCGTTAATTTGTCTGGAAAACCGGAGTTCAATCCTGTTTTGGTATGTAGCTGCCTTCTCTCCATAAATCAAGCTGAGCGTTTGTACAGGCCGAAGATCAGGCTTCCAAATTTCGGTCAGTATATCCTCTATTCGGTTGCATTGCGTCTCAATCTCGTGAATCTCCTTATTAAAACGCAGCAACAAGCCACATCCCGGAATTTGATCTTCGATTTCTAAAATCTCTGCTGCCAAATTGTTTAAATCCGCCTTTAGGTGAATTTCTGCCGTTACACTCGGGTGTTCCCTCAGTCTGAACTGTACAGCAAATTCACGCGACATCACGGACATTTCCAATCTATCGATTCGCTGCGTAATTTCAATACGTGAATCCAGATTATCCAGATCGTAAACCGCATTTTCTATAGCCACTTTTAAATTATCAAAAACCGTCGGGTCGAACATATACTTCACCTCCACCTATCGTTGCATTACATTCATCAAATCCATCTTTAAATATATTCCCAATTAAATAAGTATATCATACATACCTCGTTTCAAAGGTTCCAACCGTTTTTCCTATAAAAAAACTTCAACTGAAACATAAAAAATCAAAAAAGAGAGAGGTAGTTCAAATTCCGTACCAGCCGCCAAGGAATCAACTCTCGCCCCTTTACTTGAATATAATGAACAAGAGCATCATTATTTGCTGCCTGCTGTTGTGTTGGATGCATACAAGAAGCACGTAAAAAATTAAGAATCTCTAACTACGCCCAAAAGCCGCCTCCCTTACTTAAAGGGGAAGCGGCTTTCGGTAGTTTGTCATTCTTATTCGGTGTACTCAGTTATTTAATTCTGCCTATCCTACGACAAACGTGAGCTAAAGTCCTCGTAGGAGAACTGGCGGATCACCTTAATGCCTTCTTCGTCGTTATAACTAGCGATGGCCGGCAGGTTGACACCGTTAAACATGTGGTTTTTGACCATCGTGTAATGGGCCATATCGCAGAATACGAGCTTGTCTCCAGGCTTCAATGGCTCTTTAAAGGAGTAGTCTCCAATCACATCTCCGGCCAGGCAGGTAAGGCCACCGAGTCTGTAAGTGTACGCATGCTCACCAGGCTTGCCTGCACCAATGATATTCGGACGGTAAGGCATAGCCAGCACATCAGGCATATGACATTCAGCCGAAGTATCCAGAATGGCAATATCCATTCCGTTTTTCATCGTATCCAGCACGGTAGCAACCAGATAGCCTGTATTCAAAGCAATGGCTTCGCCTGGCTCCAGATAAACCTGCACTCCGTATTTATCCTGAAAATATTGAATACAGCGTACCAGCGTGTCCAAATCATAGTCTTCTCGGGTAATATGATGACCGCCGCCGAAATTAAGCCATTTCATTTGCTTAATGTATGGCCCAAATTTCTCATCCACAACTTTAATGGTGCGCTCCAGCGTATCTGAATTCTGCTCACACATCGTGTGAAAATGAATACCGTCTACGCCTTCCAGCTCCTCAGGCTTAAAGTTAGCCAGCGTCACACCCATTCTGGAGTTGTTGTAGCAAGGATCATACAGCGGTGTTTCGATTTCCGAATATTCCGGATTCACCCGAATTCCGATGTCGATTTTTTTGGAAGTTACGCCTTGCACTCTGGCTTTGAAGCGTTTCAGTTGATCAAAGGAGTTGAAAACGATATGGTCGACATACTCCAACAGCTCATCAAATTCACGGTCCACATAAGCAGGTGCATATACGTGAACCTCCTTATCCATTTTTTCGCGACCGAGTCTTGCCTCGAACAACGAACTGGAGGTTACGCCTTTTAAATATTTGCCAACCAGAGGAAAGGTTGAAAACATCGAAAATCCCTTAAGAGCGAGCAGAATACTGCAGCCTGTGCGCTCTTGAACGGAATTTAAAACCTCAAGGTTTTTGACAAGAAGTCTTTCGTCAACAAGATAACAAGGTGATGGAAGTCCGGTAATATCAATATTCATCATAGACCTCAATCAAGCAGCGTTGGCGTAAAGTTCTCTTGCCATGGCAATCCGTGTTTATTCAGTGCTTCCATGAATGGATCTGGATCAAATTCCTCAACGTTGTAAACGCCTGGTTTTTTCCAGATACCTTTAATTATAAGCATAGCACCGATCATGGCAGGGACACCTGTCGTGTAGGAAATGGCTTGGGAGCCAACCTCTGCATAGCATTCCTCGTGATCACAAACATTGTAAACATAATATGTTTTTGGCTTGCCATCCTTCACACCCTGAATAATACAACCAATGTTCGTTTTGCCTTTCGTTCTTGGTCCCAAAGAAGCCGGGTCCGGCAAAATGGCTTTCAGGAATTGCAGTGGAATGATTTGCTGTCCTTCATACTCAATAGGCTCTATGGAAGTCATGCCTACGTTTTGAAGTACGTTCAAATGATTCAGATAATTGTCCGAGAACGTCATCCAGAAGCGGATTTTTTTCACGCCTTTAATGTTCACTGCAAGAGATTCCAGTTCTTCATGGTACAAAAGATATATGTTTTTCGGTCCAATTTCAGGAAGGTCATATACCTTTTTCTCAGAAAGCGGCTCAGTTTCAATCCACTCTCCATTTTCAAAGTAACGGCCCTTCGCCGTAATTTCGCGAATATTGATTTCCGGATTAAAATTAGTTGCAAAAGGATATCCGTGGTCCCCTGCATTCGCATCCACAATATCAATCGTATGAATTTCATCAAAATAATGCTTTTGGGCATAAGCCGTAAATACTCCAGTCACACCTGGATCAAAACCGCTGCCCAGCAGAGCTGTAATTCCCGCTTTTTCGAATCTTTCTTTGTAGGCCCATTGCCAGCTGTACTCAAACTTCGGCGTATCCGGCGGTTCATAGTTCGCCGTATCAACGTAATGAACACCTGTCTCAAGGCAAGCATCCATTATCGTCAAATCCTGATAAGGGAGAGCCACATTGATAACTACATCCGGTTGAAAGCTTCGAATCAAGTCAATGACCATGTCGGTGTTGTCAGCATCAAGCTGAGCCGTCTGTATCCTAGTCCGACCTCCACCCAGCTTCTCTTTAAGCGCATCGCATTTCTCAACAGTTCTGCTTGCGATACAAATTTCTTCAAATACATCTGGGTTTTGGCAACACTTATGCACCACAACGCTGGCCACGCCACCGGCGCCAATAATCAATGCTTTTCCCAAAATAAATAACCTCCTTATTCCATACGCTAATCGCTAATCATTCTTGCAAACAAAATGATTATAAAGACATCCTACCAAATAATCAAGAAAAACGATAATTTGCTGTGTTAAAATTCACATCAGCATGTCACAATAATTTTACAAACCCCAGAATCAGGAATAATAAGCTCATCGCGAGTTACATTCTGGAACTCCAGGTTGTCCCGATCCTGACTCATGTAAATGGCCTCCTTTGTACTGAACGCAGCGACCCGTGTTTTAGTTTTTTCATCATGAATAAAGCCGCCCCCGGTGCGGGAACGGCTTTGTGCAGAATAAATTTTGTTAAACCATGATTTTGCAAATATCGTTCGTGAATTCAACCGGATCTTGCAGCGGCAAGCCTTCGATCAGCAAAGCTTGATTATACAGCAAAGCCGTATAGAGGTTTACCTTCTCCTTGTCCTCGGCAAAAGCCTCTTTCAAAGAGTTAAACACCGCATGGTTTACGTTGATTTCCAGCACTTTATTTGCTTTGACATCGGCGTTATTCGGCATAGCGTTCAAGATTTTCTCCATCTCAATCGTCACTTCGCCGTCTGCGGACAGACATACCGGATGCGTCTTCAAGCGCTTGGAGGCTTTGACACTGGATACCTTGCCCTCCAGCAAGCCCTTCATGTACTCGAACAGCTCTTTATTGTCGTTTTGCTCCGCTTCTGTTGCTTTCTCATTTTCGTCGGTCTCAATGCCCAAATCGCCACTCGAGACGGATTTGAATTCTTTCTCTTTGTAGCTTATGAGCATTTTAATAGCGAACTCATCAATGTCGTCGGTGAAGTACAAAATTTCATAGCCTTTGTCGGCTACCATTTCGGTCTGCGGCAGCTTTTCAATACGCTCGTTGGACTCCCCGGAAGCATAATAAATATACTTCTGATCCTCAGGCATTCGAGATACATATTCATCCAGTGTAACCTGCTTCTTCTCTGTAGAAGAGTAGAACATGAGCAGGTCCTGAAGAGTCTCTTTATGACGGCCATAATCGTTGTAGACACCAAATTTCAATTGTCTGCCAAATGATTTATAGAATTGATCATATTTTTCCCGGTCATTTTTGAGCAGGGTCAGCAGCTGGCCTTTAATTTTGCTTTCGATATTTTTGGCAATCAGCTTCAGTTGGCGGTCATGCTGCAACATTTCTCTGGAAATGTTAAGCGACAGGCTTTCAGAGTCGACCATACCTTTAACAAAGCTAAAATAATCCGGCAGCAGATCAGGAGATTTTTCCATAATCAGCACGCCGTTGGCATACAGTTCCAGCCCTTTTTCATATTCCTTGGAGTAGAAATCAAACGGGATATTTTCAGGAATGAACAGAATAGCCTGGTACACCACCGCGCCGTCCGCACTTACATGGATATGCTGGAGCGGCTTGTCGTAGCCATAGCGTTTTTCCGCGTAGAAATTTTGATAATCCTCGTCGGTCAGCTCGCTTTTGTTCTTTCTCCAGATGGGAACCATGCTGTTAATACGCTGCTCTTCTTCATAATCCTCGAACTCGTTATCACTGCCTTCTTTTGGACGTTTGCCTGTAACATCCATTTTGATCGGGTAGCGGATAAAGTCGGAATATTTCTTAATCAATGCCTTTAAACGATACTCGTCCAAATATTCGTCGTAGGACTCATCCTCGGTGTTGGCTTTGATTTTCAGAACAATCTCGGTTCCAACCTCATCCTTCTCGGCCTGCTCAATGGTATACCCGTCAGCACCCGTAGATTCCCACTTGTACGCGGTATCGCTACCCAGAGCCTTTGTGGTCACTGTAACAACATCCGCCACCATGAAGGCCGAATAGAAGCCAACACCAAACTGACCGATGATATCATGTCCATCCTTGGATTCATTTTCATTTTTGAATGCCAGCGAGCCGCTTTTAGCAATGACGCCCAGATTGTTTTCCAGTTCTTCCCGGGTCATACCAATCCCGGTATCACGCAGAGTTAGCGTTCTATTTTCTTTATCGGCAGCTACTTTGATATAATAATTTTCCTTGTCAAAGACCAACTGATCATCTGTCAGCGCTTTGTAATAAATTTTGTCAATCGCATCACTTGCATTGGAGATCAGCTCTCTTAGGAAAATTTCCTTTTGCGTGTAAATCGAGTTAATCATCATTTCGAGCAGACGCTTGGACTCAGCCTGAAACTGTTTTTTCTCCATTCTGATATCTCCTTTCAGATATGAACCTATGTAGGGCCAGCGTGTATGAGCGATGCAAACGATTCAAATTTGTTAGCACTCCCATCATTCGAGTGCCAGCCTACCTTTTTTTATAACATTCCTTATTTTTTATGTCAATATCATAGATGGGTATACAGTAAAATCCCATTCCAGGGAACTGTTAGTGTCTGATTTGCTTAAACATGACGTTAAACATTTCAACAGAAGAGGGGAACAGTCCTTGCACATGAGGAAGCAGGTTTCTTCTGATCCGCAGCTCGTCCTCGTCCAGATGCTGCAAGTCCTCATGATAGAACCAAACAATAGGATAATCGCCGTCCTTATGTCTGCTGCCTGCATTTAAACAAACAGGACCCTGATCGTCCTCTGCAATCGCAAACGGAATATAGCCTGCAGATAGTAGAGGTGACCATTGATTGATCAAATCATAAAATCCCTTAAGTCCTTGGCCCACAGGCAGGCGCGGAAACTCTACAAAGGTACAATCGCTCCAGTATACCCCCGGTATGGATTCATTATCGAATTGTAAAGTTACATAGTGGTAGGACATAAGGAAGCTTCTCAGCAGAGGAGGCAGCTCAAAATGGTAGGTTTGCTCCAGCTCCCGAACCTCCTCTTCCGTAATCTGCGAAGGAAGAGGCTTCCACTTGATCCACCCTTCCTTGTCAACGACCCCGTCGCGCATTTCGAAGGGGACATTTTCTACCATCTCCATAAAAAGCGCTTCATCCATCTGTGCAAATAACTCCTGCATGGATGCGCGCATACCCGCTTTCTTGTCCATGTCATTGCACCTCTTTTCTCTCAATTGGCATGATGACGTGCTACCATGTGTTTTTAAGTTCAGCTTATCAGAATTTGCTATTTTCATCATTTGCGGAATATTAGTATTACCAGCGCAATGGCTCATGGTTACGCCAGATGATCCAACGCTCCGTCTCGCATACACTTACAACTCATAAAACCCGATATAAGTTCAAGCACCTCGTAAAGAGTCAAGACTACATAAGGAGATTGATCTATCCATGAAAAGAAGGTGCCCTTCAAGCCGGGCCTCGTCTGGTGACGAACGGACAGGTGTCCCTCAATGTCAAAGCCGAAGGCTTCAAGGACCCCTCAATAGACGATATGAGGGCTGTCTCTACCGAAGCATAAGCTGTGGGGATAGCCTCTTTTCCATTTTCCCCAGTTCCGGTTGTTCCGGCCTACACCTGTTCAGGTGGCTTGTATGAGCCGTTATGGGATGATCCTGCAAAACCTGCAAACGGATCAAACTTGTAAGCTATCATTAAGGAAAATTCTCCCTGTATGTAAAGTATAGCAATGCTTGCTAGACCAGACAATATGCCAAGGCTACCATCTATCCTGCACCAAAAAGGCCTTCTCACACTGTAATGAAGGAAGGCCGCGTTATGGATGTAACCGATACCTATAAACTTGAGATGTACCCAAGTGAGAATGGTGAACTGTGCTAGATCTTGTTGAAGAGCATTAAGGACTACTCCAGCTCAACCGAAAATTGATACAACCATTCATCAATGCTGTGGTCAGGTACATTTAAAGCACGGTAGGTCGCTGGAACCTCCGGGTATCCTCCTACGTCTTTCTGACTATCAATTATCTTTCCTCGACCAGCTAGAAAATCAGAGATAATTCGTTGATCTGTTGCATCCCGGTCCTTCGGCCTTGCTCCTGCATGCTCAGTGACTTCCTTCACCACTGCCGAGGCAGCTAGTGCTTTAAGTCCTTCAACCCAAACAGGTGGATTGTCAAGTTCTTTGATTTCGCCAAAAGTCAGCGGGACTGACTTGCCATTTCGGTCATAAGCAAGATTATCTTTGAGATAAGCCCAGCCGCTATTACTATTCGTTCCGACCAATCCTAACCCTTTAATCGTATCTACTCCATGCCGCATGTAATTCCCGACGATACTGACTTTAGGGCCTTCCGGTTTGATCCCCGTATCCGCCCATTCCCTCTCCACGAATCCGAGCCGAATAGCCCATTTTCCCGGATTATAAATGACATTGTTAACAATTACGCCCGTCGAGAATGCTTTGAACCACGGATTACGTTCCATGTTATGAGCATAAAGATTTCCGATGACCGCCACATCCTGAACGTAATCATGAACGAGCGTGCCCATGGAATGGGGGCCCTTCTCATGAACGGAATTATACAGGCCCTCGGCGATAATACTATTGCTGAGTGTTACACGGTGGGTAGTCGCCTTGGTTCCGCTGGTACGAGGACCTGAGAAGGACATGTTCTCATCTACTCCCCAGGAAAAGGAGCAATGGTCAATGACAATATTATAAGCGGAGGCTCCATAAGTGGACACATCTGGCTCAAAGCCTGCACCTTGAGCGCTGTCACCGTCGCCCATCCGAAACCGGACATGCTGCATCAACACATCATGTGTTTTGATTTGCAAACCTCCCCGGATGAATGTAATGCCAGGGGAGGGAGCCGTCTGACCTGCAATGGTCACGTAGGGCTCTCTCAGCTCAAGGCGCTCCTTTTTTAGATTGATGACACCGCCGACTTCAAATACAATAATCCGCGGTCCCTTGGTTTCCAACGCCGCACGAAATGAGCCTGGCCCGTCATTGTTCAGATTGGTCACCTTGATTATCTTCCCGCCCCGGCCTGCTGGTGTGTCAGTCCCGTATCCTACGGCCCCCGGAAACACCGGCTGGGCTTCGGCTTGACCAGCTGTTACAGCCCCCAG
>NZ_JH601050.1:495565-563176 GCF_000245715.1 Paenibacillus sp. Aloe-11 | reverse complement strand
CATCCATACCCACAACAACAACATACATAAGCCCGCTTTCAATCCTTGTTGCAAACATCTTCGTACATCCATCTAGAATATTCCTCCTTTGTTTCTCATATTAAAGATAATATATATATTCCTAATATAACTTTTTTTGAGAGTAGTTCCAACTATTTTACCGTAAAAAGATTGTGAATCTTTGCTGAATTTATCCGAGTGAATACGAAGCAAAAAAGTGCCTATTAAGATACTTGAATTGCTAGCGATTAGTACAATTTTTAGATGCTGTAGGCAAGTTCTCAAACAAAAAAACACGCCCACAAGTGGCGTGTTTTGTAATTATGAATCTCTCTCCAACCCACTCCCTCTAAACCCTTACTTCCAAAGCTCGTCCGCAATCTCTTTAATGAAGGCAAGCTTTTTCCACTGCTGCTCTTCCGTTAAAATATTGCCCTCTTCTGTGGAAGCAAAGCCGCATTGCGGGCTGAGGCAGATGTGATTGATATCGACAAATTGAGTCGCTTCCTTGATGCGGTTAATGACTGTCTGCTTGTCTTCCAGCTCTCCCGTTTTGGAGGAAACGAGGCCCAGTACGACCTGCTGATCTCTTAGATGCTTGAGCGGAGTGAAATCGCCTGCACGGTCGGTATCGAATTCGAGATAGTAGCCGTCGATGTTGTCGATACCGAACAGGGTTTCGGCAACAGGCTCGTAGCCGCCTGAGGAAGCCCAGGTGGAATGGTAGTTGCCACGGCATACGTGAGTCGTAACGACTAAGTCAGCCGGGAGATCGTTCACGGTTTCCTGATTCACGCGGGCGAACAGCTTTTTGGTTTCTTCCACATTTTCGCCTGCGTGCTGTCTGGCTTCCCAATAGTTTTTATCGCAGAGCATGCCCCATGTGCAATCATCCAGTTGCAAGCTGCGGCAGCCCTCATTATACAACGCTTGGATCACGGATTTGTAAGCTTTGGCGATATCTGTTACCAGCTCGTCCAGGTTGCTGTAATAGATGTCCGTTGTTTCTTTATTCTCTCCACGCAGCAGCTCGGCCAGAAATTGTGCCGGTGCAGGGATCGTTTGGCGGGCAATGGCATCCTCACCTGTTACTTGCTTCAGGAATTTGAAATCTGCAATAAAAGGGTGACGGGAATGCCCAATTTTACCGGACAGGCGTGCGGTTTCCGCTCTGGTTTCCACGCCTTGAAACTGGTAGCCATTGGAGATCTGTACCTTTTCCACGCCGTCCAGGCCCCACATAAAATCAAGATGCCACCAGGAGCGTCTGAATTCGCCGTCTGTCACGGCTTTCAGCCCTACCGATTTTTGTTTTTCCACCAGCTTGATAATTTCGTTGTCCTCAATCTTTCTCAGCTCATCCGCAGAAATTTCGTTATTTTGAAATTGAATTCTGGCGTCTTTAATCGCTTGCGGACGCAGAAAACTGCCGACCATATCATGTCTGAAAGGGGTCACTTTACGTTGGGATGCATTGTCAAGGATGCTGCTCATTAGGGTTATCTCCTTTTTACTTCTGTAGTGAAGTTCTTGCAAGAAAGATAACATACATTTTCAGCTATAAGGTAACTCCAATAAACTATAGCTGGTTATAGCCTAAAGCTATACCCCATTTTTTATTCCCCTATCGCCTCATGCAGCGCTTCTACATAAACGGTAGCCAGCTTGGAGAGCGCAACATTTTTATGACAAATCCATCCCACATTAATAGACTCATCGCATTCCAATGGCACGGAAATAATCTCGTTACCGTTCAGATCCGCACTGATGACCCCGGTAGAAATGGTATAGCCGTTCAAGCCAATCAGCAGGTTAAAGAGGGTCGCCCGGTCGTTGACACGGATGCTTTTGGGGTGCGACAACGTGCTGAGAATTTCCTCGGAAAAGTGAAAGGAATTATACTCCCCTTGCTCAAAGGACAAATACGGATAGGGTCGAAGCTGATCGATGGTTACCATGGATTGCCGGGACAACGGGTTTTTGCTGCTGATAAAAATATGCGGCTTCGCCGTAAACAGGCTGTTAAATTGTAGGTTCGCATCTTTTAGCAGCTTGTGAATGACCTTGGCGTTAAATTCGTTCAGATATAAGATTCCGATCTCACTGCGCAAGCTTTTGACATCCTGTATGATTTCATGAGTCTTCGTCTCCCGCAAAGCCAGCTCATATTCATCCTGTCCATACTGATTCACCAGGTTAACGAATGCATTTACGGCAAAAGCATAATGCTGTGAGGACACGGCAAAATGCTGTGGTGAAGGCTTGGCATCCAGATAGCGGTTTTCCAGCAGCTCCGCCTGCTCAACCACCTGGCGCGCATATCCGAGGAATTCCACGCCTTCCTTGGACAAAGAAATCCCTTTATTGGTACGCTCAAAAATGGTGATATGAATTTCTTCCTCCAGATCCCGAATCGCGTTCGACAGGCTGGGTTGGGAAATAAACAACCGTTTTGCCGCCTCATTCATGGAGCCACGATTGGCAACCTCGATCACGTATTTTAATTGTTGTAAGGTCAATGCTTGATGTCCTCTCGATTTGTGTTTTCTCTATTATATAATACATAATCATACTTCCGGAAAAGGAATAATGGATGTTTGAATGAACTTTAATTAACGAATTTCGCCATTCGTGGCAATCAGCTTTTGATACCAATAGAAGCTTTGTTTACGAATGCGACGCAAATCTTTGAGATCAAACTCTTCCCGATCAACATAGATAAACCCGTAACGCTTACTGGAGCCTTGATGAGTACTGACAAGATCAATCGCAGACCACGGACAGAAACCAAATACTTCTACGCCATCTGTAATAGCCATTTGAATCTGCTCGATATGTTTCTTGAAAAAGTCAATACGATAAGGATCATTTACTACATCGCCTTCTTCAAGCTTGTCAAAAGCCCCCAAGCCATTCTCTGTCACGATTAAAGGCAAATGGTAGCGAGAATAGATTTGGCGTAACGTGGATCTAAAGCCGACCGGATCAATCTCCCATCCAAACTCTGTTGTTTGCAGGTTAGGGTTCACGGAACCTCGGTATGCCCCTGGTTCACCTACAATTTCATGTTGATCTCCTGTATGTGAAAAATCATTTCCGTCATCTAAACTTTCTCCTACGGTTTGAGAGGTATAATAATTAAATGCGATAAAGTCCGGGTTCCCCTTCGCTAAAATTTCCATATCCCCTTGTTCAATGACAGGCTCATAGCCTTTTTCGACCAAATAGCTCCACGCAATGTGATTGTAACGGCCAAATACAGCCATATCCAGGTAGAGCCAGTTTCGAATGGCCGCATAGTTGTCTGCCGCCAATGTATCTTCCGGCTTGGAACTAGCCGGATAAATGACCCCAATATTCGGCGCTGGTCCAATTTTCGCGTCAGGCAACATGTCATGGCACAATACCATGGCTCTTGCTTGCGCTACCAGCATATGATGATTTTGTTGGTACAGTACCTTCTGCGGATTTTCCAGACTTGTATATAATGTGCCAATAGAACCGGGATGGAGGATCAACATATTCTGCTCATTAATGGTTAGCCAATATTTCACCCTGTCCCCAAAGTTCTCAAACAACGTTTTGGCATACTGCTCGAAGGCATCAATGGTCTCCCTGTTCGACCATCCGCCTCGTTCTTCAAGAGCATAGGGAAGATCAAAATGATACATGGTAACAATCGGTTCAATACCGTATTTAAACAGTTCGTCTATTAAGGATCTGTAGAATGCAATTCCCTTTTGATTAACTTCACCTGCACCTTGCGGATAAATTCGTGTCCATGCAATCGAGAACCGATACGCCTTAAAGCCCATTTCAGCCATCAAAGCTACGTCTTCTTTGAACATATGGTAATGATCACTTGTTACCTTAAAATCAGTGACCCCTTCCACGTGATTGGCCATGTCAATGACCGATGGGCCTTTTCCATCTTCGTTCCATGCGCCCTCCACTTGATAAGCGGAAGTCGAACCTCCCCAGAAAAAGTTTTCGGGAAATGCTTTCAATTGGTGATGTTTCATAATATAGTCCCTCCAGTTGTCGTTACACAACTAATGTTAACAATACTTCATTTTTCTGAATTTGCTCCTGATTTGTCTCAAAAGTGTCCACTTTATTTTTCGTCTGTGTGACGATGACAGGTGTGACGATTTCGTATCCTGCTTCTATAATCTGCTCCCTATCAAATTGGATCAGCAGGTCCCCTTGTTTTACGATATCTCCCTCTTGAACTGCCGGATTAAAATACTTGCCTTTCAGGGCTACAGTATTAATTCCAACATGAATCAATATCTCTGTGCCCGCATGGGTAGTCAAGCCTATGGCGTGTCCTGTGGGAAACAGTGAGGTTACAACTCCATCTATCGGAGCTACAACCTCACCGACAGACGGTTCAATGGCTAAACCTTTTCCCATAGCACCTGTAGAAAATGCAGAATCGTTAACTTGTCTCAGCGGTGCAATCTTGCCTGTGATGGGGCTGTATATGGTTTCTTTCCTGATGTCAACAGCCTTGCTTACTGTAATAACCGACCCAGATTCTTCCACTTTTGTGGAGTCAACCGTTTTCGAATTCTCTCTTCTCCCCTTTCTTTCATACCCAAAAGTAAGGGTCAGTACCGTTGCCACCGTAAATGAGCACGCAATTGCAATAACGTAAACCAAGGTTGGCGTATAAACTGGAATAGCAAAAATGTTGTGAAAAACATAAGCTGTCATTTTTACTCCAAAATGTCCATTAATAGCTCCGCCTGCAGCCCCTGCGATAATAACAATCGGTATAGCACGTTTAAAACGAAGCACCAGACCATAGATGATTGGCTCTGTCACACCAGCCAGCAACCCTGTAATACTCGCCGAACCCGCAAGGGTTCTAAGCGTTTTATCTTTTTTCGCCTTCAGGAAAAAACCGAATGCGACACCAATTTGAGCAAATACGGCGGCGGCGGCCATCGCCTCAATCGGATCACCGCCAATGCCGATATTGTGAATCGAGATCGGTGCAAAACCCCAGTGAAGTCCGAAGACGACCATAAACATCATAAAACCGCCAAGAACTATCCCTGACAAAATGCCGCTTACACCAATTAACCATGTCACCCCTGACGAAATCCAATCACCTACCGTTGTACCGAAGGGGCCGAATGCGATCGCAGATAACGGAACCATAATCATCAAAGCCAGCATCGGAACTAAAAACAGCTGTAAATCCTTAAAAATAATCTTCTTCAAAAGCTTATCCACAAAGGCATATATGCTGATAGATATGAAGATCGGAAAAACGCTGGACGAATAATCCATCATGACGACCGGTATTCCCAGAAATGATACATCAGAACCTTTGTCCATCAGCCCCGTAAAATTGGGTTCCATCAGAGCTGCACCAATAACACCGGCTACGTAAGGGTTCGCCTTCAGCTTTATACCGAGCGTGATCCCGAGCAAAATCGGCAAGAAGTAAAATACTGCATTCCCCGCAGCGGACAGGATCAGGTAGGTATCACTTGTCGCAGACATCCACCCCAGCAAGGTCAGAACAGTCAGGAGTGCTTTCAGCATACCCGAGCCTGCCATCGCCGAAATCAGCGGGGAGAAACTGCCGGAAATAACTTCAAAGATCGTAGATACAACCGATGTCTTCTTCCCACTTGATTCACTAGTTACTTGGGTATCCGATCCAAAATCCCTGTTTTTCATGATCTCCGTATATACATAGGCAACGTGACTCCCAATAACCACTTGAAATTGTCCCCCGCTTTCGACAACGGTAATAATGCCTTCATGCTTCTCCAGTCCCTCTCTTTCGGCCTTTCTTGAATCTTTCAGGTCAAATCTGAGACGTGTAGCACAATGGACAAGCCCATTGATATTTTCTTCACCTCCGACAAGACGTACGATATCATCGCTCATTTTCTTATAATCCATGTTCATTCTCCTTTTGGTTAGATTGCCTGAAAACAAAAAAATACCTAAACGAAAGGCCAGTAAGATCAAAGAAAATGATCTCTGCCATTCATTTAGGTATCGCCTGCTTAACCAGTAACAATCCTTATATTTAAGTTGTGAGCCTACTATAAATCACTCTGAAATCGTTTGCAAGCGTTTTTTTCTATGAACTAGC
This sequence comes from Paenibacillus sp. Aloe-11, assembly GCF_000245715.1. Taxonomy (NCBI): domain Bacteria; kingdom Bacillati; phylum Bacillota; class Bacilli; order Caryophanales; family Paenibacillaceae; genus Paenibacillus; species Paenibacillus sp. Aloe-11. The sequence goes on along the minus strand of NZ_JH601050.1, from coordinate 557,055 downwards.
CATATCTTTTCTAGTGGTTACACGTTGTATATGAATCGTCAGATACACTTTTTCGTCAATCGACATAGCACTTTCATGCTTCAATTCCAAATACTGATTAATTAAATGGGTACACTGAAAAGCCTTCGCATACTTATCTTTGACCTGCTCATACAAAAAGTTGTCACCCGAAGCCCGTTGCTCTTGTTCATTACTCAGCAATCTTTGTGCAAAGTATTGCAAATGAGTAATAAACCGGGAATAGTTACATGAAGTTTCATCCAGCTCCAGCTCATAGTAATCGGTTACGATATTAAAAATATCATCAATGATCTCTGTAATTTCAACCGTTTGTTTCATTCCCTGACCGTCTTGTCTTGCATTTACAAAATGCATGGCAATAAAGCTCGCTTCATGCTCATCCATTTGAATGCCAAATTGAGCATCAATGATATCCAGCGCGCCCATCCCAATCATAAATTCTTTTTTGTAAAATTTTTTAATTTGCCACAAAAGCGAATTTTTAACACCGACTGACTTTCTATAGCGGGATATGGCGAATTGAATATGGTCAATCAGAGAGATATAAATGTTATCACTAAAGATATCTCCCATTTCTTGTTTCGCGTTTCCCACAATTTCATCCGCTACTTTCAAATACGCTACAGATGTTTCTCCAATGAGATCAATTAATTTTTGCGGAATCTTATCTGATTTTAGCACAAAGGTTTTTTCTATTTTTTCCACATCGACTCTCTGACCATTTTTCTTTTTAAAGCCCAGACCATTTCCGATGACAACAAATTCATGGCCTACCTGATTCTCGGCCCGAATGACATTGTTGTTAAATATTTGCCGGATGATCATCTATCTGCTCACCTCGTTAATTAATGAAAAAGTTCATAGTAACAAAAAAAACCCAAACAACGACTAAATAAATTAGTCATTATTTGGGTATCGCCTGCCGACCAGTAACAATCCCGAAGAACACTAGCTCTTCACTCAATTACCTTTATTATACAGCTTTCACGCAAGAATAACAATACAATCCTGTATAGAGGTTATCTGATGAATATAATTAAGCTCCAAATCAGATAAAGATGCTCAGCAACATAACGATACCGAAAGCGCTGAACCCGAGAATGGTTTCCATGACCGTCCACGTTTTCAGCGTTTGCGGTACGGAAAGGTTCATATATTCCTTGACAATCCAGAAGCCGGAATCATTAACGTGGGATAAAATGATGGAGCCGGCTCCGGTGGCCAGCACCAGCAGTTCCGGGCTAACTCCCGGCATCGTGGCAGCGATCGGAGCGACAATACCGGCCGCGGTCGTCATGGCTACCGTGGCGGAACCGACGGCTGCACGGATAAGGCCTGCAATGACAAAGGCAAGTACAAGCGGCGACAAATGCGCATGCTGGGCAAAACCTGCAATCGCATCACCCACACCGCTAGCGGTCAAAATCTTGTTGAACCCGCCGCCTGCGCCGATCAGCAGGATGATAGAAGCGACCGGACCCAGGCAATCGTTCGTAAACTTCAGCAGCTGCTTGCTGTCAAAGCTGCGTGCATAGCCAAAGGAGTACAGCGAGAACAACAAGGCAAGCAGCAAAGCAATAATTGGACTGCCGATGAAATCAATGACCTGTCTAAAGCCGTTGGTTTCCGGCAAAATCAGATCCACAATCGTCGCCATCAGCATCAGAATAACTGGCAGCATAATCGTGAAGAGGGTAATGCCGAAGCCCGGCAGCTCTCTTTCTCTCGTTTCCGTAAATTGCTCCATCAACTCACTGGAAGCTTCTACTTTAATACGTTTGGAAATCCAGCTTCCGTAGATCGGACCCGCAATCGCTGCGGACGGAAGAGCAACGATAAGCGCAAGAAAGATCGTTTTACCGATATTGGCGTTAAAAATACCTACAGCCAGCATGGCCGCCGGATGCGGTGGAATGAGACTGTGCACGACCGCCAATCCAGCTACGAGGGAAATCCCGATTTTGATCAGCGAGGTTCCGGTATGCTTGGCTATAACGAATACGAGCGGGAACAACAGCACGATACCTACTTGAATGAATACCGGGATACCGCAAATGACTGCGACTACCATCATGGCCCAATGGACATTTTTTTCACCAAACACACGGACCATGGTTTTGGCAATCTGCTCCGCACCGCCGGACTCAGCCATCAGCTTACCCAGCATTGTACCCAAACCAAGTACAATGGCGATAAAGCCGAGCACACTGGCTACACCCTCCTGATAAGCTGTCACAATACTTTTCAGCGGCATGCCTGCAATAAGACCCATGAACACGGCGCCAACGATGAGTGCGACAAACGGATTCATTTTCACTTTAGCGATCAGCAGAATCAGTCCAATAATAGAAATAAGTGCATACAATAACAAACTCGCATCATGACTGAGACCAAATACGGAATACATGTTATAACCCCCTTGATTAAGTAAGCGCTCTCTAAGTTTGTTGAAAAACAGGGGTTCCCCCTGCTATTTTTCGATTTTCTCTACGGTTTCGAGCAATGTCCGTTCTCCACCCACATTACCGGGGAATACGATATATGGAATTCCACTAAATTTGGCTTCGTCTCCGGTCAGCCATACAGGGATGCCCGCCGCAACCTGACCCAGAACACGCGCTTTACGGATGGCAAGACCTTTGGTCGCCACATCACTGGAAGTGATTCCACCCTTGGCAATGATAAACTTGGGTACCGTCTCAAGCGATTGTACGATTTCGACCAGTGCACCGGATACCGTCTGGCTAATTTTGAAATTGTCGGCTTTGTTGTCCACCGCGATCAGCTTGCGGCTACTGTATACCACCACATTGCTGCCCGCAGCCAGTCGCTGGTTCGCTTCCGCAATGACGCGGCTTAATTCCTGTGTGTAGCCCTCTGAATCCAGTACTCGCTCCACATCAATTTCAAGTCCCACAATTCCCGGATACGTAAGCAGTTGCTCCAGCTGCCGCGTTGTTTTTTGGACATAGGAACCAACGACGACAATACCGCCATGTCCTTCCTGTCCACTTGCAATCAGTTGTTCCTTCGGCAGATATTCCTGATCGGATATCCCGGCATACGATTTTACAAAGGAAGCGGCTGTGCGGAAAATAAACGATTTCCCCTGCTCCTCTGCTTGCAGCAGCCCCAATGACAGTACATCCATATCCGCATACGAAAGCACATTGACGATGATCGGCACGTTATTCTTCGCTTGCAGCAGCACATCTCGAACAGCGTCCGGTCCCTTGCGAATGTGCTCCAATGAAATGACGAGACATGCCGAGGCTTGAATACGGCCTTCTGTTTTTTCCTCCACCCAAGCCGTCAGATCACCGTTTTCATAGCCAAATACCTTATCCTTGGCAAACTCCGTTTCATGTACTGGGATCAGTGCATCGTCCTCCACCATGTAGTGAGTGTTGCCTCCGGTTACTCGTCCAGCCTCGAAAAAGGCAGGAATGATCAGATGACCATCATAGCTCCGTCCACTCTGACGCGTGCCTTCTTCTGCCAGAACGTCCGTTTCCAGCGGATAATACCCACGCAGCATGGAGTCACTGCGGCTGACAAAGGTAAAAGCTTGTCCCTTTTCCGTGGCAACCGCCTGTACGTTGCGGGCAATTTCGCGGTTAATGCGTTCTGCGGTTTCCGCATCAAGGCCACGTGTATTGGTCAGGATATAAAAGAGCGTTTCCGGCGAGTCGAATGCTTCACGAAGCAATGCTTCATCCCACTGCGTCAAAACATCGATATCATGAACCGTTTGGACTCCCGTCGGGTCATCGTCCAAAACGATAATTTTCCGGCCTCTGGCATCATTGATACGTCGAATCTCCTGTCGCAATCCCTTGTGATCCCATTCAGAAGGCAGCTGTGCTTGAAGTGCTGACAACGAGGTATATCCTGGTTTTACATTCATGTGATCTCCACCTTATTCAAATTCTTGATTAGCATGCTCTACCTACTCTGCTTTTACCTGTACACCTGCGAGTTTTTCAAAATATTGCACGATTCCGCCGTGATCATCCGCTGCTTTTCCATCAACCTTGAGTGTATGGAATATTTCCAGCAGTTGGCTGCTAAGTGGTAACGGTACGCCGATATCATGAGCGGTTTCCATGACATTCGTGATATCCTTGAGATTAATATCAATCCGTCCGCCAGCTACAAAATTGCGTTGTAGGATCAAAGGAACTTTAGCGTCCAGTACCGCACTGCCTGCCAATCCGCCACGGATTGCCTGAAACATTTTCTCAATATTGATGCCTGCCTTAGCTGCAAACACAAGCGCTTCAGACATGGCCGCGATATTCAGATTGACGATGATTTGGTTAGCCAGCTTTGCCGTTGCACCACAGCCGTTATCACCGACTAGAGTTACATCCTTGCCAAGCACATGCAGAACGTCCAGCACTTGCTCAAACACCGACTCCTGACCGCCAACCATAATCGCCAATGTGCCATCAATCGCTTTCGGCTCGCCACCGCTCACAGGAGCATCCAGCATATGCAGACCAGCCTCAGCAGCCTTAACCGACAGCTCTTTGGAGACGACGGGAGAAATAGAGCTCATATCTACGATAACGCTTCCAACAGCAGCCCCTTTTAAAATCCCGTTCTCACCCAAAATGACCTCCTTCACGTGATTGGAATTCGGCAGCATCGTAAAAATGATGTCACTGCGCTCTGCAACTTCCTTCGGTGATGCCGCTGCATACGCCCCTGACGCGACCAAAGCAGCAACGGCCTCCTGATTAATATCAAATACGGTAAGTTCGTAATCCGCTTTCATAAGATTCAACGACATCGGACGCCCCATAATGCCTAATCCGATAAATCCAATTTTCTTTGTCATCATAAATTCCCTCCATCACAAATTCAGATTTAGTTTTCGATTCAGATTTTTGTAAAAATCCATTTGTAAATGCTTTTTATCACTTGTAAGCGCTATTATTTTGTCTTTATGTCTGAAATTGTACACAATAAATTAATTTTTGTATACAAAAATTTAAAAATTGTATCAAATTTTCTTCAATACATAGGATAAACATTGTTTAACCTCCAGCTTTTCGCTAAAGTAGACGTAGAGGTGAATGACATGCAGTACAGCAGCAATAACTCCCGTACAGCGCACCAGCAATCCTATGAAACGCTACGTGACATGATCCTGAACGGAACTATCCCTCAGGGAACCAAGCTGGTCGAGGAAAAGCTTGCCACACAGCTCGGTGTGAGCCGTACACCTATCCGTGAATCCATCCGCAAACTGGAGCAGGAAGGGCTTATCGTGAATAAGCGTGTAGTCAAGCTATCCGAAACTGACCTGCGCAACACCTTTGAGCTGCGGATGCTGCTTGAAGGGCATGCGGCGCGAAGCGCGGCGGCCTACCTGTCCGAGACAGAACTGGTGGCCTTGGAGCAATGTGTAGATATTGGGCGAACTGGCTCGCTGGATGAAGTAATGCAGGCGAACAAAGAGTTTCACGAGATCATTATGAGAGCCAGCAATAACTCGATGATGATTGATTTATTTGACCGAATGCAATCGGTTATTTACTTATTCCGTCATACCGTTGTCTACTATCATCGCCCCTTTCTGATTGACGAGCATCAGCATATTTGTGAGGCTATCCGGGCACATGACGGTGATACAGCGGAACGGCTGATGAAGCAGCACCTTCAAGCCGATCTGGATTTTTGTCTGCATCTGATCAGATAGCCCTTCGCTTTATTCATCTCCATACCATGCCAAAAAAAACCGCCCAAACACTTGGAATCCCTTGTGCTTGGCGGTTTTTTAGTTAAGGCACCAGCATCAGCAATATATGTCTTCGTCCCGAAAACTACTTATGCAGCTGGTTAAGTAGCTTTATAGGCGATAACTCCAAACGATGTATAAGGAAAAAGCCGCCAAACACTCAGAAACCTGGTGTTTAGCGGCTTTACGATGATGAAAACCAAAGGAAGTGCGTTGATGCCGGTTATTTCGCTGCGAGAGTCTTTTTCCACAGTCCCAGAATGAACGCGGATATCACGGAGCCAATTGCCACTGCAAGCAAGAACAGCAAGGCATGATTGGCAAGAGCTGCTACAAAGATACCGCCATGCGGAGCTGGAAGATTGATCTGCCAGAACTGCGTCAGACCACCAGCAATCGCTGAACCTACGATACAAGAGGTTAGCACGCGCAGCGGGTCAGCAGCTGCGAACGGAATGGCACCTTCTGTAATAAAGGACAAACCGAGTACATAGTTCGTTAAACCGGACTTGCGCTCTTGCTCGGTAAATTTATTTTTGAAGAACGTCGTAGCAAGTGCGATTGCCAGCGGAGGTACCATACCGCCCGCCATAACAGCAGCCATCATAGCCCCGTTGGTGTTGCCACTGGAAGTAAAGACACCGATCGAAAATGCGTAAGCCGCTTTGTTGAAAGGTCCGCCCATGTCAATCGCCATCATTCCACCCAAAATGAGACCCAGAATGACTGCATTACCTGTACCCAAATTGTTCAGAACATTGACAAGCCATGTATTAATTCCGCCAAAAATCGGATCGAACAGATAGAACACAATCGCGCCAGCAATAAGGAGTCCAAATACCGGGTATAACAAGATTGGTTTTAAGCCTTCCAGCGCTTTTGGCAGACCTGCCAAAGCCTTGCGCAGGAAGATAACCACATAACCAGCCAGGAAACCTGCTGCCAGACCACCAAGGAAGCCTGCATTCGAGTTAACGGCCATCAGACCACCAACCATACCTGGCATCAGTGCCGGACGATCCCCTATACTCATCGCGATAAACCCGGCCAATATCGGAATCAGGAAGTGGAACGCACCTGTTCCGCCACCAATCGTTTGCAGCAGCTTGACGATCGGATTTTCTGTTCCCAATACCTGTTCGAACAAGAAGGAAATCGCCAGTAAAATCCCGCCGCCTACAACAAACGGCAGCATATGAGAGATACCATTCATTAGATCCTTGTAAATTTTACTTCCGACACTGGTCTTTTCTTCTTTCGTTTCCTGTGCGTTCCCCTTGCCTTCACTACGGTAGATTGGAGCATCGCCGTTGAGCGCTTTGCGGATCAGCTCTTCAGGTTTACGAATACCGTCACTTACCGGTCTTTGCAATACAGGCTTACCGTCAAATCTGGCCATTTCAACCTTTTTGTCAGCAGCAACGATTACACCTTTGGCACGACGAATTTCATCCGCTGTCAGTACGTTTTGCGCACCTTCTGATCCATTCGTTTCTACCCGGATGTTTACACCCATCTCTGTCGCTTTCTTAATGAGAGCGTCTTCAGCCATAAACGTATGCGCGATACCTGTAGGGCAGGCGGTCACTGCAACCACAAACTCATCTGAATTCGGGTTACCCACGATAACATCCGGCGTTTTCTGTGCTTTGGCAGCCTCTTTCTTCGCCTCTTTTGCTTCTTTAGCTGCTTCTTCTTCCGCTTGCTTGGCATCAAACAGCTCCGACACTTCGTCCGGTGTTTGCGTTTTCATCAACTTGTCGATGAAATCGGTATCAATGAGCAGCCGGGAAAGAGCTGCGAGTGTACGAAGATGTGTATTAGCTGCACCCTCTGGAGCCGCAATCATGAAAAACACTTTTGCAGGCTCTCCATCCAGCGATTCGAAATCTACGCCTTTACTGCTCTTGGCGAAAACCACGGTCGCTTCATTCACAGCTTTGGTCTTGGCATGCGGCATCGCAATGCCGCCACCAATGCCTGTGCTCGATTCTGCTTCGCGTTTGTAAATCATTTCCTTGAACAATGCCCGGTCATTAATGCGGCCACTTGCTTCGAGACTGGCGATGAGTTCCTCAATCGCCTCGTCTTTTGTCGTAGCCTGCAAATCCATGATCATCGTTTCTTTAATCATCAGGTCTGTTATTCTCATTTTTCACACTCTCCTAAGTTCGGTCAGCGTGTAGACACACGCATAATAAGCTCATGGTGTAGCGGGATTACCAATTTGAAATCGTGACTTGCGGCCGTAATTGTTCAATTTTCTCTCTAGTAGCCAGATCATCGGAGAACGCGGTTGCGCTTCCGGATGCCACTCCTGTACGGAATGCCTCGATCGGATCGCCAAGCAGAGCCAGCGTACCCACGAATCCAGCAATCATTGAATCACCTGCGCCTACAGAATTTTTAACCGTTCCTGCTGGTACATTTGCGTGATACACTTCATCTGCCGTAATGAACAATGCCCCTTCTCCTGCCATGGAAATCAGTACATTTTTTGCACCTGCTTCCAGCAGCTTACGGCCGTAAGTGACGATCTCCTCCTTTGAATGAATAGTTACGCCAAACAACTCAGCCAGCTCATGGTGATTCGGCTTGATGAGCAGCGGCTTATGAACCAGTGCCTTCATCAGCGCCTCACCTGTGGTGTCGATGACGAATTCAGCCCCGGTTTGCTGGCATACACGAATCAACCGACTATAGAAGTCTCCTCCAAGTGACGGCGGGATACTTCCCGACAAGACGACAATGTCATTTTTCTGGAGACCCGACAGCTTCTGAACCAACGCATTCGCCTCATGCTCATGAATTGCAGGTCCCAAGCCGTTAATTTCCGTTTCGTCGCCATGCTTGAGCTTTATGTTGATCCGCGTATCGTCTTCGATGATTACAAAATCAGTTTTAATGGATTCTTCCCGCAATGTATCATCGATAAACCTGCCTGTGAATCCGCCGAGAAAGCCAATCGCCGTGTTGTCTGCTCCCAATTGGTTCAGTATCCGGGATACATTAATTCCCTTGCCACCCGGCAATTTTAAATCTCGTTTCATCCGGTTCAAATCACCAAGCTTCAAGTCGTCAACTTCCACGATATAATCAATAGAAGGGTTCAGTGTTACTGTATATATCATTGTTATCCCTCGATTATCTTAGTTTTCTGAGCAATGGATCGGCGTGAGCGTTCAGGCACCGATTCGGTAATAAGGATAGCTTCCTTGAGTTCAAATAGTTTGGCGAAGGTAACCTCTCCGATTTTACTGGAATCCGCCAACACATAGGTTTTGCCGGACAGCTGGTGGGCTCGCCGCTTAATCAGCGCCTCTTCAGGATCAGGGGTGGTATACCCCATTTCCACATCTACCCCGTTCGTTCCAAGAAAGCACTTGTCGAATCGAAAATTGTCCAAATTCTGCAGGGCAATACTCCCGATTACCGCTTTGGTATGAGTTTTCATCATCCCTCCCAGTAGATAGCTTCTGATTCGCTTGCTTACCAGTGCCTCTACGTGGGATAGTCCATTCGTCACGACCGTCACGTCTTTAGCTTCAATGTAAGGAATCATCGCCATCGTTGTTGTTCCCGCATCCAGATAAATACATTCGCCATCCAAAATTTCTTTGGCTGCCATACGGGCGACTACATTTTTTTGTTGAACGTTTTTGAATGTTTTTTCGTCCATGCCAGGTTCCTGGCTTTTTTGATTCAGCAAGGTTGCCCCACCATGAATCCGCTTTAGCAACTGACGGCCTTCAAGATCTATCAAATCACGCCGAATCGTTGACTCAGAAGCTCCCAACAGATCAGCTAATTCCTGCAATTTTACAACACCACATTCTTGTAAGCGCTGTATTATCAACTTGTATCTTTCTTCCGTCAGCATCTTCATTCCTCCAACTGTTCATATCGTACCACAAACTCCACAAAAAACAATCATTTTTATTCAAAAAACTTCAAAAAACTTCATCTCAACTTCTTTTTTTTACAAAATGGTGAATTCCTGCTCCTATCATCATGGTTGCGTTTACATTGTAAGGAAAGGATAGCCATTTTTATGTAAATCCATTCTTTTTACATAAGAATTCAGCCATAAACGTTCAGAAACATTCTGAAAATGAACCAGCCCCATTTTACCACGATTTAAAAGCTGTTGTGGATTCCAATGACCAAGCCATCCTATCCTTTGCTCCCTACGGTCCTATGTCTATATGTAAAATGGATTCATACGAGTGTTTTTGGATAGGAAAAGACCCTGGCCGTCAGGCCAGAGCCGATTAAATCTCGTCCTATTTGGAATGATCCGTGCATGTGCGGAAGCTTTGGACTATTCAGCACTGATACCGTCCATCCAGTTAAAGAGCTCATCCAAGTCATAATCTCCTCTGTGTGGCACGCCCCAAGCTAACGCGAAGTCAACGTTCAGGCCGCTGTTCTTCAGATCCGCCGCCAGGATGGTTGGAATAGCCAGGGACGTATCACTGTCCATGGTGCCGAAGCGGATTCGCCAGTTGCTAGCATTGGTAGCCCCCTCTTTACCGATGTAATTCATAGGGTTCATCATCTTTATGATGTCCGCGTCGGCAAGGGTGCCGTTTACTTTGCTATGTGCCACGCCATACTGGGTAAAATGTTGTCCTTTGGTGGTTGCAATACCAAAAAGATCGTTCTCACCATTGCTTAAGTCCAATCCATCGAAGGCCGAAGGGGTCTTCATTCTGCCCATGTATGCCACGCATTGATCAAAGTCGATGTCTGTGACCCTTCCGTCTTGGACTGTAATCCAAGTCAGATTAGAAAGATCCGTACCGCCATCTAGCGCTTTTTGCGCTGATGCGATCAAAAAGGATTTAATGTAATCTTGAAACGTACCGCTACCGTCTGCTTTCAATGTCAACAAACTCCCTCTCGTATCGGTAAGATTCAGACTATTGACATATGCAGGAAACATTTTTTCCAGTTCATTGGAAACGCGGATTTGGTCCTCCGTCAAAGTACCTTCAACCCAAACTCTCTCTGCGTTAAAATCTGTATTTGCGGGCATTTGCAATTTTTTATAAGTATAAATGCCGCTGAACTGCCATTCATAGGCCATGTCCGCATATTCCAGATTCGTGATGGGAGTGTAGGCGGAGACAGCGAAGATGTCGTCACGCTTATCAGCTGCGCCAATTGCTTTCAGATAAGGCTCGTATTCTGCGCTGTTGCCAGTGGCGCCAAGCAGAGCAGAGAGTGCGCCTCCCGCACTGGTTCCATTGGAGATGATCTTCTCGGCATCACCCGGCATGGCCTCGTCATTATAGCGCAGATAGCGAACAGCGGCTTTCAGGTCCACTATGGCCGCAGGTGCTTTGCCGGTATATTGACCGTTCTCGTCCTGCGTCGTTCTTCCGCGCGCACCAGGCGCTGCCACCACATAGCCTTTTGATAGGGCAACCAGCGCCGCATTTGCCTTGCCATCACGTTCTTCGCCTGGGCTTCCTGGACCCGAGGGCATGTAGCCACCGACCGAATTCGGGAAGAAAATGGGGGCCGTGTCCGCAGTATAGCTACCGATGGCTTCACCTTCATAGTAAGCTTTGGGAATATAAATGTTCATGATCTCGTATTTCACATCCACAGGATTCTTTACATAAACAATGTTTTCATAGGCACGGTAGGTAATAGGCTTGCCATCCACTGTTAAGGTCTTTTCCGTGTAGTTGGCCGTGTTGAAATTAAGGCCATATTCCCCGGTTTTATCTGGGGCTGCAGTGGATACAGCGGCAAATGGCATGCTCAACAGAGAAAATATTAGAATAGAGGTAAACCATTTTCGAGTTTTCATTTTTTTGTCTCCTTTTTTTTAAAATTAAAAAAAATATTAGGAAGGATACACTCCCTACGTCATGAACAATAACAAAACATTGTGGCAAAAAAATGGCATTAAACCATTTTTTTCACTTATCTAAAACGCAGAATAATACTCGATTATCTTTCATTAAAATCTCCTAATAGTAAAAAGGAACGTCGTGCCTTCTCCCCATCTGCTTTTGACCTCCAACTTTTCACCTAGCCCATTTACGATTTCTCTAGCAATAGACAATCCAAGACCGCTTCCATTTCCATTGTGGGATTTTTCACTTTTGTAAAACCGTTCAAACATATATGTAAGGTCCTCTTCTGCAATTCCTGTTCCATTATCTGAGACGAAAATGGTAATATACTTGGAATGAATTGTGGCATCCAGGGTAATTTTCCCGTCCTCATGAACAAATTTCATCGCATTATCAATAATGATACTTAATAATTGTATGATTTTGTCCCAATTGGAATAAACATCTGGCAAATTCTTTGCCCGATCGGAAATCTCAAATGCGAGTCCCATTTCATCTGCCAGTAAGGAATACTTTGAGACTATAAACGCAATCAATTCATTGGAACTTAATTTTTGCTTATCCCAAAATTCCTTTTTATATTGCATTTTTGATAGTTCTAAAACATCACCAATTAATCTTTGCAGGCGAGCGCATTCGGTTAAGATTATGCTATAGTAGTTATTTTTTTTCTCTTCGTTTTGAATCATTCCGTCTGCCAACGTTTCTGTTAAAGCCCTTATAGAAGTGATGGGTGATTTTAACTCATGACTGATATTCGTAATATAATCTCTGCGTACATTTTCCAACAGCTTCATTTCTTTTACATACGATGACAAAAAATAGCCGATCACCATCGTCCCCAATAAAAGAGTGGCTGTAAACACCAAATAAAAACCGTTTAGTACAGCTTGGAATTCACTGCTTGGCTCCAATAAAAATACTACGCCGGTCGCTTTTCCGTTACGGACAATCGGAGTACCGACCACTACAGATTTACTTGGCAAGCCGCTAATATTTTTAAATTCGGCCCATTTATTTTCGATTAATACTTGCGGGATATACTCCGTAAGCGCATTTTTAAATACTTCTGGATCAATATCGAACAGAACGGGCCCTTTTTCTGCTTCTGTTTCAAATTCATTGCCATTAAGGTCATAAGCTTTCAAAATAAATGGATCAGCCTTTTTTGAAATCGTATTTTTTGCGCCTTCTGCCATATCAGCTGCTATTATAGACACCAAAGGAAACAGGTCCTTTAATTTATAATTCAAAAAAATTTGCTTAATGGCATAGGTCCCCCCAAGATGCCCTAAAATAAAACAAAGCAGTATAGCAATATAAATCCCTTTTTTGTTCGAGACAAACTTTTTCATGATAAATTCTCCATTCTATAACCCATTCCATAAACAGACTTAATTTCGAACCCGATATTTTCCTGCGGCAATTTTTTTCTCATTCTTTTTATCAGATGATCTACGGCTCTTGTATCGCCAAAATAGTCATAGCCCCATACTTTATTCAAAATTTGTTCTCTTGATAATACTTTATTTTTATTGATCGCAAAAAAAATAAATAATTCAATTTCTTTTGGTGTAAATTCCATTTTCTTACCCCGAATATGTACCTCAAAGGTGCTTTGGTCAATCTTCATTTCACCTATAGTCAAAATCTCTCCTTGTTTCGCTAATGCATAATTCACCCGCTTCAATATGGTTTTTACGCGAGCAATGACTTCCCGGGGTGAAAATGGTTTTGTAATATAGTCATCTGCGCCTAGCTCCAAGCCGAGTATGCGATCAAACTCTTCATCTTTCGCACTTAGCATAATGATAGGAACATCACTCTCCTTACGAATATTCCGACAAACTTCCGTACCAAAAAGTCCTGGAAGCATAACATCCAAAATCACCAAATCGAAACGTTCCTGTTTCAGTTGTATAAGTGCGTCCTCACCGTTGTATACCGATTCAAATTCCATGCTTTCTGCCAGCAAATAAGCAGAGATGCTTTCATGAACAGCTACATTATCATCACAAATTAATACTTTTACTTTTTCAAGCACACCATCACCTCTTTTTGTTATTTATTAGATTGAACAATTGTACACTTCTTTTTTTGTAAAATTCAAACATAATCCATAAAATAACCATAAAAAAAACCGCCAAACGTGATGGGCATATCCCTGTGTTTAGCGGTTTGTTTCTATAATCCAAGTAATTCATTGGAATTTTTATCCGTATCAAGATTGGCCCAATCAGGTTCTCTCCCGTCTCCGGTAGCTGTTTCTGGAACGGTACTGCTGCGGAGCTCTCGCCGGATAACGTGCGGGAAAAGAAAACATATGGACCAGATGGGTAAACGGAATGGAAGCGAACAGAAGAAACGCCAGGATGATGTGAAGCTGAAACACGAAAGGAACCATGGCCATCAACCCGTATTGCGGATTGAAGGTGAATAGGCTGCGAAACCAAGGCCCGATGGTCGTACGGTATTCATAAGTCACCACCGTCGTATTATACACGATGGTCATATAGGTTCCGATGGCAGCGATGATCAGGACTAAACTCACTGCAAAATAATCGCCAAAACCCGCATGAGTCCTTACCCGGCGGTTCAGGATTTTGCGCAGGAGCAGAAGAACCAGACCGACGACGACCATCAGACCGGCAAACCCGCCCCCCGCGATCGCAAATATATGATAGGTCTCATCGGATATGCCGAAGAAATGATAAACACTGCGCGGGATCAACACACCCATGATATGGCCAACAAACGCAAAAATGATCCCGTAATGGAACACAGTCGAACCGATTCTGAGCCATCTCTTTTCAAAAATCTCCGTGGAAGGCGCCGTCCAGCTGACCTGGCGAAAAGCAAACCGATAGAGCAAGCCGAAGATCATCACCGCCAAGGTGAGATAGGGAAACACGACCCACCAAAAGATACCAGTCATCACATTATACCTCCATTCCATTGCACGTTTTGTAGACGGGTAAATCCGAATCGCTACGAGCCGTGCCATCCATGCCAAACAGGATAGGGTAAGGCAGCTCATCCAGATCGGCGCTCTCCCGCTTGCTCTCCAGCATACGAATCTCTTCTTCCGTAGGGACCTCGAAAACATCGGTCATCAGAAAGTTCAACAACCCGGAATAGGGGCTGTCTTCAGACAGATGCTTCCGAATCCGCTCCGTGGCTGCGGCCAGCCGGAGTTCCAGCGCGCGCACATGAACATTGTCGGACCTTACCGCCAGCAGCTCGTACAGCAGCGGAATAAAGTCGCACAGCTCCCCGCTCGGCATCATAAAGCCCGCATCCCGGACAATATGCTGAAGCAGAATCAGAGCTGCCCCACGTTCCCGACTGTCACCCAATTCATGAGCGGTCAGATAGAGTCCGGTCTTTTCCTTCCAATCGAACGTCCACACATAAACTTCCTGAAGCTCCTTGGGAGGAACCGAGAAGATGGCCTCCGCCGCCTGGCCAAACCTGCTCGCCAGCTCATGATCCTTCATTTCCTCTCGGACAGCTGCAAGCAGTTCCTCCTTCATTTCCTGAAAATCCTCACAGGGATATCCAAGCAATCTGGCGCAGGCTGCGAGTAAAACGGGCTTATGTTCCATCATCAGTGATCCTCCCTTGGGAAAAGATGTGACATGACCGCGCTTGACGGGGTAATGGATTCGATGCTGCAGGCCCCTTGCTTGTAGTGAAGCTCTTTCGCGCCATCCATTTCCCTTCGGGCAGTTGGAATCACAAACCTTTCGTTATATTTGGCAACAGCGAACAATCGGGTCATCTCTTCAATTTCCTCCACCGTCATTCCCGCCTCCTCCAAAAGCTGACTGTGCCTGAGATCATCCATGCCGCCAACGGCTCGCTGCCGTCTGTGTACACGCATGGCGGTCATTTTAAGCAAAACCCTGCGGATGACGGAGGTGTCTCCTGCCGTAAGCAGAGATGCCAGATACTCCATCGGAATCCGCATCTGATCGACGGCGGGAATATAGTGATCGGTCTGCAGCTCGTCTTCTTCGATATGGTTCATAATCGGGCTAAGCGGCGGAACGTACCACACCATAGGGAGCGTGCGGTATTCCGGATGAAGTGGCAGAGCAACCTTCCACTTCATGGCAAGCTTATAGATCGGCGAGCGCTGTGCCGCATCGATCCAGGAATCGTTGATCCCGCTTCTTCTCGCCTCCTTGATCACTTCCGGCTCGAAGGGATCAAGGAACACCGAAAGCTGGGATTCATACAGATCCTGCGGATTCTCTACGGAAGCGGCCGCCTTGGCCCGATCCGCGTCATAAAAGACGACACCGATATAGCGGATCCGGCCCACACAGGTTTCCGAGCAAACCGTGGCCAGGCCCGCTTCTGTTCGCGGGTAGCAGAAATTGCATTTTTCCGCCTTGTGCGTATTCCAGTTGTAGTATACCTTGTGGTAGGGGCAGCCATTGGGACAGAATCTCCACCCCCGGCAAGCGTCTTGATCCACAAGTACGATACCGTCCTCCTCCCGCTTGTACAGAGCTCCGGATGGACAGGAAGCCACGCAGGAAGGGTTCAGACAGTGCTCGCAAATGCGGGGCAGGTACATCATGAACGTCTTCTCATACTCCATGGCGATGTGTTCCTGAAGCTGCTTGACATTCGGGTCCAGCGGTACGATCTCGCTTCCGCCGGCCAGGTCGTCATCCCAGTTCGGGCCCCAGTTCGGCTTGTCCATATATTCGCCGGTAATCAGGGATACGGGCCGCGCGACCGGAAGATGCTTCCGCTTGGGGCTATGAATCAAGCTATCGTAATCATAGGTCCACGGCTCATAGAAGTTGTCCAGACTAGCCATATTCGGATTGTAAAAAATATTCGCCAGCTTGGTGATCGGGCCCCCCGCCCGGAGTGACAGCTTTCCGTTTCGCAGCACCCACCCGCCTTTAAATTTCCTCAGGTCTTCCCATTCCCGAGGGTACCCGGGACCCGGACGGGTTTCCACATTGTTGTACCACATGTATTCCGTTCCGGGACGATTGGTCCACGTGTTCTTGCAGGTCACCGAACAGGTATGGCAGCCGATGCATTTGTCCAGGTTCATGACCATGGCGACTTGTGCTTTAATCCTCAAGCCAGTCAACCTCCTTCAGCGGTCGGATGATTGTCATCGTATCTCTCTGACTTCCTGTCGGCCCGTAATAATTGAACCCGTAGCTCAATTGGGCATATCCGCCGATCATATGTGTCGGCTTCATCGTAATCCGGGTCACACTATTATGGGTACCGCCGCGCTGCTTGGTGATGGAGGTGCCCGGCACGCCAAGCGTGCGATCCTGGGCATGGTACATATAAGCGATTCCCTCTGGAATCCGGTAAGTCAGCACCGCTCTTGCAGCGATGACTCCATTCCGGTTGTATACCTCAATCCAGTCGTTGTCCTTGATCCCGATCGAGGCCCCGTCTTTTTCGTTCAGCCAGACGACCTGCCATCCACGGAACAGCGTCGACATTTGATTGGTGTCGGTAAACATCGTATGAATTCCCCATTTTTGGTGCGGGGTCAAATAACGGATCGTCATCGTTTTCCCTTTCGCTGGCACTTCTTTTTCACCCTTAAAAAAAGGAATGTGCTCCAGCGGCGGCAAATAAAGCGGCAGCCCTTCACCAAAATCCAAAATCATCTCATGGTCCAGATAGAAGCTCTGCCGGCCCGTTAAAGTACGCCACGGAATGCTGTACTCCGTATTTAAGGTAAAAGGCGAATATCTCCGATTGTCCTTCTCCAAGCCGCTCCAGACCGGAGTTGAGATCGTATGCCGGGGCTGCGCAGTAATATCCAAAAGCGTGAAGGCCTCTTCTTCCCGCGGTTTGGAGATGTCCTCCAGCTTTTTACCGGTTTTGGCCTCTAGCGAACGCCAGCCTTCCACGGCCCGTTCCCCGTTCGTGGCGCCGGACATCAGCAGAATCGCTTCGATCACCTGTTTATCCCGGAACAAATCCGGCTGTCCTTTGCCAGTCCCCTCATGTTTCGATGCCCCCAGCCGCCCCATAAGCTGGTTGTAAACCTTGTCGCCGGGAATTTTAATCCCCTTTGTTCCATAGCCCTTTTTAATGTTCGGTCCGATGGTAATCATTTTTCCATACACGTTCGGATAGTCACGCTTTACCAATAAAAAACGGGGCATCGTTTTGCCGGGCACTGCCTCCGTCTCCCCCTTGCGCCAATCGCGGATTTTTCCGTGAACCTGGGCGATTTCATCCGGACTGTCATGGCCGAGCGGCGTCATGAGAACATCCTCGCAGGCTGGCAAATGTTTCTCCGCCAATTGGGAGAACGTTTTGGCGATTTCCCGAAAAGCGTCCCAATCGCTTTTGCTTTGCCAAGGCGGTTCAACAGCCGGATTAAACGGATGGACAAACGGATGCATATCCGTCGTGCTTAAATCGTATTTTTCGTACCAGGTCGCTGCTGGCAGCACGATATCCGAAAACAGCCCTGAACTCGTCATTCTGAAATCCATGCTGATGAACAAATCGGTTTTGCCTTCCGGTGGAACATCATCCGTCTTCACCGTCTCCGGCCGCCACGAATGGCTGGGGTCTGTCAACACCTGATTGTCCGCCCCGATCAAATGCTTGGCAAAGTACTCATGCCCTTTACCGCTATCGCCAAGCAGATTGGACCGCCAGTTGAAAAAGACACGCGGGAAATTATTCGGATCATTGGGGTGCTCCACCGCAAAATCCAGTTCTCCCGCTTTAACCATTCTCGCAATTTCCTGCACGGCTTCCTGGTCGTCCGAAAACCCTTTTTCCCGAACCTGTCTGGCCACATCGATGGAATTCTGGCTGAATTGCGGGAAGGAAGGCAGCCACCCGAGCCTTACGGCCAGCGCATTGACATCCGCAGGATGCATATGGTTAAACCGCCCGCCCCAGGATGGTTTCTGCTCCTCATTGGCCTTGGCCTCATAACGGAACTGCTCTGTCGCGAAGTAGAAGAAGGAGGTTCCGTTTTGTAACCGGGGAGGCTTGATCCAGTCTCCGGCAAAGGCGATTTGCTGCCACCCCTCCACCGGCCTTACCTTTTCCTGACCCACATAATGGGCCCAGCCGCCGCCGTTTACCCCCTGGGAGCCCGTGAGCAGCACCAGATTCAGAATGGACCGATAGATTTGATCGCTGTGATACCAGTGATTCGTTCCTCCGCCCATAGCGATCATTGATTTTCCGCCCGTCTTGGCCGCATTTTCGGCAAACTCCCTCGCTACCTGAATGCAATGGGATTTCTTAACGCCGGTAATCGCCTCCTGCCAAGCTGGAGTGTAGGGCTTCAGATCGTTATAATCGACCGGATAATCACCCGGCAGTTGCTGTCTAGGTACGCCCACATGAGCCATCATAAGGTCGTAAACCGTCACGACTTTGAGCGTCCTGCCTTCCTCACTCGGCAAATGTTTTACCGGAACCCCGCGCCGGACCGTCCCTCCTTCCGCTTCCGCAAAATAAGGAAAGTCAACGAGAGCCACTTCATCCGCTTCATCAATAAATGACAACAGGGGGTCCAGCGCTGTCCCATCGGGCTTTTCGAGATCCAGATTCCACCTGCTGTCCTGATCCCAACGGAAGCCCTGGCTGCCGCCCGGAACCGTTGGCGCTCCTGAAGCGGCGTCCCAGACTACCGTTTTCCATTCGGCCAGCTCCTGGGCATCGCCCAAGTCGGAGGCACGAAGGAAGCGGCCTGAACGAAGCGCATCGGCGTGTTCCTCCAGGATCACGAGGAAAGGCAGGTCTGTAAATTTTTTTACATAATTCATAAAATAAGGGACTTGCTGATCCACGTAAAATTCTTTGAGAATGACGTGGGTCATGGCCATGGCAAGCGCGGCATCGGTCCCGGCTTTAGCCGGCAGCCAAATGTCCGCGAACTTTTCATATTCGGAATAATCGGGGCTGACCCCGACCACCTTAGTGCCGTTATAACGGGCTTCCACCATGAAATGCGCATCAGGAGACCGGGTTTGCGGAATGTTGGTCCCCCAAATAATAAAATACTTGGTGTTATACCAGTCGCCGCTTTCCGGCACATCAGTTTGTTCTCCCCAAACCTGCGGCGAGGCAGGAGGAAGGTCTGCATACCAATCATAAAAACTGAGGATAGTCCCGCCAATCAGCGACAGGAAGCGTGTCCCTGCCGAATAACTCACCATGGACATGGCGGGGATCGGGCTAAAGCCAACGACACGATCCGGACCGTATTGCTGAATGGTATGGATAATAGAGCTGGCAATCATCTGACAGGCATCATCCCAATCCGCCCGGACGAAGCCGCCTTTCCCTCTGGCCTTGACATATCTGTCGCGCTTTTTGGGATCACTGACGATGTTTTTCCAGGCCATGACCGGGTCCCCCACAACTGCCAGCTCCTCACGCCACATGTCGTACAAATCGCCGCGGATATAGGGATACTTCACCCGGATCGGGCTATAGGTATACCAGGAAAAGCTTGCCCCGCGCGGACAGCCCCGGGGTTCATACTCGGGGAAGTCATCTCCCGTGGTCGGGTAGTCCGTTTTTTGTGTTTCCCAGGTGATAATGCCGTCCTTGACGTAAACATTCCAACTGCAGGAGCCGGTACAGTTGACGCCATGTGTCGACCGAACGACCTTGTCATGCTGCCAGCGTCCGCGGTATAGGCTCTCCCAATCCCGGGATCTGGGGCTTTCCTCAGTCCATCCCTCGTTAATGGCCTCTCCGCGCTGCAAGTATTTCAACGTTTCAAGCAGCTTGTTTTTATGCTCAGCCATTGTACAGATGCTCCTTTCCTTGCTGGTTTATCGGGTTAAACCTTTCCCCTGTCAGTTTGAAGCTGTCATGTCCCGACTGAAGCTCTTCCATAAACACTTCCCAATCCGCTGCGTTGCAAGCCGCGATCATCAGGCGCTGAAGCTCGTTCAGGTCCTGCAGCCGACAGATTTGTTCTTGCACAGGCTGCGGCACTCCGCCGAATCTCATCTCAAGCAAGGCAAGCAAATCATTCCGATCATCCCGGACAAACTGTTCCGTTTCCGCCTGATTCATCTGGTTCGCCTTCTTTCGTAGCCGTTTTTTTCAACTCATTTCGCCGACCTTTGTCAGAATTTCATCATTTTAAAATAATCGGCAATCATCGATTTCTTAATCTTTTCCGTCGCCTGTTTAAAAAAGGTCAAGATCTCCTCGTCGCCGTCTTCCATCGATGCCCAGGAAAATTTCCTGCTGGTGACCTGCCCCAATTCCTCGCCAAATCGGAGGTAGACGGTGATGCCGTGATCATCGGTCCGGCCACCCGCCTTCACATCATAAGGATGAAGGTGGAGCATCTCGAGCTCTTGTACAAGTAGTCGGTACAGCCTCGGCTCCACGGATTGAAGCGGTTTGTCGGGAAGCATCGCCGCCAGTGTATAGGTCTCATTTTTCATGAAGCAGTCCCTCCACTTCTTTTTCCAGCATGTTCATTTCATCCCGGTTATGCAGTTCATCAACGACAATCAAGGCTTGAAAACGGGAAAGAAGCTCGCCTCCCACCTTGCCTTGCGCCAGCAGTTCCTTAATCTCACCGACAATTTCCCGCATTAATTGATGATCGCGAGTCAGGGAAATAATGACGTTCTTCAACTCCGGCTTGATGCCGATAGCCTCCACATATAATCCTTCCTCTTCGCTGGCTGCGTGCTGAAGCGTGCGCCCCTCCCAATGCTCCACCGTGATGTAGGCGATTTCCTCCGCCTTGTCCAGTTCGCCTTTTTTTATACTTCTGTCCAACAGCTCGGTAAGTTCTCTTGCTTCGCCTAAGGCCGCCTCATGAATCATCGAATGACTGTCCACATGTCTTAGTGCGGGTCCTGACATTACTCCCCCGCCTCCTTTCTTGTTGCTTTTTTTGAGAATTGATTTTCCGCCAGCCTGTCGCCTTCACCTTCCCCGATTACGGAGTCAGCCTGCGAAAGGTCGCTGAATATAGCCACATAATGGGTGGCATTCTGCTCGTTCGTGATTGCCGTTACGGAAAGCCACTCCCGAAAAACCTCCCCGCTGGCCTTGCGGTTGACGATCTTTCCCTGCCATTTTCCGGTAGTCAGCAAGATGTCCCAAAAGGCTTTATAGAAAGAGCGATCATGGAAGCCGGAGCTGAGTATATTGGGAGTTTTGCCGATCACCGCTTCTTTCGGATATCCGGTGACCTCGGTGAAGGCGGCGTTTACGGTATGGATCACGCCCTTGGCATCAGTGACCATCACGGCATCGGCTGTGGACTTGATAATATCCGACGCAAACTCCAGCTTGCTGCTAAAAAATACCCACAAAACAAGTATCAGGCTGGCCAGCGAGGCCTCGGACAAGGCCATAAAGCCGATTGCATAGTGGCCTGTCCACCCAAACAGCAGGGTGAGCAGCAGTGGAGGAAAAAAGCCGCCCAGACCGCCCGCAGCAGAGACGATCCCGCTGGCAATGCCCCCCTGCTTGGAAAAGTAAAGCGGGACCAGCTTGAACACCGCGCCATTCCCGATACCAGCACACACGGCTACCATCAAACAGCCCAACGTAAAAAGAGGCATGGTCAATCCGAAAGAGAGCAAAACTCCTGACAAGGTTAGCCCGGAAAACACGAACATAAGAACGACAAAGGGATTAGACTTGTCGGACAGTATCCCGCCTACCGGACGGAGAAAGGTGGCCAAGGCGATAAAACCCGCTGTCCTGAGTCCGGCATCCACCTTGCTTAATTCAAAATAGCTGACCAGAAAACCGGGGAGATAGATCGTAAAAGCTACGAAGGAGCCGAAGGTGATGAAGTAAAATATGCTGAAAAACCACAGCTTTTCGTTGCGATAAACCTGCTTGAGCTGATCCTTCCATGAGCTTCGTACGCGTTCTTCGCGCTTATCGCCCAAAAACAGATTCAGCAGAGCGAAAAGGACCAGCAGAATCAAAAAAAGCTGAAGGGCTCTTGACCAGCCGATCGCATCAGCCACCCACGGTGCGCCGAAGGTAGAGATAGCCGTACCCAGGTTCCCGATCCCGTATATCCCGTTGATGGTGCCCTGCTTTTCTTTGGGATAATATCTGGGTAGTGAGGTCACACCGACCGAGAACGTAGCTCCGCCTATCCCAAGAAAGAAGCCCCCGACCGCCAAATCCAGAAAAGTATTGGCCTGGCTCAAGTAGTAGACGGGAGCAAGCAGAATAAAGAAGCTGACCGTATTCATCAGCCTTGCCCCGAAGCGGTTGGTCAGAATCCCCGCCGGAATTCGCAGCAAAGAGCCCAGAATTACCGGGATCGCGGTGGACCACGCTCTTTGTCCAGCCGTCAGCGGAATATCCTGACTTATGTAAGAAATCAGGGAAGAGATCAAGACCCAGGCCATAAAGGAGACAACCAGGCTTAAGGTTTGCAATGGCAACTGAATTTTTTTAACCATGTATAGCTCCCCTTTGGAGATTATTCTCATCACAAACATAGGATATAGTACCCATTTTTGACAAATTACTCACCTTTCAAACATGCGATATGGGGAGACGCCAATCATGCGATCCAAACGTTTTACATGTTCGGCTACACGTGGAAAAGTATTTTCGGAGGATGCTGTAGCTGTCGAGGCATAGATCAGGTCAACTTTTTTGGAGACAAAAAAGGACTATTATGGCAGCATCTGACCATAATAGCCCCGTTTTATAGCAACTGATTTATAAATATCCATATACTCAGGCAAAACCTCAAGCGAAATATTTTCAAATCCCTCTTTCATATTCAAACTATAACTCATTATAGTTGATAATTATTCTCACAGGCAATGAAGTGATTTCGTACAGAACCTCTACTTTGTACTATCCATTTTTCGAACCGCGTTCTCCGCAGCTTCCATGATTACTTCTCCCAGTGTGGGATGGGGATGAATGGTTAGAGCCAAGTCCTCCACAGTTGCTCCCATCTCGATAGCCAGAGCAAGCTCTGAAATGAGCGTTGACGCTTCGACTCCAACGATTTGCGCACCCAACACGGTTCCTGAACCCTGGGCTGCTACAATTTTGATAAATCCTTCTGCTGCTCTCAATGCCAATGCTCTGCCGTTAATTGTAAAAGAAGCTTTACCAATGACAATCGGCAGGGCTTTTTCCTTTGCTTCCGTTTCACTTAGGCCGACACTAGCCAGCTCTGGTTCAGAAAAGACAACGAGCGGCAGGGCTTTATAATCCACTTTAGCAGCTTGACCTTCAATCGCTTCTGCCGCAATCTTCGCTTCATAGGAAGCCTTATGGGCAAGCGCTGGACCCGCCGTAATATCTCCAATGGCAAAAATATGCGGAATAGCCGTTCTACACTGCTCGTCTGTCTCGATTAGCCCCCTGCTCGTCACTGGCAAGCCAATGTGCTCCAGTCCTAACCTGCCATCTGTATTGGGTCTTCTGCCTACAGTAACTAATACAAACTCTGCAGTAACATGATGCTGCTCCTGATCTTTTGAATAATGCAGCGTAATAGTATCCTCATTCTGCACGACTTTTTCGGCTGTCGCCCCGGTTACGATATTTACACCATCTGTTTTCAACTGCTTGACAACAGGGGCCACAAGGTCCGTCTCAAATCCCGGCAGCACCCGCTCCCCTCCCTCTAAAATCGTTATTTTTGTTCCAAATTTGGCATACATCTGTCCAAGTTCAATGCCAATATATCCACCGCCTATCACGATCAGACTGGACGGAACCCCGGGGAGTGAAAGCGCTTCTGTAGAGGATAAAATACGCCCGCCGAAGGGAAATGCTTTTAGCTCGATTGGACGGGAACCGGTTGCTAATATGGCATACTTAAAGGAAATGGTTTGTTCCGCTCCATTTTGCTTGATGATGGCTGTATGCTCGTCAACCAAGCTTGCCTCCCCTTCCAGAACACTCACACCTGCCGTTTTCATTAAATAGCCGACTCCGCCTGCCTGCTTATTCACAATCCCCTGTTTCAAAGCCTGAGCATTCACGAAGGACGCTGCTGCATCTGCCTGATTTAACTGCCTGAGTACCTCATAGCGATGTGCTTCGGCAATCAAAGCTTTGGATGGAATGCAGCCAACATTTGTGCAGACTCCACCTAGCTGACTGCGTTCAACAATCGCTGTTTTCATTCCAAGCTGCGAAGAACGCAATGCCGCCACATAACCTCCCGGACCCGATCCAATGACCAGTGTATCTACAGATTCAAGCTTGCTCATAACCTAATACCTCCTGTTAAAATAGCTTGGTTTAAAATATGATGACTATAATATATTATAGTCATCATATTTAAAATGCGTCAATAGTCGTGACCAGCCATGCTGAAGTTATCGTTGCAGGAAGACAAATTGACACGTTTTATTATGATGATTATAATATTTTGATGTTAGCATTATAAATCCATGGAGTGATTACAATGCCTTATCCAAAAGGCCATAAGATAAAAGTGCGGAGTAAGATCGTTGAAAGTGCTGCCCAGGCTTTTCGCGCCAACGGTATTCACGATGTAAGTGTGCCCTTTATTATGAAAGGGGCCGGACTAACTCACGGCGGGTTTTATTCACACTTTGACAACAAGGAACAGCTAGTCGCCGAAGCCTGTCGCTATGCCGTCAGTGATACCCTCGCACTGCTTCAGGAGGCCGTTGACCAAGAAAAGCAAGCTCCCAAAATCAATCTTGTCATAGACTACTATTTAAGCACCCATCACCGTGATCGCACAGAAATTGGCTGTATTATTCCTGCCCTTTCCGTAGAAATAGCCCGTTCTTCCGAAGAAATCCGGCAGATATTCACGCAGGAGCTGGAACGTATGATTACGTTTATCTCCAATTTGGCGGGAATAGATCTATCAAAGGGTCGCGCATTGTTCAGCAGTATGGTCGGTTCTCTTGTGCTTGCACGTTCTGTCAATGATCCTGAACTGAGCGACAGCCTTCTCTCGGCCGGCAAACAACACGCCAAAGCGCTGGTTAATGCCTGAACAGATGCCTTTTCAAAAAAAACCGCTAAACACCAATCACTCCTTGGTATTTAACGGCTTTTTCCTATGGGTCTAAGCTCAAAACGGGGATAGCGATTTGTCAGAGATTCGAAATCTGCACTCGCCAAATGTCCATTAGGTCCCAAATCGTTTACGGTATCCACACTTCCGGCACAGCTCTTCCACCGCTTCTCTCCTGGAGAACCCGTAATACAAACGGTTTGCACGCTCCCCTTCCACAATATCGGTAAAAGATTGCTCGTGCACATTACCCAAATTAATAACGCCTTCGCCATCAAGACAGCATGGGACAACCGTTCCATCCACTAATACCGCCGCCTGGCTGCGAAGCGCATGGCAAAAGCCTTTGCCATCATCCTCCGGGGCACTCAGGCTAGGCCATTCAAATTCGTGATCCTGATTCAAATAAATATTGGGGGCAATTTTAATCCCGCTCCCAGGTATCACCTTTTCCTCAATCCGGTAATCCAGCCCAAACTCCTGCTCCAGCTGCTCAAGTGTCGCCCGGTTGCGCTGACGCTCCACATTGGTCAAATTATCCGGCGTCAGGTTCCAGAGACGGAACGAAATAATGACATTATGCTTCACAGCTTCTCTGACAAACGTGAAAATATGGCCCAGATATCCTTCCCGGTCCACGGAGCCTTCATGCCCGTCAAAGCTGTGAAGAGAAAAGTTCATCTGCCGCAGCGCCGGTTGCCCAAGCAGCTTATGTCCGGTCTTGGGCAGCAAAGTACCATTGGTCGTAATATTGACCTTTAAGCCCTTCTCATGAGCGCTTTCCAACAAAAGATCAATTTTCGGATGAAGCAGCGGCTCTCCTTTTACATGCAGATAAATGTAATCTGTATGCGGCTTGACCTGATCAAGCACATTCCGAAAGACTTCCGGATCAATAAATTTTTTGACACGCTGTGTCTGAGGGCAAAAGCTGCATGCAAGATTGCAGATGCTTGTGATCTCAATGTATACCTTTTTAAAATTTTTCAACATGATTTCCCCATTCTAGCCTTCATCCTGAACATCTTGTTATGCTCATTCATCCAAGTCCTATGATTATAACGGGTTATCATGAACAGGTAAATCATTTATGCTCGTTCAACAGTAACTTTGCTGTTCTCAAATTGCCGTTGACCTTAGGTCTGACCTAAGGTTTATAGTGAAGTTATTCAACTACACAGTAAGGAGTCCTGTCATTGAAAGAACACATTACGATTAGCCAGCTTTCACAGCTTATGAATGTATCTGTACATCAGCTGCGATATTTTGAAGAAAAGGGTATCCTGTATCCGTCATACACAGAAAAAAATCAATATCGAATGTACGGACTTCATGAAATTTATCAGCTATCCCATATTTTATTGCTGCGTAAATTAAATATCCCTGTCGGACAGATTGAAGAATGCCTGACTTCGTACGATGCCGATGATTACAACCAGCTTTTAGAAAATTCGTTGCAGAGGGTACAGGATGAAATAGCTAGCTTGAAGCTGCTCGAACAATTTATTCACAAGGTGCTAAAAGAACATCATAACCTCACCCAGCAGGACAATGAATATCAGATCGGTCTATTAGGCACTCGACATTTAAAGCTGTGGTTTGCATTTGAAAATGATCAAGAGCTCACTGCCAGGGGTCTATTCGAACAACGACCCGCCCCGCCTCAATTATTTGAAAATGATCTGCATTATCTATCTGATTCTGGACAGGTGAAGCTATGTTATGAAACGACAGAAATGACGGATACGGCTGACTATATTCTGGAAGAAGGCAGCTATCTTTATAAACATTTTTCCGTCACTGAAGACGACGTGATTGAGCATGAAATCCAACAACTGGAGCGTTATGCGGCTGAGCAACAATATGAATGCCTAAGCAAAATCATTTTAGTAGAAAAATCCTATCTTTCCATGTTTGACAACAGCAAGCTGCAATATGAGATACAAGTCAAAGTAAAATAAACTTCTTCTTGGAGTCCGGGAGGCCGTTACATGAATCCAGAATCAATTGACATTGTTCCTTATCAAAAGCAAGATTATGAAGCTGTATGTAAGCTCTTAGTGGAATCATTTAAGGCAAAATTTCAAGCTCTTGTTGCACTGGAGGATCAGGATATACAGCAGTTACTCATGAAGGTCTGGCTTCAAGCCCCTAATCCTTCAACGATGAAGCAATTTGTAGTTAAAGAGAATGTGGAAGTGGTCGGTGTCCTCTGCCTCAAATGGAAATCACCCTCCTCTCCGCTCCCTGCAACCAAAAAATCCATTTCCTTGACTCCGCTCATAAAACAGTTTGGCTGCTTCAATGTATTTAAATTTTTGACAGGTATGCATGCGCTGGATTATGAACCTGCCGCAGATGAGTGTTACATTGATCATTTGGCGATTCGCTCAAGTCATCGCAATCAAGGAATAGGACGACGTTTTCTAGCTTTTGCACAGCAATTTACGGTTGATTCCGGCTTTCATGTGTTAACGCTTCATGTAGCGAACAAGAACCAAGGGGCTATCCATCTGTATCACAAACTAGCGTTTGAAATAGAACAGTCCAAATATAATTATTTGCGGCATTTTTGGTTTAAGGAGCCGGTATGGCACCTGATGAGTTGGAACGGAACGAAGTTGCATTCGAGGAGAGAGCATCATTGAAAAAGACATTAATACCTCGCTCTAATTTTTAAAATATTACTGAACTCTCCCAATACTTATTTGCTTAATTTACAGAATACAAAAAACTGCAATCTCCTGATAGTTATAAAGTATCCTATCTCGGAAATCGCAGTTATTGCAACACTTTGAATTCTTGGCTACACATCAGAGCTACTTCCTAAGCAGCAAATAAGCGAAGTAAGGCACACCGATTAATGATACCATAATCCCCGCGGGAATACCGTCGGGATCGACGAGATTGCGGCCAACGGTATCCGCCGCTAACAGCAGCCATCCGCCGAGCAGAACGGCGACGGGAATGAACAACTGATTGCGCGGGCCGACCAGTGCCTTGGCAATGTGCGGAGCCATTAGGCCGATAAACGCAATACCACCTGTGACGGATACCGCCGATGCAGCCGCAGCGACTGCGGTCAGAATGAGAACGAGGCGTTCACGTTCAATTTGCACACCGGCGCCAATCGCCGACGCCTCGCTCAAAGCAAGTAGATTGAGACGTTGAGACTTGTACAGGGTAAACGGGATCAGCAGGATCAACCAGGGAAGCAGAGCCCAAATGAATGGCCAGTCCGTCCCCCAAATATTGCCCGCAATCCATTTTGCGATAAAATCGACCTTTGAGCGTTCTGCCGAGGAGATAATGACGATCATAATCCCCGACAACGCGAGGGAGAATCCAACCCCGACCAACACCATTCGGATGGGATCAAGCCCGCTCGTTCGGCTATACGAGAAGACATAGATCAAAGCTGCTGTTACCAATGCCCCAATAAAGGCGACAAGCGGCAAAGCATACACGAACGATCCTGCGTCGATCGGGAAATACAGGAAGAAGCACGCGATCGCTACGCCCGCACCGGAATTAATGCCGATTAGACCCGGGTCGGCCAAATCGTTGCGGGTGATACTTTGCAGAATGGAGCCTGACAAAGCAAGCGCCATGCCCGACAGCAACGTAATAAAAATCCGTGGCAATCGGACAGAGAACAGGACAAATTCTTCCTTGAACGTACCTTGACCGAACAAAACAGGAATCAGTCTATCAAGCGACAAAGACGAGTATCCCCAAGCCATGCTGGCTATAGCGGTAAGAACAATTAGCCCTAAACTGACCAGCAGAATCAGACGCTGTTTTCGAACGAGCGCGGACAGAATCATAAGCGAGCTTTACCTCCTCTACGCACGACGAGCAGAAAAAAAGGCAGGCCCAGCATGGCCACAATAGCTGCCACAGGTGTCTCGTAAGGTGCATTAATCGTGCGGCCCAGCGTATCTGCAAGCAGCATAAATGCAGCTCCCGCAAAAGCCGAGAAAGGCAGGATATATCGATAATCAATGCCAACCATTTTGCGGACGATATGAGGGATCATCAGCCCTACGAATGCCATGTTTCCGACAAGCGCGACCGATGCACCCGTAATCACAATGACAAGGACGAACAGAATGCCTTTGATCCACACCAGATTTTGCCCCAATCCGGTCGCTACCTCATCGCTCAAGCTGAGAATACTCAGCTGATTGGATAGCATCAGAGCTATTATAATTCCGAGTAAGATCACCGGTGCAATGGCTTGTAGTTGTCCCCACGTCGTTCCGATCAAGCCCCCGGCAGTCCACATGGATACATCCTTGGAAATTTTGAAAGCGATGCTGACACCATCCGAGATGGCATACAGAAACGCAGAAACAGCCGCTCCCGCCAGCACGATTCGGATCGGGGACAAATTGCCTCGGCGCATCGAGCCCAGTAAGATGACCAAACCCGCTCCCAGTGCGGCGCCAAGAAAGCAAGCTACCATGATGCCAAAGTAGTTTATCCCCGGGATGAATACAAAAGCCAGCGCGAGCGCCATATTAGCACCTGAAGTCAGACCCAGCAAGCCCGGATCGGCCAGTGGATTGCGAGTGACCCCCTGCATGATGGCCCCAGACACGGCAAACGCGGCCCCAACCAAAATAGCCGCCAGCTCGCGGGGCAGTCGAATCTCGCGCAGGATGAGAATTTTATCATCCTTGGCACTGGAGGCCAGTGCAAGCCATAGATCGTGTAGTGTCGTTTCTGCTGCACCGAATATCATGGAAATGACGAAACACAAAACGAGCGCCAACGCGCTGCCAAGGAGCTTATACGAAAAAGGAAAAGCACGTTGTTTATTCTTCATGGACTCTCATCTTTTCTTTAATGAAATATGTGAAGGAACTGTTGGATAACCAGTTCCTCCACATCCTACTGACCAAGAAAGTGTTGAATGAAAAATTTCAGCTGGTACTCCATGCTGAGCGGATCGTTAAAGTAGAACGCCTTTGCATCGGCCTCAAAGACACGTTGATTCTTGACTGCTGGAATGTTCCTATACGTTTCGGTGTTCTGGAACGAATTGTCCTCATCCGCGTTTTTACTGAAAATGACGTAATCACCCAGGTAATCTTTCATCACCTCTGTCGATAAAGCAAAATAACCTTCTTTCTGTGTCGCTTCCTTCACTTTTTTCGGCATAGGAAGTCCAAACTCCTGATAGAGAATTTCGGTGCCGCGGCCAAAGTTATCACCATATACATAGAGCTGCTTATTGAACGTCTCGATGACCGAAACTGTTGCATTGGCTCCGATCTTCGCCTTGATTTCTTTTCCGGCTTTTTTGGCCCGAGCATCAAAATCATCAATCCAGGCTTGCGCTTCTTTTTCTTTGTTTAACAATTTTCCAATTTCCCGTTGCTGTGTCAAGAAATCCACTTTGCCATATGTATAAGTGACAGTAGGCGCAATTTGCTTGAGTTTATCGATGTTTTTAATATCTGACAGTCCAATAATAAGATCCGGATTCAGCTCGATGATCTTCTCCAGGCTTTCGTCCGTAACAGCCTCGGCATCTTTTAGCTTTTCTTTAAAATTCGGATTCGTTTTGGACATTTCATCTACGCCAACCAGAGGGACACCAAGTGCCATCACATTACCTGTTAAAAATCGGGTAAGCACAACAACGCGCTGCGGATGAGCCGGAACCTCTACGGGCCCATTCTCGGATTGATAGGTAAATGTGGAAGATTTCGCTTCCGAAGAAGATGCAGGGGACGAACTTTTACCATTGTTGGCATTGTTCGCTTGATTTCCGCTGCATGCACTTAATACAATCACAAGAACAAGTACCAGCGGAATAAAAAGCTTTTTCATAAGATGACTCTCTCCCTTTCCAAACGCTAGGTTTTAATGAATAATCGTATCGCGCAAAGGATGCTATTAGCATCCTTTGATTGATTATGAAATTCATTCTCATTGGTATAAACTATTATATGGGTCAACTATATACCCAACCATGGCTTTTTGTTTGGAAAATGACTTGGATTATTGGTTACTTGTAAATAAATCTACTGCGCGTTGAAGTTGCAAACGAATAGAAACCGGGTTGTAAGGCACCCATTCATCCCGATCCAGCAGATGAACACAGTTTCTTTGTACGGCGGGAAGTCTGCTCCAATAAGGAGACTTGAATATCACTTCCGTATGTGCGGTGGAACCTTTTTCATCTGGAAATATGACAACTAATAATCGGGACCCCGCATAATCTGCGAGTTCTGATATTTCAATCGAAACGGAATGGAATTGATCCCCCAGCCTCTTTATCTCCTGCCCGATCAATTCAGGGGGCTTTAGGCCTAGAGATTGATAGATTACATATCCGACATTCCGCGCTCCATACACGAACAGTCCCTCTGGCTTCATCACCACAATCGTTATGATTTCATTAACCATTGTGCTTTGCTGCACCAGTGAACGGGCTACCCGTTCCTCTTCCTCAAAAGAGGCCAACCACCGCTCCGCCTGCTCGCTCCTCTGAACAGCATGAGCGATACGACGCAGATGCTCCTTCCATCCCAGTTCCATCCATGAAATTTCCACGATAGGTGCTATAACTCGCAAATGCTCAGGATTCAGCCCATATTCATGCAAATGCTGTTTGGCCGCAATGATCAACTCGATGTTGGTATCAAGCAATACCGAGTTCACCTGTTCAGCAGAACAGTTCGTATTGATAAACATCATCGTTTGTGGCGGCTCCAGACCATTCGTCTTCACATATTCGCTGCTCTCCGAAATAGTGACAGCGGGCTCTAAACCAAGCAACAAGAGATGGCTGGCGTAAGGTGTAAGCAATACGGCCACACACTGAAATGGTCTGCGGTTGTAGCTTGAAGGTGATGCTCCCGTATGCTGCTTAAAACGACGGCTCAGATAAAATTCATCCTTGTACCCTACCTTAAGGGCAATTTCCCTGAGCGTGCCTGATCCGCTAATTAATAGCTCCTTGGCTCGGTGAACACGCAGCCGTGACAAGTATTCGTTGGGAGAAAAGCCGGTGAGCTGCTTAAACTGGATCGAATAGTGAGATCGGCTTACGCCTGCAATCGCAGCTAACTGCTCACGCGTTATTTTTTCGCTATAGTGGTTTTCCAAATAAGCAATGCTACGTTCCATGGACGGCTGCTCATCAGCAGCATACTTGGCTTCCATTCGCTCCAACAGTTGGAGAATGATTTGGTGAAATATAATTTGGTTCTGCACATGGCGGGCTTCACCAGCCGGAAAACGATGGATATACAGTTCCTCCACATGGGTCACTATTACAGGTTCACAGGGAAAGAACTGAATATTGGGATTGGAGACCACTTCGCTTTTACGTATCATTGCACTTTCGGGAAGAGTAGTCCTCTGCTCTCGTGTACGAATTGAAAGCTTATAAGCATGAAGGGGTTGCAGGAGATTCGTAATTACAACGGCATGGCTATGCGCCGGGAGCAGCATGACACTACCTTCTACAAGTTCGTAAGTTTGATCATCGACCTGAAGAGTGCCCTTGCCGCTGGCAATTGCAATCAATAGGGTTACATTCTCATGAATAGTGTACATCGGAAAATTCGAGGTGCAGTACAGCGAATAAATGCTGTCAGCAGTATATAAAGGAAAATGGGACTCTGCCCACTCCGAAACAGCGTTGTTCACAACCCAAGCCCCCATTATCATAAAAGTGAGAAACGTTTTTCGTTTTTCGTTCCTCTGCATCTTATTAAGCAAAAAAGCTAATGATTTAGCATAAAAACGATATCTATACTATAAATGATCAAACCTAGACTGGGTATTTTTTTCTATCTCTTCATTTACTCAATAACATGAAGACATAACAAAAAAAACGGCATCTCTGCCGTTTTTTCAAAAAAGATAGACCAAATGGGCTAAAAGTCCATAATCAAAATTTTGGTGGAGTCTAGGGGATACCGACATAGCCACTGACCGCGGACATATTGATGTAACTGCTTTCAACTTAATATAACCCATTTATATAAGCAATGCTCTTGTCGATATCCTGTTCCTTGGTTTCTTCTAATAGAATATTTAGATAAGGTTTCTTATCTTTTAACAATTTCAGTAGAAAATGATAGTTTAATATCCCTGTTCCAACAGGCACGAACTTTATCGCATGATTTTCAATAATTAAATCCTTTGCATGCATAATCACGATTCTGTCGCCAAAAAGATCAAATGCTTCTTGGAAAACAGCTTCCTGGTTTTGATAGTTATTTAGGGAAATAAAGTTAGCCGGGTCAAAGATGACCTGAAGATTATTAGACGGAACACTGTCCAGCAATCTTCTCATCCGCTCCGGTGTATGAATAGGATGATTAATTCCTCCCTCAATTCCCACGATTACACCAAACTTTTCTGCTTCTGCGACAAGCTCTCTGACACTTTCCACTACAGCAAAAAAAGGCTTTTCAGTAAAATTTTCTTCAGTATAGACAATCTCCGGGTTTACATTTCCCGTCTCGGTTCCAACAATGCTGCAGCCAAAATCACGGGCAAACCGGATATGCTCCTTGAATCGATCCAATTCTTTTCTTCTTTGACTTGGATCAGGATGGATCATGTTGATGTAGCAGCCTAAAACCGCTATTTGCACATCTTTTTTCCGAAAAATACTACTTATATAGTGAGCAATGCCAGGGCTAAAACTTCCTAGTTTTGTATTTACATCATGTAGCGATTTACTTACGGCTAGCTGAACGGATGTCAATTCTTTACTTGATATGATATTCACTGCTTCTTGTAAAGGAACGTTTTCAATATCATGTGCTCGAATTCCTAAATTTGCATTCATAACCGTCCTCCATTTGATATAAAGCCGCATCACATGAAATCCATATGATACGGCTTTATTGACTTGATCATTTCAATTCACCCATGTTCACACTTATACAATAGCTTCATGTTTGGTTTTATGATTATCTTTATATTTTACAAGATTTTCATACCCGACCGTGTTATTTCCCCATGTTTTTTCATATTCCCAACCTGTTAATTGTTCAAAAACTTGTCGGGCTTCCGGTGTAACCTCTTGTTTAGAGCCGCCATTTTTCAAGCGTTTAATTTCATCCAACAAAACGACATGATTTTCTTTAGTTAATTTATACCGATAAGAGATGATCAAACCTCCCACCAAAAAGAAGAGCGTACCAAACAGCAAGATCGAAATAATTGCTGTTACAGCTGAAGCCGGTTGTGATGCTTGCCCGGATACAAAGCCTGCTTCTTGCAATGCAACACCTACTAAAAAGACTGCTAACGCCTGTGTCCCTTTTCTGATCAAACTCATTACACCGGCGAACACACCTTCACGTCTTTGACCCGTTAAAGCTTCATCTACGTCTGGAATAAATGCGTAGTTGTTCCAGGGAATATAGTTCAAGCCACCGCGTCCCAACCCGCAAATTCCAATCATAGCAAACAATAAAATGGTGTTATTTAGCGTTCCAGTGACCTTTAATATGATAAATCCGACAACTCCTGCGATAAAGAGAGAAATTGCTGTTCTATACGCCGGGGCAGGATTCAATTTAATCGTTAGGGTAAGAGCAATCCATACGCCAAAAAGCTGCATAACATACATAAAGGTTAATAAGTTGGATGCGGCAACAGCATTTTGCAGGAGAGCAAACACAACAAAATAAGTAAATACGGCGTTGAATACATCCTGACTTAAATATCCACCCAAATACATACCCAGATGGTGGCGGAATGTTTTTACTCGTAAAGTCGAGAATAAATCCGCATAGATCTTATGCACGTTTTGTAAAAAAGTTCTATTATCAATCACTTTTTCTTCAGGTATTTCTTCGAGAGGACGTTCCCATGTATTTTTGTACAGCAGTGACAATACCACTATAAATATGACAGTAAAAATAATACCCGAGTACAGGAATGTAAGAGGATCATCCTTACCCAATGCTTCCACAAGACGGCCAGGAATAAATGCAGCGAATACAGCCGAAGCCTGAGCAACAAACATTCTTGCACCTGTAAACTTCGAACGTACTTTATAATCGTTGCTCATTTCAGCGGCAAGTGTGTCATAAGGAATTAAAATCATGGAGTACACAATTTCAAACAAAATATAGGTTATTAAGTAATACCAGTAAGAAAAACCGGAAACCCAAATGGCTGTATAGACAAGTACAAGTGGAATGGCGGCTAATATAAAGAATTTTCGTCTTCCAAAGCGTCGGCCAAGTTTTGTTTTATGAAAATTATCTGTAATATATCCCATCGTTGGTGCTGCAATCGCATCAACAATCCGGGCAATAGCGAAAATAGAACCTGCTTCAATGGCGGTTAGGCCACAAAAAGTTGTTAAGAAAAAAAGCAACCATGCTGCTGTCAATGCAAACGCGCCTGCCCCTAAGAAATCACCTAACCCATAGGACAAATAATTAATAAATTTGGGTTGTTTAACCACTTTATTCTCCTCCATTTTGTGAATTTAGCAACCGGAGATTTAGATCAGTATTTTGCAAAATCCTCAGATATACGTATGAAGATATTCGGATAGGCAAAGCACAGCCAGCGATTGTCCATAAGGCATGGTCGTCTTTCTGATTTCCTTGTAAAATTCCAAAGTATCTCCCATACCTGTTCCTACAGATACGTTTTGCAATGCTCCTACTTTATTAATTTCATTGATAATTCCGCAAATAGCCCGGTGGGCGACTTCTTTATAGTCCTGACTGATATACCGCTTATGAACGGATTTTAAAATTCCATATGCAAAACCAGCTGAAGCCGAGGCTTCCAAATAAGAGGTCTGATCATTAATGAGTGTATGCCATAATCCGCTTACATCCTGATAGTCAGCAAGAGCTCCAATTTGTCTGTTCAATGTATCAATCAGGAATTCACGGAGAAAATCTCCCTTTTCCAATTCCAATATTTCAATAATCTCGGGAATCGCAATCGTAATCCAGCAATTACCTCTTGCCCAAAGCGCTTCGGCATAATTATGGTTTTCTTCGAATGTCCAGCCGTGGAACCATAAGCCTGTCTTTTTGTCCGTTAAATATTTGATATGGATTAGAAACTGCTTTT
The DNA here is from genome assembly GCF_000245715.1 of Paenibacillus sp. Aloe-11. NCBI lineage: Bacteria > Bacillati > Bacillota > Bacilli > Caryophanales > Paenibacillaceae > Paenibacillus > Paenibacillus sp. Aloe-11. The sequence goes on along the minus strand of NZ_JH601050.1, from coordinate 520,328 downwards.
TGGCTTCTTCCAGGTATTCAGGTTTGTTGAGCAGCTTACCGATTTTCGCCAAAGGCAGCACGGTCATCATCAAGGTATCGTCCCAAAGCTGATTTTTATTCTCTGGTCCATAGGTCATATGCTGTAACCCATCTTCTTGGGTACGAGGCATATCATACATTACCCATTCAGCCCAATCCTCCAGATAGGGCAAGTATGTCTGGTTTCCGGTATCCTCATATAAAAATGCCAATGTTAATAGCGGCGCCATCGTATTGACGTTTTTCGGCGGTGCGCCTTCTTGGATTCTTGCATTGAACCATTCATTAACAATGTCCAAAGCTTTTTGGTCATTAGTTAATTTCCAATATTTATATATCCCATACAACCCCACACCCTGAGGCCAGTTCCAAACATTCCAGCTTTTATCATCCACAATTAACCCGTCAAAATGGAGTAAAAATTCACCGCTTTGGTCTTTGATTTCTGTGAGATTATTCATTAATAAATGAATACGATCCATGACCTCTTTCTTTTCGAAAGCTTTTACCTCCAACACAGCAATCCCTCCAAATAATGATCTCTTTCTCTTGATTTGTCACCGCTTACACTTATACTGTTATTGTATTGAAAGTGCTTTCTTGAAACCATAAAAAAAACAGTGGATTACGTTTAAAAAACATACTTGTTTCAATCCATTGTTATATCCACGGGATAACTCACGCTGATTGCCAACGCAAAAACACCTCCAAGATTATCTCCATAGCTGACGATACGGAGGAGTTCTCTTGAAGGTGTTTGGATTACTTATTTTTGCCTAAAATCGTTTCAGCTTGTTTTCTAAAGGACCTTGCTCCATCTTCCGGCGTCATTTTCTTAAATAAAATCTGTTCGGATAAATTATCAAGCGCTTTCATTATTTCCGCGTTGCCTAGTGGTTCAATCGGATCTGTGGTGCGTACATTTTGAGACGCTTTTTCAACATAATCAAAGATTTTGGTTTCAGCTTCGGTTAATTCGGGCTTGATTCCTTTGATCACCTTTGAAGATACCGGGACACCTCGATCACCTTTGATCAACTTATTGGCTTCCATATTATTTACAAAGAAATTAATGAACTTGGCCGCTTGTTCCTTTTGTTTTGAACTCTTAGGGATTGAAAAGAACATACTCGGCCTTAAAAATAAAGCCGTTTCGTTCGCGTACTCAGGAGGCAGTTTGATGGATAAGGGTGATTTAGCCGATTCGGCAAATCCTGAGTATTGATTGGACCAGTTCCAACTCATTGCTGCCTTTCCTGCTACGATAAGTTCATCATTAATTCCTGCTATATGCGCTCGAACGTCTGGAGTCGGGAATGCCTTTGCATCAACTAGCCTCAGCTGCCTTTTAAAGTAATCAACAAATAATTGATCGTCTGTATAGGCAAGGCCTGTACCGTTTTCATTATAAAGACGCGAGCCTTGTGTTCTTAAATAGTAAGGGAAAAATACATCGGCAGGGTACATTCCATTTGTACCATACACGTCTGTAGCATTTTTGACCTTGATGGCTTCTTTTTCGAAGTCATCCCAAGTCCAGTTTTCATCTTCAATTTTAATACCGGCTTCTTTTAACAGATTATCATTTGTAATCACAGAAAGAACATTCGATCCAAGGGTGAAGCCATATAATTTACCTGCAATCCTTCCACCCGAAATGGCGTTTTCATCAATGGAGCGAGTGTCAATCATCCCATTTTTTAGATACGGAGTTAAATCATCCAGTCGGCCTTTTTCACCATATTGAAACAGGTAGGCTCTATCCATTTGAATTACATCTGGCAATTGGCTAGCGGCAGCCATGGGAGCAAGCCTCTTCCAATAATCATCCCAGTTGGCATATTCCTCTACAATTTTTACATTTGGATTTTCTTTCTCATACATTTGAATCACTTTTAAGGTATAGTCATGTCTGGATTGGTCACCCCACCAGGCCACGCGCAGGGTCACTTTTTCACTTTCTTCTTCATGATTGCCTTTATCGTTTAAATCGCAAGCAGCGACTGAAAGGAGCATTATAAAAGCTAATAATACCAAGCCAAACTTTTTCAAGCTTTGACCTCCCTTTTACGAGTGAGCTTATGGATTCATGTACCTTTCCGGTATTCAGATGGTGTATAACCAGTATATTTTTTGAAAACCTGACTAAAGTATTGGGGGTTGTCACCAAAACCGATGATTTTGGCCAACGTTCCCACCTTCACATCGTCCATTGTTGAAATGTACTCCACTGCCTTTTCAATTCTTAATTTGGTAAGACAGGTTGAGAATCTCTGGCCAGTCTCCTGTTTGAACAGTTTTCCCAGATAATCTGGATTCATATATAGAATGTCATTAGCTACCATTTTTAGCGATAGATCAGGATTGCCCAGATTCTCGACTAAAATTTCTATTACTCTGCTAATTAAGGAAGACTGCTTTGACTTGAAACGATTATAGTACTCATTGGTCATTTTTTGGGCTGTTGCTTCGATATAATCTTTCATCTGCTGGACCGTTTCCATCTCTAACAGTGCAGATGTTCCCATGAGGTAATCCTGCATGCGGTCTGTATCTACCGTCTGTACAATTGCCATATAGAGCTGTATACAATAGGATTTTGTCAAGTCAATCCCCAGCCGTAAATCCGTCATTTTTTCAAAAATACTGGTAATTCCGTTGCATACATCCTGAATATGCCCGGATTTGATTTTTAGAACAAGTTGCTGCTCATCGATCATAAAATCATGGGGGACGGCTGTATTTGCCGGTAAAATATCTTTTCTCGTTATAATGCTTCCTTCCCCCAAATAAAAGCGATGTTCCAAACACTCCATGGCCTCACGGTACAAGTTCCTGGCGTTTCGGAAATAGTTTCCTTCACTTATGGCAACCGTTGTATCTCTTTTGAAATATTGATGAATGGTTTCTCTTATTTGTATAATTCTTTGATGTAGTTTTTCCGAGTCATGATCATCCTCGATCAGAAACAGTGCATATTCACCAATATTGGTTGTTACCAAGACGGAGTCAAGGATCTCAGCTCCAATATTTTTAATGGCAAACAAATGCTCATAAGAAAAATAACCTTCCATCATAAAAAGAACGATTCTGACCTGCTGATTATTTATTTCAAAATCAAAAAGCTGCTCATAGAATGACAAATCATTGTCCAAGTAGCTTTTACTAGTTAAGAATTCGGTTAACAGATGTGATTTGATATAGGGCTGAGCATTTTGATATTTTTCCTGGAGCTCGCTAATAAAGGTTTCCTGAACCTTTTCTTCGTTTAGTTCATTAACGGTATCGTTAAGCGCAGCTGTGATTTTATCCTCATTGCATGGCTTTAACAAATAATTTTTAACATCATAGTGCATGGCGGTTCTCGCGTATTCAAACTCACCGTATCCGGACAGCAGGATAAATTTTATAGAAGGATATTGCTGATGCGCCTTTGAAACAAGACTAAGTCCGTCCATACCAGGCATTTTGATATCACTGATCACAATATCAGGTTGTAGTTCAACAATTTTCTCATACGCATCGATCCCGTTTCTCGCCGTTGCTACAAGCTCCGTATCCAATGCTGCCCAATCGACCACATTGGAAATACCTTCGACAATAATCCGTTCGTCATCTACCAATAACACTTTATATGACATTCTATCCCCCCGTTTGAACAGGTAAAACTACCGTAATTGCGGTCCCTTTTCCCGAAAGATTTTCAATTCTTAAACCATACTGTTCGCCAGCATAAAGCTTGATCCGATCATCGATATTGTTCAATCCTATTCCAGTACCATTAGGATTTACTTTTCCTTCTTTTACTTTTTGAAGGATTAGGGGATCTATGCCAGGCCCGTTATCTTCAATCCGAATAAATAGCTTGTCCTCTTCCTGATAAACATGCAATTTAATAATTGACAAATAGACGGAAGGCTCAACTGCATGCTTGAACGAATTCTCCAGAAGGGGCTGCAATATTAATTTTGGAATCTTATATTTTGCAACATGGCAGGGGAAGTCTATTTGAACATCAATCCGGTCGTCAAACCGGTATTTTTGGATGGTTAAATAGCTATTCAAAATATCAAGTTCTTCCTTAAGCGTAATAATATCCCGGTTAAAATTGGTGGAGTATCTCATGAGATGACCCAGGGCTTCCACCATGCTTGAAATTTGCTTCTGTTTATTTGTTTTAGCCAACCAATTAACGGACTCCAGTGTATTGTATAAAAAGTGCGGGTTGATTTGAGCCTGCAATGCTTTAAATTCAGTTTCCTTGATCAGCAGCTGCTTGGAAAAGTTCTCCTGGATCAACTCATCAATTCTTTGGATCATGGTTATAAAATTCCGATAAAGAATCCCTATCTCGTCTTCATGAATCATAGAGGGATTTAATTGATTTACGGCGTGAAAGTTCCCCTTTTGGACTTCCTGCATGGTAGATGCTAATTCTTGAATGGGATTTGTAAACTTTCTTAAAAATTTAAAACCAAGGGAAATAAGAAAAACGAACATTAACATAAAAACCAGCACCAAGGTATATTTTGCAGCAGTAATCTTGGAAAACATCATGTCAAATGGAATGATGCTCCAGTATGTCCAGTCTTTAAAATCAGTTGTAATATGGCTGACAAAGCTTCTTTCCCCATGAATGTATTCGATACTATAGCCCTGATCATCTTTTGCATTGAAATGATATTCTTTTAAATTATCTATTTCTTTTTCCGAATAAAAAATCTCATCCTCTTTTGTAATCACAATATTTCCTGCTATTTCTCCGTGAGGCTTTGGTAAACCGCTTACAATCTTGTCTAAATGAACACGAATAAGCAGTTTGCCGATGGTTTCAAAGTTTAAGTTCCCATAAGACTGGATAAGGCGAACAGAAATTAAATCCCCATTGCTCCCTTCCAGCTCCATCCAATGGTTTTTACCCTCATACTTATCCGCCTGACTAAGTGCAAGCTCCTTATCTTTATTCTTTATTGGTTTGCTGCTATCCCCGGCTAAAAACTCCCTTCCTGCTGAATCATACAGATAAATAGAATGAACGTAATTTGCCGGATCTATATATTTTTCCAATTCATCTCCAATTTTCTGTTCAAGACGATAGAAATCATAGCCTTTTACATTTCCTTGAAGATCTAATAAAATTTTTTGAATATACGGGTCGACTGCTATGTTATAACTGACTTCTTCTACTCTTTCAAGCTTCTCTTCTACGTTGTTGGACGACATCATCAGCACTTGTGCGGATTTTGCATAGATTTGTTCATCATAGAGGGAAAAAGCATATTGAAGCCCCCCTAATACAAATACTAGCGTTGTCATCATAATCAATGTAATCGTTAAGAAAAGCTTTACGTTTAGCTTTGAATGTATATAAATATTCGCAAAGTAAAACCATATCTTCTTCATATTTGTTATTCCAAATAAAATACTTCCTTTAAATTTCTTGACACAGGACTGTTATCAGGGTTTGTCTCCATTAAAGGCTCCATATAGGCCCACCATTTTTGGCAAATATCGGTTTGAGCAATTTGTTCCCATTTTTCTTCATCTTCAATTTCCAAGAAAGCAAATAAGCTCCCCGTTTCTTCATCAAGAAATATGGAATAGTTGTGCGCACCGTGCCTTTTTAGCACTTCAGCCATTTCCGGCCAAAGTTTGTCATGGCGGCGCTTGTACTCTTCATAATAATCAGGAAAAACATGCATAATACTCGCTTTTCTAATCACTTTTCAACACTCCAGACTTTAAAAACAATTTTGTCTTTTGCAGTATTTTAGGATGAATTTGTTTATCTTTCTTATTTATCTAAATTACACTAGAATACGATAGATGCCCTATGACGCAATTCACTAAAATATTGTTTTTCACATCTTTTCATTGAAATCAATAATAAACAAATAAGTGGATCATAAATATGGATCAATAGTTGGCCTAAGACTCATTTTGTTACTAATGTTAATATTGAGAACAACAAAAAAACGGCATTTCTGCCGTTTTTCTAAAGGATGGACTCTCAGGGACTCGAACCCTGGACCAATTGATTAAGAGTCAACTGCTCTACCAACTGAGCTAAGAGTCCATAATCAAAATATTGGTGGAGCCTAGGGGGATCGAACCCCTGACCTCATCGCTGCCAGCGATGCGCTCTCCCAGCTGAGCTAAGGCCCCATTTTTTGTAATTAAAAACGTTTCAAGCGACTTCTATATCATATAAAATATTGTACCCTTTGTCAATACTTTTATAAAAAAATTATAATCATCTCCCACCATTACCCAAGATACAGGCAGCGATCAGTCGCTGGCTGTATCTTTGGATAACAGTGTTTTCAGTTCCTTCATAAACATGTTAATGTCTTTGAACTGTCGATAGACGGACGCAAAGCGTACGTAAGCGACTTCATCCACAGGGTAGAGCTGTTCCATGACAAGCTCACCAATCTGCTGGCTGTCCACCTCGGTGGCGGCCGTGTTGCGGATGGCATTTTCCACCTGGGACACGATTAAATCCAGTTGCTCGACCGATACAGGACGCTTCTCACAGGCACGGATAAGACCGCGCAGCATTTTATCACGACTGAACTCTTCACGGCTTCCATCCTTTTTGATAACCATCAAAGGGGTCTCCTCCACCATTTCAAAGGTGGTAAAACGCCTGGCACACTGCTCACATTCACGACGGCGGCGAATGGACTTGTTATCATTCGCAGGCCGCGAATCCAACACCTTCGTCCCATTGTAAGCACAATACGGACATTTCATAATATCATCACTTCCTTTTTCCAGTAAATTCCCGTTACTTTACAGTAATAATTTTGTCGAAACAGATCATAATATGTTTACCACGTCGCGAGGAGGTGAACAACAATGGCACAAGGAAACTCTGGCAACTCCAACAACCTGGTAGTCAACAAAGCCTCCGGCGCTCTGGAGCAAATGAAATATGAAATCGCTCAAGAGCTGGGTATCAGCATTCCTCAAGATGGATACCAAGGTAACATGACTTCCTATGAGAACGGTTCGCTCGGGGGCTATATCACAAAACGCCTCGTAACGATCGCCGAACAACAATTGGCAGGTCAATACCAATAATCTCGGTATCAATGTAGATGTTACCAAAAAGTGTACGGATAGGCTGTGAAGTACAGCCTGTCCTGCGCTTTTTTCATTTTAAAGGCAAAAGGCCCATATTGTCATTCACTTGTCACTCAAAACTCATTATAAATTTTTGTATATTGCCTGTAATAGTAAATGACTCGCTGCACATAATGCCGTGTCTCACCAAAGGGAATTTGTTTAATGGACTCTTCCTTTCCATCCCACACTCCCTTGTTCAGCCACTCTTGAACTTTTCCTGGTCCTGCATTGTAAGCAGCTACGACCGCTACCGGATTATCTTGAAATTTAGTAGACAGATTATGCAAATACCAGGTTCCGAGCTCAATGTTGGTCCCCGGCTCATGCTTTACGTTGTCGAGCGGCACCTTCTGAACCTGAGCACTGTCCATAATCCAATTGGCGGTATCAGGCATAATCTGCATAAGCCCCAATGCGCCTTTGTTTGACTGCTTACTGGTTTTGAAATTCGTTTCGACACGGATAATAGACGCCACCAAGAAAGGGTCTACTTGATACGTCTGCGAATACTGCCGAATTTCATCCTTATACTGAATCGGATAAAACCACGACATCCAATTGGAACTGAAAAACAGAATCAAAACAAAACCGACAAACAAAGCGAGCAGGACTCTTTTTTTACGCAGTATGTTCATGCAAGTCCCTTTCGCTGCCAAAATAGCTCAATTTGCCGTTCTGTTTCAGCCAGTGTTCCACTGTTATCAATGACGATATCGGCCAACCTTCTTTTTTGTTCGATATCCATTTGCGCAGACAATCGAAGTCCGGCTTGTTCCTCTGTCAGTCCATCTCTAAGCATCAGACGCTGGAGCTGGACTTCACGCGGTACATACACAACCATAATTTCCTCGTACAAGCTCTCTAGCCCGGACTCGTACAATAACGGGATATCCGCCAACACAAGCTTGTCCGACTGCTCCCGTTCATAAGCTACCATACGCAAACGCATCTCCTCACGTATCGCAGGATGAGTAATATCATTAAGCGCCTGTCGCTGAACAGGGTCTGCAAATACAATCTCGCCCAGCTTTTTGCGATGCAGAGTTCCGTCGCTGTTCATAACAGCTTGTCCAAAATGCTGTATGACCGCCGCCAGCACCGGATGCCCCGGAAGCATGACTTCCCGGGCAATGGCATCTGCGTCGATCAGCAGCGCACCCTTGGCGACCAAAAGAGCCGACACGGTGCTTTTTCCGGTAGCAATCCCCCCGGTTAATCCGATATTCATGCTCTTTCACCTCATAACAGCTTCAATATGCCCATCATAATCAGTAACAATGCGGGTAACACACCCAGCGCCTTCATAAATCGGAATGCCGACAGGAAGAAGCCTGCCTTCATTCCTACGATCAAAAACGTCCCGCTGAATAATGTAATAGCCATCGCTGTAGATAGGGGTTGGAAACCCAGCATGGCTGCCCCTAACCCTGCTCCAAACGCATCGACCGATAAGGCGATGCCTAGCCAAACCGCTTCCATGGCAGATATACTGCCGGAACGGTCCGTATCTGCCGCAGACGGACTTCGAAGAATACGAATAACAAGGCCCCATTTGCGGAACTCCAGAGAAAATACGGTTCGTTCCTGCTGTATCTCTAAAGTTTCCGAAGGAGCTTCGGCTGTTTCCGTACCCTCTACATTTTTATTCTGGTCCAGAACAGATCCGCTCACAGGATCGTCCGTCAAATCCTCTTTGCGATGCAGGGCTTGAATCAAAGAATAGCAGCCGATACAGATCAGAATAACAGCACCGAGAACAGTCGTATATACAGGAGACAGGACACGGGATAGTAATGCGCCGAGCTGCATCGATAGGCCAATCACCAGACCTGAACATACAGAAATGATGGCAATCGACAACAGTGGAATTTTCATCTTGCGCAGACCATATGTAACACCGACTCCAAAACTGTCCAAACTTAGTGCAAATGCCAGTAACAGCAGGGCCCCCCAATGATTAGGCACTCCAATTCCCTCCCATGCGAAGGAAGGGCCTTACAACACCCGAAGCCCTTCGCAGTATTGGTACTTGGAACAATATATGAGAAGGATGGGCTTGGTGTGACTGTACCTGCTTAACGCAGAGGCTGGCAGACCGGGCAATGATGCGTGCCACGTCCGGCCACGACAGATTTTTCGATCAATGTACCACAGTTTACACACGGCTTTGCATTACGTCCGTAAATTTGCAGCTGATGCTGAAAGCCGCCCGTTTTACCCTGTCCGTTAACGAACGATTTGATGGATGAGCCTCCAACCTGAATCGACGCGCCCAGTGTGGAGACAATAGCTTCATGCAGAACATGAAATTGACTATCAGTCAGGCTTTTTGCCGGCTGTGCCGGATGAATGCCCGCCTTAAACAACGATTCATCTACATAAATATTCCCGATACCTACAACATATGACTGATTTAACAGCGCGGCCTTGATCGAAGTCGAACGAGTTCCGACAGCGTCACGCAGCATTTCCGGTGTAAAGGACTCGTCCATCGGCTCCAAGCCGAGCTTGTTCAGCGGCTTTTCCAGCAAATCCTGTCCTGCTGGAAATAAGTGCATCGTACCAAACTGGCGCACATCCTGATAACGCAGCTCCGTACCATCTTTAAAATGAAAGATGACATGGGTATGCTTTTCCACAGGATCATCCTGTGAATAAAGCCCATAGCGCCCTTCCATTCTAAGATGGGAGACCAGCACCAGCCCGTCCAGCAAAATCCGCAGAAACTTCCCGCGTCTCTCTACGCCCGTAATCCGGTGGCCGGCCAATTCCATCGCAAAAGTATGGATATCATCGGGCTTTTGAATGATGCGCGGCAAATTTACGGTCACATGATCTATATATTTATCAACGATAAGCTCGTTAAGTGTTCGTTTAATGGTTTCTACTTCCGGTAATTCCGGCATGATATTTTCACCTCACCCTATATTATAGCGGAAGTAGCGTCAAAATGGGACTATCTACTCATTGAAAAATCTTACTTCGCTTCATACCAATTGGAACCGTAGCTTACTTCTGCTTTAAGTGGCACAGACAGCTTCAATGCAGCCTCCATTGTAGCCGGGACAAGCTCTTTCATCGTCTCTATTTCCTCAGGCGGGACCTCGAACACAAGCTCATCATGCACTTGAAGCAGCATACGGCTGCGAAGACCGCGTTCTCGAAGCGCTGCATCCATCTGCACCATCGCGAGCTTGATAATATCGGCGGCTGTACCCTGAATCGGCGTATTCATCGCTGTACGCTCCGCGAATGAACGCAGGTTAAAATTGCTGGCGTTGATTTCCGGCAAATAGCGTCTGCGCTCCAGCAGCGTTTTTACGTAACCGTCCCGCTTCGCATCCCTTACAATATCATCCATATAACGGCGAACGCCTTGGAACACGTCAAAATACTGGTCAATAAAGCGAGCCGCTTCCTTGCGCGTAATATTCAGGTTTTGCGACAGGCCGTAGTCGCTGATCCCGTAAACAATCCCAAAGTTAACCGCCTTGGCAGAACGCCGCATATTCGAGTCCACATCTTCCGCCGGAACACCGAACACATCGGATGCAGTCTTGGTATGGATGTCCATATCGTGGACAAAGGCTTCCTTCAAACGCTCATCATCCGAAATATCAGCCAGCACCCGCAGCTCGATCTGAGAGTAGTCTGCTGCCAAAATAGACCAGCCCGGCTCCGACGGCACAAATACTTTGCGAATTTTGCGTCCTTCTTCGAGACGAATCGGAATGTTTTGCAAATTTGGAAATTGACTGCTCAAGCGTCCGGTTGCTGCAACCGTCTGCCGGAAATACGTATGCACTTTACCCGTTTTCTCCGAAATTTCTTTCAGCAATCCTTCGACATACGTCGATTGGAGCTTCGCAATGGTGCGGTACTGCAAAATGTTTTGCACAATATCATGGTAAGGGGCCAGCTTTTCCAGCACCTCCGCATCGGTCGAGTAACCGGTTTTCGTCTTTTTAATGACAGGCAAGCCAAGTTTATCAAACAAAATCTCACCCAGCTGCTTGGGCGAATTTAGATTGAACTCTACACCAGCAATGCTGTAAATCTCACCCACCAGCGTTGCAATCTGGGCTTCAAATTCTTTACCCAAAGCGCGCAGTTCTTCTACGTTCACCATAACCCCCTGCTTTTCCATATCCGCCAAAATGCGGGACAGCGGCATCTCCAGCTCATGGAAAAGCTTGTGCATTTCCGTTTTTTCCAGCTCCGCCTGCTGCACGGGCACCAGCGCTTCGATCACCGCCGCCTTTCGTGCTACATGATCGGACAGTACATCCACTTCAGGAACTTTATATTTAGCGCCTTTACCGAACACTTCTTCATCTGGACGGATGGAGGACAGACCGTATTTGGCTGCCAATCCGCTGAGCGTCTGGTTCGCATCGGTTGGGTCCAGCAAGTATCCGGCCAACTGCACATCAAATTCGGCTCCGGCAAACTCAATTCCGTGCCAATGCAGGGCCAAATCCGTACGATGCAGATCATGACCGCGTTTTTTGCATTCAGCGTCAGCAAGCCATTCGCGTACAGGCGCTGCTGCATCATTTTGCAGTACGTCCAGTGTCATAAAAAACTGCCGTCCCGCTGCGGCAAATATCAGCCCTACGATTTCAGCACTATGCGGATTGTCACCATGCGTCTCAACATGCAGCAGATCCACATGATCCAGTACTTCTATCAATTCGCTCATCCGCTGTTCATCCAGCACGGTCACGTCAGCCACAGCTTCCTCTACGTCTACCCCTGCACTGCCAACCTCACCCGAAAGGGATAAGCGTTCCAGCAAAGACTTGAACTCCAGCTTCGCCAGCGCAGGTCCGGCCGTTTCTGTCTTTAGCCCGCTGAAGACGACATCTTCCAGCTGCTTGTCCAGCGTTACATCTCGATAAATGGTGGCTAATTCCTTGCTCATTCGCGCATCGTCTGCATGCGTTTCAACGCGCTCTTTCATTTTGCCTTTCAGCTCGTCCGTATGCGCCAGCACTTCTTCGACCGATCCATATTGGTGCAGCAGCTTGAGCGCTGTTTTTTCCCCTACACCCGGAATTCCAGGAATATTGTCTGACGTATCGCCCATCAGACCCTTAAGGTCGATAATTTGCAGCGGCTTCAAGCCGTAGCGTTCCTGAATCTGTTCAGGTCCGTACGTCTCCACCTCAGTAACCCCTTTGCGGGTCAAGCCGACTGTAACATGCTCCGAAGCCAACTGGAGCATATCCTTATCCCCGGTCACGACGAGCACATGGACACCCGCTTCGTCCGCTGTTTTGGACAGTGTGCCAATAATATCGTCTGCTTCATAGCCATCCAGTTCGAACTGGGCAATGCCGAAGGCAGTCAACAGCTCTTTCAGCAGCGGAAATTGCTGGGACAGCTCCGGCGGTGTTTTTTCCCGTCCGCCCTTGTAATCCTCGTATCCTTTATGGCGAAAAGTTATTTTCCCGGCATCAAAGGCAACCAGGATATGTGTCGGTTTGTGCTCCTCCAGGAGCCGCAATAACATCGTTGTAAATCCGTACACCGCGTTCGTCTGCTGTCCGCTCGAATTCGTTAACGGCGGCATTGCAAAAAACGCCCGGTATATAATACTGTTGCCATCTATAAGCATGAGTTTATCCATTTTGCACCTCGCAAGTTCATCAATACATTTGAAACGTTCATACGTTTTACGCATTCCTCTTCTATCTTAACATACAAGCCCCCTTTTTCAGAAAAAAAACGGCTGTTTCCTAACCAAATTCGCCTTTGCTCAAAGACAAGTCTGGGTCAGAAACAACCGCTATATACCCGATAGCTTTACTGGTTCAAATCTGGTCGCTCCCCTGTCACGAGATATACAGTGCTTTCACCGATATTCGTAGCATGGTCACCAATCCGCTCAATATATCGCCCTACGAGCAGCTGCAGCATGGCTTGTGAAGCCTCTGCCGGTTTTTCCACCATAAAAGCATACAAATCGCTAATCATGTTGCTGTACATGGAATCCACACGGTCATCCTCTTTGGCCATTTTATAGGCCAGATCCGTATTTTCATCCAAATACGATTGTATAGCATCGTCAATCATTTCTTTAACAATGGAAGCCATATGTGGAATATCCACCAACGGCTTCATCATCTGCTGCCCTTCCAATCGAAGCGTAACTTTGGCAATATCAAGTGCCAAATCGCCCATCCGTTCCAGATCACTGGAAATTTTAAAAGCAACAATAATCCGGCGTAAGTCCTTGGCTACCGGCTGCTGGGTAATGATGAGCTTGGAACCCATATCGAGAATGCTCTCTTCCAGCGCGTTCAGGGATGCATCATTTTTGACCACCTGCTGAGCCAATTCTGTATTTTTGGTCTGCAAGCATTCAATAGCCTGATCAAGCGCCTTCGAAACATGTGCACCCATTTCGCGCAGTACGGCTCTCAGCTCAGCTAATCCCTCATCAAAACCTTTTCTACGTATCATTTCGAAGTCACCCCTTCTGGCATAATCATCTGGTTGGCTTTAGCCAAATCGCCCGGAAATATAATCTTCTGTGCGGGAATCCTGTGGCGTGGAAAACATCGCCTCTGTATCCGCCGCCTCCACCACGACACCATTCAAAAAGAACGCAGTTCGACCGGACACACGCGCCGCCTGATGCATGTTATGCGTCACCATGACGATGGTATATCTGTCCCGCAGTTCTTGAACCAGCTCTTCAATCTTGATCGTGGAGATCGGGTCCAGCGCAGATGTCGCCTCATCCATAAGCAAAATATCCGGCTGTACTGCAAGCGCTCTGGCAATACACAGTCGCTGCTGTTGTCCACCGGACAAGCTCAGAGCTGAACGCTTCAGAAAATCCTTGACTTCTTCCCAAAGTGCAGCCTGCCGCAAGCTTTGCTCGACCAGTTCGTCCAGCTTTTCCTTTTGCCGGATTCCATGCAGACGCGGTCCGTAGGCCACGTTATCATAAATGGATTTGGGAAACGGGTTAGGCTGTTGAAAAACCATCCCTACCTGCTTGCGCAGATTTTCTACCTCCATCGTATCGCCATATATATCCTGACCTGCGATACTCACGGTGCCTTCAATACGCGTTCCCGGTATCATATCATTCATCCGGTTTAGCGTACGAAGTAAAGTTGATTTGCCACAGCCGGATGGACCGATGAAGGCTGTTACCGTTTTTTCAGGAATATCGAGGTTTATATTTTTAAGCGCATGAAATTTCTCATAATACAAATTCAGCTTATCAATCCGGATTACGGAATCATTCATTGATTTATGATCTCCTTCGTGTTGCAGTTATGGTCCTCAAGCATTGCACCTGATTTGCACAATATGAAGATTATATAAGCTGTGTGTAAAATCAGTGTGATTGATTTGTTAACGGTATGTAAAATGATCAGGGATTCAGCATCAACTCAAGCTCCTGCGCAATTCCGGCTGCGTTCAAGGCCGCTTCCTCTGCGGAACGGGACATTTGGCTGTTTTTAGCCTCAATTTCCGTAACTGCCTGCAATAGCTTGGCAAAGGTTTGGGTTCCGGCTGATATATATTGAGAGCCCGTATGAATCTGCTGCAGGCTTGTATCTGTCAGTTCCACGGTATCACGCAGCATTCGTTCAATGTCCGCTAGCAAGCTGGTGATCTGTTCGGAAAAGACTTTCGTCTGCAGTGACATATTCCGCACCTCCTGCGACACGATCTGGAAGCCACGTCCGTGTTCACCGGCATGTGCAGCCTCAATGGATGCATTGATCGCCAGCAGTCCGCTGTGATCTGCCAGTGCGCGAATCGACGAGGCCATGCCTGCAATGTCATTCAGCGATTGAGTTAGCGCCGTCATCTGCTCATGCTGGCGCTGCATTTGCTCAGTCACTGCACGATAGGAGAGCAGAACATCCTCCAGCTCTACTTTGCCACGGTGGGATAATTCACTCATCGTGCGAGTGAGCCGCATACTGTCATCGGCTTCTTTGGCGGCATCCTGCACCGTCGTCTGAATACGGTGGACACCGTCATAGCTATGCTGGACCACATTACCGCGGTGTTCATCTGCTTCTTTTTGCATGCGCTGAACGACAGACAGGATATCGCGAATCGTGAGCACACCGAGTAGCCGTGTACCTTCTTTAAGAAGCAAGCAATCGTAAAAACGTTGATCCTCGCGCAGCATCGCCAGTTCTACAATGTCCGATGCCGGGCTTTTCAGATCTACAATGAGTGTGTTGGGGTCCGCAAATATCGCCGCAGGCTTGTCATAAAAGAGGGCCGCAGCAAACCTGCCTGTAAAATGGCGATTATAGGCATCCCTCATAATAATACCCAAAGGAAGTTCATTTTTATCAACGACGATGACACAAGGAATTTCTTCCTGCGTCTTCATCAGGGCTAGCAGTTCCTTGCAAGACATATCCGTACCAATAATCGGAACCTCCCGGCATGGCACGTAAGTAGTAATTGGCTTGTATGTATCACGTTCAATCACGGCAGTGGAACTCGGCTGGGTCTTTGGTTCCGTTATCATCGTTCTGAAGTCCCCTTTTTTTAACTACTTGGAGTGACGGGAACATCATATCGGTCATTTATTGATTGTAACGTCTATGTTTGTTAACGGAGTGTAAAATCACAAATTGGACACAAAGAAAACGCTCCTCATTTATAGCAAATGAGAAGCGCTTCTTTTTTTATTTACAACCAGTTTGTACCCTACTCCGCGGATCGAATCAATATGAACGGAGTCGGGATCGAGCTCCAGCTTTTTGCGTAATGAGCTGACATGTACATCCACCGTCCGTTGACCGCCAATGTAGTCAAAGCCCCACACCGCGTTCATCAGATCATCCCGAGTGAGCACCACACCTGGCTTACGGGACAAATAGAGAAGCACCTCGAATTCCTTGGGCCTTAAGCTGATAGACTGGCCTCCAAGAATGACTTCATATTTTTCTGGGTAAATCTCCAGCTCGCCTAGCTGAATTTTGGAGCCATCCTTCTGATCGGACAGCACACCTTCATCCCCGCCGGATGTTCTTCGCAGCACAGCGGTTACACGGGCCAGCAGCTCAGAAACGCCGAAAGGCTTGGTGATGTAATCATCCGCACCCGACTTCAGACCCTGAACAACCTCGGCTTCACCGTTTTTGGCAGTTAAAATAATGATTGGCGTCGTCAGCCCCTGATGGCGTAGTCTGCTCAGGATATCCATTCCATTCATGCCGGGCAGCATCAAATCCAGCAGAATCAAATCATAGGACTCTCTGGAGGCTTTTTCAAACCCTGCACTGCCATGATCCTCCGTATCCACTTCGAAACCTTCCTGTATCAAATTGTAGGATAGCAGTCTGGCAAGCGTTGGTTCATCCTCAATAACCAGCAAGCGTTGTCCCATAAAATAACTTCATCTCCTGTTTACCTGTTAAAGGCGCATTGGTCAAAATTCCAAAATCTTTTCCATACTCATGCGACACTCGTTTATTTTATCACGACATTGTTAACAGAATGTAAAAACGATTATAGTTCATTCTTCCTGTTGCAATAATGGCAATTCAATCGTAAATGTGGTCCCCATGCCTAGCTCACTTTCCACCGAAAGTGTTCCATGATGCAGGTCAACCAGATGCTTGACAATGGACAATCCCAGACCCGTTCCGCCCGAGTTGCGCGAGCGTCCTTTATCTACCCGGTAAAAGCGCTCAAAGATACGTGGCAAATCCTTTTTCGGAATCCCGATGCCTGTATCGCTGACCGTAAATACTACTTTTTCCGTGTCGTTCTCGCGCTGGACTGTCACAACCTTGACCTTCACCTTGCCGCCGTCCAGTGTATAATTGATACCATTAGACAAAAGATTCAGAAAAATCTGCTGGAGCTTATCTTCATCTGCCTCCATAAACAGTTCATCCGGAACGTCCATATGCAGTGTAATTCGTTTTTTTGCAGCTACATTGTTCAGTTTCTCCAGCAATGATTCAACGAACGACGATACGTGCACTGGAGAACAATCCAGCGGAGAACGCTTGGACTCGATTTTGGACAGGACCAGAATGTCGCCGATCAGCCGATTCAGCCGTTCACTTTCATCATAAATAATTTGTAAAAATGAACGGGCTGTCTCCTCATCCTTAACCCCGCCGCTAAGCAGCGTTTCGGCAAAGCCCTTGACCGCAGCAATCGGTGTTTTTAGCTCATGAGAAACATTCGCCACAAATTCGCTCCGCATATTTTCCAAGCGACGAATCGCCGTAATATCCTGCAAGAGAAACAGCATCCCGCGGTATCCGCCGTCATCCTCGTACATAGGTACACCATCCAGCAAAATCAGTCGTTCCTCAGGATTGTACAAATGGACCTCACCATGCAACCGTTCACGGCTTTGTATGCTGCCCTCGATTAGCTTGGTCAGCTCGTAATGCTTCTTTAGCTCATGATACGGTTTATCTGTCACCCGTTTACCCAAGACACCAAGCATCCGCTCAGATTCACGGTTTACAAGCGCAATGTGCTCACTGGCATCAATCATCAGAATCCCGCCGGTCATATTGCTCATGACACTCTGGAGTAAATCCTCGTTATCACGGATTGTTTTCATTTGGTTTTGGAGACTGTCTGCCATGCGATTAATGGCTTCACCCAGTTGCCCCACCTCATCCCTACGCTGTACGCCCACCCTGGCGTCATAATCCAGTCCGGAAATACGATTGGCAACACCCGTAATATGTTCAATAGGTGAGGTCAGGCTGCGGGCGATACGATAGCTAACCAGCCCGGCTGCGAGGAACAGCAGCACGAGCCCAATTCCAATGGCCGTCCAGCCGCGTTGTACCCCCTCCTCTACCGCTTGCAGGTTCATCGACAAACGGATATATCCGTCAAAGCCCTTATCCGATACAACAGGCTCTGCAACGTATAGCATGTTTCGCTGCAAGGTTTCGCTGTAGCGTATCGTGCGTCCAATTCCTTCTGTCGAGGCTTGCTGAATTTCTTCGCGAGATGCGTGGTTTTCCATCTTGCGCGGATCGCTTAACGAATCGCCAACCACCGTCCCATCCTTGCGAATGAAGGTCACCCGCGATTCCGTCAGACGGGCAATTTCCTTCGCCTTTTCGGAATAATAAGACACATAATCTGTGCTGGAAAGAGCGTCTGCATTGACAAAAGGAAATGTAGCGCGAAGCAGGTCGATTTCCCGGCCCATGTTCTCCTCAAGTACTTTCATGTTTGAATTTTTAAAAATTTGTCCCATGGTAATTCCCGCAGCAAGGACAGATACACCAATCAAAATCAGCATGATCAGGGTAAGCCTGAAACGAAACGATTTCATAACATATGCCCATCCTTTATATAAGTTAAGTCCCATTCTACAGGCTGCCTGCTTTTTGTTCCACTGCTAAAAAAGAAAAAGGTCAGGGCATAAACTGCCCCAACCGTTTGCTTATCCGTTAATGATTTCACCGCCGTTGATATGAATAACCTGCCCGCTTACATAAGAAGAGTCATCTGAAGCAAGGTACACATAGGCTGGTGCCAGTTCTTCCGGCTGACCCGGACGCTTCATCGGTTGTGCTCCACCAAACTCGCTGACGGTTTTGGCATCGAACGTGGACGGGATCAGTGGTGTCCAGATCGGACCGGGTGCTACAGCATTCACCCGAATGCCCTGTTCCACCAGATTGAGTGAAAGGGAGCGAGTGAATGTAGTAATCGCTCCTTTGGTGGATGAATAATCGATGAGCGTTTTATTCCCGGCATACGCAGTAATCGACGTTGTGTTGACGATGGCGCTCCCTTTCTTCAAATGCGGCAATGCCGCTTGCGTCAAGAAGAACATACCGAAAATATTCGTTCGGAAAGTACGTTCCAACTGTTCTTTGGTGATATCCTCCAGCTTTTGCTGCGGATGCTGCTCTGCCGCATTGTTCACGACGATGTCAAGCTTGCCCAACTCGTTAACTGTCTGTTGAACCGCCTTTTTGGCAAATTGGTCATCTCCGATATCACCAGGGATCAGCACGCATTTGCGTCCCTCCTGTTCTACCTGACGCTTCGTTTCTTCCGCATCCTTATGCTCATTCAGGTAGACGATGGCTACGTCAGCCCCCTCTTTGGCATACGTCACAGCTACAGCCCGCCCAATTCCGCTGTCTCCGCCAGTAATCATCGCAACTTTGCCTGTCAGTTTGCCAGCCGCTTTGTAAGTCGGCTTTTCAAATTGAGGTGCAGGCGACATTTTCGACTCGATTCCCGGTTGCTGTTCCTGATGCTGTGGGGGCAGGGTTTGCTGAGTTTGGTTGCTTTTTGTCATTATAAATTCTCCTTTCAGAATCAGATATCCCATAGGATGCAACATTTGCCTCCACTCTACTCCTGATTTACCCATCAGCTTTCGGATTAAACGAAAAAAGATGGTTATAATATGGAATCGTTAAAAAATAAGGGGTATCCCAACTACTTTTGGTCTGCTAGACTATGGATGGCACCGTGTATACGGATAGCAAACAAGAGATTCAGAGAAAATTGCATGAGGGGGTTTATTGAACAAAATGCTGGAAAAAAAAGTGACCTGGCTAGAGCTTTTTTATGACTTGCTCTTTGTGGCCGCTGTTTCCAAAGCCACTCATGTTTTATTGCATGTGGAGCACGGTAGTATTGCGATAGAACATTTGGCCAAGTTCGTTCTTATTTTCATTCCCATTTGGTGGGCCTGGGTGGGACAGAGTGTTTATAACAACCGTTATGGTCAAGACACGACAACACATCGGATCTTCATGATCCTGGAACTATTTTTTGTTCTGATCATGACAGCCAGTCTGGATGCAGATTTCGACGCTAATTACGCACCATTTCTGATTGGATATATCGGGCTAAGGGGCTTAACTGCGATTCAATATTTGGTATCAGCTCGAAGAGAAAAGCATCATAGACAGGACACCGCACGCTTCTTTGCAACCTACTTCTGGCTTGGAATCATCATCTCATGCTGCTCTATCTTTTTTGATTCACCGCTTCGATATGTCATTTTATATGCAGGTATTGCGATTGACATCCTTGTTCCATTAATAGGCCGTAAAAACCTGGTAAAAACGCCAATCCATACAGCACATTTATTAGAGCGCTTTGCCTTGTTTACCTTGATTTTACTGGGTGAATCGGTCGTCAGCATGCTGTCTGTGTTAAAATCCGATAAATTCACACCTTCATCCATTGGTTTCGCGGCTTTGGCCTTTATATTAGTCATTGCGATTTGGTGGCAATACTTCGAAAATGTAGAAAAACGTATCGATAAGACAAAGCAAACAGCCGGACAAACGATTATCTACGGACATTTGTTCATTTATTTCTCACTCAGCATGATTGCGGCTTCCATACAGCTCTTATTTCTGGAGCAGTTGGCATACTTGTTTATCGTTTGTTTTACTTTTGCCTCTGTTTTGATTTACTTCTTATCCGTCATGCTTGTATTTCATCAGTATCGATTTCATCATCTCAAGCCAAGCTTCAAGAAAATGCTTTTATTATTGGGTCTGTTATGTATCTTGTTCATCTTCAATCTCGTTATTGTGGTCTCTCCTCACCTCATCGTAGCTGAACTCATGTTGTTTTTTATTATTTTTGCCAAAGCAACTGCATGATGTGATCGGGATTAGTGAAATTCAGCCATGCAGCTTGATATAACAAAACGGCCTGCGCTAAGAAGCGCGGGCCGTTTGGCTGTAATTCAGGACTTCGTAAAATCCGTTTACTTATACCTTTAAATAATGTGACTGTACACCATTAAAAAGGTGATCAGGATCAGGAATACTGCGAGCAGTGTACTGAATGTACGCATTTTGCCAATATAGCCGTTAATCGGCTGATTATTGCGGAGTGCTTCCAGCGCTAAACGTAATGGCTTGCCCATAATGCCACCAATGGCGGAAATGGCCAAAAACAGTACAAGCACGATGATGATCCATGCCAGAGAATATGTGCCGCCAATGGTTAAAAATAAACCACTAACCAACAGTATGATGAGCGCAAATTGGGCGATACGGTTCAAGAGCTGAACAGCCGCCACCATACCTTCCTGCGCTGCGGGAGAAGACAAGCTTCCGATCTTACCCACTAAAAAGGGCAGCACCAGATAAAAGCCCAGTGCCAATGTTCCAATCATGTGTAGAAAAAACATTCCTCATTACCTCCGTTTTCTTGTTCATTTATCCATTTAGTCTTTAAGTGTTAAACGGTATGAAAATATGAAACTCAAATCTATTATATAGGGCAAAAGGGACAAAGAGAAGCGGGGAAAGTTTTAGATTGGGGGCTTGGGAGGCTCCGCGAACGAAACGTTGCTACCATCGCTGTTGTCTCCGGATTTTTTGAATATAGCTTTATGGTAATAATCCGGAGACAAAGGCGAGCGCTTACGCTGTGGCACGACAGGTAACTTTTAAAATCAAAAAAAGTGCCCCACAGCCATGACTATGACCTTGGAGCACCTTTTTCACAAATCTATACAATCTTACCAGATAACCGTATTAGACGTTGACTACTTTAACTACATTGCGTACTGATTCGGCGGATTGATCAAGTGCTGCTTTTTCTTCAGCGTTCAATTCCAGCTCGAACACCTTCTCAATGCCATTGCCGCCCAGAAGGGTCGGTACACCGAGGAACAAGTCCTGATAACCGTACTCTCCCTCCAGATAGGCGATGACCGGGATAATGCGTTTTTTGTCTTTTACAATCGCTTCTGTCATCTGTGTAAGCGAGGCTGCCGGGGCATAGTATGCACTACCGTTACCCAGCAGGTTCACAATCTCACCACCGCCGACACGTGTCCGTTGTACGATTGCTTCAATACGTTCCGGCGGAATCAAAGCTTCAATAGGGATACCACCGACACTGGAATAGCGTACCAGTGGCACCATATCATCACCGTGACCGCCCATAACAAAGCCGCGCACGTCTTCAACGGATACGTTCAACTCCTGTGCGATAAAGGTACAATACCGCGCTGTATCCAGCACACCCGATTGGCCGATAACCCGATTTTTCGGGAAACCAAGCGTCTGGTATGCCGTATAAGTCATCGCATCAACCGGATTACTCAGAATGATAACGATAGATTCCGGTGCATACTTCTTTACGTTTTCGCACACAGATTTTACGATTCCTGCGTTGGTATTGACCAAATCGTCACGACTCATGCCCGGCTTGCGTGCAATTCCGGCTGTAATGATAACAATGTCTGAATTGGCTGCATCCTCATAATTGGAAGTACCTGTGACCAGGCTGTCAAAACCCTGTACCGGACCGGCCTCTAAAATATCAAGCGCCTTGCCCTTGGTCGGATTCTCAAGTTGCGGAATATCGATCAGCACGATATCGCCCAGTTCCTTTTGAGCCAACATCAATGCGGTAGTGGCACCGGTAAAACCAGCGCCAACAATAGATATTTTTTTTCGTTGAATGGTCACGTGGCATTCCCCTTCCTACAGGTTACTAATAATAGTATCTGCAAATTCGGAACATTTTACTTGTGTAGCACCATCCATCAGACGGGCAAAGTCATAAGTTACGATCTTATCATTGATGGACTTTTCCAGCCCTTTATAGATCAGGTCAGCTGCTTCCTTCCAGCCCAAGTGCTCAAGCAGCATGACGCCGGACAAAATCACAGAACCAGGGTTCACAACATCCTTGTCTGCATATTTTGGCGCCGTGCCATGTGTAGCTTCAAAGATGGCATGCCCAGTTACATAGTTAATGTTAGCGCCTGGAGCAATACCGATTCCACCGACTTGGGCAGCCAAGGCATCGGACAAATAGTCCCCGTTCAGATTCAGCGTAGCGATTACATCAAATTCGGACGGACGTGTCAGCACTTGTTGCAGTGCAATGTCAGCAATCGCATCCTTGATGATGATTTTGCCTGCATCTTCAGCGGCTTTTTGAGCTGCATTGGCTGCATCTTCACCGTCTTTTTCCTTAATTTGATCATATTGAGCCCAAGTAAATACTTTATCTGCAAACTCTTGCTCAGCTACTTCATAGCCCCAGTTTTTGAAAGCACCTTCGGTAAATTTCATAATGTTGCCTTTGTGTACAAGCGTTACGCTCTTGCGTCCGTGATCCACAGCATATTGAATAGCTGCACGCACCAGACGCTTGGAGCCTTCGGAGGAAACCGGTTTAATCCCGATACCCGAGGTTTCAGGGAAACGGATTTTATTCACACCCAGCTCTTGCTGGAGGAACTGAATGACCTTTTTCACATCTTCAGAGCCTTCGGCATACTCGATACCTGCGTAGATATCTTCTGTGTTCTCACGGAAAATAACCATGTCTACCAACTCAGGCCGTTTTACCGGAGAAGGTACGCCGTTGAAGTAACGAACAGGACGCAGACATACGTACAGATCCAGTTCTTGACGCAATGCCACGTTCAAAGAACGAATGCCACCGCCAATAGGTGTCGTCAGCGGGCCTTTAATAGCTACAATATACTCACGGATGGCTTCCAATGTATCGTTAGGCAGCCACTCGCCGTATGAATTGAAAGCTTTCTCACCAGCAAATACTTCATACCAGGCAATCTTTTTGATGCCGTTATATGCTTTATCTACAGCTGCATCCAGTACGCGCTTGGATGCTTTCCAAATGTCGCGTCCTGTGCCATCACCTTCGATAAACGGAATAATCGGATGGTTTGGAACCTGCAGCTGACCGTTATCAATCGTAATCTTTTCGCCTTCAGTTGGGAGCTCAAACTTTTCAAATTTCACCATAAGTTCCTTTTCCTCCTCAGATATGAATGGGTACAGGGCGAAAGACGTGATCGTCATCACAGACAAAAACGTCCATCTCTCGCCGTCCCCTTTATTGTACCTTATTTTTTAAATTAAGGGTACATACCCTCAATATTCCTCCGACATGCGATTAGCGCAGCTCTGGCGATACATATTTTTGATCCAATGGTCCTGTGTACTCGGCACGTGGACGGATCAGACGGTTATTTTCGTACTGCTCCAAAATGTGCGCGGTCCACCCGGATACACGGCTCACCGCAAAGATCGGCGTAAACAAGTCTCTCTTGATACCCAGCTGGGTATAAACGGAAGCAGAATAAAAATCCACATTCGGTTTCAAGCCTTTTTGCCCTGTCACAATTTCCTCAATGCGGACCGACATATCGAACAGCGTGGTGTCACCGTTCATTTGACCCAGTTCACGGGACATTTTGTGCAGGTGCTTGGCACGCGGATCACCGTTTTTATAGACACGGTGCCCAAAGCCCATGATTTTTTCGCGGTTATCCAGTTTGGCCTGGATATACGAGTCCACCTGATCCAAACCGCCAATTTCCTCCAGCGTTTTGGCAACAGCCTCATTGGCTCCGCCATGCAGCGGCCCTTTTAAAGCGCCAATGGCAGATGTAATTCCTGAATAAATATCCGACAATGTAGCTACCGTTACGCGCGCAGCAAAGGTCGAAGCATTTAATTCATGATCGGCATGCAGCACAAGGGCCTGATCGAAGGCTCTGATAGCCGTCTCTTCCGGATCCTTGCCAGTGAGTTGATACAAAAAGTTTTCGGCGATGGAAACACCTTGTTTAGGCGCAATCGGCTCCAAGCCCT
>NZ_JH601050.1:481157-495551 GCF_000245715.1 Paenibacillus sp. Aloe-11 | reverse complement strand
TGGCTGCCACAATGGTGGGCAATTGCGCCTGAAGCTTGACGGCTTTGGTCACATTGGACTCTCTCGACATATCATCCGCCTCTGGATCATACAAAGCGAGAGAAGATACGGCTGACCTCAAGGCGGCCATCGTGCTCATATCCTTCGGGCACAACTTTAATTGAGTAACAATTTCCTCTGGAATAGCAGCATATTCGCTTAATTGGTTGCGAAGTTCCTGCAATTGCGCTTGATCGGGAAGTTTTCCAAACCACAGCAAATAAGCTACCTCTTCAAAATTGGCGTTAACAGCCAAATCATCAATGTTATAACCCCGGTACGTGAGAACGCCATCTACGATAGAGCTTATGGAGGAAGTAGTTGCTACAATTCCTTCCAGACCTTTAGTCGCTGTCATCGTTACATCTCTCCTTTGTAAGAACATTGTGAACGGACTTGCAATGTAAACCTTTTCAAAAGTAAGATATGCCCTTTAAATAGCTAAGTAATGTTAACGCCATATGTCAATATTTAAACCTTCTTTTACTATACTAGATTTTGTCGTTTATGTGAACATTCAGGGCTATTCTGACACATTTAAATGTTTTATCGCTGTCATAAAGAATTTTTTGAAATCCCTTACATTTTTTAAAAATTCATTTGCACTTTTTTACACAGGTCTTGTCTCGCCCCCTTCCAGCATATGTATAACAGAGCACTTATTTTGTGGAATACCAATTGTAAAAGAAAGGAGCCGTGTGAGCTTGAGCCGTTTGATTCTGAACCGCATATTTCGTGCTCTGTGGGTCGCAATCGTGATAATAGCTCTGTTGTTAGGCATATACGTGCTGTTCCCGCTCGTGTATCCTTTTCTGCTGGCCTGGCTTGTGGCCTATGCCATGAACCCGCTGGTTGGCTTTCTGCGTACAAAGGCCCGCATGCCGCGTTGGATGGCTGTCACGGTCTCATTGTTTGTATATTTAGGCGGAATCGCAATTGTCCTGTCTGCAGCAATAACTCGAATGGTTCGAGAGGTTATTAAGCTGACCATGACGTTTGACGGACATATTGAGCATTTTAAAAACCTGTTCATCGACTGGACTCAGAGTGATCTGATTCAAAATGTAATTAACGAAATCAACCATTTCATTCGCGATAATCCGGATTACCAGCATACGATTAACAGCAATATTGACAAAACAACACAAACGGTCAGTTCGGCCGTCACTACGCTGGTCGCCCAATTTTTTAATGGCGTTTTGAATTTACTGACCTCTCTGCCTAATATGGGCGCGGTGCTCATGGTGGTTGTATTAGCCGCCTTTTTTATCAGCAAGGACTGGAACCAACATAGCCGGATACTTTCCAATGCGATTCCAGATACGATTCGCAAGCCATTATCGGGTATATGGCACGATCTGCGCAAGGCACTGTTCGGCTATTTGCGGGCACAGTTTATTATAATCTCCATTACAGCATTAACAGTCATTGTTGGACTATTCATATTACGTGTGGAATCCGCCTTTACCATCGGTTTGATGATCGGACTGGTGGATTTGCTACCTTATTTGGGGGTAGGCATAGTAATGATTCCGTGGATACTGTATGCCTATATGTCAGGTAATTTGGCATTAGGGGTAGGATTATCGATCCTCTATATCATTCTGTTGGTTGGAAGGCAGATTGTGGAGCCCAAGGTGTTAGCCAGCAGCGTAGGTTTGAACCCGCTTCCCACCCTCATCGGCATGTTCATCGGGCTCAAGCTGTTTGGCGTTTTGGGGCTGATTATCGGTCCTGTATCACTCATAATCGTCGATGCCCTGAATCGCGCGAATGTTATTCAGGACTTGCGCAACTATATTCTTGCCGGAAGAGTGCGTTAAGCAAGATGTTATTCAGGACTTGCGCAACTATATTCTTGCCGGAAGAGTGCGTTAAGCAAGTAGGAATAATAGTCACTTACGTCAATTTCCCCCAGCCACTTCAATAAAAAGCGTCGGTACAGCGCACGTGTTAAAGGAAATACCAGCGTAAAACCAATAATATCGGTTAAAAACCCGGGGATAAGCAGTAAACTTCCGCCGAAAAAAACACATAACCCATCCAGCATTTTACGGCCGGGTACTTGCCCCCGGTTCATTTCATGTTTCGCATCGGCAATCACCTTGCGACCTTCAAATTGCATCATGGCTGCACCAATCAGGGTCGTTAAAATGATGAGCAGAATCGTTTTACCCGCTCCAATCCAGTGACTTACCCATATGAACCCGTACAACTCTGCCAAAGGAATGAGCAGCAGCAACAGCCACAGGCGCTTGCGCATCATCATGATTTCTTTCCCTCCCCGCCTGTAAAGGCAAAGCTTAACGCAGTATACAGCTCAGGCAGCGCCTGATCCAGCCGAACGGGCTTCCATTCGGTATTTATCCATGCGTGGCGTGTCGTCCCAGTAACGAGCAGCTCTCCAGGCAACGTGTCTGCCTGTGTCCACACCTTGCCGACATTGTTTTGAAACTCATCAGCCGTGACACGCCGAACCTCATAGGTATAATTTAGACGCAGCCTGGAGAAGTCCGTAATGGCTGCATAAACAATTATCATATCATCATACCTGGCAGGGCTCCCATATTTCGCATTGATTTCAAGAACTGGCAGCAAAACTCCCCGCTCCTCCATGCTCCGATAGTTAAAGCCTGCCTGACGGATCATATCGGTACGCCCAATCTCAAACCAGTTCAAATAATTTGCATGATACACGACCCCCATCTGGTCTGTTTCCTGATAACGGACTCGTAGCGGTGTACCATACCAGCGTAATTCCGTTTTTTTCTCCTCTTGAGTCATACTAGCTCTCCTAACTTGTGCAACTTTATCTCTATTTTGCCCTCTCTCCATTAAACCATATTTACAGCCCGGGAACAAAAAGAGAGCCGACCAAACGGTCCGCCCTCTCAACTATGGTTACATGTTCACTTATTATTTAGGCAGCGGCTTGGACAATTTGTAATATCCGCTTTCCGAAGCCGCAGCCAACAGACTTTTTGCCTGGCTTCCTGCCCAAGCATAGCCAAGCCGTCTCTCCTCACTGATTTTCATGATATCTGTATACTTTTTGCCATCTCGGTCAGAGAAGAAGTGCTTATTATCTTCCACATTGTAGAATCGATACCATATGACGCTTGATGCATCCTTTTGGAAAAACTCCGGACCTTTACGATTGTATTTGATACCGTCGATCCGATTCGTGTCCAACCATTTCAAGGCACTCTGTGCCGCCTTTTTCACCTCAGCCGTTTGCGGCTGGGACATCAAGAAGGCCGTAATGCCTACCGATTCCGTCGTTGTTTTGGATGGAAGCTCATATGCTCGGGCCCCAACAGATTCATAAGTAAACGGATCATGCTGTGCTCCCCAGATCGTTGGTGTGCCATTGTTTACAATTTGAGCTTTAATCGTATACTGTACGCCTTTATTAAGAGCCTGCTGGAGTCTGGAGCGATACGTATTATCAAGAATATCGCTATCAAACGGCTGCTTCTTGTTCACAATGTCATCAGCCAGTACCATAACTCTAACCATTGCATCATCGTTGAAGGTTGCGGCATCAGAATAATTACCACGTTTAGGGTATACTTGCGGCCACGCGCCGGAGGAATATTGAGAGGTTAAAACGAAGTCAACTGCTTTTTGTACGCTGTTCTTAATGTCTTTGTTTTTTGTTTTTTTGTATACATCCGCCAAAAAGCGAATCTCGGTTGTCGTGGCTTCATTATCAAATGTCCCGAGCTCGACACCATCCTTGCTCTTCCAGGTAGAGCGTGCAGTCTTGCCATTCCATTTGGATTTATAATTCTTTTCCATCGCTTTGAAGAATCCGCCGTGCGGCATTTGCCACGATACAATATTCAAGGCAAGTGTAGTATCCTTGGCTGTGTTCCCCGTAGAAAATTTACTAAAATCACGATACTTGTTCAGCAGACTATCTGTATTAACAGTTGCAGTTGGTTTCGCTGCCAATAGTCCCCTGAATTGCCCGCGGTCCAAATCGCCAGCATTTACATCGTCACCATAAACATCCTGTACAACAGCAGAATCCGTTGTAAGCTCATAAGGAGCAGTGGACGATTCACGTACCGAATTACTTGTACCCGCCGCAATCTCCTGCGCTGTAGCCCATGAGGGGCTTAGGAGTCCTGACGTTACTGTAATCGCCACGCCTGAAAGCGCTAGCATTTTTGCGGTCGAACATATTTTCTTCTTCACTTGAATCTCTCCTTTGTTCTTTTGATGGGTAAATTCTGTTCAGTTTAACCCGATCTATTCTTGCTGGAATTTCACTTTGAGAGTTAGGGATACTGGACCACTATTTATGCATGATAAATAGATAGTTGTATTATATGAAAAATTACCCAATTGATCAATATGTTTTATTTTAGTTATAAATTAAATTTTTAGTGATAAATTAAAATAATTGAAAATAATAGACTTAAAGACGAACGCTCTCATGAAGGCGTGTCATCTGCATTGAATCATAAAAAGCCTCCTACTAATACTGTATTAGTAGAAGGCTTTGCGTATTGCATATATATGGTAAGCGAATAGCAACTTGCCCTTACCCAAAGCGGCCCATAATGTACTCCTGGGTCAGCTCATTTTCAGGGTTAGTAAAAATATCATTTGTCTTTCCATGCTCAACCAGGTTTCCGATATAAAAATAAGCAGTATAATCGGAAATTCGTGCTGCCTGCTGCATATTATGCGTCACAATAACGATGCGCAGCTCTTTTTTCAATTCGGTAATGAGTTCTTCAATCTTGCCTGTAGACACAGGGTCCAGTGCAGAGGCTGGTTCATCCAACAGCAAAATTTTCGGCTCTACGGATAGCGCACGTGCAATACAAAGCCGCTGCTGCTGCCCGCCAGACAGAGCCAGTGCGGAATCATGCAGGCGATCCTTAACCTCATCCCACAGCGCTGCCTTGCGCAGGCTGCTTTCCACGATTTCATCAAGCTGCTTCTTTTTGCGCACACCCCGGTATTTGGGACCGAAGGCAATATTATTGTAGATAGATTTATAAAAAGGGTTGGGACGCTGCCACACCATGCCAATTTGCTGACGCAGCTTGATTACGTCCGTTCCCGGTGCGGTCAAATCCTGCCCATCCATCCAGATGTGTCCTGTTGTAGAGGAAGATGCAATCTCGTCGTTCATGCGATTAAGTGAGCGCAAAAAGGTCGACTTGCCACAACCGGAAGGCCCGATCAGGGCGGTGACTGTTTGCTCGGGAAAAGCCAGATTTACTTTTTTTACAGCTTCAAAGCTGCCATAATAAATACTCAAATCCTCGGTGCTGAATGGATGCGGCGGTTGCCCCGCAAGTTGTTCCGAGCGCGTAGATTGAACGGGTGTTGCTGGTGCTGCGGGTTGTGCCGTTCGCGTAATCACTTGTTCCATATTCCCCATCCCCTTTCTAATCCATACGTTTGGCAGCAGTCAAGCGGCGGTAAACGACTCTTCCAAACCATCTTGCACTCAGGTTGAAGACAAGTACGAGCAGTACCAGTACCGCGGAAGCGCCTGCGGCGATATCCTTGGAATCAGGAGCAATACCTTCACTGTTTACCTTCCAAATATGCACAGCGAGCGTTTCGGCAGGTCGCATCGGATTAATAGGCGATCTGGCATGCAATGGATTCCAATCCGTAAAGTCAAGTGGCGGCGTACTCATCCCTGCTGTAAACAGCAATGCGGCAGCTTCTCCGAAAATCCGGCCTGCGGCCAAAATCGTCCCCGTAATCAAGCTTGGCAACGCAGCTGGCAGCAAAATAGAGGTGATGATTTTCCATTTGGATAATCCGAGCGCAAGCCCGGCTTCCTTTTGCTCCTTGGGTACAGCCCGGAAAGCCTGTTCTGTTGTACGAACCATCAGCGGCAGATTGAATACTGCCAAGGCCAAGGCTCCTGATAACAGGGAAAAACCAAAGTTAAACGTATTTACGATAAGTAAAAGTCCGAACAAACCGATGACGATGGACGGAAAGGAAGACAGTACTTCGACGACAAGTCGTATGAAGTCCGTAATTTTTCCCGGCTTTGCGTAATGCGCCATGTAAATACCGGCACCCCAGCCAATCGGAATGGTAATAATCAAAGTCAAGATCAGCAAAAATACAGAGTTAAATAGCTGCGGGCCAATGCCTCCACCTGCACGTAACGTTTGGGGAGCACTCGTTAAAAAGTCAAAAGAAATGTGACTTACTCCACGTGCTAAAATGAATCCCAATAATCCTACCAAAAGCGCAACAATGAACAAGGCAAAGAAACAGATGACAAAGGTTGCGATCTTATCGGTTGTTTTAGCTCTCATCAAACCCGGTTTCTCCTTTCGAGCAGCCTTACCAGCAGCACAAAGATAAATGTCATGAGCAGCAGCACAAGCGCCATGCTCCAAAGAGCATTGTTATGAACCGAGCCCATGGCTGTGTTGCCCATGCTAAGTGTAATAACGCTGGTCAAGGTCGAAGCGGATTCCAGCAAAGAGCTTGGTATGTGTGGTGCATTTCCGATCACCATCTGCACAGCCAACGCCTCCCCAAACGCACGAGCCATACCGAGAATAATCCCTGTCAAAAGCGCGGGCAGCAGCGTCGGAATAATGACGCGTGCAATGGTCTGCCAGCGGGTAGCCCCCAAAGCGTAAGAGGATTCACGCAGACCTCCTGGTAAGGAGGACAACGCATCCGCCATAATACTCGTAATGGTCGGCAAAATCATCACAGACAACACAAGACAGCCTGCCAGAATACCGATGCCTTGTCCCCCGAACACATTCCGCAGCAGCGGAACGATCACAGTCAAGCCGACAAAGCCATATACTACAGACGGAATACCGGATAATAGTTCAATCGCAGGCTGAAGGATACGTTTACCCGATTTCGGCACGATTTCCGTCATAAACAAAGCTGCGCACAAGCTAAGCGGACTGGCGATCAAGGCAGCCAATATAGTAACGGCAAAAGAGCCCGTAATGAATGGAAGCGCGCCGAAGGAAGCGGGTTCACCGTCCGGGCTCCATTTGGTGCCAAAGAAAAACTCACTTAGACTGACTCCATTCATCGCAAATGTAGCTACACCTTTGGAGGCAACAAAATATACGATGGAGACAATGACTGCAACTAAAAAAACGACACAAACCGACGTATAAATGCGGCCGGTCCATTCTTCCCAGTAATGTCTTTCTTTCATCACTCGGGAACGTTTATTCTGTTCCATGAATGCCTTCCCTTCAACTGGTTCCATACTGTAACTCCTTTAACCGAAGAATAGAGGCCGGACGCTAGTCCGCCTCTTCCTCGTGAATATACTTCGCATTCGCTGCGTTCGTCCGAACAGGAGGTGTATATCTCCTTATTTCGTAATGTTACCGTCAGCATCGCGTTTGACTTGCATACCTGATACTGGAATGTATCCCAGGTCTACAACATCAGATTTCTGGATTTCATCAGACAGGATGTAGTCCAGGAATGCTTTTACATGTTCCTTTGGCTCACCTTTGGTGTACATGTGCTCGTAAGCCCATACCGGATACTTACCTTGCTCTACATTTTCCACATTGGCTTCAACACCATCGAATTTCAAAGCTGTTACTGTGTTGTCGATGTAGGACAGAGCCAGATAACCAATAGCACCCGGTGTTTCAGCAATCAGCTTTTTCACTGTACCGGAGGAATCTTCCTGAATGGAGCCAGGCAGATCTTCCGTTTTTTGTCCCAAAGCGTATTTTTCAAATGTTGCACGAGTACCGGAGCTGCTTGGACGGTTTACAATAACGATTTTTTGATCCGCACCACCAACTTGTTTCCAGTTCGTGATTTTACCTGTGAAAATTTGTACCAATTGATCTTTCTTCAAGTCTGTCACGCCAACCTTAGGGTTTGCTACTGCTGACATCGCTACAACAGCTACCTGGTGATCGACCAACTCATCTGCACCGCTCTCCAGTTTTTCTTTTGCAAACACGTCAGAGTTACCGATATCCGCCTGTCCGCCGGAAACCTGAGTCAAGCCAGTACCGCTGCCGCCGCCCTGTACTTGAACTGCAATGCCTTTATATTTATCGACAGCCATAAATTTTTGTCCTGCTTGCTCTACCAATGGTTGAAGTGCTGTGGAGCCAACAGCCAGAATGTTACCTGTCAGTTCAGCAGCTGCTTTATCTTCTGTTCCTTTAGCAGCGTCTCCTTGTGGTGCAGCATTGTTGCCTGATCCGCAAGCTGCGAGTGCAAATACCATGGTGAGAGTCATCAGAATGAACGGCCATTTTTTCAACATTTTTTATTGTCCTCCCCTTAGTTAAGTGACGGTTTTTTTATTTATGACCATCAACACTTTTACATTGTAGGCCTGGAATGTTAGATGAACGGCGTGGTTTTGTAAAACAAATATAAAATATTGATAGAATAATTGTTTTAGGGTATATAATTAATCTATAGTGTAAACTTCACACATTAAGACATTTAAGGAGATCTGTTCGATTCATGAATATTTTAAAACTACGTATTTTGATGCTGATCGATAAATTCCATAAGGCGACGGATGTGGCTGAGGCTTTGCAAGTCAAGCAGCCTACCGTCAGCTTTCATATGAAAAGCCTTGAAAAGGAAATGGGTGTTTCTCTGTTCTCTCTTCAACAAGGCAGAATTATGCTAACCGAAGCCGGAAAAAGAATGCTGCCTTACGCAAAGCAGATCATCTCCCTGGAGCAGGAAGCAAGACAAGCTGTAGATGAACTTACAGAGGAATCGCAGTCTCAATTACGTCTGGGCGCAGAGTCGATATCAGGCACATACCTCCTGCCCTCTATCCTTGCTAAGTTTGCGCAACTATATCCAGAGTGCCGAATTCAACTGGACATTCAAGCTCCAGATACGATCAGACTGCTGCTGCTGCAGGGAGAGCTTGATTTTGTTTTTCTGGACGATAAGAGCCCTCTACCGGAGCATACGGTGGCAGAAGTGGTGGCTTCGGATCGAATTGGAATTATTAGGAACAAAAAAATGCATACTTCAAAATCAGTCGATGTTGACAGATCTGATATATTGGACAAGCATGCGTGGGTGAGATACAGCGGGGTATCTGCTATCGATTCGTATTCCTCTCTGATTCAGCCCTCTATGGAGACCAACTCATGGGAGGCGGTTAAGCAAGTAGTAGGCGGCGGAGAAGCGCTTGCCTTTTTCCCTGCCTGCGGAGTTCATAGCAGCATTGGCAGCGTTCCTACGGTGGAATGGCTTCCTTATACTGAGGTTATTAAGACTGATGAAGAAAGTGACTGCTACCATATAAACATCGTGTATCAACTTGATACACACCAGAGCATGATCCAGCAGGCGTTTCTCGAATTCATGCGGCAAGAAGCACAGAAAATTAGAAACTAGAGAACACCAAAAAGAGCATCCAAGTCGCAATGACCTGAATGCTCTGCTTGCTTGCTGTATCCAAACGATACAGCCTGTTTATTATTCCGAACAGGATAAAATTATGCTTGTGCAGGAACACAGCTAATTTTGATCAGGTTGGTAGAACCGGAGTCGCCAAGCGGTACGCCAGCGGTGATCACAACCAAATCGCCCTCTTTAACGAGACCGGAATTGCGGCCGCCTTCCAACGCATTGTCAAACAGACTGTCTGTTGTGTCAACAATCGGTCTTCCTTGTACTGCATGTACACCCCAGATCAGAGCCAGACGACGAACCGTTCTTTCCTGTGTTGTCACAGCGACAATCGGAGCTTCCGGGCGATATTTGGAAATCATACGCGCTGTTGTTCCGCTTTGCGTGGACGTCAGGATCGCTTTGGCATGCAGGTCAAGCGCAGAAATGGAAACAGATTGGCTGATTGCCTCCGTAATACTGATTTCTTGCGCCGTTCTTTGTTTCTTGAACAAATCACGGTAGTTCAGAGAAGACTCTGCTTTTTCTGCAATACGGGACATCGTCAATACGGATTCTACCGGATATTTACCCGCAGCTGTTTCGCCGGACAGCATAATTGCGTCTGTTCCGTCAAAAATAGCATTGGCTACGTCACTTGCTTCCGCACGAGTCGGACGCGGGTTACGCTGCATGGAATCCAGCATTTGTGTTGCCGTAATAACAGGCTTGCCGGCTACATTACATTTGTTAATCATCAGTTTTTGCGCCAAAGGTACTTCTTCAGCAGGGATTTCCACACCAAGGTCACCACGGGCAACCATCAGGCCGTCGGAGGCTTCCAAAATTTCGTCCAGGTTGTCAACACCTTGCTGATTTTCGATTTTGGAAATGATTTGAATATGACCAGCGTTGTGCTTTGCCAGCAATTCACGGATTTCCAGTACATCACTTGCTTTACGAACAAAAGAAGCCGCGATGAAATCAATGTCCTGCTCAATACCGAAAATGATGTCGTTAGCATCCTTCTCTGTAATACCAGGCAAGGAAATGGCTACGCCTGGAACGTTAACGCCCTTCTTGCTTTTGATCGTTCCGCCATTGACAATGCGGCATTTGATTTCAGTGCCTGATACTTCAATAACGGTGAGTCCGATCAGACCGTCGTCGATCAGAATGGTGGAGCCGGGCTCCACGTCCGAGGGAAGGTCCTTGTACGTAATGGAGATACGGTCTTTCGTACCAAGAACTTCTTCCGTTGTCAGCGTAATGAACTCGTCCTGAACAAGCTCAATAGGTTCAACCTCGAGCTTTCCTGTCCGGATTTCCGGCCCCTTCGTATCGAGCAAAATAGCAACGTTTTTGTTAAGCTCCTTGCAAGCTTGACGGATATTCTTAATCCGGTTGCCATGCTCCTCGAAATCACCGTGAGAGAAATTCAGGCGGGCTACGTTCATACCAGCCAAAATCAGTTTCTTCACATTTTCCAACGACTCACTGGAAGGACCGATAGTACATACAATCTTAGTTTTGCGCATTTGGGTTTTTCCTCCGTTTTCAAAGGTGTTACTTTATATCTTTTTCCAACAATTAAATCTACTACACTTTTTCCTATTTGTATAGGAAGTTCGTCATATTTTATTGTTACTCGTTTCCAGTGTATTACAACATAGGCTCAGTTTCCGAAGGCTTCAAAAAGGTATATTGACCTATTTTCCGGAATTTTTGATACCGATCTTCCCTTAATTCATCGCAGCTCATATTCATCAGTTCGGCCAAATGACGTTCCAACAGCTCCTTGATTGCAGCAGCAGTCATTTCGTAGTTGCGATGCGCGCCCCCTCTCGGTTCTGGCACAATGTCCTCGATAACCTCCAGGCGCAGAAGATCATTTGCCGTAATCTTCATAGCTTCAGCTGCCTGATCTGCCTTGGAAGCATCCTTCCATAAAATCGAGGCTGCCCCGTTTGGAGAGATGGCCGAATAGATGGCATGCTCCAGCATCAGCACCCGGTTGCCGACCGCAAACGCAAGCGCACCGCCGCTTCCACCCTCGCCGATGACCACACAAATAACAGGCACCGAAAGCTTTGCCATCTCTCGCAAATTGCGGGCGATTGCTTCCGATTGACCTCTCTCCTCTGCTGTATTACCCGGATAAGCGCCCTTCGTATCAATAAATGTAATGATAGGGCGTTTAAATTTTTCAGCCTGCTGCATCAAGCGCAGCCCTTTCCGGAATCCTTCCGGGTGCGCACTACCAAAAAAACGCGCAATGTTATCCTTGGTATCCTTGCCGCGCTGCTGACCAATAACGGTCACCGGAATACCGTTCAGCTTGGCAATTCCGCCTACGACTGCCAGATCGTCTCCAAACAAGCGGTCACCATGCAATTCAATAAAGTCCGTAAATACTTGCTCGATCAAATCAAGAGACGTCGGCCTTTGATGATGACGGGCCAAATGCATCTTTTGCGGTGCTGTAATGTTCGTATATATTTCTTCTTCCATCTGGAGATAACGTTCTTCCAGGCGGTTAATTTCATCCGTAAAATCAATTTGCTTATCCTGTCCGAATTGCTTGAGTTCTTCGATCTTCTGTCGCATCTCGACCAGGGGCTTTTCATAAGGCAATTCGCCAGCCATCTATTCCACCCCTTTCACACTGTGTAAATCAAGCAGTTGCCCAAGGGTATCGCGCAATTCCTTGCGGTGTACAACCATATCTAATTGTCCGTGCTGCAAATTAAACTCGGAAGTTTGGAAATCATCCGGCAGCTTCTGCCTGATGGTCTGCTCGATTACGATACGGCCTGCAAAACCAAATACAGCACCCGGCTCTGCAATATTAATATCTCCAAGCGTAGCAAAGCTGGCGGAAACTCCGCCTGTAGTCGGATCAGTGATAACGGAAATATAAAGCAAACCCTGCTCGTCCAGACGAGCGAGAGCAGCACTTGTTTTGGCCATCTGCATCAGACTCAGAATACTTTCCTGCATACGTGCCCCACCGGATGTGGAGAAGATAATAAGCGGCAAGCGCTTGTCAATCGCCTGCTCAATGGCGCGGGTAATTTTCTCCCCTACGACCGAGCCCATACTGCCTGTAAAAAAGTCAAAGCTCATCACCGCTACGACAACAGGAAGCCCATGAATAAGGCCGTCGCCCGTAACGACAGCCTCTCGCAAGCCGGATTTCAGCGTCTGCTGCTCCAGCTTACTCGCATATCCCGGAAAGTCCAGCGGATCAACTGAAATCATATCAGCATCATATTCCGTAAACGTGTCCTCGTCGAGTACCATGCGAATACGCTCCATCGCATTGAGACGCATATGGTATCCGCATACCGGACACACTTTTAAATTCTTTTCCAGCTCTTTGCTGTATTGAATGCTTCCGCACTTGCCACATTTGGTCATAAGACCTTCGGGAATCTCCCGTTTAGGACGATCCGGCATGTCCGCTTGATCGCCGCTCAGCGCCCGTTCCGAAGGGATCGTCGCGTATTTACGCTTCTTTTGGAATAAATCTTTAAACACAACTACACCTCTCCAGCCGTTTATTTGTCAGCCGTAACCGATACAAGGTCCTCTGCCGTCTGTAGCGGCACCTCTAAGCATTATGTTCATACACACGTCAACGCTTGTCTGCAAAACATTACCGCCGATCGTGCATCCTTTGTTCCATTCATGCTGCTGTATCACTTCCGCCGTTCCGGACTCAAGGGCGCAAAATCGAATTAAGCACTTCCTGTATTTCTTCGACTTCGCCCGAAGGCACAAGTATCTCAAACTGTTGCTTGGATGCGCTAATGGCCCGGGTCTGCACCATAAAACCTTCTTCAGACAGTTTGAGCTTAATCATGTCAGCCAGTCTGGCCGTCGGTGCAATATAAATCACCGTCCACATGCCTTGTTTCTACCCCCTAAGCCTCAAGTTTTGAGCCCATATAATAGACTCATGATAACATACCTTACTTTTTTCCCGCAACAAAAGCCCTCCTGCTCGTTCAGAATCCTTCGGAGGGCCTAGAAGTTTATCCGCTCTGCTCATACAGTCGAATCAAGCGTCGGGCGACGCAGGATAATGCTTGGCTAGAACGCTCCGATGGGCGATACGCGAAGAAGCGGCAGCGGCTAAACCAGCGACGAGATCGTCCAAGAATACGTGAATACCGCTACCTTTTTGGTTCAACTGTTCAATAATTCCCGTCTTTTCCTTATCCAAATATCCAAAGCTGGTTAAGCCGATCATACCGTACACGCTCGTAATTCCAAGAGCCAGTGTCTCGTCCACCCCATACAACGGTTCGTCTGCCTCCATAATGGCTTGCAGCGGCTCAGGGAGAAGTCTTTTTTCGGCCAGCTCATCAATCGCAATGCCTGTGAGCAACGTATATTGCACCTCGCGCTTTTGCAATACCGCTTTGACACTGTCTACACATTCTTCCATAGTTAAATGAGGATAATATTTTTGCTGCAGCTGAAAAACAATGTCCGCAATGGACTCGATACGAATGCCTCTGCGATTTAACAGGGTCTCAGCATATTCATAGGACATAATTTCCCTCCCGCCTTCACCGTACAGTTCTGTTCTTCCAACGTGCGGGACATCATGTGTGCAGGACTCATGTGTACAGGATAAGTATTGAAGCTGCTGTCCCGCCAGTTTTCCAAGTGTATGCGAGAGGGAAGGAAATTGTTCATTAAAGCATGTCCATCATTTGACTTTCACCGTGCCTTCACCCAGCATGGACTCCATTCGATCAAAAAGCTGGGGCGAAGGCTTGATGCTGTAGGCATCGCTCAAGGCCAGCAAACGCTGGCTGCTCTCATAAAACAGTACGGTAGGCAACGCACCGGGATGCTCCTGCAGCAGCGCCTTGAGGCTGACCAGCAAGCTGGCATCCTCCTCGGCCTGGCGGGTGATTTTGACAAACACCCGCTGACGGGCCTCCCGCTCCGGGCTGCGCGGAGCCGGGG
>NZ_JH601050.1:430414-480981 GCF_000245715.1 Paenibacillus sp. Aloe-11 | reverse complement strand
CGGATGGACGCGTCCCGGTGCGTCGACGCTGGAGGAGCCGTGCCAGCGAGTCTTCCGCTAGCGGCGCGGTTTCATCTGCGAGGAGCTTGAAGTGCTCGTCCTGCTGCTGCATTTTGGCACGCAGCGCCAGCAGCGCTCCCTTTTCAATCCACTGCTGGCTTCGCTTCCACACCTCAGGGAACAGCACCACCTCGCAGCGCTCAATCTGATCCTCCAATTCAATGAAGGCCATGGCCTTGCCCTGCTTGGTCGTAATCGTCTTGAGCGACACCACCATGCCGGCGGTCACAACAACCGTTTCATCCGGCACATCGCCCAGCTCCATCAGGCGATCCGCCTGGCTGTTTTCCAGCAGCGTCTCAAAATCATCCAGCGGATGTCCGGACAGATACAGCCCCAGCAGCTCACGTTCCAGTTCGAGCTGCTGGCCCGCACTGAACTTCGGTACATCGGGATATTCGATATCCCAATTGGGCATTTCCACAAAGCCAAACATATCAATTTGCAGGTCGTCACGTTCCTTGCGCCACTTGACAGCTGCATCTACGGTTTCATCCAGCATGGCAAGCAGCTGTGCCCGGTGCCCTGTCAGCGAATCAAAGGCACCTGCCTGAATGAGCGATTCAATGACTCTTTTATTGCATACCCGCAAGTCCACGCGTCGGCAAAAATCGAGCAGGCTGTCAAATGGCCGTTCCTTGCGGACAGCGAGAATGCTTTCCATTGCCTGTGTGCCGACATTTTTAATCGCGGCCAGTCCGAAGCGGATGTTCCCCTGCTGCAACGGGGTGAACAGCACGCCGCTTTCGTTCACATCAGGCGGCAGCACCGCTATATTCATACGGCGGCATTCAACGACATATTCCGCCACTTTCCGGTGGCTTCCCATGACGGCTGTCAGCATGGACGCCATAAATTGCACGCGATAATGGGCCTTGAGATATGCTGTCTGGAATGCCAGCACGCCATAAGCAGCCGCATGGGCACGCGGGAAGCCATAATCTGCAAAACGGACAATCATGTCATAAACCCTTTCGGCTTCCTCCTCCGTGTACCCCTGCTTGACACTGCCCTTCACAAAATGGCCGCGCTCCAGATCCAGCACTTCGCGCTTTTTCTTGGACACAGCACGGCGCAGCAGATCGGCTTCTCCAAGGGAAAAGCCTGCCATGCGCGAAGCAATCTGCATGATTTGCTCCTGATACACGATAATGCCGTACGTATCCTTCAGGATCGGTTCAAGATCGGGATGCGGATAAGTAACCTCAACCTGTCCATGCTTGGCTTGTATAAAGTTAGGAATAAAGCCCATCGGGCCGGGACGATACAAAGCCAGTACAGAGATCACATCCTCGAAAACACTCGGCTTTAAATCCTTGAGCACCCGGCGTATGCCAGCCGACTCAAGCTGGAATACCCCGCCTGTATCTCCTTTGCCCAGCAGATCGTAGGTATGCGGGTCATTATCAGGGATGCGGCTAAAGTCAGGCGCTTCTCCATGCTCTTCTGCAATCCAGCGCATACAGCGCTCAATAATAGAGAGCGTACGCAATCCGAGGAAATCCATTTTGAGCAAACCGATCCGCTCCAGATTTTCCATTGAATATTGTGTAAGGGGAACCCCTTCGCTTCCCTCCTGAAGCGGAACCGCATCGGTCAATGGAGTCCGCGAAATGACGACACCCGCAGCATGGGTCGAGGCATGGCGGGGCATCCCTTCCACTTTGATCGCCATATCCAGCAGCTCGCGTGTCTTGGGCTTCGTTTCGTACAGCGCCTTCAGCTCCGGGGTCATCTCCAGCGCATGGCGGATGTTCATTCCGAGTTGGGCCGGAATCAGCTTCGCCGCCTTGTCTACCTCGCCATACGGCACATTTAACACACGCCCGACGTCACGGACTGCGGCTCTCGCCGCCAGCGTTCCAAAGGTAATGATTTGGGCTACATGCTCGTTCCCGTACTTCTGAACTACATAGTCAATAACCTCGTCGCGCCGTTCGTCACTAAAATCAATATCGATATCCGGCATGCTGATCCGCTCAGGATTAAGAAACCGTTCAAAGAGCAGATTGTATTTCATCGGATCGACATTCGTGATGTTAAGCACATAGGCAACCAAACTGCCTGCTGAGGAACCGCGCCCCGGTCCGGTTGCAATCTTATGCTGATGAGCGAAAGCAATAAAATCCCATACGATCAGAAAATAATCGCTAAAGCCCATATTCTCTATCGTATTCAATTCATAGTTCAGCCGTTGGTCCAGCTTTTCACGTTCCTCCGGCTGCTCCCATCTGGGATCACTTCCATAGCGATGCTCCAACCCTTGCATACACAAACTGCGCAAATAGGATGAGGAAGTCATGCCTTCCGGCAGCGGGCGATATTCAGGCAAAATGGACTGGCCGAACTCCAGCTCCAGTTCACACTGTTCAGCAATACGCACCGTATTGGCAATGGCTTCTTCCACATGCGGAAACAAGCGAGCCATATCCTCCTGGCTTTTCAGATACAACTGCCGTGTCGGTATGCGCAAGCGCTCCTCATCGTCAACCGTCTTGCCTGTCCCGATACAGATCAGAACGTCCTGGACGTCCGCATCCGGCTCGGTCAGATAATGCACGTCATTTGTCGCCACCAGTGGAATATCCAATTCTTTTGCCAGCGCAATCAATAGAGGGTTTACGCGCTTTTGCTCGGACAGTCCGTGATCCTGAAGCTCCAGATAAAAATCATCGCCAAAGATGCTCCGGTAGCGTTCTGCCGCCCGTCTGGCCTCGGCTTCCCGGCCATGCAGCAAATGCTGGGGTACTTCACCGCCCAGGCATGCGCTCAGGCATATGATGCCTTCATGATGGGCAGCCAGCACTTCCATATCGATGCGCGGCTTGTAGTGATAGCCCTCCAAATGGCCGATGGAGCATAGCTTCATCAGATTTTGATAGCCTGTTTTATTTTTGGCGAGCAAAATTAAATGATATATGGGCTGGTCCTTTCGGCTTCCGCGCTCCTTGCGCGAACCCGCTGTAATATAAGCCTCACACCCGATAATCGGCTTAATGCCGTTTTCCACACACGCTCTATAAAAAGGAATAGCGCCGTACATGACCCCGTGGTCCGTAAGGGCAAGCGCCTTCATTCCGTAAGCCGAAGCCTGTTTGACCAACTCCGCGGTACGAGCCGCGCCGTCCAGCAGGCTATACTCGCTGTGAACATGCAAATGCACAAATGAACTCATGCGCTTCTCTTCCTTTCACCGCTGGTTTTTCTTCAAACTATTTTATCATATCCGCGTTAGTAGCGCCCATACAATAAAAGTACAGACCCCGGGCGGACAAGCGCGGGCCTGATGTATACACTCAAGGAGGAAAAGAGCATGAGCACTTTTATATCCAAAGCGATACTCGATTTCTTCATCGCATTCGGCATCGTGCTCGGGGGAGCCATGCTCGGCGGAATGGGAGCGGTGATAGCTCTTCAGCCGCCTACCCAGACGATGCTGGAGGTTGCCGGAAGAATAAAAATATGGGCGCTTGCCGCTGCTGTAGGGGGGACGATGGACCCGATCCGGGTCATCGAGAGCAATATGATAGATGGCAATCTATCACCTGCCATTAAGCAAATCCTGTATTTGATTTTCGCCTTTTTGGGCGCTCATATGGGCACAGAGCTGGTCAAATGGGTGTGCGGAAACGGACGCCCGTGAGGTGAAAAGATCATGAGAGTACCTCCCTTCGAGCGTCTGCGCCCTTTTATGCAACTATCCTCGGTTTTTGTACTAGGTATGATTGCCGGGGGGATGGTCTACAATGCCATTTGGCATGTCAGCTTCAATGAGCTGTGGAAAAACAATCAGGATCTTCAATTCCAGCTCCAGCAAGCTCAGGAGGACAACAAAACACTGCGCAAATACAGCAATCGCCAGACCGTTGTCAAAGAAATCAAGCTGATCGCGGAGGAAACGTCGGCTGAAAAAATAGACTCCATTAACCTGAAAGAGCTCCTTCGCCGCGTCATTCGGGATTTGGAGGTGCTGCGCGGCAGGGATATGTTCGAGATTGACTCCGACAGCAAGCTGGTACGCATGCTGCTGAATCAAAAAAAATACACCGTTCGCGACAAGGAATATACAATCCAGGTCAAAACGATGCTTGTGATGGAAGGTGTGCTGCAAATTTGGCTGGAGGCGAAGGAAAAGCTTCCCGAAAGTCACTAAGTTAATTTTTTCATGCTCATTTTTTTCATCCCCGCTCTCCGCTCCAATCCATTGGCGTTTATCCGTGTTCAATGGATTGAAGCGACATTACCGCCTTGCATACCAAATAGTTTTCCCGCAAAATGGAAATTTCCAGCTTGCAGGTGCGACGACTCATTTCAAGCAGCAACGGACGCAGGACGACTGCATCCTCAATCTGTACCGGCCTGATAAAATAAGTCATCAAATTGTCGAGCACATAATCCTTGCCGCTCATGTCTCTTGCCGCCCGGTAACCCGCTTGTGTCATGACGTTAACCAGTACGCCTTCCGAGATCGTACCCAAATGGGTCGCCATCTGCGGAATGATAAAGCCGCGAAAAAATAACGATCCGTCCTCATTGCGCTCCTCGGCAAACCCGTTCCAAATCAATTGATCGAACGTCTCGCCCAGTTGCGGCTGCTTCTGGGCATTACGCAGTGCCTCCAGCACCTCACGCCGTGTGACTGACCCTAACAGTTTGCGATTACGGTCTACAACCGGCAAGTAGTCTACACCTTCCCACGCCATCATCTGCGCGGCTGAGGCGAGCGAAGTCTGATAGGTGACCGTTACCGGATTGCGGATCAGACATTTGTCCATCGTGTGCTCCGGCTGGAGTCCTTCCACATCCTTGCGGCTGACGATGCCTATTAAACGGTTCCATTCATCAACTACGGCAAAATGATACTGCCCGGTCGTCTTCGAAAGCTCTTCGAATTCGGTGAGCGTGCTGTTGATTTTTAACGTCAGTGCCTTCGGTTTACCTGCCGCTATATCTTCAATCAGCATAATTTTCTTTTTGATCAAGCGGTCAAATATCGCTCTATTAATCATGGAAGCCACAGTAAAGGTATCGTGGCGCGAGGAAATAATCGGCAGACTGATCTGGTCGGCCAGCTGCTTGACCTCCCGGCTCGTACCAAAGCCCCCTGTAATCAGCACGCCTGCTCCCTGCTCCAATGCAAGAGAATGTGCATCCTCCCGGTTACCAACAATCAGCAAACTGCCTGCATCAATGTAACGGGCCATGGCCTCTTCACGCATCGCCCCAATGACATATTTGTGCAAAGGCTTCTCCAGCCCCTCGCTTCCGCCCAGCACATGTCCTTCCACAATATTCACGACATCTGCAAAGGTCAGCTGCTCGGACAAACCGCGTGGACGCTTTTCCACCCGTACCGTTCCGATTCGTTCCTTGGTAATAACAATTCCCAGGTTTTCCGCTTCCTTCACAGCACGATAAGCCGTTCCTTCACTGACGCTCATCTCTTTAGCCAGCCTGCGTACAGAAATTTTGGAGCCTATTTTCAACTGCTCGATATGACGCAATAGCTGCTCATGTTTCGTAACTGCTTCATCCAGCCCGTCCAACTCTGTTACACCCCCAACGTTCAATCTGTATCATTCTGTATCTATTATAGCACAAAATCCTTGTATTTAAGACCTTTGTTCATTTCGATATCGCTACTGGGAAACAGCAAAAAGCGATTCCCCTTTTTACAAGGGAACCGCTTCTTAACCGTGCTTGATGTGTGACATCGG
The DNA here is from genome assembly GCF_000245715.1 of Paenibacillus sp. Aloe-11. Classification (NCBI taxonomy): domain Bacteria; kingdom Bacillati; phylum Bacillota; class Bacilli; order Caryophanales; family Paenibacillaceae; genus Paenibacillus; species Paenibacillus sp. Aloe-11. Next base: position 475,204 of record NZ_JH601050.1, on the reverse strand, counting down.
AGCAGGCTCAAAACAATCAATGCGAAAAGCTCACAGCATACTGCTTTTGTCCGTTTTATTATCCCACTTCATCTGCCACTGCTGCATTTTGGCCCGTCGTACACGCTCCAGCGTTTTGCGCTTTTCCTCATCCACACCCAGCAAAAAATGCAGGTTCGCGCCGATGACAAGCAACGCAAAAAGTACCCATACGATACCAAAACCGTTGACCCAGTTCAAACCGCCTGCAAGCGAGATGCGCGGCAACGCCACAAACACCATAGCCAGCGCAATCAGAGTGTACAAACCGTGTTTCCATTTTTTTAGAGAACCCAATCGTATCCCTTCCTCTCCCTGTGACTCTATGTATCTAGTCTATGAGAGAACAGGAAGGAATATGAGACGAACTTACATAGACGAGCCGTACAAATGCTGAAGGCTGTCTGAAATAATTTTGTTGACGTCCTCAATGATCACGCTCAGGCGGCGTTCAGCATCGAACAGACGACGGATGTTGAGGTTCAGACTAAGGACCTCGAACAGCTTTTCCATCTTTTCCATCTCTTCCTGTGCCGGCATATCGCCGCTCATCATCCGCTGCTGAACTTCCATTTGGCGCTGACGGAAATCATCCAGCATTTGCCTGGCTTCCGGGTCGGTTTCAATCAGCTTCATCGCTGCCGTAATTTCCTCTACCTCTTTGCTTTCCTTCAATGCTTTTGCTAAATCATGGGCTTTGTCATAGATATTCATGATTGTTCATTCCTCCAATACAAGTATAGTGTCAACATTTCACATTGTCCGTCAATCACCAAGGAATATATGTCCTCATATGATGAATCAGTGCTATTACAGCCCATTTACGTTTCCCGTTACTTTCAAGACATCAAGTTGCTGCCCGGAAGGAGATCCACGATGTCCATCAAAAAAACAACGATTCAAATCATCGGATCGGGCATCTTGCAGGATGACGTACTCATGGTCGGCGAGTCCTTGCTTCGCAAATGGAAAATATCCGCAGGCCACCCCGTTCAGCTCGCCTTCGGTTCGTTCCGCCAAGAGGTTACCGTCATTTCGGTACCCCGCTACAGCGGCCTACGTGTAGGAAGCGTGCTGGCCCGTAAAATGGGTATTCATTCCAATTGCAAGCTGCGAGTAACCTACAGCCGAGGCCGCCGGACACTTCGAGTGGGCCCGCTTATTAGCGTGCTGGTCAGCCGGGACTATCCCGAACAGCCTGATAAGCCTTTCGGGTCGATCACCCTGTTCTGCCATGAACTGGTCGGGGAATGTCGTAGACAAGGAGCATATGTGTATTTTTTTACCCCGGAGCATATCGGAAGCCAGCCCGGTCGGGTTCAGGGATGGGTGTACGACGGAAGCTGGAAAAAGACTGTCATGCCCGCTGGCGATGTCGTCAATAACCGGCTTACCTCCCGTAAACTCGAGAACAGAACTAGCGTACAGCATTTCATGAAAGAAGTAAAATCTCAGTACGGTACGACCATTTTTAATGAAAAGTTCTTGGATAAGAATGAAGTGTTTGATGCGCTTAAATCTAATTCATCCCTGCGCAAGTATTTACCCGAGTCCCACTTGCTGCAAACCTTTGACGTATTCAAAAAAATGTGCAACCAGTATCCCGCTGTTTTTCTTAAGCCGGTTCGTGGGAGCCTGGGCAAAGGCATCATGCGCATTAACAAGCAAACGGACGGTACCTTTTCCGTGCTGTCCACGACAGCGGGGGCACCCCAAAAGAAAACGTATGCCAATGTCGACAAGTTGTACAAAAGCTTGGCGGGAAAAATGAAAACAACACGCTTTCAGCTCCAGCAGGGACTCACCCTGATTGATCACGGTAAGCGCCCGGTCGACTTTCGTGCGCTTGTGCAGAAGAATTCAACCGGGGCCTGGACGGTGACATCCATTGTCGCCCGGATTGCCGGAGGGAGCCACTTTGTGTCCAATCTGGCGCGAGGCGGTACGCTGAGCACGGTCAAAGAAGCGCTGGCTAAAACGACACTGCCCGCGACCATCAAATCAAACGGCCTCCTCTCTCTCAAGACAGCAGCACTGAATATCGCAAGCGGAGTTGAGAAAGCCATTCCCGCCCATTTCGCGGAACTTGGCATTGATCTGGCCATTGACAGCACGGGGCGCATCTGGCTGCTGGAAGTCAACTCTAAGCCGTCGAAAAATGACAATACACCATTAAATGATCAGAAAACCCGTCCATCCGTGAAAAAAATGATTGATTACTGCTGTTATTCAGCCGGTTTCAAATGATCCCTCTCTTTCAGGGTCCGGCTGCCAAAGGAGCTGTTATCGGTGTCTCTTGTCGTGCCAGGCACGCTGGGCGTGCTCGTTAGCCGGAATCAGGCCGCCATCCCCCCCATTACCGAGGCCGATTTTTGCCGCAGGCTAAGTTTATTGGGCAGGCGTTCTGGTCTCAGCGTAATGGCGTTTACCGCCGAAGGAGTTTCACCTGAAAAGCATTCCATACGAGGTTATGCTTATCATGACGGAGTGTGGACATCCGGTCGCTTTCCCCTGCCGGATATTGTGTATAACCGCTGTCTCCATGTCCATGAGAGCCAGAATGTCGGACACACACTGGAAAAAATGGCGGTACAGAAATCGCGCAAGCTTCTCTACTGGTCGCGCAACTTGCCTGGCAAATGGCAGGTGTACCGCACTCTGCACAAGGTAGATGAAGTGCGTCCCTTTGTGCCGCCTACGACTCCTTACCGGGACACGGCCCAGCTTATGGAGTGGCTGCGACGCCACTCGGGGCTATTTATGAAGCCGCAGGCCGGAACGCACGGCAAGGGTACACTGTATCTCCGCCTGGCGGAAGGAGACCGGGGACTGCTCATACAAGGCAGAGACTCTCAAAATCGCACGTTCCGGCGTTTGTTTTCCAATCTGGATGCAGGCTTGACATGGATCAACGGAATGACAGACAAACGTGCCTACATCGTGCAGCCTTATTTGAAATTAACGAGTCAAAGCGGGCGTCCCTTTGATGTCCGCGCACTTATGCAAAAGGATGGCCACGGCTGTTGGCGCCTGACGGGCTTTGCCGTGAGAGAAGGCAGGAAAGGAACGCTGACCTCCAATCTGCACGGCGGAGGCGAAGCGCATCCGGCAGAGCCTTACCTTCGTGAACAATTTGGCGCGGACAGCACGCGTCTCATCATCGGACAGATGATGAAGCTGTCCCTGACCATTACCGGGGCGCTGGAGGAACGATATGGTCGCCTTGGCGAGCTGGGAATTGATTATGGTATTGATCAGGATGGGAACATCTGGCTATTGGAGGTGAATTCCCGGCCTGGTCGGGCTTCCTTTTTTCAGATCCGCCAGCCAAAGTGCGCTTTCCGGGCGATCAACCGTCCGCTCGAGTATGCCCGATATTTAATAACCCAATCCAAAACGACGGGGCTACAGGGCATGGGCGCCTCCCTTGAACATACGGTATAGGAGGATAAACAGATGAGTTTAACGCATTGCAATGTGCATTTCTCACAGCAGCCCGACAAGGTGGCTTATATATCCACTGCCTTGTTGAAAAGCCTTAAATTATCCGGAGCCAAGTCCATTCGTCTGCGGCTTGGTAAGGATCAGATTCCCGCCACTGTGAAACCGATTCAGAAGGCGGGGCGTCATCTATACTTGACCTCCGGCTTGCGTAATGCAATCCGTGTTCCCAAAAGCGGGTCTATCTATTTGCGAAATCTGGACGGTGATGTACAGCTAGGACCGCTGATTGGAGTACTGTCTGACGGCACCTCCTCCTCCACCCGGCCTTTTGGATCACGCACAGGCTTTATTAAGCAGCTGCTGAAGGAAGGCAGCAATAAATCTTATATTTTTGCCTTCACTCCTCGGGATATCAACTGGCAAAATGATACGATTAATGGCTATTTTCTATCATCCAGCGGGGATTTTACACGTAAAATCGTACCTCTGCCGGATGTGATTTATAATCGTTTACCGAGCCGTCGCGCTGATTTCTCCCCGGCGATCAATCAACTACGCGAGCGGTTATCCCGCAAACGAATTCCCTTCTTTAACTGGAGCTTTTTCAATAAATCAGATATCTATAACCTGCTGGAAAGCAATCCGGAAGTCAACCGCTATGTCCCTGAATCGTATACGAATCCCAGCTCTGAACGAATCCGAGGCATGCTGGAGCGTCATCAATTTGCTTATTACAAGCCAAGTGGAGGCAGTCTCGGCAAAGGGATTTACCGTCTTTCCCATGTTCCCAAACAAGGCTATTTTGTGAGGTATCGCAAAAAAAATAGCAATGTATTATTGCGCTTCACATCTTTTAACTCTATGCTCCGTATGCTTCATTCCAATCAAGGCCAGACGTTAAAAGGCTACCTCATTCAGCAAGGAATTCAGCTGATCGAGATTGACAATTGCCCGATTGATTTCCGGTTTCATATGCACAAGAACGGCAATAACCAATGGGTCGTCGTCGGAATTGGAGCCAAAAAATCCGGACGCGGCAGTGTCACGACTCATATTAAAAACGGCGGCTCCCTGATGACTCCGGAGCAAGCGCTGGACCGGGTATTCGGCGATCGGGCGGGCGAGGTGCTGCAACGTGCCAAGAATGTAGCAATTACGCTCGCAGAAGCCATTGAGAACCATCATCAACATCTGCTGGGTGAAATCGGCTTCGATCTAGGCATCGATCAGGATGAAAAGGTATGGATGTTTGAAGCCAACTCCAAACCTGGTCGATCCATTTTCCAACATCCATCGTTGCGTGCGGAGGGTAAAGCATCCGTGGAGCATATTTTGGACCACTGTCTTTACCTCAGTAAATTCCGCAGAAAAGAGGAACTATGAATACCCGGGCGGAGCAAAAGCCAGTCGTTGCTGTATTGACCGTGCACGACGACGGGCAATTTTTCAAGGGGAATCAGCGTAATTTCAGGGATATCCTTGAAACGGGAATACGGATGGGTTATCAGGTGTACATCGTTACCGTCAGGGACCTGAAGCTGCCAGCTGAAACGGTCAAGGGGTATATCTTCAACAAAAGCTTACAGGCTTGGGAAGAACAAAATTTCCCGCTTCCGCAGGTCATTTATAATCGCATCCCAAACCGCAATTATGAACTTAAAACCTCTGTGCGCACAAAGCTGGAGGAAATTTCGCACACTTCTGGCATTGAGCTATACAATCCGGGCTTTTTTAACAAGTGGGAACTGTTCAAATGGCTCCGCACCTCGGAATCCACACGGCAGTTCGTTCCCGCAACCAAACGGTTAAGCGACCTGCCTGCCTTGGGGAAGATGCTATCTGCGTTTCCATACCTGTATCTCAAGCCGGAAAATGGCAAGGCCGGAAAGGGAATTATGATTCTTAAATTCCAACCAGAGCATCTAATGGCCTACAGGCTGACGATTCAGCATGACAAAAAAAGCGTAACCTACAAATCCGTGTCGCTGTCCCGGCTGTGGGGACGTATCCGCCGGGAAGCAGGTAATTCTCCTTATATCATTCAGCAGGGGATTGACCTGGCAACTTATCAGAAAAAACCGTTTGATCTGCGTATCCTGGTACAAAAAAATGCCCGCGGTGCGTGGAGCATTACCGGAGTCGGTGCCAGACTGGCGGGTAAAGGAAGCATTACGACACATGTTCCGCGCGGTGGAAGTGTGGAGGACCCGTTCCAACTCCTCTCCTCCCTGTTTGGACCTGAGGACAGCGAAGATTTGCTGAACAAAATTAAAAGCACAGCCATTCAGATTGCACGTCAAATTGAACGCGCATCCGGCCTTTCCCACGGCGAAATGTCTATGGATTTGGGTGTGGAAACAAATGGAACTCTCTGGTTTTTTGAAGCCAATGCCAAACCAATGAAATTCGACGAGCCGGAAATCCGTCAAAAATCGCTAAGACGCATCTTCCAGTACAGCTCCTTTTTGGCTGGGCGAATGAAATCATGATCAAGGAAGTGGAATCATGCCGCAATTTAGTGATGTTCATCATATGCCCACCCGAAGCTGGCTGCTGAGACGACGACAACTACTGTTTCTCGCCCGCAGTTCAGGCGGCATGCGCATTACTCGCAATGCGCTGCGGCAGTTAGCCGTTTTAACGCCGGAGCAATTGAACAATCCCGGCTCCTCTCTCCTGTGCGCTTATGTGCGCACAGAGAAGGGCTTGCGGATTGCGGGATTTTCCCTCGCTTTGAATTACGGGAAGGATGCATGCATCGTGATCGTTCGTCCGCTTTACCGGGGCCGCAGACTGGGCGCTAGACTGCTGTCCGCCCAGCTCAAACAGTTGCACCGCCTGACGTGCAGCGTAGCCGCCGACAATATAGCCAGTCTCAAAACCTGTTTTCGAGCCGGACTTGTTGCGAATGAAATGACGACTGGACCGACCGGAAAACCCACGCTAATATTTCGCGGGGAGCTATCCGAAGATAAGCAGACGGCAGAGGAAGGTGGAATGCTGTGCCAAAACCTGTCCTAGGCATCATGACCTTGTATTTGAACAACAAGAAGCATTTGGAGGAGCGCGACATATATGAGCGCATGATTGCAGAAGGCAAAAGACTGGGACTGGATACGTATGTATTCACTCCTGCAGATGTCCATAAGGATCGCAGGCTTCTCCTTGCCCAAATCTATGATCCAAATAGCAGAAAATGGACCCTGAAATGGCGAGAATTTCCGGATATGATTTTCGACCGTTGCCGGGTGCAGCGCAGTGAGCGGTATCTTCAATTGAAACAGTTTCGATTGCAATATACAGACCTCGTCTATTTAAACCGACCGCTGAGTAATAAATGGGCCATTCACCAGCAGCTTGCGAGAAAGGCTGCCTTTCGCCCCCATCTGCCTGCAACAGAGCTATTCAATGGATTTCATAGTGTAAAGCGAATGCTCAAGCAGAATTCACTGGTGTACCTCAAACCGATTAACGGTACGGGAGGGCGTGGTATTTTACGCATTGAGCCTGTTAACAAGCAAAGAGACCTGTATCTGGTTGAGGGCCGCAATCTCAAGCGTCGCATTATTCCCCAGCAACGGGTACGCCTGGACCGTCTGGAGCCACGTTTAAGCAGATGGAACATGAATAACTACATCGTTCAGGAAGGCATTCCTGTACAGCTGCCGAATGGCAGGGTCCATGATTACCGCATGCTGGTACAGAAAAATAGCCAAGGAGTATGGGAATTAACCGGATGCGCCGGACGGATCGGGGCACATCGAAGCGTCACTTCCAACCTCCATGGCGGAGGCAAGGCGGTACCGATGAAGCAACTGCTGACTCAATGGATTCGTGATGAAGACCATAGAGAGAAAATTATCAAGCAAGGGGAAAAGCTCGGACTGGATATTGCTGCTTACCTGGAGAAGAGCTACGGAGCATTGTGTGAGCTTGCACTTGATCTGGCAATCAACAAGGATGGTCAAATTTACGTGCTGGAGGTTAATCCAAAGCCAGCCCGCGAGGTATTTTCACGTATTGGTGAAAAAGAGACCTATCGCCGTGCCATCGCCAGGCCCATGGAATACGCCTTGTGGGTCTACCACACACAGATTAATCCAAAGCCGCAGACGGATAAAACAGAAAATAAAACAGAAAATAAAGCAGAGAATAAAACAGAGAATAAAACAGAGAATAAAACAGAAGATAAAATAGAAGATAAAACAGAGAATAAGGCAAAGGAAGGCTCCGCGTAAAGTGGCTGCCTTCCTTTTTTTGTTGTCTGCCCGACATTGCTTGCATTGTGTGTATCTTATATATATGACGCGTCAAGCATATCTAGAAGCAGTAATTTGTGGTACGTAATTACTTAGCGTTTTTATAAAGCGTAAGCAGCTGGGTGAAATCCGTAATAATCGTATCGGAGCCCTGCAACTCGTCGTTTACGCCAAATCCGGCATAAGCGCAGCCGATGACCGTCTGTCCGTTCTTTTTACCCGCTTCCACATCAGAGGAGCGGTCTCCAACCATCCATATGTTCGAAATTTCATGCTTGCTCAACAAAATTTTCAGCAAATCCACTTTGGAAAGCGTGCTGTACTCTCCAGCACTGTACAAACCTTCAAAAATAGGAACCATCTCATAGGCAGCAGCGATCCCCTTTACATAATCCTCCAGCCCGTTACTTGCTACAAATAGTCGGACACCCTGCTCATGGAGGGCCTGGAGTGTTTCTTTTACATGTGGATACAGCGCATGACTTCCGTTCTTCAATCCCTCCAGCTCTAGCTGAAGCAGCAGCTCGTCCGCCCTTCTGTGGGCTGCTTCACTGGCTTCCGGCATCACTCTTCTCCAGATTTCGTCCAGCAGCATGCCCAAACTATTCAAAATAAGCTCCTCAGGAGGAGTCTCCCCTTCATAAAGCCCTTCGGCGCGCAACGTATCAAACAGTTTGTGGTATGCAGGTAGCAGCAATGTCTCCGTCTGAAAAAGTGTACCGTCCATATCAAAAACCATAGCCTCAGGCTTCTTCAACACAGGTGCATTGTTCATGTAGTTATCAGTCATTCCTTTCCTATGTAGGTTTACAACTTCAACCCCTCTCATGATAAGCAATAAGAGAGGTCGTGTAAACCTCATAGCGCATAGCCAACGATTCATCAGGTGTTAGATGCTCCAGCACTGAAATACATACAATTTTATCAAAGCTGGCATCCTCATACGACAGGGCGGTCAAATTGGCATGTGTGGAGTGGAGGCGAACCGGCGAAATTTCCGGAATGCGCTCAGCCGCCTCCTGTTCAAATGATCAAATTGCCCTTGCGACACAGCAGAGTTCATGTCCCCGTTTCTCGCCTTGAAGTTTGGCCAGCAGCCCCATTTGTTCCGTAAAATCAAGCTCACCGTACAACGGATGGGCTTCCAGCAAGGCATCCAAACCGGAGGAAAGCTGACGGGTGAACAAAGCTACTGGGCGTAAGCCGGACTTCGCCAGCAGCAGCGCCAACGTATGCTCCGAATAATGATACAAATGATTTTCCTCCGTGAATAAAGGTGAATAAGCGCCGTAAGCTTCATTAGTAAACGAGTTTTTATTGGGAACTGTAATATATAACGTCCCGTCAGGCAGAAGCTGTTCGCGTAAATCCGTCAAAAAGGCGATCGGGTCCGCAATATGCTCCAGCACATGCCAGCATGCAACGGCCTCGTATTGGTTATCCAAGGATAAGTCAGTATCCTCCTCCGTTTTTTCCGGTTCTTGTGGAAGATCATCTGTTTCAATTTTTCCGTTCCAATAGCCTGGCAATAAATCTACATCATATTTGTCTTTAGCATAGGCACGCGAGTCAGCAGAAGGCTCAATCCCCACTGCATTCCATCCGCTTTGAAGCGCAGCATGGATAAACTCTCCGGTACCCGATCCGATCTCGAGCAAATTTCCTTTGCCCTGACTGAACATATCCAGCAGCATAACTCCAAAAAGGGCATGCTCCTCGTAAGTTGAAGCCGCAGCGCTATCTTGCATGGCAACCCATTTGACATTATAAATCTCTGCAATCATATCCTCAGGCTGTATACGATCCACATCATTGCGGAAAACCAATCCACAGGAGCCGCACCCCAGCAGTGTAAAATGCTCATATCGATGAAATACGCCTATTTCAGATGAGCCGCATAATTGGCACTTCACGCCTTGCTCTACTCCTTTTTCCTGCTCTACTCCTTTTTCCTGCGCTTCTCCCTGTTCATAAAATGTGTCCTTTGCTTCCTCGTTGATTTCCGGCTCCGGATTACCAACAACCTGAACACTGGCGATCCTGGCGACATCCGAAGTGGTATTGTGATGGATACCTTCATGTTCAGAGGCCGGTTCGTCCCTTACTTTTTTGCTATCTTGATCTACCCAAAGCGTGAGTCGGGGATTCGGATCCAAAATCGATTCATATTGCTCTTTCCAGCCATAACGAGCATTCGGGTCCAACAGCTGGTACCGTTCTAATTTGGCTGCCCGAATAGCAGGTGTATACCATCCCCAATGCTGGACACGGTAGTTGCTAATCTCACTGGGAAGGTCAAGCACATTCTCGGGAAATCTCCCGCAGCGCAAAGATTGCTCCTTCCATTTATAGGAAAATCCTTCCTTGTATCGAATTAAAAATGGGCGATAATACCGATGGGCCTGCCAATAGTCATCATCGCGATAATGCGTGGAAGACCACATATCATACAGCCTGAAGCAAATCGTATCAGCTTTCGTTCCCGCTAACAAAGAATGTACCTCTTGAGCAAATCGGGATTCGAATATTTCGTCAGCATCCATATTCAAAATCCATTCCGGGGAGGAGGCCACAGTCTCTCTCCACTGCTGCTTCCGCAGTTCCACTTCATTGGCAATGGAGGCTGTTTCATTCCGAATCAAACGCAGTGGAATTCCCTTCAGCAGCTCCCGGCACAATTCACCGCTACCGTCATGGCTGCCATCATCAATAATAACCGCTTCATCAATGTATTCCCGATGACTTAGGAGCACATCTCTGAGCTTGCGATCCGCCTCATTGTATACCGTCATGCTCAGCGTCAGTTTGGGCTTGGAGGCAGCTGGTATATGAAGCTCACTTTGACGTGGTCCGGAGAATGCTTGCGGCACTACAAAAGAATCCGTAATGTACTTGGCAAAGACAGCAGACTCACGGAGATGATCAGGTATACCAGGTTCAGAGAACTTGGGGGTTCTTGATGGAGTGGAAGGATTGTAGGACAGAAAATGATTAGAAGCATCTGGGTGTTCTGCATGAGCTAAATGTTCTGGATGGTCCGTATTAGCAGCACTCGAAGTAAAATAATTTAGAGTAGAGAGTAGCTGCTCTGCCTTGATCCGATCCGCTTCCCGGTACAGATGCATCGCCGGATAGTGCGTATCTACAAAAAGTGGAAATCCATACGCTGCCGCCCGGATACTAAAATGCCGATCTTCCCCCCAATAGGAAACGTTTTTAATTTTACCAAAGTGAACCCCTGCTTCCAGCGCCCGTCTGCGGATTAAGGTACAAGCTCCCAAACCGCCCACCTCATACAAGCCCGGGATATGCAGCTGGTGTATAAAATGCAGCTCACGATGTGCTCGCTCCTCTGCTGACAATACCTCGCCTTCTTCACGATGAAACAAATTATATTCGTCACTGACCCACACCTGAGGCAACAGTGCCCCATCCGGCTGCCATCGTGTCCAAAAAATCTCGGATACGATATCCTTCTCCGTCTCTATCAGCCTGCACAGGGTACGGGAATGGAGAACCAGGTCCGAATCAACCAAAAATAGCGCGTCATAATGATGCTGAAGTGCATACTCAATGAGACGATTTTTAAAGCCGGCCACTTTCCAGACGAGGGCAGGCGGCCAATGGTGGATGTTCTCATCAATACGGTCCTCCGCTTGCTGCAAACCTGTCAACAAGGGCAAAACCCGCCCTGGCAGCCGATTGGCAAAATCAACAAGCCACTTGCTTGAGGTCAGATTGTCATTATCATCGACGAACAAATAATCCGGCAGCACGTCAGGTGAGTCCAATCGCTCCAATGCTTGAAGAAACAAACTCAAAATTTCTGGCTTCTGATGTACCGGACTGCCGATTAGTATACGCATGAGTCAACACCTCCATCAGGAAATACAATCTTCCCTTTCAGCTATAGAATTCATTCCTGGCCGCACACGCTAATCCCGAATTTCATGCATCTGCAAAGCTGCAATCATACAGAGTGAAATGAACGGTCTATCCATACCCTCCCCCCTTGCATCAGACTTTGATCTTCTAATTTATTAGTGCAAGATTGAATTTATGATCATGATACAGGCTTCACTCGTTCAATTAGGATGACTACATAATGAGCAAGCTTTCTCAATAAAATGGAGAGTATATCAAGTTTTTTAGGAAAAAGAGCATGGTAACCGTCAGCTTATGTATGATTGTCAAAAATGATGAATCACTTTATACCTGTCTAAAATCGGTCCACGATTTGGTAAGGCCACCTGCACTTGATGCTTGCAGATGGCCATCTCTATAAGTAAGATGCTGTTACAAAAATCCTCTTAAAACACTTTCTTCCGGTCTCGTTCCCCCTTCAAGATTTCCACAGATTCGCGGAAGCGGAGGGAATGGATTATTTCGCGTTCACGCAAAAACTTCAAACTATCCTGCAAATCCACATCGTCTGTCAAATCAATCAGCCACTGGTATGTAGCTCTCGCCTTTTCCTCTGCCGCAATATCCTCATACAAGTCTGCGATGGGATCGCCCTTGGCTTGAATATAAGTCGCTGTAAAAGGAACTCCGCCTGCGCTTTGGTAAAATAAAGCACGGTCATGCGCTGCATAATGTTCGCCCAGACCGGCCGCTTTCAATTGCTCCACACTCGCATCCTTTGTCAGCTTGTATATCATCGTGGCAATCATCTCGAGATGGGCAAATTCCTCCGTGCCTATATCATTTAATACACCGATGACCTTATCGGGAATGGTATAACGCTGATTCAGGTAACGCAAAGCTGCGGCGAGCTCACCATCCGCTCCACCATACTGCTCCATGAGCAATTTGGCCATGTGAGGATCACATTTGCTAACACGTACAGGATATTGCAGCTTTTTCTCATATACCCACATTCAGGTCCCTCCTTTATAAAAGGTTATATCTGCCTATACCTGCCACGGCCAAGGGGTTTGGCTCCACTCCCAAGGATATTTGGAATAGGCGCGACCAAAGTTTTGCAAAGGTCCGTATAGGAGCTGATACTCGTTAGCAATCGCAGTTCTTTCCCGTGTGAGCTTGTTGAACTGTTCAATCGCCTGCAAATCATCCGGGTGTGTATTCAGATACAAATTCAGCTCTACCAAAACAAAATCCACTGCTTGGAGCTTCTCCAACAGCGCATAAAACTGTGCATCCCCCGGTTTGGGGTGGGGTGTGTAGCTCGGGTGCGGGTTTCTGGCTTGATCGTAATCCTGGGCTTGGCTCTGGTACTGATTTTGGTTTTGTTCTTGGTTTTGGAACTGGTTTTGATACTGATACTGATATGAATTTGAATAGGGGCTATGATATTGATTCTGCTGTTGATGCTGACTTTCTTGCTCGTTTGGCTGTTGAGACTGGTTGTGGGTCTGACCCTGATTTGGATTTGGATGCTCCATGTTACTCGCCTCCCTCCTGGTTTCGCATAGGCTGATAAGGGCTGAAAAGCAATGGCCATAGCGTTCCTCTCGTCAGCGCCTCTTCCGGACTGAATTGCGGCAGACCAGGCGGCTGAAATTGTACAAACAAATTTGGCGGTAACACATAAGTCTTGCACAATACGGGCGGGCACGGATCGAACGGACCGACAAACGGTGCATACTCACCTTGCTGGGGAAATTTCACGGGCCGGGACCTCCTTTGATTGATCCATCTGCTTTACTATTCAACATATGCCGCATTGCCCAAGTCTCGAACAAAAAAATGCAGATAAAAAAAGAACCTTCAAAACCACGATAACGTGGATTCAAAGGCCCCTTCTCTATTCTTCTATAATAACTTACATACCTGAACTGACCGCACCTATCTATTGGGATCAGGATTCATCGGTAGAAAGCTCATCTTCAATCACAGGTTCAGGCTTGCGATGAATTTTAACCCTCATTATGCGAAGCCTGGTTGCTTCCTCCACCTCAAAGGTCAGATTAAAAAACTCAATTTTCTTCCCCTTCACCGGACTGCCTTCCAATTCCTTGAATAGCCAGCCTCCGATGGAATCCACCTCGTCGTCTTCAATGTTCACACCCGTCAAATCATTGACATCCTCAATAAGCATACGGCCATCCACAGAGATAAAGTTTTCCTTGATTTCCACGCTCGGACGCTCATCCTCAAACTCATCATAGAGGTCCCCGACGATTTCCTCCAATATTTCCTCAGCTGTTAGCAATCCGGCCGTTCCGCCGTATTCATCCACCACGAGGGTCATTTGGGAATGCTTTTTCTGCATAAGACGGAGCACATGACTCACTTCCATAGACTCCGGTACATTCAAAATAGGACGTACTACCGAGGCCAAATCCAGCTGCTCCCCTTGCTCAGCTAACAGAAGATCCGTAATATGAACAAAACCGATAATCTGATCTTTGTCCTCAACCGCTACCGGGTAGCGAGAATGCTTGGTATCACTGATGATCTTCAGATTTTCCTTGAACGATAAGTTTGTGTACAAACAGTCCATATCCGTACGGGGCAGCATAATCTCACGGGCAAGCAAGTCGGAAAAATCAAAAATATTATCCATCAGCTTGATTTCGTCCTTATCAATCACACCGCTTTTGGCGCTCTGATTCATCAATATCCGAATTTCTTCCTCCGAATGCGCCGCTTCGGCTTCACTTGCTGGCTGAATACCGAATGTTCGCAGCAGTAAATTCGCAGCCGCATTCAACACCCAGATCACGGGCAGAAAAACCTTGTAGAAGAGCAGCAAAGGAGCTGATAAAAATAACGCCACCCCTTCGGTTTTCTGAATCGCCAGAGACTTTGGAGCCAGCTCGCCCAATACAATATGCAAAAAGGTAATCACGCAAAATCCGACAACTACGGATACGGTTGTAATCAGTGTACCATCAGTTACACCGAGTTTGTGCATGAGTGGCTCTATCAGGTAGCCGGATATTGCTGGCTCACCAATCCAGCCCAAGCCGAGTGAAGCCAGCGTAATGCCCAGTTGGGTGGCGGACAGATAAGCATCCAGCTTTTGGTTCACCTTCAGCGCATAGCCTGCCAGGCGATGACCCTCGCTTTGGAGCTGCGTCAATCGGGATTGGCGCATTTTGACCAGCGAAAACTCTGCGGCCACAAATACACCGTTAAGAAAGACAAGCAGCAGTACCAAGAGGAGATTCACAACTAGCAATCCCCAATGAAACTCGGTATGACCTTCCAATACGAACTCCCCATTTCTTATAGATAGCATCTTGCATCATTTGACTTGCAGCACTCATCGTGAACTATCTAGACGAATTGAAAGTTGCGAATGACATCATGCAACATGCTTATAGTTGTAATGCTTTTCTTGATTTAAAATCTACTCCCTTGTAATACATATCCGCGACAAGCAGATTCGGTCCGCAGCAGGCAGCGGCATCACAATGACAGTTGACGGTCTGGTTTAGCGGATGCTCATTCAGCCATTCACCGAAAATTTCGTCCAAACCCTGCTCCTGAATGTTCCCAAAAGCAGGAATGTCTGCGAAATCCGTCACGTACACGCTACCCGTGAACATATTCACATTAACGCGGTTTCTACCATCCGGATCATTACGAACTGTAATATTCGGTTCCTGACGCAGGCGGCGAAGCAGCTTGCGATCCTCCTCCCGGTCGGAGCATGCAAAGAACGGCAGGGTGCCAAATAACATCCACATATCCTGATTACGCACATCCAGCAACTTATGGATCGCGTTGCGCATGTCGCCCAGTGAGAGCACAGGCAGGGCAGAAGCAAAATTGGATGCGTACATCGGATGAACTTCATGCCGTCGGCATCCCATTTCATTGATTAATTGATGAATGCCGTCCAGCTTCGTGTGAGTCCGATAATTAATCATGGATTCAGCTGAAATGAACATGCCCATCTCGCTTAGCTTGTGAGCGTTCTCCACCATTTTCTCATAAAGGCGAACAGCACCCGCGCGTGGAGTCGGACGTCCGGTATTCGCAAAACCCACTTCATAAAAATCGTCGGCATTCAAATAATTAAACGATATATGCATGACATCCAGATAAGGAAGCATCTTCTCATATCTACGGATATCCAATGTCAGGTTGGAGTTAATTTGCGAGCGAATACCGCGCTCCTTGGCATATTTCAGCAGCGGTACGATCACTTCGTCAACCGTTTTATCAAGCAAAGCAGGTTCTCCGCCAGTAATACTGATCGTCTCCAGATGCTCAACCTCATCCAACCGCTTCAGCATCAAATCTAGCGGCAGGAAAGGAGCCTCCTTCATAACCAGCATATCGCCAACAGCGCAATGCTCACAACGCATATTGCATAGATGCGTTACGGTCATTTCCACACTTGTCAGCAAATGACGACCATGTGTACGCAGCGAGACAATCGGGTCCCACGGATCATACGCTGGCGATATCGGGAGAAGTGAGTTATTTTGTAGAACTGTCATTATGTTTTCACCTTATTTCTGTTATTAACCTCAAAAGACGTATAATTATCATATCATGATGTGTAAAGCGTCTGCATGCTTTCTTCCACATCTTCTGCTAATCTACATGTACTTCTCCAAAAGGGACTATGGTCGCGCCCAGTGTGTTCGTAATCATAACCGAAAGGGACACGGACAGATCCACATCGTAAGGTGCTTTCAGTTCCTGCCCATCCCGGTCTCTCACAATGCGAATGACAGGCCGTTGCGGAATTTTGGGGTGTATACGCACTACTACCCCTTCCTCCCCTGTATTGAGCACTACAGAGAGCCCCAGAGGGTAAATTGCCACACAGTCACGGAAGGCTTCCAGCATCCGCTGCTCATACAGCGTGCCTGCGCCGGCGTACAGCACCTCCATCGCTTCATAAGGCAACAACGCCTGCTTGTATATTCGACTTGCGGTCATCGCATCGTATGAGTCCACCAAACCGATCCACTTCGCATATTCGTGGATTTGGTCCTTCTTCCAACCGTTCGGATATCCGCTGCCGTCGATACGCTCATGATGCTGCAATGCACAGTGAGCTGACAACAAGGGAATCCCCGGTTCATCTTTAAGCAGCTTGTAGCCAATTACCGTGTGTGTTTTCATATGCTCGTATTCCTCGTCCGTCAATTTGCCCGGCTTATAGAGCACTTGAGGTGAAATTTTCATTTTTCCAATATCGTGCAATAATGAACCTATTCCCAGTTCCATAAGCTGGTTGTGATCGTAGCCATTGGCTATTCCCAGTACAAGCGTATACAGACATACGTTTAATGAATGATGATACAAGTCCTGGTCCGCAGCCCCAATATCCATCAGCATAATGATGGCATCCTGGCGGCTTCCGATATCGTCCAGAATGGACTCCATCACCTTATAAAAGGACTTTCCAAAATATTTGTTTCTATGATCTACGGAATAGGATGACAGACCCTGAAACTGCTTTTTGATCTCCTGTAGCGCCGCCGCCCTTGTCTGTTCATGGATCATTTCAGGAATCACGATATCTTCGGTCACCGCATCCTCAATGTATACATATCCAATACCGACTTGGCCTAGACGTTCAATCAATCGCGGAGTAAGCTCAACACCCTCAGAGAGCAGCACCATTCCGTTTTCATTGAATATTTTTTTGCCCAGCTTCATGCCGGCTCTTAATAATGTAACAGGTACCAGTCGCAGCTTAATCCTCTCCCGATTGTTTTGATACCTGAAGCCACCTAGCTGCAAAACACTCTTCCATCGCGCCCGGACGCTTCAACTCCATTTCAATCAAATCCCGTAAAAATTCTGGAAGCATAAATCGGAGCTCCGTTCCGTTCGCAAGCACCTCATAACCTGCTCTGAAAGTGAACATATCCAGCGTACCCACCGTATATTCCTCTTGCTCTTCCAAGATACCACCCGCTACACGAATGTGCATGACTTTATCATAAGAAGCGCGATCCGGGTCATACTCTATCTCCAAGCCTTCCACACACATCGTACCGAGCACTTTACCTCTGAAGCCAAATCCCGTCATTGGCTTGTCTGCAAATTCAGGCAATAAGGATTGCTCCAGTGCCAGCCGAATGTCCCTTCCCCGCAACTTCATAACACAGGCATTAATCGGCGAAGGACATAAGGAATGCAGCATTCCTTTGCTGATATCCCCTTGAGGCAACGCGCCGAGCAGTTGCCCTGCGTTAACCAGAGCAATGGCTGTCCCTGTAAAATGTGACACCGATTGTGCCAGCAAATTTCCGAAAGGGGACTCCTGATCGTATGCAATCCCCAGCTCCCGATCCGTCACGGCTACGGTGCTCTCCAACGCACGCTCTGCTTGTCTGCGATGCAGGGCGATGGCCGATGTCACTTTTTCGTCCAATAGCGTCTGATCCACAGGAATTACGCCGCCAGACGACACCCGAAATGGTTCATGACTGCTGCTGCGTGTTAGTGTCACTTCACCCAGCAGCGTTCCAAACTTACCCGCCCCACATAAAGCTGTGTTCCCGATCCGAAGCGGTTTTTCCAGCACATGATGGGTGTGGCCTCCGAGAATAACATCAATTTCAGGAAACTGTGACGCTAATTTCTCATCGGAAGGCAAACCCAGATGAGACATCACGACCAAAACATCAACCTGCTGTCTCAGCGCTGCGATCTGCTCACCCAGTACCTCAAACGGATCGAGAGCATCCCAGCCCAGCAATCGATAAAACTCTGTAAAAGGAGCCGTCACGCCGAGCAAACCGACCTTGATCCCTGCCTTGTCCAAAATCAGAGATTCCTTCATCCACGAAGGTCTTACCCCCGTAGCACTTTCTATCATATTGCCACATACGACCGGACAGTGAATTCCCGCATAGGCCTGTTCAATGATATCCGGGGTAAACGTCAGTCCTTCGTTGTTACCGATCGTAATCGCATCGTATCCTGTTAGATTGATCACATCCACATTTGCCCCACCCAGCGTTCCTTCTGTTTCGGGGGCCATCCGGTCCATGTGGTCTCCTATATCCAGTACGAGCAGCGCATCCCCTAATGCTGCTCTTCGTTCCTTAATCATTGCGGCTATCGAAGGCATACTGCCAAAATGACTGTGTATATCATTCGTATGCAAAATGGTCAACGTTTGCCGAGTCGTCATCTCCATAACCGCCTCCTTCTTTATATATCGACTTTGAAGCTTCTAATGTTTAAGCATACCATTTTCTTTATCATTATGGTACATATGAGTGGGTGGAGCCTCACCTACAATTCAGCTTACTACAGGCTCAAGTCATAGACCCAGTGAAAAGCATTAACATTACCTTCCGCATGCATCTAGAGGGTTCTTCGTACCTATTTTACAACTCGGAATAATAGTAAATTAGTCGTTGTCATCCCATATAATTCTTGATATATTAGGGGTGTTTCGTATTTTTGACACATTTACGACAATAAGGAGGTTAGCACATGAGAGTTCACGTTACCGATGCCAAGCCCGGAGATCGTCTCAAGTCCGATACATACAATGGGCACGGTGTACCTGTCTTAGTTCAGGGCACCGAGCTTCAGCATGAAGATATCTCCAAGCTTATCATGCATGGTGTCGATTATATTGACATTGATGCTGGTTCTGCGAGCATTCCGGTTGACTTTGCCCCCGATGTTCCAGCTTCCCCCGAATCCCTCAAACGCGCCGTCCCCCTCATGGAGCAGAGCATCAATGGCTTTGAGAGCATGTTTCTCGAAGCTTCCGCAACTGGCAAATTTGATGAATCTCGAGTTGATGAGCTATTCGGCCCCCTTGTTTCAGAACTGGCTCATCAAAAAGATGTCGTATCTATGCTGTTAATTATGGAACGGGGAGATCAGTATACGTATAATCATTCTCTCCAAGTAGGCGTACTCTCATATTACATTGCCACATGGCTAGGATATACAGAGGAAGAGGCTTATGCCGCGGGTAAAGCCGGATATTTGCACGATATAGGCAAGTCCATGATACCGGATGAAATATTGAATAAGCCTGATAAACTAACGCCTGAGGAATTTCAGGAAATGAAAAAGCATCCCCGCTATGGCTTTGATATTATTAACAATTCGACCGGTGATGAGATTTCAGCTATCGTCGCCTTGCAGCATCACGAGCGCGAGGATGGAAGCGGATATCCGCATGGACTCTTTAAGGAAGAGATTCATCCTTTCGCCAGCATAACAGCTATTGCCGACGTGTATAGCGCTATGATTTCCAATCGTGTGTATCAGACGAAGCAAGAGTTGCTCGCTGTGTTACGCCAGATGCATAGCATGAGCTTTGGACATCTGAATCCCGAAGCTACCCAGGTCTTCATCCGACATATGCTTCCGAATTTTATTAATAAGCAGGTACTTCTAACCACAGGTCAGACAGGAACGATTATTCTGAATAATCCAATTGACTACTTTAGACCTTTGGTGAAGATTGGCGATAATGAGTATGTAGATTTGTCCAGAGAACGCCATGTATCCATTGATGAAATTTATCTGGAATCCTGATCTGCAACTGCTGTCCGGCATTACTTCGGTAGAACGGAATGCTTTACCGAAAGCACAGGCTACGCGAATAAAAAGAGGCTGTCCTTGATCCGTAGGTTCTTCCTACGAAGGACAGCCTCTTTTTATGCTATAGATAAATGCAACTCAATATCCTTTGCAAGCCATCTCTAGAACGTATTAAACAAGAGGTTGCTGAATCAATGTTGCAAAATTAAATTGGTGTACATGACCATCATTTAATGTAGTTTGGCCTGTAACAAAATGTACATGCTTGCCATTTCCGACTGGAATAGCGGGTCCTGTTCTAATCCTTCTCAGATTATGAAAATGGTTCAAGAAATCAGTATTCGTAAGTTCAATTTCATGGATATGGCTTCTTCCTTGTCGAATCGCTTGCCCCGTTACACCTGCAAAGCGATGGTTATGCCGGTCTGCGCCTTCCTCAGCCAGTTTGGTACTGCCTTCAAATTCATGTACGTGTCTCTGTGTCTGTTTAGAAGAGAGGGTTTTCTTCTTCACACCAGCTTTATTCTTCTGCATCCGTTGGTATGCCTCCTTATATTTATGTCACTCACAACATCCTATTAAGCAAACATCTATAAGTGCTAGGCAACTATCCGCAGTTCTAACAATAATTTTACCTCCCCATCTTCTCCCCTCTCCGGTGCCCATCTTCACTTAACTATATTATTTTGGAATACGCTCTTATGGTCTCAGATCACGTTTTTTTAGGTAAAGCATAAGGTAATCTATATTATGTTAAGGAGTGGGAATATGGACAGACTATTACCCGGACAGATGCTTCTAAAAGGACAGAGTCTGCAATCGGCAAATGGGGCATACACACTTATTCTTCAAGAGGATGGCAATCTTGTATTATACAGTCGAGGAATAGCTCTATGGAGTAGTAAAACTAACGGTAGAGCAGTTAACTATGCAGTCATGCAAACAGACGGTAATTTTGTCATTTACGGATATCCAAATCCTATATGGGCTACAGGTACGAACGGCTGGGGCAATGCATTTCTTGTTGTACAGGACGATGGTAATGTAGTTATTTATGGTACAAAAGCAGCATGGGCAACCGGTACCAATAGGCTTCACAGCACCGATCAACCCTCTCGATAGCCAAGCGTTTTGTATCATAGTTCTAGGGATCAGTATGTAAAGTGATGGCGAAACGTTCGACTTGACATCCTGCCATGTCTGTGCAAATTGAAAACGTTCCTTACTCCTTATGAACGATATATCCAATAATAAGAAAGCTGAATTTTATTTGGTTCAAACTCAGCAACGCAAGAAGAAACAATGGACTAATCTCGGATAACACTTTTACTGTTGTTTATCAAAAATCAGAACTCTTCCAAGCGTCTAAGTATAAGTTAGGTATAATACGAAGTTAAGGAGAAATTAATGTGAATAATCATAATAATTCGTTTATTAATGAAACTCGGGATAATATTCAACTGCCTATTCCAAGTATTTGGAGATCAGAGTTCATCGTTGGTAACATTGTTTTACCGGGTGTTCTGAGGTTGAATGAAATGACAGAAGGCGGAGTCGAGGACAATTCTATAGGTCTGCTTACTGGTTCGCTGAATGAGATTCCGTTAGGACCAGTTAGTAACTTTAGGCAAGGTGTACCAGGTGAGGGTGGCGGTCTTTTTCCTGTTATAAGACTTCTTTGGGAAGATCATCAACTTATTGGTTATCTAACGCGTGAAGTAGTTAATATCCCTGTACCCGGACGGCCCGGTCTAATTGTATATCGATTTGATGGGTCCTTATATTCGAATGGAACAACGGCAGTCATTCCTTGGCGAGCAAGTATGACTAAAATCTTTTAACCCAATTCCTATTTATTTAAGTTTGCTTTTTTCGAAGAAACACCCACATTTATCCTAATATTAGGAATTTCGCAGAATGAAGGTGAAGAAGACGAACTTCCAAAGTTCGCCTCCTACACTAAAAGATAAAATCAAATCGGCAAGCCGACAATTTTGCAATTTATAACAATCCTTAAAACCTTGATATACAAAGGTTTTTTCTTTGTTATCCAATAGACCCTTCCATCTCGAACTTGATCAAACGGTTCATTTCCACCGCATACTCCATCGGCAGCTCTTTGGTGAACGGCTCGATAAAGCCCATAACGATCATTTGTGTCGCTTCTGCTTCGGTCAGACCACGGCTCATCAGATAGAACAGCTGATCTTCTGAAACTTTGGAAACCGTTGCCTCGTGCTCAAGCGTAATATCGTCGTTCATGATTTCATTATAAGGAATCGTATCGGAAGTCGACTGATTATCCAAAATCAACGTATCGCACTTGATATTCGATTTTGCACCTTGAGCCTGACGACCGAAGGAAGCCAATCCGCGATACGTAACTTTACCGCCATGCTTACTGATCGACTTGGATACAATGGTCGATGTAGTATCTGGCGCCAAGTGGATCATTTTTGCCCCTGCATCCTGATGCTGGCCTTTGCCTGCAACTGCGATAGACAAGACCATACCTTTGGCTCCGCGGCCTTTCAGTACAACGGCTGGATACTTCATCGTCAGCTTGGAACCGATGTTGCCATCGACCCATTCCATCGTTGCATTTTCTTCTGCAACCGCACGTTTAGTTACCAGGTTGTAGATGTTTGGTGCCCAGTTCTGAATCGTTGTGTAACGAACGCGCGCGTTCTTCTTACAAATAATTTCCACCACGGCACTATGCAGCGAGTTCGTGCTGTAAATCGGAGCCGTACAGCCTTCTACATAATGCACAAAGCTGTCTTCGTCAGCAATAATAAGCGTACGCTCAAATTGACCCATGTTTTCCGAGTTAATGCGGAAGTATGCCTGCAATGGAACCTCACATTTTACACCTTTGGGTACGTAGATAAAGCTGCCGCCTGACCATACCGCACTGTTTAGTGCTGCAAACTTATTGTCCGCAGGAGGCACAACCGTTGCAAAGTACTCTTTCAGAATTTCAGGATGCTCACGCAGCGCCGTATCAGTGTCCATGAAAATAACACCCTGCTCTTCCAGATCCTTTTGCATGCTATGGTAGACAACCTCGGATTCATACTGTGCAGATACACCAGCCAAAAACTTTTGCTCCGCTTCAGGAATCCCCAGTTTATCAAAGGTTTCCTTAATTTCTGTAGGAACCTCTTCCCACGTTTTCCCTTGTTTTTCGGAAGGTCTTACATAGTACTGGATATCATCGAAATCCAGCTCATCCATATCCCCGCCCCAGGTTGGCATTGGCATTTTTTCAAACTGCTTCAATGCTTTCAGACGGAATTCCAACATCCAATCCGGTTCACCTTTAATTTTGGAGATTTCTTTTACAATTTCCGGAGTGAGACCCTTACCTGTTTGGAAAATGGATTTGTGCTCGTCACGAAAGCCATATTTATACTCTTCCATTTCCGGTGCTTTCTTGGCCATGTTTCTCAAACCTCCTCTATCCTAGTTAAATTATTTATCTTCATCGATTCCTTTGCGCAGCGCGTTCCAAGCCAGTGTCGCACATTTAATGCGAGCCGGGAACTTGTTAACGCCTGACAAAGCTTCCAGTTCTTCGTAATCGTCGAATTCAACGGCTTCCCCCTGCATCAGGGAAGAGAAGCGGCTCGCCATATCCAGTGCCTGCTCAATCGTTTTTCCTTTGACCGCTTCCGTCATCATCGAAGCAGAGGACATGCTAATCGAGCAGCCTTCGCCTGTAAAACGAGCATCTTCGACCACGCCGTCTTTCGTTTTAAGCTGAAGGGAAATCCGGTCACCACACGTAGGATTATTCAAATCCACCGTGACCGCATCATCCTCAAAACGACCGCGATTCCGCGGATTTTTATAATGATCCATAATTACGCGTCGGTACAAGTCATCAAGTTGCATCGCCAAAATACTCCTTTGTTTGGATTAAGGCGCTGACCAAAGCGTCGACATCTGCTTCCGTATTATAAAGGTAAAAGCTCGCTCGTGCGGTTGCACTAGCTTTCAGCCAGCGCATCAATGGCTGGCAGCAATGATGGCCTGCACGTACCGCTACCCCTTTGCTATCCAGTACGGTAGCTACATCATGCGGATGCACATCATCCAAATTGAATGTTACGAGTCCCACATGACGTTCTGCTGGCCCGTAAATTTTCAGGCCATCCACTTCACGAAGACGCCCGAGAGCATAGTTGACCAGACGGCTTTCATGCTGTGCGATTGCGTCCAGACCGATGCTTTCCAGAAAATCAATAGCTGCCCCCAAGCCGACAGCTCCGGCAATAATCGGGGTTCCACCTTCGAATTTCCAAGGCAGCTCCTTCCATGTGGATTCATACAATCCCACATCGTCGATCATTTCCCCGCCGAACTCAATGGGCTCCATGTTTTCCAACAGCGCCTTCTTGCCGTACAGCGCCCCAATTCCTGTAGGAGCACACATTTTGTGACCCGAGAAAGCATAGAAGTCAGCATCTATGTCTTGCACGTCTACTTTCATGTGTGGCACGCTTTGCGCACCATCAACAACGATAATCGCGTCTTTGCGATGCGCAATCGCTGCAATCTCTTTAACAGGATTTACAACGCCAAGCACATTGGAAACATGCGCAATCGCTACAATTTTGGTATTTTCTGTAATGGTATTTTCCACGTCAGCAAGATCAACGCTACCATCCTCTTGAAGCGGAATATATTTTAAAGTCGCACCTGTGGCTTTGGCTACCTGCTGCCACGGAATCAGATTGCTGTGATGCTCCATCGGCGTGATCACAATTTCATCACCCGCCTGGCAGTTGGCCCTGCCATAGGAAGAAGCCACCAGATTCAGTGCTGTTGTTGTTCCTCTTGTGAAAATAATTTCCTGGCTGCGCTTCGCATTCAGAAAACGGGCTACCTTCTCACGTGCACCTTCATAAGCATCCGTAGCACGGCTGCCCAGCGTATGCACACCGCGGTGAACATTCGAATTGTCATATTCGTAGTAGTGCTTGATCGCCTCGATGACCGCCAATGGCTTTTGCGAAGTGGCCGCATTATCCAAATAAACCAGCGGATGACCGTTAATCTCCTGATGTAAAATCGGGAATTGTTCACGGATCAATGCAGTATTCATTGGCCCAACTTCCTTTCAACAAGGCTTTGCAGCTGCTGTTGAAGTCCTTCGAGCGGAATTTCAGATACGACAGGTGCCAGGAAGCCATAAATAATCAGACGTTCGGCTTCTGCACGACTAATCCCGCGGGACATCAAGTAATACACTTGCTCACGGTTAACCTGACCGACCGATGCTGCGTGACCTGCCGTCACATCATCTTCATCAATCAACAGGATCGGGTTAGCGTCACCACGCGCTTTCGGGCTAAGCATCAGAACACGTTCTGTTTGCTGACCGTCTGCTTTCGTAGCCCCTTTTTCGATTTTTGTAATTCCGTTAATAATGGAAGACGCTTCTTCACGCATTACTGCGCGTGTAATCATCTGACTGGCGGAATTTTTACCAAAATGCTGTGCTTGTGTCGTATAGTTCAGCTTTTGTGAGCCGGAACCTACGGCAATGACCTTGGCATCCGAGTTGGAGCCATTGCCTTTGAGTACAGACATCGTATTGCTGGCTGTGTTGCCGTTGTTCATTTCGCCTACAATCCATTCGATGGCGGCATCATTGCCCAAAGTAGCACGACGAATAGAAATATCCGTTACTTGCTCCCCTAGCTGGTGAACCGTCGCATAACGAACTTTGGCTCCCGCATTCGCAACCACTTCTACTGCACCGTTATGAATAACAGGCGTCGTCAAATCCGCAGATACATAATTGTCTACGTAGGTTACAGAGCTATGGCTTTCAGCAATGAGCAGTACATGCGGCGCAAACGTCGCTGCCGCATCATCCGTCAGGAAAACAGCCTGAAGCGGAACGTTCAGCTCTACATTTTTCGGCACATAAGCAAATACTCCACCGTTCCAAAGTGCTGCATGCAATGCAGACAATGAATTTTCCTCAGCCTTAACCACTGTATTCAGGTGGGCTTTAACCAAATCGCCATGTTCCTTAACCGCTGTTTGCAAATCCGTGAAAATGACACCTTGCGCTGCCAGTTCCTCGTTCAGCTTTACGTATACAGCACCGGAGTTGCGCTGAATGATCAGACCGCCCTCCTGCTGTTCTTTAACCAGATCAGCAATTGCTGCGGGAACCTGCCCCAGCGATGCAATGGCCTCACTGTTTTTATGTTGACCGTAATCGTTCAAATTCCAACGCTCGATTTTGGTTTTTTCAAATACCGGAAGCTCCAGTTTGCCTGCAAGCTCAAGTGCTTTTTGTCTGTCTTCGATCAGCCAGGATGGCTCGCCGTTACGTTCAGACAGAACACGCAGTTGCTCGGAATCTACCGGAAGGATTGTTTGTGTACTCATCAGTTTTCCTCCTCGCTTCCGGCTTACGCCTCTTGTCCTACAGTTTCATCAACGATGCCCAGCTCTTCCTTGATCCAGTCGTAACCGTCCGCTTCCAGACGCTCAGCCAGCTCAGGACCACCGGATTTAACGATACGTCCTTGCATCATTACATGAACATAATCAGGCTTAATATAGTTCAACAGACGTTGATAGTGAGTAATCACGAGGAAGCCACGATCTTCAGAACGCATAGCGTTCACGCCGTTAGCCACGATTCTCAAAGCATCGATATCCAGACCGGAGTCGATTTCATCAAGAATGACAATTTTCGGATCAATCATCATCATTTGCAGAATTTCATTCCGTTTTTTCTCACCACCGGAAAAGCCTTCGTTCAAATAACGATGAGCAAACTCCGGATTCATTTCAAGCTCCTTCATTTTGCTTTCCATTTGACGGATAAACTTGATCAGGGAAATTTCTTGTCCTTCTTCACGGCGTGCATTAATGGCACTACGCAAAAAGTCAGAGTTTGTTACCCCTGCAATTTCACTCGGATACTGCATCGCCAGGAACAATCCCGCGCGTGCGCGCTCATCCACTTCCATGTCCAGCACGTCTTCACCATCCAAGGTTACGTTGCCCTCTGTGACTTCATATTTAGGATGACCCATCAAAGCGGAAGCCAATGTACTTTTACCTGTTCCGTTAGGACCCATAATAGCGTGGATTTCTCCACCCTTCATTTCAAGGTTAATACCTTTCAAAATTTCCTTACCTTCAATGGTCGCTTTGAGACCTTCAATCTTAAAGTTTGTAGCCATATTCGGAATACCCTCCAAAAATTGTAGTGTGGTGTCGAAATCAGAAAGTATATTTAAACAGGGGAGCCCCCTGATTTCAAGCGAAGCAATAGTTAAAATTTTATTTATAATCATTCTAAACTGATTCTCAATGATTCTCAAGTTATTTTATAATAAATATCTTTGATGGTGCAAGCAACAGACACGCGTTATTCGCCTTTCTTCATAAAATGTTCATCCTATCTAGCACACAAATAGCCAAATGCATCCTCCAGAACATTATAAACTTACATTTGTGCTAACTTGAGGTGAAAGATTCTTTTTTAGCCATAAAAACGCTACTGACAGCAGAACGTCAGTAGCGTTTTACATGTAAAGGGTTTATTACAGAATGCCCATCATCTGTATGGGTGCTATTAAACTGCCCGAATTCACATTTAACCGAAATTCCTTCTGATTTAGCCCAGATAGGAACGCAGCATCCACATATGCTTCTCCAAATCGGCTTTGTAGCCGATCAGCAAATCTGCGGTAGGTTGATCGGAAGAGCTTTCTGCCAGCTCAATCCCTTCTTGAAACTCTTCACATACGGTAGCAAAGTCCTCAATTAAGGTTTGTACCATTTTGGGAGCATCTTCATTGCCGGTTGCCTCGTGAATGGAGGACAGTTCCAGGTATTCCTTTAGCGTTGCGGAAGGTGAACCTTTCAATGCGAGCAGCCGCTCGGCGATCTCGTCCATCTTCAACGTAATTTCATTGTACAACTCTTCAAATTTAGCATGCAGTGTATAAAAACTGGAGCCTTTCACATACCAGTGGTAATTATGAATTTTCACATATAACACATTCAGGTTAGCGACTTGACGGTTTAAAAGCTCCTCCACCGAATTGGTTTGTGTATTTTTCGAGTTACTTGTTGTTTTAGCCATCATAAATCCCTTCCTTTTTATTAAATTGACATTCATAAACGACTACCCTTTATCCATCGTCATGCTGACGAGGAGACTCTAGCGGCATCATGATGATCACCTACCGGACGTCTGCTTATTCATTACCCTTTCTGCATGGCGATGAAACCAAGAAAAAAAATGTACAAAACTTCACTGATTTTCGTTATACTTTCTCTAACCTATCAAAATACTTGGTTTAATATTGTAATATTTTTCGTATTTTACCGCGCACAATTTATGGAGGTGACTTCGTTGTCCCAATATCATCCTTTAACGACAGAAGAAGCAATCGAGTTCGTGAAGAACATCCCCGGATTTTTTAGTCAGGAAGCCCGTCTGGAATGCCGAGAAATCGGTGATGGCAACCTGAATCTGGTTTTTCATATTACGGATTCTGAATCTGACAAGAGTATCATTGCCAAACAGGCACTTCCCTATGTGAAGATTATAGGTGAATCCTGGCCGCTGTCGCTGGATCGTGCTCGCATTGAACGCGAGGCACTTCAGCAGGAACATCAAATTTGCCCTGAACTGGTTCCTGCCATACTGGCCTTTGACGACGAGCTTGCGTTGACCGTGATGGAGGATCTTAGCTCACACACCATCATGCGCAAGGGATTAATAGAAGGAAATACCTATCCCCATTTTGCCGATCATATCGGAGAGTTTCTGGCGCGCACGCTCTTTTTCACTTCCGATTTGGGCATGAATCAGCAGGCTAAAAAAGACCTGGTTAAACGCTTTATTAACCCGGAGCTCTGTAAAATAACGGAGGATCTTATTCTGGATGAACCATATCGATTCTCGGATAATAACAACTACGGTGAGTATATTGAAGACGAAGCAGAGGTACTCCGGACAGATCAGGCCCTTCATCTGGAAGTGGCTTTGCTGCGGGAAAAGTTTCTGACACGGACAGAAGCGCTGCTGCACGGCGATCTTCACACTGGCAGTATTTTTGTAACAATAGAGTCTACCAAAGTCATTGATCCCGAATTTGCCTACTACGGGCCGATGGGCTTTGATATCGGAGCGGTAATTGCCAATCTGCTATTGAACTACGCAGCCCAGCCCGGCTGGATTTCTGGGGAGACGGCTGTACAGGAACGCCGTGACTGGCTTTTGCAGACAGCGATTCAGGTGTGGGAGCAGTTTGAAGGCAGATTCCGCAAGCTTTGGGACGAGCATGTCACCGACCCTATGGCACGTACGACCGGATACCAGGATTTGTATCTTCAAAAAGTGCTGCAAGATACGGTTGGCTTTGCAGGCTGCAAAGTGATTCGCCGTATCATCAGCCTGTCGCATGTAGCGGATATCGATACAATTGCCGATCCTGACCTCAAGGAAGCCGCTGAACGTCTGGCGTTATCTATCGGAAAAAACCTAGTTCTGCGCAATCGTAAGCTGCATTCGATTCAGGAACTGGGAGACATTGTTCGGACAGCAACGGCTGCCCAAAATAAAGGAGCTTAATGGATATGAGTGAAAAGAAACAATCCACCCCCGTAACCTCTGCTGAAGCCGAAGTATCCAGCGGTCAGGCTCTGTCTTCGCTGGTGTGGAATGGCGACCGCTTGTCCATGCTGGATCAGCGTCTGCTGCCCGAAACGATTGTCATGCTGGATTTGTTCACAGACGAGGAAGTGTGGGATGGCATTCATACGATGAAGGTACGCGGTGCGCCTGCCATCGGCATGGCTGCGGCCTACGGCGTAGTACTGGGAGCTTCCGCCTACAGCAACGAAGACGCTGCCGGATGGCTGGAGCATGTACACGGTGTGTGCAAGCATTTGGCTACATCACGACCAACTGCCGTGAATCTGTTCTGGGCATTGGACCGCATGAAGAAACGGGCCGGGGAACTTATCGCTGAAGCTGGTGGAGGCCTGGTCGAGGACTGGAATGCCGGGCTGGAGCGTGAAGCGATAGCCATTCAGGCAGAGGATGAGGAAGTATGCCGCCAGATCGGCATCCA
This sequence comes from Paenibacillus sp. Aloe-11, assembly GCF_000245715.1. Classification (NCBI taxonomy): domain Bacteria; kingdom Bacillati; phylum Bacillota; class Bacilli; order Caryophanales; family Paenibacillaceae; genus Paenibacillus; species Paenibacillus sp. Aloe-11. The sequence continues at coordinate 444,903 of NZ_JH601050.1, read as the reverse complement.
TGCTTTACCTTTGTTCAAGGACGGAATGGGCGTACTCACTCACTGCAATGCTGGCGGATTGGCAACAGCAAAATACGGAACAGCGCTCGCGCCCATGTACCTTGCGCAGGAGAATGGCATCCATCTGAAAGTATTTGCCGACGAAACCCGCCCTGTGTTGCAGGGTGCGCGCCTGACCGCTTTCGAGCTTCAGCAGGCAGGCATTGACGTAACGCTGCTCTGTGACAATATGGCGGGCATGGTGATGTCCAAAGGATGGGTACAGGCCGTCATTGTCGGCACGGACCGAGTGGCCGCTAACGGCGATGTGGCCAACAAAATCGGCACCTATAGCCTGGCTGTGCTGGCAAAGGCGCATGGCATTCCTTTTTATGTAGCTTCGCCGCTGTCTACAATTGATTTGCAGACCGCAACAGGCGCAGATATCCCCATTGAGGAACGTTCTGCGGAGGAGGTTACGGAAAGCTTTGGCAAAAGGACAGCCCCACAGGGCATCAAAGTCTACAACCCGGCTTTCGACATTACCCCTCATGAGTACATTACCGCCATCATTACCGAAAAAGGGATTGTCCAAGCTCCCTTTAACGACAGTCTGACCGCTTTGTTTGCGGATTAATCTGTTCTTGCAGATCAAACAGCTCGTATAAGGGCTAAAATTGCTTTAGTGATATAGGGATTCCTCATCAAAAAGACCGGAGCCAATAAGCTCCGGTTTATTCGTTTCTTACTCCTCTTCTTTTGTGCGGCATAGTATATTAACTTTATTTAGACTAGTTTCAAAAGTGCTTCGTATCCTGGCATACCTGGCTTGATCCCCAACTGCTCCGCTTCCGTTGTCACCGATTCCATCGGAGCTTCCAGCAATTGCTCCAGTGTTTTAACCCCCACAGCCCGTGCAGCAAGAATTTTCCGATCCGCCAGCCGCTCATTGAGCAATCCAACATCCAGTGCACCACACATGATGTAACCACGGGAGTTGGAGATCGTCAACAGCGTTGTTTTAGGCAGTTTGACCTCGACTCCGATAAATGTATGCTCACCCACTTGTACGGGTTCCATGTGAATCATGGTTATTACATGCACCTCCTCTTTGTTTATCCGGGATATTTTATGCATCATTTACGGGTGGGTGTGGACGTCCGTGGATACCCCATAAAATATTTAGAGGCTTATTTATGTACAGCACACATGTGACAAATTGTAAGCAACTTAATTATCTTCATCCTTAAAAATAGCTCCGAACTCTTCATCTGTATAATCTCTACTGCTAGATACATGATAACGCTGAGGAAGTCCATTATGATCTAATACATGATCAACGATCCCATCCCTATCCGAAACAACAAAAGTAATTTCATCATCACCTTCATAACTCTTTGGCGTGATATCAGCCAAAACTAACCAAGCAGCACCCTCAACTCTGTAGAATTCCGGGTAGAATTTTACGGACTTCTCAGTGTCATCATGAATTACACCGTATAGCTTATATTTCGCTTGATAATCCTGAGCAATTTTTCTAGCTTGCTTAGCTGTTAAATTAGTATTTGCTCTTTCGTCCACTATTCTTCATATCCTTTACAACCAGGTAGAGGCAACTGCCCGTTTCTCAATTTATAAATATCTCTGTGCTTCATATATTTTTCTTTTCCTAGTTCTCCAAAGTGTTTTGCATGGTAAGATTCGTGAATCGCACTTAAATAGGAAGCATCAGGCCGTAACACAATCTGTCCTGTACTAGGATTAAAGCCACCTACAGCCTTTTCAGGAAGTATAGCCCCCTTTTTATCAATCAAAACCTTTACATCAATCTCATTCATTTCTTTTTTAAAAGCTTTCATTTCACTAACATTCATAATTTTCAGTCCATCTGGTGTTAACCTTCTCTAACCACTTACAGGCATCTCTTCCCAGGATTTCAAATCTAATTCATGCCCTTTGGGAAATGGCCTAACCTCACCCTTTAATGCCACTGTTCAGCGTGTAGGTCATTGTGTTGAAACTGATTTAGATTCATATGTATCGTTGCTCCTTCTGTGATACCTTATAACATTCATTATACAATAAATTGAAAACAAAAAAGACGGGTTACCCACGCCTTTACAATTAATTAATTTTAACGAATGTGTCAAAGAATTTCTGCCGATTGGATTTATCATAGATGTATGGATCAGAAAATTTATCGTTCCAAGTCCCATCTTTTATACTCAAGCTTTCAATTTTATATCCCAAGAATTTATTCAGGCTATTTCTATCCACATCAATTGAATATGTTTTCCCATCGAATGGCAAGATCATTGAGACAGCATTTAAATCGTGAAACTGGCGTAATAACCTAGCACTTTCACCAACTAATATTTTTTGAATTGCATTTTCTGTCCCAAGGTGATTACTGTAATCTTCGTCCTTCACCAAACTATCAGGCTTATCTTCTTTATAATCTGAATAACTGCCATAGTATAAAATCAAGACATTATTGTCTTTAATTGAAACACTCTTTATAAATGGGTTTTCAGTAGCGTAAGATAGATATTCTTTAAACACTGTTTCATCTGCTGGTAATGTTGATAAAGGGTCTGCTGTCACCTCAGCATCTTTGGGGATATCTTCAGTTTTAGAAGTTACTTGCTTCACCTCAGTTTGAGCTGGTTTAGTAGCATCAGGCTTATCTTTTTTACTGACCAAATCTACGATAAAAATAAAAGCAAATAAAACAAGTAATCGAACCCATAAGTTATCATACCACTCACGCTTATCTACCTGAGAAATTTTCACATCATTAGCCCTTTTTGAGATAAAATCATCGTTTTACTTCAGTATCTAGTTACCTGAAGCGATAAGCTTTTCAGCTTTACGATCCTTTTGGATTAGTTTATCGTTATTCCTATAATCGTCCCATGAATCCAAACTCATGTAAGGTTCAGCTTCAATAATATCTTTTACCTTTTCATGCTCCTGACTCTTAAATAGTTCAATCATTTTAATTAAATCGTTTCGATCCAACAACTTCACTCCATTAAAACTGGCTAACTTTTCACATGGAGGAGTGTATTTGCTTGAAGTAATGACAATAGATTTCTTAGCTCTGTAAAATCGCATACAGCTATACACTTCCTGAACCGCACTCAAACCAACAAGGTTGGTGATTGCATACCGTTTGGCCTGAATGACATTGCGGTATCCCTCACGATCTGTAAATACCAAGTCTGCACCATAATCTCTAGTGTCCTGCGTCTTATAAGTATCGCTATATCCCAAACAACGGAACAGCCTGAACAGATACATTTCAAAGTCCTTCCCATCTTCCATACGGTCTATTTCGTTAATTCCGATTTTGTAAGGGTCAATATCCTGTGTTGCCTTATATGGTTCCTGAACTCTAGGCTTCTTAAATAAGCGTAGTAACACCAAAGCAATCAATACAGCAATGACACTCACTATCACAAATATAGACAAAAATGCTCCTCCTTAGCTGCTCTTAATCCTTTTCGCACTTGATTATAATACAACAAGCAGGGACAATTTCCCATATTATTTGGATAAGTATAGTAATTTGGCAACAAAAAAACGCCTATTACTAGGCGCTTAGGTACATATCAAAGTGGCTAAATTTAACCCTCCCTGACTCCTATATACACATTCCTTCTAATTTTGCCTTCCTCTTTATAACATTTAGTCCAAATTCATTTTACACGGCCTTTCTGTCAGCTTGAGCCAACATCTTGAGGTTGATCCAGTTACCATCTATTGTTTTAAGGTATAGTTTGCCGTCCATCAGTTTCCCAGTTTTGTACATTCGTATTGCTCCTTTCTTGGTGGACATATGTATCTTCTCCTTTAGAAATTATAGTTGTATCACGTGACCATTAGAAACCTGAAACAATTCCTCTCGCTTCGTCCTCAGCACGTTCAATGGCCTGAATAAAAGGTAGCAATGGTTTCTCTGCTTTATATTGAATAGCCTTCTCACATGTACCGCCAGCAGCTTCCCATTCCCAATAAGCGATGACATCCAATGCTTCCAGGAAATACATGGACAAGGCTTCCACAGGATTCACGGCGTACAATTGCATAAACTGTTCATCTGAAAGTTGATTATGCTGTAAATATTCATCCTTCATTTGATGAAGTAAAAGAAATGTACTTTCTCCATTCACGTTGACTATACAGCTAATGAAGGTATTACGGCGTTCAACAGTGTTCAAGATGATTTGCATGTCATTACGAATACGCCAAGCTTCAGGGGAAATATTGAGCATATTGATTAGATCATTGGTGGACAAGTCAGGATTGTACGGTGCTGGCTCAATAATACGAGTCCAATTGTCGTCATTACCTTGCTCGAATACGCCTATGGCATCGCTGACAGTAGAGCCAATAGTTTGCCATTTACGATTGAGAGCATCGGTAATGTGGTAATAGTGCAGCTCTTTTTCAGCGGCTCCTTCTTCTGATTCCCATACTTGCTTCATTCGTACAATGTCTATAATGGCTTGCTTATTAGCTTTTTTGGTCACTGGGTATCTTCCTCCTTGAGATATTGGTAAAATGGCAATAACAAAGCTAAAGAAAGTACTGCATCTTCCTTTGTTTAAGTGATAATAATTTATTGATCGTTTAACGTTCAATTATATTTTCATTGTATCACACTGAACGTTTAGTGTGCAATCATTCTTTATCAGATATGTGGAGGTTTTTTCAGTGGATAATAATGAGTGGATTTTATATTGCAAGCTAGGGGAAATAATTGAAAAACATGATGTGTCTGCATTAAAGCTTTCTGAAGATATTGATCATAGAAGAACTACCATCACGGATTTAATTCATAATAAAGATATGGAGAATAAACGTATACCTGCTTCGTTAATAACAAAACTCTGTGTTTATTTCGATATAACTCCAAATGATTTATTTGAAATCCGTAAGCGTGTTGAATAATCCTAATTCGAATAATTAAACACGAAAGAAGACCCCATAAATTAGAGGTCTTCTTCATTATTGATTAGGTCTATTACTTCCTTCGTACGCAAAATTTTGTGTAATGTTGATTTCATTATCTATACGAGTCCTCTGATCTCCTTTGCCTTTAATCTCTCCAATTGTTCAAGTTCTTTAGCCCATTCTAGGCGTTCGGATGTCCTAATTCACATCAACCAAAAAATCCAGTCACCTTTAATACGGGGCAACTGGATGGTAAAATCGATGTTATATTGGTCTTTCTTTCTTTTTTCACACCATTAACATTGAAGTAGTATCTAGTAAGTTTTATGAAAGCTACCAACCGTAGAGTTATACTTGGCAATATCAGATGGTAATACGAAACCGATTGATGTTTGATAAAGATTTGCAATGTCGTTCCCTGCTCCGAAATAATATACCTGCCAAACAAATTTGGAACAATAACTATCAGCAATATTACTAAGTGTATGATTAAAAGTATAATTTTGCACCCTACCTATATTGTTCATTGCCCATTTGGCTTCGGAAAGACCACCTCCACCATATGCATGCATGATTGTAAACGTGTTACCTTTAGAAAACCGTGAAATATAAGAATCTAAACTCTCTGAAATACCGGGGCCGTATGGATAAACATAGTAGATTCTATAAACAAAGGGGATAGTTATGAAAAAATATGGAGTAGTAATCTTTATAATAATTATATTTGCAAGCGTTTGGATACTTAGTAGCTTCACTAAAAGTCATACTAAAACGAAGTATTCAACTATCTTGTAAAAATTCAAGGATACAAACCATCTGAAATTTATTCAGTTGAAACTCAAATAGGTAAAGCTCCCTTAGTTAGTACACAAGTTATATTCAAGGACGAAACCAATGCAAGGTATTTTTATAAAAAAGAGCAGGATAAAATTATTCAGTATAGCCAAGCCCCTGTTAAAGGAGTAGATGATGGGGCGTATAATTATAAACATAAAGAAAAAAAATAAATTGATTGTCTGATACCAAGATTGGCTTTGAAAGATTATAACGGGAGTATGCTTATTTATGTACAGCACTCGTATGACGAATAGTAATATAAAATGCACACTCGGCTGGGAACACATAAAAATGGCCCATGGAAGGATTCGTGTAGAAATAGAGTCATCACAACTGCATTCACACAGTAGAATCCTCCATGAGCTATTCACATCTTAGCTTCATTGAACGCTTCACGTTAGAAATTCTGCACGGACAAGGGAAGAGTTCAAAAGGCCATCGACCAAGAACTGATGCGACAAAATTAAAAATAATCCAGCAACTGTGAGATATGCAATAATTGTAGTTACTGCTGCATTCTTATAGCTTAAATCATTTCAATACAAGATTTTCTATAACCTGAACGGCATTTCTTACGCCTCCGAGACTTAATAACTTTTCTCCGGCTATATTAGCACTGCTAGCAAATATGGGATTCTCATTAAAATCATCAACGATTCTTCTTATTGTTTCATAGTTAAAATCATGTGCTTCAAGCAATACACCTGCGTTTAACTTGGCTACCGAAGAGGCGTTGTACCGCCGTTCAAACACACCACCAGGACATACGATTTGAGGTACTCCATAGATCAAGCCAGTCATAATACTATTTTGCCCACCATGATTTATATAAACTCTGGCTTCCGGCATAAGCTTGCTAAAATCAAATTTTTTGTTGACTATTATGTTGTTTTCCTCAAAGGGTTTTACTTGCTCTGATGCAATATATACTTCATAGTCAGATCCTTCAAAAGCTTTAGTTAACTCTTTTATAACCTGCTTTGGAGTAATCACACCATTCCCCATATAGGCTATGATTTTATTCTTTTCGGTTTTAGCGTCTGTACCCTCTGGTGCGGAAAGAGGCCCCACAAAAGCTATATCCTCCCCACCCACAGGTTCCAACTCATAAGAACTCGGAATAATCTTTACATCTGCCCAATCGAAGATTTCTAAAACCGATTCCACTTTATTTAAGCCATTGTCTTTCAAGTACTTATTAACGCCCTTGCTATATTCAGGGTTGGAAGCAAAGCTTTTTTGAACTGGATAACTGAATCCCGTGGCAATTTTCACCTTTTCCAACCGGGCGGCGACAATAGCTGATATTCTAAATTCTGAATACATAACGTCGGGTTTAAATTCTTGAATTGCTTTTCTAATGGAAGACACATCTTTTAGAAAATATCGTCTATTGATGGCTCCTATAAAATGTAAAACATCTTCAAAGCTGTTAGCTTTCTTTTTGGGCTGAATTCCCAATGATTGAAATATTTTTAACATACTCTTGCCGATAAATACAGGTGTCCCTAAGAGTGAAGGAACAGGCGCATAATAATTTTTCACTTTATGAATACTATGATAATTTGCATCTTCTGGTGCGCATAATGCTACTTCATGGCCTCTTTTGATACATTCGTTTGCTAATAAGGTTGTTCTTGAAAAAGGTCCTTTTGTTTCTACCATAGCTGACATGGGTGAAATTAGAACTTTCATAACACACTCTCCTTATCGGCTTGGAGTTACATACACATCAATGTCAGGACGCTAGAGCTATGCTGTTGGTATGATGCCATGCTGAAAAACACGTATAGCGTGTTGAATAATGGCTTCATTCTCATATTTTCTATCTTTCATGGGAACCATCTCCTGGAAAATCACAAACGACCAAATTGAACCAATAAACAGCCTAATCGAAAGGACAGGATCTATCTCGTTAGATACATGGGGCTTTAACATTTTGCCGATCTGCTCGGAGGCTTTTTCGACGACTTCATGGTAAAACAGTTCCCCTATTTCCGGGAAGTTGGGCGTTTCTCCAATGATAATCCGCATGAGCTTGATTTTTCGCGGGTCTTCGAACACAGATAAAAACACCATTCCAATTTCAACTAGAAATTCCTCTATACTTACCGTTTCTTGCTCCAGCTTTGTGAGCTTAAAAAGCATCTGCTTCTGTGAAGTTTCTCTGATCGTGGATATGAACAGTTCCTCTTTGTTTTTGAAATATTGATAAATAGCTCCTTTGGACATACCTATTTCATTGGTTATATCCTCAATGTTTGTACGACTGTACCCTTTTGTCCCAAAAACATTAAGAGCAGCCTCTATGATTTCCTTCCGCCGGATGTCCTGAGAGTAGGAAACATCCTTCAAATCCAATCGGCCGATGTCCATAAGGATGTCATCCTTGCTTTTGTAATAGCGGTAAATTGTCCCCACAGCCACTTTTGCGCTTGTCGCAATATCCTGAACGGTCGTATCCCTGTAGCCCTTCTTTATAATCAGCTCCTCTGCGACTTTTTTAATTTTTGCCTTAGTGTTGTTCTTCATATGAATGATGTCCTCTTATTATGAATATTTTCTGGATGGTTATTTATTATTCATTCACATTATAACGCTTTTTTTTTTCGTTATTCAATAGGCACGAGTTACTACATATAACCATTTCTCTAGTTAAACACACTAAAAAGGCTAGACGGCTAATTCCATCTAACCTCATGATAATAAATTGAACTTACTCTTCATCTTCGTTAACCACTTTAATCAGATTTCCGTAGACTGCCTTCGTATGAGCAGATGCATGTTCTTTAAAATGTGTAAACAACCTCATACATCTGATGGCTTGTATTTTGTTATTAGCTTCAGCAGACCTTTCCAAACAACTGAACAAAAATGTGAAGCCGTCTGAAAACCTCCCCTTACGCAAAAGATAGATCGCCAATTCCCTTGAGAAATGAGTATATCGCTCCGTTGTGAAGCGTTGAGTATACAACCCTTCCACTTTTTTCTGCTCCAGAAAAGAGGCAATTTCTCCTTCAAATTGCTTTAAAATAACATCTACATCAAAATGATACCGATTTGCCGCCTCAAGGATATTATCAAGCGCGGGAAGAACCTCGTCTTTTCTTGAAGAAATATAAGCTACGTAATCGGGAAGAACACTCTTATCTCCAGAAAGAAGCTTATTTACGTACGTGTTTACTATCGCCCAGTCTTCATACTTATTTTTCCATTTCAAAGTTTCTTCATCTGTGTCTCTAACCCAGCTTAAATCAGTATATTTTTTAATATGATGAAACGCGCGTTCATAATCTTTTCTTTCGGCACAAGCTTGTGTACGAAGTAAATGCGAGAATGCCCAATAAGCAAACAAAGGAAAATTGGGTTTCTTCGAATTGTCTTTGTTCACATGGTGTCGCTGCTGCTCCAGTTTGTATTGAATTTTAGCCTTGTCTCCCATAGCTTTAGCGAATAGTTCTACTTTGTCCCATTTTCGCAACGAGCGGTATGTATTCGCCAAATCTTTTAACGCCTCTAACTGATCTATCTCATCTAACCGTTCAACGTAAGGCTCAAATTGAACAGCTGCATCATAGTTTTTCTCTTGATCGTCTCCAATACGAATCGTAAACAATCGATACTGGCAAACTGCAAAATTATCCGAATGTTGATTCTTCTCGCTTACTGCTACATTTTCGTACAGGAACGCCGCTGCTTCATTGTAACCGTCTTTGTATACATTTTCAGCAACTTCAAAGAGCGATGGCAAATATTTAGGATTATCCAACAGCAGAAATACAACGCGCTGCAAGCAATCAAGTCGGTCAAGCTCCACGCATCGGTACAAAAAAGGACTAATTCTTCGCCAGTTCAGCGGTTCTTCCTTAATACATTCTTCAATGAAACGTTCATAAAGATAGTCTGGCGGTAATTCCATCCCGGTAGTTATGCGATCCAATTGGTTAACGGATAAAACACGATTTCCAGTAACAATACTGCTAACCGTACCTACATTTAAACCAACGATGTGTCCAAACTCGGTCATGCTCAAGCCCTTTTGTTTTAGATATTGTTCCAATTCTGCTCTAATCGTAAGTGTGATTTTCATGAATAAACCACCCTTTCAACGTAGACTCGCCATATGTAGTTGAATAAATCATTTTATTACCCATGATTGTACCATCTTTTGGAACAAAGCTATATACCTTTCAGTTATTTACTTTAGATACCTTTTCGGGGCTATAGGCCCTTCCCTTTTTTCAAACTGAAACATTTTTCCAATATAGATCGTCTATAAAGCAAATAGGTAAATTCAGAAAGAGGGTAGCTCTTATTATGCGGAAAAGTAGAATCTTATTTTTGACTATCGTGCTGTTGTTAATAACTACTTACAGCTCTATCGCAGAAAAAGAAGTTATTGCTCAAAGCGCAAAGGAACAGGAGACGCTAATCGTTTATAAACTACAACAGGACGCAACTCTACAACAGCTGACTAAAAAAGATGTACTTGCTACATTCAAGGATAAAACTGACACTAAGATTTTTATCAATGCAATGAATACATCAGAAAAAATATCAGGTATTGTTAATACAGCTTCTCCAAATTACGAGCTTACTTTCCACAAGGATGAAACTGAAGAGTCTTATTATTTATGGATTAACCCCAACGATTCGACCAGCAATGCTATGTATATAAATAAGAAAGATCCCTATACTGCATATAAGCTATCAGTCAACTCCACAAATTCAATAAAAAAATTACTCGTGAAAACTAAAAATTAACTAAAAAGACCTGTTCTTTGATTTCTTTCAAAAACAGGTCTTTTTTCGAATTTATTTCAATCCATATTTCTCCAACACGGATTCTCTAAATTGTTCTTTGGAGTCTTGTTTATCCACCGAAGAACTGGGAGATTGAGATGAGGGTTCAATAGCAAACTTGCCAAGATCCATATTGATTACACTATACTGCCCTTGTGTATTTTTTTTGAGAAAAATAATACTTTTTTCATTTTGCTTCAATTCACTATAATCCTCATAGGCTATTTTTTTCTTGCCTCCGGCATCATCAATATAAGAAATCGGTTCCACGATAGACAGAGGTTCTTCTACGTTTAATGCTGTGCCTTCGGGTGATTTAATTACTTTATCAATTTTTATATTCGTAAGTGTATAAAAGTCTTGTATCGTACCATCATCAAAGCTTGTAACGATATGTTGTCGATCATCAAACCCCTGCAAAGGAGTCCCTATCACAATAAGCTCTGCATTGGAGTCCAATTCGCTTACAGTTTTATAATCAATATAAGAAGCTTCCAGCGAAATTTTGGGAGTATTCAGTTCTGAAAATTTTGGAGAAGCGTTCGTAGATGTAAAAAAAAGACTCCCTGAAGCAATGAATCCCCCTATCGCTAATACAGAAATACCCAACTTTATTTTTTTATTAAAAGTCATAACAGTACCCCTTTTCCCAAATTAGTTATTACGCTAATTAGTTTCCCCACTTAGCAATTAAGGATTGCTTGTCATAGGATTGAACACCGATAGACTGGATACCTTGTTTCATAACAGAGCTGCTAGAAGTTGATGGATGTGCTTGAGATAACGTATGGCCAACCTCATGGGTTGCGTTGGAGGTTTTTTGCACGGAGTTCATACCATAAGCCTGCATCTGGTTGTGATAAATCACCACTGTGGCATATGCCCATTTATCGCTTACCCCCGCTACACCACCAGATGTTTTATACGGAGTTGTCAATCCCAATAAACCAGAAGTGGCTGTAGAACCGACATAATATCTGTCTGGGTTCCCACTCGTCGATGTCGTTTTACCAATGTTTACTGATCCAGACGCAGCGTTCCAATCGGAACGTGCGGTATCATAGGCACCAGTATAGCCATTTTTAGAAACCGAGGAGTCATAATATGCATTAAAATTGGCTGAGCTTCTTCCCCCGGTAAAGCTAGTAGCAAAAGAAATGGAACTAATAGAAATCACGGCAATAGATAATATTCCGACCATAGAAAAAAATTTTGTCTTGGAAGCCAATAGTTTTTTCAAGGTTAGCACCCCTCTTAGGAAATTTGGAATCTTATAATCAATCCTGATGAAATAGACTTTTCGCTGGAATATCATTCCTATACCAATATACCGATTATTTTTCTTTTTATCTACATTAAAAACAATATATTCCACAATGCGACATGAATTTGGTTCTTTATTCCTAAACTTACTCTATGTATCCGCAGCAGCCTTATGGTGCATGTACAATAAAACAGGTGATATAAAAAAAGGACCAGACGGATCATACCATCTTGCCCTTTCACTAATTATATCATCTTATTTCTAAACGAAATGATTACATTTCGCCATGGTGAGTTGATTGATGGCTGGACCCTTGATTATAAAAATATAAGGGCATAGTCACTATCGCTACTAACATAAAACTGCTTGCTAAAAAGGTCAGAAATATTTTACGTTTCATCTTTATCCACCTCGTGCATTAAATTTCTGTACGCTGTCTTCGTCTCAGATGGTGCATACTCCTGATAAAACTCATACAGCCTCATACATTTAATTATATACGATTTATTATTGGTGGATGCAGATTTTTCCAAACAGTTTAATAAAAATTGAAAGCCATCAGAAAATCTTCCTTTGGTCAAATAGTAAACTGCTATTTCTTTTGAAAAATGCACAAAGCGTTCTGTTATAAAACGTTGAGTATAAAAGCTCTCAACCTTCTGTTCTTCCAGATAGGATGAAATATTCGCCTCGAATTGCTTTAAAATATCATCTACATCAAATTGATATCGGTTAGCCGCCTCAAGGATATTATCAAGCGCGGGCAGAACCTCGTCTTTTCTTGAAGAGATATAAGCTACGTAATTGGGAAGAACACTCTTATCGCCAGAAAGAAGCTTATTTACGTACGTATTTACTACCGCCCAGTCTTCATATTTGTTTTTCCATTCCAAAGTTTCTTCATCTGTATCCGTAACCCAGCTTAAATCAGTATACTTTCTAATATGCTGAAGTGCCTTCTCATAATCTTTTCTCTCATCACAGGCTTGTGCACGAAGTAAATGCGAGAATGCCCAATACGCAAACAAAGGAAAATTAGGTTTCTTCGCATTTCCTTTTTTTACACGATACCCTTTTTGCTCCAAATTATATTGAATTTTGGCCTTATTTCCTAGAGCTTTAGCGAATAATTCTACTTTGTCCCATTTACGTAACGAACGATATGTATTCGCCAAATCCTTTAACGCCTCTAGCTGATCTATCTCATCTAACCGTTCAACATATATTTCAAATTGAACTGCTGCTTCATAGTTTTTCTCCTGGTTGTCTCCTTGCCTTGTTTGGAACAAGCGGTACTGACACATCGCCAAACGTTCTGAGTATTGTTTCTTCTCACTTACAGCTACATTTTCATAAAGTATGGCTGCCGCCTGGTACATCTTCTCATGAAATAGTTCTTCCGCAAGCTCAAATAAGGATTCTGAATAGCCTAGTTTATCCATCAACAGATTTACAACTTCGTGAATACAGTCCAATTTATTTAATTTTGCACAATTATGTAAGAAAGGACTCATTCGACGCCAATTCGGGTTAGCCTCTGCTAAATATTCAGACACATAACGTTCGTAGTAATAGCCGACAGGATGCCCCATCGCTTTCGTAATTCGATCCAGCTGATCCACTGAAAGAGTACGATTCCCATTAATAACACTACTCATGGTCCCCGGATTCATTCCTGCTTCTCTCGCTAGGTCGCTTAGAATTAAATCATGATCTTTCATATGCTTCGTTATCTCTGTGAGTATCGTGGTTGTATTGGACAAATTTAACCACCCCTTATCAGGAACTTGTTAGGATAATCAACATTTAAAGAGGACTATTGCAATCCGATGATTGTATAGCCTTTCCGCAATCCATTGTACCATCTTCTGGAACATTATCATATACCTTTCAGATACTTACTTAAGCTCCCTTTTGGTAGGGTTTACATAGAAATTTGCTCTATTAATTTTCAAACATACGAATCATGTCACTGCACTACGTGCCCTTGCTAGAGTTCGAATTGCATGTGTCACTAATTGCCTACTATTCTCCCCTCTTTTTAAATACTCCTCAACAAGCTGGAACATTTCTGTGATTTTACTATCAGATTCCTCCAATAATTGATGCATTCTTAAAATGATGACTGCATCCTTCGAGTTCACCGAAGACGCTTAATCAAGGAAATTACTCCCCAGATGAACAACGTCAATATCACGCCAACGATTACAATTGTGATCAAGATTGAAGTCCAATTTAAATGCATTCAGCATCACCCCATACATCATTTTTTTTGCTCAACGTGTAGAATATTTCTCCATCTTCCCTCTCTAGTTTAACGCACGTTTACTTCAACTGCACTCAATACATAAAAAGGCTGCTCCCCCTCGGAAAATCCGTTTGGGAACAGCCTTATCATGTACAGCTTCACTACACTGATTTACTTTGATTGGAGCGATACATCAAGTACAGGAAATATGGAGCGCCAATCAGGGCGATCAGCAGCCCGGAAGGAATCTCCGTCGGTGCAAGCACCGTCCGTCCGATCGTGTCAGCCAGCACCAGCATTACCGCTCCCAAAATGCTTGACAGAATAATGGATTGGCGTACATGGTGCCCGATCAGCGTGCGCACGATATGCGGAGCAATCAATCCAATGAAGCCAATC
>NZ_JH601050.1:430043-430280 GCF_000245715.1 Paenibacillus sp. Aloe-11 | reverse complement strand
AGCCACCAGGCTACTGGCAGCAGCACGAGTAGAAAGGCCAGAATCGTCATCACCTGTCCCCAGCTTCGAGCGTAGGTACTGCCCGTCAGCCAGATATACCCCGTGCTGCCCCACAGTGAGCCCTGAATGATCAACACCTGAATTCCGGCTGATCCAATTGCCGATACGGCAATCCCAAGCAATATCACAACAGACGGGTTCAGATGCTTGTTCCAGGACAGAAAGAAAATCACCGCC
>NZ_JH601050.1:418390-429871 GCF_000245715.1 Paenibacillus sp. Aloe-11 | reverse complement strand
GCCGCTAACCGCAATCGCGATGCCTGCCCCGGCCGCCACCAGCGTGCGTGGAATTCGGAACTGTAGCAAGGCCGAATTCGCGCTCTCCCCGCCGAACAATCCAGACAGCAGATCGCCTACCGGAATACGCATTCCCCCAAACATCAGGCTGAATACGGTCAACAGCACAGCTGCGCACCCGAACAGCGTGGCCAGCCTGCCGAACGGCAATTTTCGTGCACGGACACCTATGTTCATTGAAGACTGTCCGCCACTGCCGGAGGGCAGCTTCATCTTCCAGAGAATCAGCCAAATTAACCACGGGGCCCCAATCAATGCCATGACCGCTCCAGTTGGCAGATTCATGCTTGATTGGTGAACCATTTTCGCCAGCACGTCAGCGCCCGTTAGCAGTAGCGCTCCCCATAGGAAAGTGCCGGGCAGTACCCAGCGGTGCATTTTCAGGCCGCTTAAGCGTACCAAATGCGGAGCAACCAGCCCCACAAACCCGATAGGCCCGATGACGCTCACCGTAACCGTCGACAGCAGTACCGACAATACAATACCCACAGCCCGCGTCAAACCAACCCTTTGCCCCAGGGACGTGGATGTAGACTCATCCAGATCGAGCACATCGAACTGCCTCGACAGCAGAATTGCAATAATTGAAAGCCCTACGACCCAGGGCCAAGCGTAAATCGTACCGCTCCAGTCGTTTTGCACCAGTGAGCCGGAACCCCAGAGAAACAGCCCCTGTGTTTCAAAGGAATAAAAGATATGCAGTGCTCCGGTAAATGAACCGAGGACCATAGATACAATCAAGCCCGCAAGCGCCAATCGAATCGGACTTCCCTTTCGCCCGCCGCCCATGAAATAAGCGAGCACTGCCGCCAGAAGACCGCCTATGGCAGCGAACAGAAACGGCGCTTGATGCAGTAAGCCAGGGAACATCACCGCACCAAGCACAACTACAAAGTAGGCTCCAGCGTTAATTCCGAGTGTATCAGAAGCTGCCAGCGGATTTTTGGTAATCGCCTGCAGCAATGCACCAGCAATCGCCAGCGCACCGCCAGCCAGGATTCCAATGACCGTGCGTGGCATTCGCAAATCCCAAATCATATTGTGGTCCAGTGTATTCTGTCGCTGGACCAACGCCTCAATGACTGTACGCAATGGTATGGATGACTCTCCATAACACAAGCTTACAAAAAAAAGCACAGCAAGGACGGCCAAACCGCCCCCAAAGATGCCCCCTACACGCCAGACCTTCGACAATCCTGCTGTGCCTGTCTGGGTCATTTCGTCAGAACCCCGACTACTTGGTCAACCAGCACTTTGGATGAGATTGGGCCACCGAACGTCCATGTTGTTCCATCCAACGGATAGGCTCGTTTGCCTTTGACGAAGTTCAGTCCGTTCCAGACCGAATTGTTCTTCATGGCGGTTCCGAATACATCGTCCGTCTTCTGCGTAATGTAGATGAAATTGCTGTCCTGTACAGCAGGCAGGGCTTCGATGCCAACGGTGCTAAATCCGTATTTCTCAGTCTTGTCCGACTTCCAATCGTTCACCATGCCGATTTTCGACAGTGTTTCCACTACAACTGAGTTGTCCTTGAACATGCGTAGACTGGCGGCATTTTGAGCCGTAAAGGCCTGTGTCAGCGCGTAGTGGAAGTTCGTTTTTCCCGCTTTTTCCAATGCAGCCTTTGCCTCTACATAATGCTGGTCAAGCTCACTTAGAACTTTATCAGCCTGCTCGGTTTTTCCGGTAGCCACAGCGATCTGCTTGAAAATTTCGACCATACGGTCATAATCATAGCCGTTCCCTTTATAAGGATCGTATTCTATCGTTGGTGCGATCCCCTTAAGTTGTGCATAGATGGCTGCATTATTATCTGCGTTAGAGATAATAAGATCCGGCTTGAGCGCCGCAATTGCTTCCAGATTCGGTTCACCCCGTGTGCCTATATCCGTAACGGAATCAGCAAGCTTCGCCTCTGGCGTCACCCACAGCTTGTAGTCTGCATTGTCCGCATTTCCGACAGGCTGCACCCCAAGTGCAATTAGATCTTCGGTAAACGTCCATTCGAGTACAACGACACGTTCTGCTGGCTTGTCCAGCTTGACTTCCCCATGATCATCCTGCACCATCACTGGTCCAGCCGCTGGAGTCGTCTGTTTAGGTCCCGGACTGGCTCCCGTCTTCGAGCTATCCCCCACCTGACCACAGCCAGCCAGCAGACCGCCCAGCATAATAGTAAAGACCATAAACAACAGTAGACCATTCCACTTTTTCTTCATTCCTCTTCATTCACCCCTATATGTATACGTCGCCTTAGACAATGATTATCATTATCACTAAAAAGGGTATAGGGGTTAACGATTTTTGTCAATAAGGATTCTATTGAAATAGTGTAAGCAGCAAATTTTTGCAAAGTGCGGCTACTCGTTAGTCAGAAATCCAAATTGAATCGCAAACGGGTTCCGTTTATGATAGCTTTATCATTGTTTTTAAGGGAGGCTGCATTAACGTGGCAGTATTAATCAACGAGCAAATTAAGGCGGACGAGGTGATGCTCACCGGACTCGGAGGAGAGCAGCTCGGTATGGTCTCCAAGGCAGAAGCCTTGGCTATGGCCCGATCCAAAGGGGCGGACCTGGTCTGTACCTCATTGATGAGCAGCCCACCGCCCTGCGCCCTGGTTCCGAAGGGCAAGGGGAAAGCGCTCGCGCAAAAAGAGTCCGCAGCACGCAAAACGAATGTCGGGCGAGCTGTTGGAAAGAGCGGTAAAGAAAAAATCAAGGAGCTGCGCTTCACTGCTCATATTGAAGAGCATGATTACGATACGAAGCTGCGTCAGGCGGAGAAATATCTGCGTTCCGGCAAACCAGTACAGTTGGTTGTCAAATCATCCGGCGCGAAGGAAGCCCCTGTCGCCAAAGCGGTGCTGGAGCGGCTGCTGGTCGACCTAAAGGAAGCCGGAGTGAAGGACACTGGAATCCAGACGGGCGGCAAGGGCTCACAGGTGAAATTAAACCCACGCTTCCGATAAGAAAATCCTTTGGGAGGAATTCGAATGCATCGAAAAAAAGTCCCCCGTTAAACCAGAGGTCCTCCATCCATATGTGCGTGTCTACTCCAACCAGTAAAGCAAAGGGAGATGACTATGAACATGAATGGACCTGTGCCCAATACGGGGCCATGCTAAAACCTGTTTTCTTAGCAATTATAATAATATGACCACGTTTTGGATATGCCGAAGACCCCTTTTATTGAGGGGTCTTTTCCTATTTTGCTAACTGTAAAATATTTAAAATTTAAACCTCTTGATTTCGCTCTCCGCCTCATTTATTCTCGATATATATTTATATGGGCTTTAAGCCTACAATTCGGACAGTTCCAAGAAATTTTCATGCTAGGTCTTTATGCAGAGTTAATTTTTGTTAATATCCAATATTAGGGCCTAAGGTACTATGATAGATTACATTTTAATGATATATTGATAAATAATATAAAAGACTATATACCCAGGGCTTGGGCTGGAGGATGTATGAAAAAGGAATCAAATCAAGACGAAACCAGTTATTTATTTAATGTTGATGTATTAGTTAAAGGTCGTTCGAACGTAGAGGCCCTTCAGTTCTTGCTTAACCTCTTGAGCCAACATGATCAAATTGCCGATAGTCGGATTCAATCTGGCATCGAACTTGGCAATTTAATCGAAGCTGCTTTGTATCTAAAAAAACAGTCTGGTAACGACTCATTGGACCCTGCCACTAAGCTTGCGGAGAAGTTCTCCAAAAAGAAGTCCGCCGCGGTTATGACTAAGCCAGCTGCCGTTCAAGAAATCAAACAATCCCGCACACAGCCAAAGCCTGCAACACAACAAGAACTTAACACATATGAATGGATTCAACGCTATATACAAGATAATACACTTGTGCGTTTAATCGTGAATCGCTATGGCGGACAACGCAGCATTCCCTGCCGCATTCTCAACCTGGATCATGCTAACAACTTGCTGAGTGTGTATCATGTGGATGAGAAGCAAGTGTACTCCTTTAAAATGAATGAAATTGATGAAATCACAACGTAAACACAATAACTTTCAACACGAACTAAAGCATGAAAAAAAGAGAATCAATAGGAAAAGCATATAGCTTTCCTATTGATTCTCTTTTTTCGTATTCCCGAATCGGGTCACTAATCCTCTTTCTTCAGCCCCATCGCGGTCCAGGCCAGGCATACCCAGCCTGCAATAAAACAAACGCCCCCCAATGGGGTAATAGCACCCAGGACACGGATTCCGGTCAAACTTAGCACATACAGGCTGCCGGAAAACAAAATTATACCCGTGAACAGCAGACGCGCTGCCCATCTTAAACGGTTTGAAGCCCCCCATTGCCCGGCAGCCAATGCAATGATCAGCAAACCGACAGCATGAATCATATGATATTTTACACCTGTTTCATACACTGCTAATGCATCCGCGTCAATTCGCGCTTTCACAATATGTGCTCCAAACGCTCCAATGGCTACTGCCAACAGCATCATTATAGATCCCACAATTATCCATCTGCGTTGCATATTTATGTACTCCTTTCTTCTCATTCATTAATCCCAACGTTCTTTCTATTTTATCGAATAGGTATGAAGTTTACCAGCTAGCCTGCATGGTTGAATTCCTGCAGAATTTGATGTTTAGACCTTGCCTATTGGAGGGTAATGTGTAAGACGGCTTGCTTTTTTGTTTATTTTGTGGAAAATTAGTACCTGTTCGGACTATGTTCAAGGAGTTGAAACCATGAGTTACCAAGATCCTGATTTGCAAAAGCCTGCTGTGTCTGAGGAGCACCCTGTTTTTTCAGAAGCTCCTGTGTTCCAGCCTCCGGTCAAGCTCAAGCACTCCGGTCCCGGAATTGCTTCTTTTATTATGTCGCTCGTCAGTCTGATCGGATATATTATTATGGCTATTATGGTCATTAATCTGCTTGCTCATTTCAGCCAGTACCAAACAATGAATCCGGAAGTCGTTCTGCAACAAACCGGAACCGTGCTGCTTCCTTTTATTTTTCTAGGCAGTCTGTTGCTGAATTGTAGCGGACTTGTAGTCGGTATTATTGGAATCGCGTTGAAAAACCGTAAGAAGGCCTTTGCTATCACAGGATTGATCATTAATGCACTCATTATTGTGGGCTTTATTGCACTTCTTGCCATCGGCCTTGCCATTCCGAATAGCACTGCGGATATTTATCCTTCCTCCGTACAATCTTTATAATTTTCCCGCATCACACAGAGAGGATTCTATGTATGAACAAAATCAAAATTTTTGCGGACAGTACCAGTGATATTCCTGCCGACTGGCGCCAACAATACGAGGTTAGCATTGTACCATTGTATACCGTGTTTGGTGATGAAGCATTACAGGACGGGGTGAACATTCAGCCGGAACAATTATTTCAGCGTGTAAGCCGCGAGGGACAATTGCCGCGCACCGCTGCACCTTCTCCAGCTGATTTTATTCAAGCCTTTTCTCCCTACATAGAACAAGGGGACGACATTCTATATATCAGTCTGTCTTCTGAGCTATCTTCGACGTATCAAAATGCACTGCTCGCTGCCTCTGAATTCCCGGAAGGCCGCATCACGGTCTTTGATTCTCTGAATTTATCATGCGGCTTTGGCCTGCTTGTGATGAAAGCTGTACGCGCAGCAGCAAATGGCAATACGATGGAGCAGATTGTGGAGATGCTGACGAAAACCCGACCGTTGGTGGATACGGAATTTGTCATTGATACACTCGAATATCTGTACAAAGGCGGCAGATGCTCAGGGATGCAGAACCTGATCGGCAGTCTGCTCAAAATTCGTCCGGTCATCAAAGTCATTGACGGAAAAATGACGCCTGCATACAAAGTCCGTGGCAAACGTGAAAAAGCACTGGATCAGATGCTGCAAAATGCCCTGAACCAGCGGGATCAGATGGATAACGACATCATCATTGTCGTACATGCTTTGGCCGAGGAAGATGCACTCATGCTGCAAGCTCGTTTGAAGGAAGAAACGAATGCACAAGAGGTGCTGTTGGCTACAGCCGGGTGCGTCATATCGAGTCATTGTGGACCTCAGACCATAGGTATTATGTATGCCAAAAAAGCATAGTTTCAAAATCTAGCTCCGCTTACCCTACAGGTAGCGGGGTTTTTGATATTTTTCCAGCAATTTAGCAATGAATAACTTTACTATTTTTGATAGTATTATTCGTCGAGTGACGATCAATGTATCTACAATCTATCATAAAAAAAGAAGGTTATTCGGTATGAGTTCCAAGCGATCACGTTGGTTAACCCGGCTCACCCTGGCAGCGACTACAGCCATAACGATATTCACCACATCCACTTCATATTTAGCTGCCCCGGCAGCAGCATCCGGCGTAGCGTTTCAGGATATTTCACACAGCTACGCCTATCAATCTATCATTTCCCTGCACGCAAAAGGGATCTTGACTGGTACACAACCAGGCTACTTCTCCCCCAAAAAAGCAGTTACGAGAGCCGAATGGGTTACTGCACTGGATCGCACGCTCGGTCTGCAGTCTGTAAAAGCGACCGTTGCTTCCTATCGGGATGTATCCAAACAGGCGTGGTATTACGGCTGGATCGAAGCTGCTTCCCAGCTTGATATCGTCCAAGGAGGAACGACCGCTACATTCCAGCCCAACCATTCTGTAACCCGACAAGAAGCGGCCTTGATGATCGCACGTCTTATCCGCTCTTCAGGGGGATCAGGAGAAGCCACTTCCTCTTTCACAGATGCTGATGAGATTGCAGATTGGGCGCTTGAAGCTGTCAACACCGTGAATCGTTACGGCTTTATGAAAGGTGAAAATAAGTATTTTCCCCCCACATCTTCCCTCACCCGAGAAGAAACAGCGGCCATACTGGAACGTCTGCTGGCGTATTCCACGCAGCATGCCCGGCCAACCGCTTCCTCCGCCACTTCTATCCGACTAGGGTGGCAATATGATCAAACCGTTCAGCAGTTTGAAAACACCGTGCTGCAGTCCAACATTAACACGCTGTCACCACGCTGGTTTTTTCTGAACGAAACAGGCAGCCTCAGCGACTATACGGATTCGTCGCTTCTTGCCTGGTCCAAACAGCATCATAAAAAAATCTGGGCTATGGTCGGCAATCGCTCCAATCTGACAATGACCCATCAAATTTTGTCCAGTGTGGCTTTACGCAGTAAAACCATAAATCAACTTGCCAATGCCGTATCTGTCCATAAATTGGACGGGCTTGTCATTGATTTTGAAAATGTAGACGGTCAGGATCGAGCCAATCTCACATTGTTCATCCAGCAATTAAAAGCCAAGCTGAAAAGCCTGAATGCCGTACTGGCCATTTGCGTATCGCCCGATTACGGCACGGACTGGACAGCCGCCTTTGATTATAAGCAGCTTGGCGCTGC
This sequence comes from Paenibacillus sp. Aloe-11, assembly GCF_000245715.1. Taxonomy (NCBI): domain Bacteria; kingdom Bacillati; phylum Bacillota; class Bacilli; order Caryophanales; family Paenibacillaceae; genus Paenibacillus; species Paenibacillus sp. Aloe-11. The sequence continues at coordinate 422,416 of NZ_JH601050.1, read as the reverse complement.
GGCAGACTATATGATCCTCATGGGATACGACGAGCATTGGGGAGGCAGCTCGACTCCCGGCTCTGTATCCTCCTTGCCATGGCTCCGTGAAAGCGTGAGACGCTTTGAACAAACGACCGATCCTAGCAAGGCAATATTGGCGCTGCCTTTGTTTACAAGGAATTGGACGCTCAATGCGAGCGGCCAATCGGTTGCTTCCTCTGATATTTCACTAAATGAGCAAAATCAGCTCATATCCCATGCCTCTTCCAAACCGGTGTGGAATAAGGATGTTCAGCAGTATACGGTGTCTTACAAAGACACGAAGCTGCATAAGCTATGGCTGGAGGAAGGACGATCCTTTACCCTTAAGTATCGATTGGGACAGGATGAAGGATTTGCAGGCATCGCCTACTGGTATCCGGGCGGGGCAAGCTCTGATCTGTGGTCCAGTATCAAAAATGCAGACCGATTCCAACAGCGTGGCTTGTAACAGCGAACAACCTTCAACCTCACGTGAAAAGTGAAGTTGAAGGTTGTTGGTATACATACATATTGCCAGCCTACGACTGGTACGCGATTTTCCCGTTCACAACCGTCATTCGTACCTTAACGTCAAGCAAAGCTTGCGGGCTTTCCGATACATCGCGGTCAATGACCGTAAAGTCAGCGGCTTTGCCTTCAGCAATCCATCCCCTTTCATCCTCCTCCCCGGCTGCCACTGCGCTTCCTGTAGTAAACAAATGAATGGCTTCATGAATATCTAACTTTTCGGCAGGAAGATAACCCTCGTGCGTTTCTTCCGGCTTGGTACGAGTTACAGCTGCATGCATCCCGAGAAAAGGGCTCAGCGGCTCAATCGGTGCGTCACTGCCGCCAGCACATGGAATCCCTGCATCCAGCAGTTTTTTCCAGGCATATAAATATTCTGTCCGTTCTTTCCCAACCCGATCCAGTACCCATGGGAAGTCACTTGCGACAAAACGCGGCTGAATGTCCGCAATCAGCGGCAGCTTCGCCATTCTCTGGACCAACTCAGCCGTAAGCACCTGTCCGTGGATCAGACGATCCGGCAAACCGCTTTCCTCCGTAAGCGGATGGGTCTCCATCGCTGTCAAAATCATCTGCGCCGCCCCATCGCCTATGGCATGCACAGCCACCGGAAAGCCTGCCGCTCTGGCTGCCGCCACCATCTGATTCAGCTCTGGCTGCGGTTGAATCGCCATCCCGCGGGTATGCGGAGTGTCACTGTATGGCTCGGACAATAATGCAGTTCTTCCGCCAATGGCGCCATCGGCAAACATTTTTATGGCACCGATCTTATACCACTCATTGCCGGCACCTGCACGCAGCCCTTGTCCCTGCGCTTCTTCCAAAAATGGATGATAGATCAACTGGTGTGTACGAAAGGCAAGGCCTTCTTCTCTCAGTTCCTTGTAAATCCGCTGCATCGTCTCCACGCTGCCCAAAAAACGTAAATCCTCCGTATGCGCAGCCGTCAGACCGAGACGTATCGCATCCAGACATGCCCGTCGAATCGTATCCTTTTTTACCGCATAATCCGGCTCCGGCTGTACGCTTGTAAAGGCGAAGGATGCCTCCTCATAAATCAATCCGTTCAACCGTCCCTCAGCGTCTCGCCCGTAAGCTCCCGAGGCTGGATCAGGGGTGCTGTCGCTAATACCCGCACGTCGAAATGCCTCTGAATTGGCCAAGAACGTATGAAAGCATGTACGGGTCAAATAGACCGGGTGCTGATCTGTAATGGCATCCAGCTCGGCTATACCCGGAATTTCAACAGGAATAAATGCATTTTCGTTCCAGTTGAGCCCTAAAATCCACTCTCCCGGCGGTGTTACAGCGACCCGCTTGCGCAGCATGTCCAGCATCTCTTGCTTGGAGGCAGCTGATGTCAGATCCAGCATCGCCAGCTTCAACCCATGCATGGACAAATGCATATGTGAATCGGTTAAGCCTGGCAGCACATAGGCGTTTTCCCAATCCACAGTTTTATACTCCTTGCCGGACAGCTGCAATTCAAGCTCCCGTGCATATCCGATGGCCTGTATGCGGCCATGCTGTACCACGATTGAATCTCCTTTGGAAGCCCAATCCCCATACAACCGGCCATGCTTAAATAAAACGAACGTCAACGCTGCTCATCCCCTTTTTAAGCTATAACACTTATTCCCTTCATAATTGCGCCTGTGTCGATACCTCCGATTGTAGTGTAGCTATATCTACCTGCTGTATCTGCCGGGCAAAGTGATCATGGGCTGCACAGACAGCCAGTTTATAATCTTGATCCAGCTCATACTGTTTAAAATGGCAATACTCGGTGGTAAAGCCATCGGTCGTGAAGCCTATGAACGAATGTGCCCTCAACTCAAATGAAAAAGACTTTAGCGGCAATGTTAATCCCTGTCCCTCAGCCTTCACAAAGCTTTCCTTAAGCGTCCATAGATCATAAAAATAGGATAAGCGACTGTCTGCATCCTGACGCATTAATGCATCATACTCTGCGTCCGAAAAGCATACCCTGCCTACCTCAAAATCAATAGGACGGAGCTGTTCAATGTCGATGCCGAGCGGATGATCATCAAGGGCACATACCACCCATTTTCCCGAATGAGAAACATTAAAATGGAATGCTGGCGTATTCAACAAGGAAGGCTTGCCGAAAGCATTGTATGTAAACTGAAGGCTGGCATTAGGTATCTTCAATTGCCGACAAGCCAGCCATCTTAACAGCACATCGGCGTATAAGCCCCTCAGAGCATCTTCCCGGTGCAAAAAACGATCCAGCTTCTGCTGCTTTTCCAGTGAAACCCGATTTAACAGCAGCTCATAGTGAGCCTCAGCCTCCGGCTTGCTTGTATCAATCGCGTATATTTCCATGGTCGCCTCCTATGCCGTAATGGATATCAGCCCGTTCGCAACACTCACCGTTCGATTGAAGTCTGTCAGATATGGATGGCGTGTGCCGTGTACATGGTCAATATACTACTCTAGCACTTTCAATTCAATATGGATACAATTGGGATGAGCAGCTCTTTAAAGCTGCTTTATAGAACTCATTCATGTAAGCGCTTAAAAAACACACATAGAGGAGGACGAAACAATGAAATACGATTTTGTTCGCTTGCTGTGTATTATGCTTACGATTTTGCTGACGTTGAGCATCTTCCAAATGTTTTCACCTAAAATCGCTTCAGCAGCTTCGGCGAATATTGTGAATGGCATTCAGTTCAAGGATACTGCTGGAAACGTCGTCCATGCCCATGGGGGCGGTATGATTAAAGTGGACGGCTACTATTATTGGTTTGGTGAAAATCGCAATCCGAATGGCACGTTCAAGGCGGTATCCGCCTATCGTTCCTCAGATTTGAAAAACTGGGAGTTTCGCAAAAATGTGCTGACCAGCAGCTCGGCAGCTGAGCTGAATGTGTCGAATATCGAGCGTCCAAAGGTGATTTACAATGAAAAAACACGCAAATACGTATTGTGGATGCACAAGGAAAATGGTGTGAACTACAACGAGGCTCGAGTTGCAGTTGCCACCTCCGATACTGTGGATGGCGATTATACGTATCAAGGCAGCTTCCGTCCTCTGGATCACGATTCCCGCGATATGACGGTATACAATGACAACGGAACGGCTTACCTGATCTCAACGACGCGTGTGAATGCCGATCTGAACATTTATCGTCTGACACCGGATTTTCTGCAGGTTGAATCGCTGGTGACTACACTGTGGTCGGGACAATATCGTGAAGCTCCGGCAATGTTCAAAAAAGGAGATGTCTATTTCCTGATTACATCCGGGGCAACCGGCTGGAATCCCAATCAGGCCAAGTATGCTACGGCATCCAGTATTGAAGGGACCTGGAGCAATACGATAAACTTCGGGGACAGTACAACCTATGGTTCACAGTCGGCCTACGTCATTCCAGTTGAAGGTACGCAGACGACCTCTTACCTGTATTTGGGTGACCGTTGGGCGGGGGCATGGAGCGGTCCTGTACAGGATTCTCAATACGTGTGGCT
>NZ_JH601050.1:403235-418333 GCF_000245715.1 Paenibacillus sp. Aloe-11 | reverse complement strand
ATCGACACCGCCAGTGGTGTAGTGGAGGGTGTAACCACGCCAATGGTCATTGACCCGGACGCCTACTATCAACTGGTAAGCCGCAAGAGCAATAAGCCGCTGGGCATCATTGGCAATGCGACGACGGACGGCGTGGACCTGGAGCAGCGCGCGAACTCAGGAACTGCCAGCCAGCAATGGCAGCTTAAGGATGCAGGCGGCGGATATTATAAAATTGTGAACCGCAACAGCGGCAAGCTGATTGGTGTTGAAAGCGGTGCAACAACAGATGGTGCAGTTATCGAGCAGTGGAGCGACGGAGGCTGGTCCAGCCAGCATTGGCAGCTGGTATCCGTAACCGGAGGTTATTACAAACTGAAAAATCGGGCGACCGGCAAGCTGATCGACATTTCCGAAGGTGCCACCGCCGATGGAGCCAAGGCCATTCAATGGAGCGATAATGGCGGGACGAATCAGCATTTCCGTGTAGTTAAAGCAGAATAGCTCAGCTTATTTTAAGAATTTCATAAATTTCAAAAGGAGCCGTATTCCGAGCCAATCATGGATGATTGCAACGGAATACCGGCTCCTTTTTTACGTAAAAATGATGAAGGATGATGAAGTTGGTGATCTCTGATACGTTACACTTCCCACGGATAATCTGTCGTCAGGAAACTCGCCAGCTGCTTGCTTTCTTCCCTGCGCTGACGCCGTATTGCTGCCCGCGATGGAGCCGTCTGGTGCAACTGCATTTCCTCTTCTGTTTCCGGAATCACCTGCGGCACGGTCACTTTACGGTTGTGCTCGTCCAGTGCCACAAAGGTCAGAAAGGCCGTAGCGGCAATTTTGCGGTCGCCTGTCATTAGCCCTTCGCGGATCACCTTTACGAATACCTCCATCGAGCTGCGGCCTGTCCAGGTAACAAATGCCTCCAGCGTGACGGAATCGCTCGGATGAATAGGCAGTAGAAAATCCACCGAATCCGTAGAAGCCGTAACTGTGTTCGTGCGACACAGCTTGGCAGCAGCGATTGATGCGATATCGTCGATATACGACATCAGTCTGCCTCCGAAAAGTGTGTTATGATTGTTAATGTCGTTGGGAAATACACGGGACGTCTTGAAGCAGTAGGTTTCTCGGATGTACTTGCTTTCCATGGGTTCTCTTTCCTCACTTTTCCTAGTTGCTATCTTTTAATATCTCAGAACTTTGCAAAATCCTCATGCAAAAGCCTGTTTCAGGCTATCCTCATCATCCCACTAATCCGCATAATAAATCAATACATAAAAATCCGCATCCTCATCCGAATCATTGCGGTAGGTATGTATGTCGGACACCTGAAATTGTATGGCATCCCCTGCGCTCAGTTTGAGCTGTTGCCCTTGCATTTCAAAGTACATTTCCCCGCGGATCATGAGAATCGATTCTTCTCCCAGATGCTTCTCTGCCTGGTGTGTAAAGCCCGGCTTCAGACTTACCGTGAACACCTCAAACTTCTTTTCCGAATGATACGGGAATACAGGGTACACAAAATAGTTACCATCCTCATCAATAACCGGATGCAGGTCCTCCCTGCTAATTTTCGTGATTTGCGGGGGGTCTTCTTTGAGAAAGGTGGAAAAGGATACGTGCAAGCCGTTCGCAATTTTCCAAAGTGTGGTCACTGTAGGATTGGACTTCCCTTTCTCAATTTGAGCCAGCATCCCCTTACTGACCCCTGTTAGTTCAGCCACCTTATCCAGACTAAGTCCTCTAGTCTTCCTGATTTGGGCTAAATTAGAGCCGATAATGTATTGCATTGAATCCACAGATCGTGCCTCCTCGTGTCCAAAAGTCTATATAAGAAGAATACACAAAAGACAGCTTGCTCGCCACAGGAGATATTCAATATAACATACAAACGTATAATATATTGATTATTTTTAAACTTCCGTTGTATACTGTTATAAAAAATCATGCACTGGAGGTCAGGTTGAAATGTCCATAGCAACGGAGTTGAGTGGAACGGAGCCCGATTCACTCAGCTTTTTACAGGGGGTTAAAGATTGTATTCCTACATTGCTCGGCTATGTATGCATTGGGTTCGCAGCAGGTATAGTGGGGGCCTCATCCGGGGTTAGCACGATAGAAATTGCTCTGATGTCAGCACTTGTATACGCAGGAGCGTCTCAGTTTATTATGTGTTCAATGCTGGCTACCGCCAGTCCTCCATCCGTCATTATTTTAACGACATTCATTGTGAATGCCCGCCACCTGCTATTAAGCGCGTCGCTGGCTCCTTATTTTACCAAATATTCTCTGTGGAAAAACATAGGTATCGGCGTTCTTTTAACAGACGAATCCTTTGGGGTAGCATCAGATAAATTGGCTAAAGGCGGACAGGTAAGCGATCGCTGGATGAGCGGGCTTAATATAACGGCGTATTTCGCCTGGATTGCGTCCTGCGTGGCGGGAGGGATTCTCGGGAACTGGATTTCCAGGCCGGAAGCTTTGGGTCTGGACTTTGCCCTGCCAGCCATGTTTCTTGCCCTGCTCATTTCTCAGCTGCAAAGTATACAGGCCTCCAAACTCAAGCACCGGCTGCTGCTCGTGCTGTGTATGGCTGTTCTGATGTACCTTTTATCTTGGTGGGTGCCATCGCATATCGCGGTCATAGCAGCTACGATGATTACCGCAACGATTGGAGTGTTAACCGACAAATGAACATCCATCCCCATGTCCTGTATATCATTATCGGCGGCATGATCGTCACGGCGATCCCAAGGATCATTCCCTTCGTCGTGCTGCAAAAGCTGGCGCTGCCCAAGACAGTGCTGCAATGGCTCTCCTATATCCCCATTTGTATTTTTACAGCACTCGTGATGGAAAATCTGCTCGTCCGGACCGAAACCTCGGTCACTCTGAATGGGCAAGTGCTCATAGCTGTCCTCCCTACGCTGGTGACTGCCTTGTGGAGCAAAAACCTGCTGGCTACCGTCGTTGTCGGTATTGTGAGCATGGCTATAGTTCGACTATTGTGGCTGGGATAGAAAGAATTTAAATCGAGTTCCATCACATATCGTACATCCCCGTGAATATACTTAATAACCAACAAGGCCAAACTGTGCCGTGTATCCACTTGGGGGGTGCCTAACAAATGCCGGAACCACGCCAGCCACATTCATTCATCGTATCCCGCGAAGATTGGTCGCTACATCGCAAAGGGTACCAGGACCAGCAACGTCATCAGCAGAAGGTCAAGGATGTCATTAAGCAAAATCTACCCGATCTGATAACGGAAGAAAATATTATTATGTCGGATGGTCAACAGATTATTAAAGTGCCGATTCGCAGTCTGGATGAGTATCGCTTCATTTATAACTATCAAAAGCAAAAGCATGTGGGCCAAGGGGATGGCGACAGTCAGGTGGGAGATGTCATCGGACGTGATCCTGCTGCCCAGAAACCGGGCAAAGGCGAGAAAGCCGGCAATCAGCCCGGACACGATATTGTGGAAACGGAAGTTAGTATAGAAGAACTGGAAGATATGCTGTTCGAGGAAATGGAATTGCCGCATTTACAGCAAAAAGACAAGGATCAAATTGAGGTTAAATCTATCGTATTCAATGATATACGTAAAAAGGGCATGCAAGCGAACATTGACAAGAAACGAACCATTCTCGAAAATCTGCGTCGCAACGCCCGCGAGGGCAATCCGGGCATTCATCATATTAGTCCGGACGATCTCCGCTATAAAACATGGGAAGAGAAAACCATCCCCCAATCCAACGCGGTGATTATAGCTATGATGGACACATCAGGCTCGATGGGATCTTTTGAAAAATATTGCGCCCGCAGCTTCTTTTTCTGGATGACCCGCTTTTTACGCCGTCAATATGAAAAGGTGGAAATTGTCTTTCTCGCGCATCACACCGAGGCCAAGGAGGTTACGGAGGAAGAATTTTTTACCCGTGGAGAAAGCGGCGGCACCATCTGCTCCTCCGCCTATATCAAGGCATTAGAGATCATTGACAAGCGATATCCTCCTTCCAGCTACAATATATACCCCTTCCATTTCTCGGATGGCGATAACCTGACCTCGGACAACGAGCGGTGTGTGAAGCTAATCGAGGAACTTATCAAGCGAAGCAATATGTTCGGCTATGGAGAAGTGAATCAATATAATCGCAGCAGCACACTGATGTCAGCCTACAAGAACATTAAAAAGGATCAGTTTATGTATTATGTCATCAAGGAAAAAGGCGAGGTATACCAAGCCTTGCGTACCTTTTTTCGCAAACGGGAAGGGGGAACCGCAGGATGAGCACCGACCAGAAGGAGTTGGAATATGCGATATCAGAAATTATGGAGATTGCAGATGGATTCGGGCTCGACTACTATCCGATGCGGTATGAGATTTGTCCGGCGGAGATCGTATACACGTTCGGAGCCTACGGGATGCCCACACGTTTTAGCCATTGGAGCTTTGGAAAAACATTTCACAAAATGAAGATGCAGTACGATTTTGGCCTCAGCAAAATCTACGAGCTGGTCATCAACTCCAATCCCTGCTACGCCTTCCTGCTGGAAGGAAATTCATTGGTTCAAAATAAGCTGATTGTCGCCCATGTGCTGGCGCACTGTGATTTTTTCAAGCACAACGTCCGCTTCTCAACCTCCAACCGCAATATGGTGGAAAGCATGTCCGCCACCGCAGAACGAATCAGCAGCTATGAAATGGAATACGGCTCGAAGGCCGTCGAATCCTTCATCGACGCCGTACTGGCCATACAAGAGCATGTCGACCCACAGCTTATCAAACCAAGGCATCTGGATAAGCAACGCTACATGGAGCTCAAAATCCGGGAGCAGAAAGAACCTGAAAAACGCCAACGTCCCCCTGGGCCTTACGATGATCTGTGGTCACTGGACACCGTGAAGCCACAGCCGGATTCGACGGAAAGCGAAGGCATCCACATACGGCAGTTTCCACCGGAACCGGAGAAGGATATCGTCTGGTTTATTCAGGAATTCTCGGAGGTGCTGGAGGACTGGCAGCGGGACATTATGACGATGCTGCGCGATGAAATGTTGTATTTCTGGCCCCAGATGGAGACCAAAATCATGAATGAAGGCTGGGCCTCGTATTGGCATCAGCGGATTGTCAGGGAACTGGATTTGACCGGGGATGAAACCGTTGAATTTGCGATGCTGAATGCTTCTGTCGTACAGCCTTCCAAGCAAAGCCTGAACCCGTATTATTTGGGGCTTAAAATATTTGAAGATATTGAAAAGCGATGGGATAACCCAACCCGTGAGGAGCAGGAGCGACAAGGACGCAAACCGGGCGAAGGACGCGCTAAAATGTTCGAGGTACGGGAGTTTGACTCAGACACCTCTTTTATACGCAATTACATGACCAAGAAACTGACAGAGGATCTGGATCTGTACGTGTTCGAGAAACGGGGACCGGATTGGAAAATCACCGATAAATCCTGGGAAAACATACGGGATCAGCTTGTATTTTCGCGTGTGAATGGGGGTTCTCCTTATATCGTCGTCGAGGACGGTGATTATCTGCATACAGGCGAGCTAAAGCTGAAACACCAGTATGAAGGAATTGAGCTGGATTTAAAATATATGGAGCGCACGCTCCCGTATGTGTATCAGCTATGGGGCCGCGCCGTTCATTTGGAAACGGTGATTGAGGGTAAGCCCGCCTTATTCTCATACGACGGCAAGAAACATCATCGCAAGTTTGTGTAATACGTATAGACGAAAAGAATCAGCCTGAATTAAAAAAGGTGCATTCCGAAAAACGGATATGCGCCTTTTTGTACGGCTGGATCAAGAACCTACTTTTCCTTGAATTGAACAATATAGCTTTGATTCAGCTGTTTTTCGCCTTCCGAAATATTCTGGTACATGGATAAAAATCGAGCCGACGGACTCCATACCGTAGGGCTGTCATAGGACTGGATGTCGGTCGTGACCGGAGTTGTTTTACCCGTGGACTGATCAAACACATACAACCCTCTCATCCCCTGCTGATCCTCATCATAAATGGAAAAAGCCAGCTTGGACCCGTCACTGGACCAGCTTCCACGGCTCATTAAAGTCCCCTGACCGACGGTTCCCTTCTCTTTGCCATGTTCATCCAATACAATCATGCGAGCAGGTTCGGAGGTGTTCCATTTTCTTTTTTCAATGGCAATCCATTTACCGTCAGGCGACACAGCAAAGGACGCAGCGCCATTCGCAATCGTTACAGCTTGCGGGTGGTCCATAGTAAACCGATTCAGCACCCGGTACCCTTGCTTATCATTGCCTGTATAGAATATGGCGTTCCCCACTTTTTCGACATGAGTAATCAGTTCAGTACGATTCGGGTCTTGAAACTTCAATTCTTTGGCCTTGCCGTCCAGACCAATCAGATAAATTTTGCCGTCCGGTGCGCCTGTAATCAGATGTTCTTTATCCCCCCAGCTTACTTCGTTGGACATATCCAGCTTGCCTATCGGTGTAACCTTACCGCTGCTTAGTTCAAGAATATAGCCGCGAATATCATATTTACTGCTGGTGCTGCCCTCGGTAAAAAAGACATGGCGCTGATCCGGTGATACCACAGCGAGCAATTGCGGAGCCTGGCGGTCCGGTAGCAAAGCCCGTTCCTTGCCTGTCTTTACATTATGAATCAACAGCCGGGTCTGTCTCTCCACAATCAGCTCTTCGTCACTTAGCCAAGACCTCGCGTAGACATCTCCCAGCTTGTCGATGGACGATACCACCAACTCGTCCGTTACCTGCTGCCGGGCTGCATCGGTGTCAATCACCGTAAGCTGTTGTCCCGGCTTCGTACCAGACGATGGTTTCCCTTCTCTTGCGTCGTTCATTCCGCAAGCACTGAGCAATACAAGAGCTACTGCGCTCATTGTGAGCAGTCCCGTGATTCTGTATCGGAAAAGCCATGCACGGGGATGATCGCCACAAGGGACGCCGTTCTTTTGGACGTGGTTCATTCTGTGTTTCTTGATCATGTCATACGACCTCCTTGTTTACGATACCCCCAATTTAATACCTTAACATCTCATGAATACATCGGATTGTTTCCAACTTGTAAACAAGAGGTATTTTCTAACTCTGTAGCTAACGATTGTAGCTGACGATCAATCCGTTGACAGAGAGCTATCGAAAACCAACAAAGGCAGCTTAAGCGAAAATTCATTCCCTTGCCCATTCTCGTTGGCATTCTCTATTACACCATCGCCCGAGGCCGTAAGATGCAGCTCCCCTCCCATACGCTCAGCCAGTCTGCGCGCCAGAGGAAGTCCAAGCCCTGTACCGCTATCCTGACGGGAACGATCATGACTCAAGGTAGCAAACGGCTCGAATATCATTTCCCATTTTTCCCGGGGAATCCACGGACCGGAATTGCGTACATACACGATTACGGTATCCCGTTCCACCCGGCTCGATAACGTCATCCAGCCTCCATCCCGATTGTACTTCACCGCATTATCCAGCAGATTCAGCACAATATGCATCAGATGCTTGGGATCACCCCATACCTTGGCAGGAACAGCATCTATCGAAAAATGAAGTCCACGCTTCGCTGCTTTTCCCCGGATGCGGCTCCCGGCATCTTCGAGCAACGAGTGCAGATCCACTTCCTCCGCATGCAATTCAAAATCATATTTATCCAGCACGGATAGCCGCAGCGAATCTTCTACAAGCTCGTACAAACGTTTCGCTTCCTTGTGGATGCTTTCTCTGGCTTCACGCACCAGTTCCGGGTCATCCCCATACATATCCAGCAGATCAGCGTAAGCCTGAATAGAGGTTAACGGGGTTTTCAGCTCATGGCTAATATTGCCGATAAAAGATTTTTGCTGCTGCTCCAGCTCCCGCAAACGCTGAACCGCTTCTTCCAGCCGGAGCTTTTCGTTCTCCAGCGCGGTAATGCTCTCCCGGATCACATGACTCATCTGGAGCATTCCTTCATCCAGCCTCCCCAGCTCGTCCTGCCTTCGAAGCAATCTCGCTTCAGGATAATGCCCTGCCGATATCTGCTCGGAAGCACGAGTCAGCCGTCCGATGTCCCTCGTCTGTCGGCTGACATAGCCCAAGCCCAAAATAAAGCTCAATACCAGCACCGCCCCGCCCGTCCATAGAAACAAGCGGGCAATGGCCTGATAGAACTGCTGCTGTGCTTCTATGGAGGTATGAAGCTGCACTACTCCCAACAAGCCCTCCGGACCTTGGAGTGGTGCCAAATAGATGATGGTGCTGCCTTCCGTAATGTAGGCGATCTTGCCTTGGAGCGCATAAGAAAGCGCCTGACTGACATCCGTTCTAAAAGCCAGCGGCAGCGAATTGCCAACCTCATGCCCCTTACGGTCATATAAAATAACGCGCATGTTGCTGGACACGCCCAGTTCCACCGCGAGTTGGGGGGCCTGCTTCTTCATGAAGGCCTCGGACGATGGACTCACTCCCAACAGATAGGACTGCTTCACGCGCATTTCCACAATTTCAGCCTGACGCTTTAAGCCGCGCTCCATTTGTTCTGTCTGGCTGGTACGAATCCCGGTAAGCACAAGCCAGCTCAGCACACCGACCGTAAACAGCAGCAAAGCCGCCAGCACCAGCGGAAATTTCCAACGCAGACTCAAGCCTGTACGCTTGCGATTGCGCTTCTGTCCATCAGTGGAAAACAGGCTCTCTCGCTGATTCGATATATGTTCATTCACGTTATTTTCTCTGCCTTATAGCCGATACCATACACGGTCTGCAATATCGCCTGATGTGGTCCAAGCTTCTTGCGAAGACGCTGGATATGGATATCCACCGTCCGTGTTCCGCCCACATAATCGAAGCCCCACACCTGCTCCAGCAGCTCGTCCCGGGTATACACTCTTCCGGCATGGGACACCAACAGCGCCAGCACATCAAATTCCTTGGGAGTGAGATCCAGCGTCGTTGCTCCGATTTCAGCCGTTCGGCTGGACGGACGTACCCGCAACGGTCCAAGTACCGTTTCCGTTCCTTCCGGTGCAGGCGCTCCTTCTCGTTCCAGCCTCCGTACCAACGCCTTGATACGTGCGAGCAGCTCTCTCAGATCAAACGGCTTGCTCATAAAATCGTCCGCGCCCAGTTCCAGCCCAAGTACCTTATCCACGATATCGTTTTTGGCAGTCAGCAGTAAAATACCGATGCCCTTCCGACTTTCCAACCGGCGGCACACCTCATATCCGCCCAATTTGGGCATCATCACGTCTAATACCAGCACATCCGGATGAAACAAACGTACTTTTTCCAATGCGTCCTCGCCATCAACGGCGGTTTCCACCACAAAGCCTTCCCTTTTTAACGCATAGGCCAGCGCATTCCGAATACTGGGCTCATCGTCTGCTACCAGTATTTTTTTATCCATGTTCTTCCCTCCCTGCCCCAAGGCCAAGCGTCCGTCTACTTATGTTCCCGCAAATAATAATGAATCAGACAGGTATGGCATATAAACTGCTCGCGTGGATCGTTAAGATCAAAATCCGTCATGTCACGGATCCGTTCCAGTCTGTATTTTACTGAATTACGATGTATAAAAAGATAATTCGCCGTATCTATCAGACTGCCCCTGTTCTCCAAATAATAAAATAACGTTTTGAGTAAATCGCTGCCATGTGACCGATCATATTGCTGAAGTTTCCCCAGCTTGCGTTCGAATACATTTGAAAATTCCTCTGTGTCCATCGCTTCTCCAAGCATATAGTGCATCTCTATATCGCCGTATGTGCAGACACGTTGATCGGGATACAGCCGCTGCGATACCGTAATCGCGCGCCGTGCCTCATTGTAGCTTTGGAGCAGCTCCCACAGCTTTCTGGTACTTCCGATGCCTATATAATAATCACCCTTGCCCAAAGCTTTTTCACTTGTCCAGCTCTTCAGCGTTTCCGCCCAGGATCGTTCCTCCTCAGTACCATCCCCGTCTTGATGATCATTGGAATGAAGCGTAGGCAAAAACAATACCGCCCGGTTGGAACGGAACTCAATATGAGACACTACCCGCCGTCGGGCCGATTCCAGGTTCAGCAATCCGGAAAGAGTCTCTTCGGGCGGAGCCGCAGCACTCTCCAGGACAGCAACCTCCCAATCATAAGCCGGGTTAAATCCCAATTGACGCCCTCTCCGCTCAACCTCATGGCGCAGCGGCACCGGAGGCGTCATGAGCTCATCTATAAAATTCCCCCGCAGCCGACTTTCCGTATCTTCTACCGCCTTTTCACGCATTAATTCCAGCGCCATCACCAGACGTGCCTGTTCAATGCCAACCTGCTCCATATCATCCAGCTCATTGCGGGCAATGACCAGCTTGGCGACCGTGCGCTTATCCACATTAATGGGAAAATGCCGAGAATCTTGCGCCTTCATCCAATCCCAGCCTTGTGGTGAAGTGACAATAGCTTGACCTCCATTATCAATCAAAGCAACCGGAGCTTTAAGCAATTCTGCTATATTGTCACTAACAGCCTGTATGCCACTGTTCTCCAGAACCATCGTGGTTAAGGTTCGATAGATTCCTTCCGAGCGCCGCAGCAGCTCTGCCTGCCGGTTCAGCACCATATCCATGACACGCTGTGTAATATCTGTATATGGAATTTCGGCTGGAATTTCAATCACTGGAAGACCGCAGGCGTTGCTTGCCTCCAGCGCACTGCGGGGGATTTCCGTGAGAAAGCGGGTCGGCTTGATCGCAAGCGCCGCCGCCCCGCCCTGATGCAGCAATTGAATGATTTGACACAATACCTCAGGCTCATGGCGGATAGAATAAGCGGTTGTCATCAACAATACCCCCTCCCGAATCCAGCCTTTCAGATCGGGAACCTCCATAATGTCAATAAAACGGACAACCCGGTTCACCCCCTGTTCTCCGCTTAATACCTTTGCCTCCTTCAACTCGGGGATTGCCATAAGCTCCTGAACTGTTACACCCGGTATTTTCATAATGACAGACCACCCTGCTATTTATTTTGCAAAGTCCTTGCTTCATCTAATTTTCAGGATAGTGTACCAAAAAAGCTCACAAAACAAAACCTTTTACCGCTGGTTCATGTCTATCCAATCCAGGCCAATCCTATTTTTAGGAGCTCGATGGAACACAAATAAACCGCCCTTTTCCGGAAAAGACGGTTTATTTCGATATTAAGCTATTTATAAACAAGTTAAAAAACTACCCTGCCTGGGCTTCATCATGATGGGGCTGCCAGCGTATCGAAGCAGCCGCACCAAGCGCCACAATCGGATCAACGGCTCGAATACCCAGCGCATGCTCCAGCTCTGGTGCAAAGTTCATCGTTACAAAACCTGTGCAGGCCAGCACAATGACCTCAGCCCCCTTCTCTTGAAGCCGCAGGGCCGCTGCCATGGCAGCCTCTTTGCCTTGTGGAGTGTTCAGGTCCAGCGTCGTCCGCACACCCTCGGGACGCTCCGTACCGATATAAGACTCGCCCAGTATATGGCGAATTAATGGTGGAGCCTCGTCCAAAATGGTCAACACGCCGACACGGCTGGCCGATGTCAGAGCCAGATGTGCTGCACAGGATCCGGCTCCATAGACAGGGACAGCTACAGCCTGGCGAGTTTCCTCTAGTGCTGGATCTGCCGCGCAGCTAATACCGATAGACGTACAGCCCTGTTGAACAAGCTGTTGCGCGGCGAGCACAATTTTGGGCACTGCCTCCCGGTCTGTGATATCATCGTAAATTCCCTTGGGCTGATCGGGGATACATACACTGGTAACAGGCAGCCCGTAGCGCTGCTCGATGACCCGGCCGTGGAGGCCGATAGCTGCTTCGTCCTGCATGGTGAGCACTCTAATAATTCCAAGCATGATGATTTCCTCCTTTATCTCTCCAGCAATTGACCAGCCTTCATAATCAGACGATCATCCAGATATACATCCGGTTTTTGAACGACCCCGTCAATATGTACACCCGCGGCAACCGTTCCTCCAAAGGTATTATTGCTGCCAAAAGCGACATGGATCGTGCCGTATACTTTCTCATCCTCCAGCACAACGCCCGTAATGCGGGCTTTATCATTCGTTCCAATACCAAACTCGGCCAGCATTCTGCCATCACCTTCACCCAGCATATCCAGCAGGGGCTGTCCAGCTTCTCCTTCCGCAGCGGTCAATCTGCCATTTTGTACTGTCAGCAGGAGCGGCTCCTTTAATGCACCGATTCCCGCCACAGAACCATCCACTACGATCTGGCCTTGTGCCGTTCCTTCCAGCGGAGCAATATACGCTTCGCCGGAAGGCAGATTGCCGGATTCGCCTGGGTTCAAATACATACCTGTGCTGGGAACACCGTCGCGACCTTCAATGGTAAAATTCAGTCTATACCCATCCTTTTCAATCCGTACCTGTTTGGCTGCTGTCAGCAATGCGGTCACCTCTTCGGTCAGCGCCTTGACCTTGGGATAATCAGCAGCAATGGCCCCGTTCATGAACATATCATCTGTCATACCAGGCATGGTCGCCAGACGAGCTCCCGCCGCTGCGGCCTGCTTGCGAGCACTTGTATGTGTCAGCGAATACCGGGTGACACATACAACAACGCTAGAGCGAAGCATCGCTTCGGCAACAGGAGCCGGAGGCTCTTCGCCTGATTTGGAGCGCACCTTCATCGTCAGAATAGCTGCTTCTGCTCCCAGTGCCTTGCCAGCTTCATATATGGACTCGCCCAATTCCTTTTTATCATCGTCGGTTACAACGAGAAGTGTCTCTCCGGCGGTGAGTCCCAAACATTTTTGCAATACATTTTTACTGATTTCAATACGCTGTTGACTCATATTTCTTACCTCCTATTTTTAGGCTCCTTACACCATTTCCGATACGAGCTTGCCGATCAAGGCATTGGACAATATGACCGGAACCCCTGCATAACGCGTCACCAGCTCTCTATGTGTCTCCGTATACCCCATACAGTCGAGTACAATAAGATCGGCTTGGTCCTTGAACTGTCCGGCAGCTTGGCGAAATTCCTCCATACTACCACTGTAAGGCGAGGCCGCTGCAAACTGGGGATTCAATCCGTAAGGAGTGAATTTCAGCTTGAGGTTATCCCTCTGTTCTTCGAGCGGTCCAATCAGTCCAAGTCTTCTTCCGCTCGACATGGCTTTAAGTACAGGTGGAAGCACATGATCCGGTTCGATTAAAAAAGCCGTTCGGGTGTGCAATCCGGGAAATACGCCAGTACAAAGCAGCAAAATCGTACGTATCCCCTGCTCCTCCATACGTGTGATTTTGTCCTGAAGCAGCGGTTGGATTTTCTCACGTGAAATGACCACCGACTCCCCGGTTGTCAGACGCGAGGTCAATACATATTCTCCCGGCGACGGCGATAGATGCTGTTGTATATAGTCGGATGAAAGCCCGTCCAGCGCGCCTGCCTGTACCAGTTCTGCCCGGCCTTCCAAGGCCCTTTCTACAATAGGAGCCACATCCGACCGGGGAGCTTGCCCAATCGTAATCATCCCTAGCTTACTCATCCTGAATCCCTGCCTTTGCTTCATTTTATTTTACGCTCCTGACGTTAAAGGGCAAGCCTGCGGCCTGCCCTGTTATGCATCAGCCCTGGCTTTGAGCACTGCCTGCTGTCTGCAATATTTTCATGGAGCCATACAATGCGGTGATTCTGGCAAATTCCTGCGGATCATAAAATCTACAAGTTCCATTCGTAAATTCCTTGGCGGTTTCAATTGAAAATCTCACGGCAGTGGCAATATCAATCTCATGACTTGCCCCTGTACCGCATCCCGGTACAGCCGCCTGCGCTGTAATCGCAACACCGACTACAGGTGCATCTGTGGCTACAGCAGGCTGTAAAATCGAATTAATATGATACAGGTCGTTGCCATACGGCGTGATATCCTGCATCGTAACCGGAAAAGTAACAGGCAATTGTGCCGTAGTCTGTTCCATCAGACGCAATAAATCCTCACTGACCCGCAAAATATAGCCTTCCTTCACCGTAGGTGAAATTGCGATTCCTTTATGATTAATAACACGATTGCCTTTGGTGGTGTCGATGGACAAAATAGCTTCCATTCCGAGATCAATCTCATGGCGATTCATGTCCATAATATCCACAGGTGAATCCATAAAATCAACCGGCTCATGCGGGCGCGTAGGTGCATCCGGGCAAATGTGGGTGGTGACAATCACATCCCCCTTCAGCCTATCACCTTTAATCTGCATGTCTGCCAGCTTTAGCGCAGCCGCCACCGCCGCAATCGCTCCATCGGCATCAGATACGAGGCCAATTCGGGATGGACGTGCGCCGATCCCGCCCAGGCGACCAACAATACCGAATGTTGGTGCTGTACCTCCCGAGCTTTTACCTTCTGTACCGGGAATAAGCACATGGATAAAATCCGTGCTCCCCTTCGCTCCGGTCACCTGTTTTACGGTTACGGCAATATCCTCATATCCAGCAAAAAGCTGCTTCACTCGCTCTCCATTCACATACGCGCTGTCCAGCGCTTCGAATACGGTTAATGTTTGTTGAAGTGCCATCGTTGCGTTCCTCCTGTATATTTTATAAGTAGGGCAGTATCGGCTTATGGATTATTGGCTCAATCGCTTGCAACAATTTGCTGTTAGACATGGTCGTACTCAGCAGAAGTCGTTCCTTCGGTACTGCAATAACAGCCAGCTGCTGTCCTTTGGCTACGGCAGCTGTGATTACAGGTCTGCCTGTATCGATATCCAATGTCATGATCAGGTCTGGAAATGTGGCTAACCGTTCCCCGTCAAGCTCCAGCGACATGTACTCATTCCAGAAGGTCATTTCGTAGACCCGACCGCTATCCGTTATATGAACCACCCCGGCGTCAAAGCCTCCTGATGTTTCAAGCCGACACTCCGTGACTTCACCGGTAGCGATAACCTTGCCGCCCAGCTCAGCGGTCACGGCAGCAATCGCAGCCTCGCCCCGATGTGCCAGCATCGCTTCTCCGACGGCGATTGCCCGGGAAATGGCTCCCGGGGTACCATTCGCTTTTGCATAAGCAGCAGTCACTGGATTCCTCGCAACTGCTACCAATCCTCCAGCTTCCACCGAGGCTTTACGAAC